>CAZGGQ010000001.1:0-182462 GCA_964525285.1 uncultured Chitinophaga sp.
TCTACCCCGGTATAAGATTTATGGTTGTTTCCATGTATCAGGGTGAGGAAACTATTATAAGGCTTCTAAAAGCAGGCGCACAGGGTTTCCTTCACAAAAGCGAGGAGGCCGTCAGATTCAAGAGTGCTATTTATGAGTTAATGCAAACCGGGTATTCTTTTCCCGACCGTGCTGCTTCAAAACATGTAAAGCAGTTATTACAAAACAAAGAATTTGCTGTCAACAGTGATTTATGCGATGAAGAAATCAGCTTTTTAAAACATATCGTTACTGAAAAAACATACAAGGAAATTGCAGATGCGATGGATGCACCCGTGCGGCGTGTTGAATACCTACGGAAAACTTTATTCGAACATTTCGATGTAAAAAGCAGAACGGCATTATCCGTTCATGCCATTGAAAAAGGATTAACGATATAAGTTCAGGTAACTGCTCCGCCTATCTTTCGACAAGCTCCCGCGACTTTCGTCCCCGATATCCATCGGGACAAGCGGGGCAGGCAGGATGACAGCCCTCACTCAGCCCATGACATCACATAATCCCTGTTCTCAATATCAAGCGCTTGTTTAGTCAGCATCAGTGGTCGAAATGTATCCACCATCACCGCCAGTTCTTTTGTTTCTTTAGCGCCGATACTTTTTTCCACGGCTCCCGGATGCGGGCCATGCGGTATGCCGGCGGGATGCAGTGTTATCATTCCTTTCGTAACATGCTTGCGGCTCATGAACTCACCTTCCACATAATAGAGCACTTCATCACTATCTATATTGCTGTGATTATATGGCGCAGGAATAGCATTCGGATGATAGTCGTACATGCGGGGCACAAATGAGCAAACAACAAATGTACTGGTCTCGAAAGTCTGGTGAATAGGAGGTGGCATGTGCACACGGCCGGTGATTGGCTCAAAATCATGAATGGAAAAAACATACGGATAGCAGCAGCCATCCCAGCCGATCACATCAAAGGGATGAGTGCCGTAATGCAAACCATACAACATTCCTTTTTTCTTTGCCTTGATCAGGTAATCGCCTTTCTCATCAATGGTTTTCAGGTCCTGCGGCGGACGGATATCCCTTTCACAATAAGGTGAATGTTCCATCAACTGGCCGAACTTACTCATATAACGTTTGGGAAAACGCAACGGCGTGAATGATTCAACGATGAACAAACGGTTCTTGTCATCATTGAATCCGATCTGGTAGATCGTTCCCCGCGGCAACACAATATAATCGCCATAACTAAACGGCAGTTCCCCGTACTGTGTATGCACGGTACCGCTGCCCTCATGCACAAAGATCATTTCATCGGCATCAGTGTTTTTGTAATAATAATCTTTCATGCTCTGCTGTGGCGCTGCCAGTACAATATGACAATCACTGTTCACCAGTACCGGCACCCGGCTTTCTAAGAAATCCTTTACCGGTTTTACCTTAAATCCTTCAAGGCTACGGTGCTTCAGCATTTTTTCTTCCGCAACTTGCGGCGACACATCTACCTGCGGCTCAGTTTTGATGATTTGAGTAGGTGGATGGCAATGATAAAGCAGGGCATAATCATCACTGAATCCTTCCGTAGAAAATAATTGTTCGCTGTACAATGTTCCATCCGGTTTGCGATACTGCGTATGACGTTTATGAGGAATGGTTCCGAGTTTATAATAGTGAGGCATGATATGAAATTGAAAGTTGATAAATGGATGTTTGGCTGTTAGCCATTAGATAATAGCTAACGGCAAATGGCTATCGGCATTCTTTTCCTGATAGTTCCAATGTAGCGAGCAGAAATATATATTTCCATTTTCTTTTGTCGATATAATAGGTGAAGTTGCGGTGAAAAGGCATAATCTGATTTTTGATTTCAGATTTAAGATTTTAGATTGCTGTCCAAATTTACATACTCCTTTTGAAACGGATAGGATTAATATCAGACACTCACGGCTTTCTGGATGAAGCTGTCTTTAAGTATTTTGAAAATTGCGATGAAATATGGCATGCCGGGGATTTTGGAGAAGGGGTGGCTAAGAGATTAAAAAGACATGCCTAACGGACAGGAAGGGAAAATGAGGTTAAGAGCTGTATTCGGGAATATTGATGAGCAGGAAATTCGTTCAGAATTTCCGGAGCAATTGGTCTTTATGTGTGAAGAGGTGAAAGTGATGATCAGGCATATTGGTGGCTCCCCTCCCCAATACAATCCGGCAACCCGAAAAGAACTGGCCATTCACAAACCACAATTGTTCATCTGCGGACATTCTCATATTTTAAAAGTGATGTACGATGATAAGATCAATTGCCTGCACATGAATCCCGGCGCTGCGGGCAGACAGGGCTGGCAGAAAGTAAGAACGATCATCCGGTTTGTAATTGATGGAAAAGAAATGAAAGACTGTGAAGTGATTGAGTTGGGGAAAAGATAGTTCCTTGTTTAAGAAGTTTAAAAGACGTCATTAATAATTATTGTAACTTTTCTGAAATTCATTTTTATGTCCGATAATACTTCCCGCCGTCAATGGATCAGGAAAACTGCCGCTGCTGTGGCAGCTATGAGTATTGTCCCTTCCCTGTTTGCAACGGAAAGGGAAAAATGGCGTGCTGCCGGAATTATTTTACTTAATAGCAATGAAAATGCCTACGGCCCTTCTGAAACTGCAAGAAAGGCAATGGCTGAAGCATTGGGAAATTCCAATCGCTATCCTGATGAGCAGCTACCGGTTTTGAAAAAAGAAATTGCCGATTTCTGGAGGCTGGGAAAAGATAATATCCTGATGGGCGCCGGCTCCTCCGAAATTTTGGGACTTACCTCACTGCTGGTATCATCAACCAAAGGGCATGTGATCACAGCAGAACCCTCATACCGTGTCTGGAACAACCAGGCGGTAGCATTCGGGCTTTCGTTCAAACGTATTCCTTTAGCCAATGATAAAACACATGACCTGGGAGAAATGATGTCAGCGATTGATGCTGATACAAGGATGATTTATGTTTGCAATCCCAATAATCCGGCAGGCACTTATGTAGAAGATCATTTGCTCCGCGCTTTTGTAAGGGAATGCAGTAATAAATGCATGGTGCTGGTGGATGAAGCTTATACTGAATTTGCTGATCTTCCTTCACTAAAAGATATCGCGGCTGTAAATCCCAATGTTATTGTGGCAAAAACTTTTTCCAAAATTTACGGTTTGGCGGGTGCAAGAGTTGGTTATGCCATTGGACATCCGGATACCATTAAAAAACTGGGCAGCTTTCAGGCATGGAATGATGTCAGCGTAAGTGTGGTTACTGCAGCTGCTGCTTCAGCAGCATTAAAAGACCAGGCATTTGTAAAAGACTGCAGGGAAAAGACCAGGCAGGCGAGGGAAATCTGTTATGATTGTTTCAAACAACTGTCGCTCGACTATATTCCTTCCCACGCAAGTTTTATTTTATTCAATATTGATAAGATAGGTGCTGACTTTTCACAAAAGATGCTGGCCAAAGATATAATTGTACAATACCGGGATCATTTCGGAGGCAAATGGTGCCGGGTGAGTATGGGGACATTGGAAGAAATGAAAATGTTCTGCTCCGTATTAAAATCAATAACCGGCTGATATAAACCCTTATTCTGCCGTTTTCATCAGTTCCCTTATTTTAGCATGCTGTTTATCACTCACTTTCCAAACCGGCAATCGAAAAGTATTCTGACAAAGACCCATTTCACTTAAGTAAGCTTTTACACCGCTTGGGCTGCCTTCGGCAAACATGGAGGCAATGATATCGATGTATTTATAATGAAGCGGCTTGGCCATATCAAAATTTCCCTGCAGACAGAGTCGTACCATATTGGAATATTCTAGCGGGTAGGCGTTGGCTACAACTGAGATCAATCCTTCGGCTCCGGCGGCTATCATTTGTAATGTGATCGGGTCATCGCCACTGATGACCATAAAATCATCCGGTTTGTTTTTAATGATCTGGTTGATCAGGTCGAAATTGCCGCTCGCTTCTTTGGTGGCAAAAATGTTTTTCAATTCATGTGCGATACGCAGTTGTGTGTCAGCAGTTACACTCTGCCCCGTGCGGCCTGGCACATTGTACATTATTATTGGTAAAGGCGTGGCAGCATTCAATGCTTTGTAATGCTGAAAAATCCCTTCCTGGTTGGGTTTGTTATAGTAAGGGGAAACCGAAAGAATGGCATCATAACCGTTGAGGTCAAATTTTTTAAAGCCTTCCATCACTTCATATGTATCATTACCACCAATCCCTGCCACTAATGGCCGGCGACCCGCAACTTCTTTTGCAACAAATGAAAATACCTGTTGTTTTTCTTCGCCATGAACAGTGACGCTTTCGCCGGTGGTTCCGAGAACAACCAAATACTCTACTTGTCCTTTTATCCAGAACTGTATCAGATTGCTGAAACTTTCCCAGTCAATTTTTCCATCTGAAAGAAAAGGAGTGATGATGGCGATACCGGTGCCGGTGAATTTATCTCTTAGTGACATGTTGAATTGAATATTGAAGATTTATTAAATAAAAAATAATAAATGAAAAATGAAAAAATTGGCTAACGACTCATGACTAAAGACTAACGACTCTCCCTAAACTTCTTCCCAAAATCCCATCTTCCCGAATTTCTCTATCCTGGTATTCACCCGTTGTTCTGCTGATGGTTGTTTTAATTCCTGCAGCACAGGTACCAGGTAGTCTTTGAGGATCTTTGCAGCCCCATCATAATCCCAGTGTGCCCCACCAACAGGTTCAGGAATAATTCCATCGATCAAACCAAAGCCCAGCATTTTAACGGCCGTAAGTTTCAATTGTTCTGCTGCTATTTCTTTCTTATCCCAGCTGCGCCACAAAATAGAGGAACAACTTTCCGGGGAGATAACGGAGTACCATGTATTTTCCATCATAAACACCCGGTCGCCAACACCAATGCCCAATGCGCCACCGCTGGCCCCTTCGCCAATGATCACTACGATTATAGGAACTTTCAGCCGGATCATTTCATATATGTTCCTGGCGATGGCTTCTCCCTGGCCTCTTTCCTCCGCTTCCAATCCGGGATAAGCCCCGGGGGTATCAATTAAGGTAATAACAGGCTTGTTGAATTTCTCGGCCAGTTTCATCAGCCGCAGTGCTTTGCGGTAACCTTCAGGATTTGCCATTCCAAAATTCCGCATCTGCCTCGTCTTGGTATTGATGCCTTTTTGTTGTCCGATGATCATTACAGTTTCTCCATTTATACTGGCAAAACCACCGATCATGGCTTTATCATCTTTCACATTCCTGTCACCGAACAATTCCACAAAATTATCCGTCATCTTATCGATATATTTCATGGTATAAGGCCGGTCGGGGTGGCGGCTGAGCTGTACCCGCTGCCAATCGCTGAGCTGTTGGGTGATCTCTTTTCTTTTATCCAGTATGCCTTGTTCCAGTTTTTGAATAGTATCACTGAGGTCCAGCTTGGTTTTCTCTTGGCGATGCTTCATGCTGGCTATCTCATCAATCAGGTCTTTGATGGGTTTTTCAAAATCGAGAAACTGTCTGTTGGCATCGGATGGCATAGGCAATAAATGTGCGGCTAAATTAAGGATTAAATAATAATGGCAGTTTTAACCGGGAAGGGTTGATATTCAGTGAATAAATACCGGAAAAACTTTTGGCTAAAAAGGAATGCAGGGCTATCTTTGCCGTCCTGAAAAATAATTCGGATTAAGAATCATTTTGAGGAGTTGGATCGGTAGTTCAGTTGGTTAGAATGCCGCCCTGTCACGGCGGAGGTCGCGGGTTCGAGTCCCGTCCGGTCCGCAGAAATCAACCTCAAACCCGCACTAGTTGCGGGTTTCTTGTTTTTATTCTATTTTTTACTCTATCTGATATCATTTTAACACTTTTCCCTGACAGATCTTCACGTAACTTGATGTAAATTTAAGTAGAAAATCGTGAGTATGGATATGAGTGTGTTGCATCCGGTGAAATCATCGGACAGGGATTATACCCGTAAAGACAAATTGAATAGTTTAACCGGCCATTTGGATTGCCGGTTTCTCGAATGGAGTGGTTGGTACAACCAGGATATTTATCAGCGCCTGTTAGGTCATTACAGGCTTTACCAATTGTTTAAAAAGGAAAGCAAGGCCTGTGACGGTTTGCCTCAACCATTGGCCTATATTGTAAATTACCGGGCTTCCCATAGTTTTAAATACTTGCTTTCCCGGATTACCGGCATTTTGTATTATTTGGGTTCGTTTGGCAAGCCTTATTATCCTTTGCAAACGGAAGGAATTAATAAGCTATTGGTTAATGAAAATGCGCACCTTCTGCAGGCATTCTTAACGGAAGCAGATAATAATTTTGAAGCAGCATTATCGCAAGCTGTAGGGCAAATCTTGTCGCCGGATTTTGGTAAGAAATCGGGAGATGCCCTTTTTCAAGTAAATCAATCCGCGGTTATTCTGCAAACCCGGAATGAATTCAATAATTATCATAACAGCACCCATTATTTTAATGAATACACCACGGTTAATCCTGCTAAAAATGGAATAAAAGGCAAAGAAAAAGGAGTCTTCTCCAAAAAGCAAATCCTAATTCTCTTTGATCTGCTTGCAGAAACTTGTAAGCTCGAGAAAATTGATTTTACCAGGCCTAATAAATTTGATTCCATTGCTGATCTCTTAAGCGCCATTACTGGTAAGAGTAAAGATTCATGGATTGAACAATTGAAAGATTGCCGGAATAAAAGGTTATATGAATTTCAAAATGACGGTGAGCTTAAACAGTTGATTGTAACAATCACCAATTTATCTGAGATTTTTAGGAAGGCAGGTTTTCGTTATGTAGCGAACAATGCTGAAAAAAAAATATTGGAACTAGAGAAAAAAAACATTAGGTCATAAATTTTCGACAGAATACAACTCTTAGAACTCGCCAATATCATAGATCGATTTGAATATTGTTTTCTTTTCTCTTTAGTTGTTTATGGAAAGAGAAAAAATATTAATTGCAGTCTTTTTACTCACGAATTGAAAATATCGGACTGATGCTTTTAAAATAGAAATTGCTAGATTTTATAGGTTGTGCAAATGTTTCCTTTAGTATCTCAGAGATTTTATACTTCCGTAGTTTTTTAGCTCCTTTTTCGTCGATACATTCATACCATTCGGCGCGGGTAATGTACTCTTCCCCATCTTTCATTACCTTGATAAGTTTGGTTGGTAGAAGTTTTTTTGGAGGAAGAACATCCTTATTATCCTTGACAAGGAAAAGCTCAAGATGTGTTTTTTTCCCATCCAATGGCACAATACGCTTTTTCAGCAGCCCGCTCTTTACATATTTAGTGAGATCAGTTCGGCCGATATTAAAATACCGTTCCAGGTCATACTTAGAATACCAGCTGTCTTTATCAATGACAGATTTTGGAATTAGTTTCTTGTTCAGTGCTTTCTGGCAGGGCATGCATTTGATTCCGTTTTTGTCATACCAGGAGTTTTCATTCGCGGCCGGTTGCCCGCAAACAAAACAGGTAAAATTTCCATCAAGATGAAAGCCTTTGGGATTTTCTTCAAGCTTTTTGTTACGGTCAGCTTCCCGATAAGCGTTATCAACTGCAATCTGTGCCAATAGCTTCACCAACCGATAGGCATGGGCTGCCTCCTCATCAGTGATAGCTCTTCCAAGCTCTTTTTCCAGTCTGGCTTTAAGTTCCTCAAGATGTTGTTGCTCGGATTTCATTTTCTGTTCAGCAATGAATTTACTGAATGGTCTGGGATTAGAATTGAGAATAGCTATAAAAGATAATTTTTTTCCTTTTCACAACACTTACCGTTTTTGAGAGGTGCAACTCCACTTTCCCCAATTAAACTTGACTTGACTTTTCCTTTCTCCGTAATCAAAAATATTTTAATCCACTATATTGTATCTAACCTTAGTTTATTGTTGCGAAGTGGTAGGAAGCTGTAGTCTAAATGCATATTTAATAGTAAAGTCCAGTTCGATTTTATTCTAATATTCCGTTAAGATCATTAAAATAGAGTAACTATTGATAGCCTTTCCTAGTTATATAGGTAAATGTTGTTTTATGACTGAGATGCAAATGTTATTTCCCATTGAACCCAAAGAGTTTTGGCAAAAACTAAAAGCAACCATTGCAGAAGTTTTGGAAGAGCAAAATGAAAAGGAAACAATAATTCGATCTAAGTATAACAGCTTGGGAACTCCTTTAATGAAAACTTCCGAGGTATGTGCAATCTTTAAAATCACAAAGCCCACCTTATATGAATGGCTGAAACAGGGTAAACTGCCCTCTGTAAAAATAGAATCCCGCAGATATTTTAGAAAGGAAGACGTCGATAGTTTAATTGAAAACAGCAGGGTTTTAGGACCTAATATTCGAAAATGAGTAGTTCCTTCCAGTTAATAAGGTCATATCTGAATTATCAAAAAAGATGCTTAGGCAGGTCCGGTAATAGGTATCACTTTGGTGTGACCATCAGCATACTCTGCCACCAGCTTCCCTTTATCTACATAATATATTGGTAATCCTTTATAGAAAGCTTTTTCCCGAGCCCGGCGCAATATGGATGAAGCAGCCAGGTCAAGCTCAATTGCATTCATATTAAAACTTGATTTGGCTGCGCCGCCATAGCGGATCAATATGGGTTTTACAGTTATACGCATGAATTGTCTCCTTGATTAACTACAACCTGGGGCCCCTATGCCCTTTACGCAGGCTGCGCTTCTGTTCTTTTTTTAATTTCGTTTGTTGTTTCGGCTGTATGCGTTGACTTTTGAAGATATTATGTTCATTGACTACTGCCTCTCGTAACCTGTCTACAATTTCTTCCCAGGGAATATCCCTTCCAATAAAATCAATTTGCTGCTGACGTCTAACATCATTATGATAAAGCAAGGCTGTATGAGCCATTTGTTTATTGACATCGGGATATTTTTCTTGAAATGTGTCTGTTAACTTTTTTAGGGGGATATGTTCCAATAAACTATAAATATCAACAAAATCCTTTAACCTGCTGCCATTGTATAAAATAGCATTGAGTTTCATAGCGCCGATGTCTTCTAAAGAAAGCATTCTGATTTCATCTAATGTTTCAATTTTATTGAGTATTGGGTATTGATGTGCAAGAATATCTACCTTAACATCATTGATAAAGCAGAATATGCCATTCTTTAATGTACTTGTTACTTCTGCTTTATACGCTAGGGATAAATGGCTGGCTATATGAGAAGTATCAAAATCTTTGTCCGTAAAAAGATCAATATCTATTGATTTTCGGTGTCCTAATTTAAGCGACAGAGCTGTACCTCCTACCAAATTGAATGCTGACAATTCTTTGTCACGCAATAATTTCTTTATCAGATCCAATGTCCCGGTCTCGACTGTTTCCTTATATAACATAAAAGCTCTTCCTTTTGGAGCGGGAAAAAAGTACATACATCGGCTATCGCATAATCAGCCAGAAATTTAATCTCTTTCTTCAAAGCGTGAATAACCTTTTCCTCACTGTAAAACCTGATCATTTCCTTCCACTCTTGTTTTGTGCCCCTTTCCAGCACTCGTTCCATAACGGTGAGATAATCCCCTTTCCAATCTATCTTGTCATACCTGAAGTCCCAGAATAGCCTTTTGGGTAAATCTGGCTTTTCCTGTATGGCTGTACTCTTTCCCATGGTTTAAAGTTACAAAATCTATTTTGAAAGTCGTTTTTTGTCAGTCCCATTAGGGGACCGTTTCTCAGGCTGTTCCTGTTTGTCGGGCTTCTCTGACAGCTCATATTGTTCTTGCTGTTGCCTTTCCATCCATACCACTTTTATCCGCATGGAATCGGGGTCAAACAGGTAGAGACTATCTGTGAGGCGCAGGATTTTTTTCAAATTAGAACTTACGTTTAAATTCAGGTACCGGTACTTTATATCGTTTGCACGATGAGTATTTAATTCCTTCCTTTTTCCAAGATAAAGCATGGACAAAATAATAATGACAATGAAAAATGAGGTTGCAATGACGGCTGAAGTTTTGAAGTAGAAATGATGTTTTATGACAGTTTGAACCTTCGTGATCTGTGGAGAGGGCAAAGCAGTTTTTTCTAAACTGCCCTGGCAGGCAATCTGGATAGCCCGCAACCGCTCTAAAATCGCAGGACCATCTTTAGGCTGAATCAGTTGTTCCATCACCTCCAACTTCTCCAATACCCTTTTGACTATAGAAACCATTTCCGCATTTGTGATCGTTTCCTTTTTTTGTTCTTCCAATAACTCTGTCAGCACTAATTCAAGCATCTCAAGGTTCATGTCTTTATCTTTTTTCAGTGGTTAAATTACAAGCCTAACCTTCTCTTTTTTTGTCTTTTCTTTTTGAGCAAAGCAGGGCTGATATTCTCATGCTGATGTGTGGGTTTATAAAGTATTTCAACTCCTTCTTTTAACTGCTTGTTTTTTTCTAAATTCTTAGTTGCAATAATTGTGGGTCGTTGTTGAATCGGGTTGGCCTTTACTTCGTTTAACTGGTCCTGTTTCAATACAACTTTTTTCTGTTCCGGTTGCAGTGAAAGGATCTTTTCAATTTTACTCAAAGAGTATCCAACCTCACTTCCTTTTACCTTGACTTTTTGCGGATCAACAAAAGCAATACCTCTTGCTTTGTTGACCTGGTACCCCAGTTTCTTTATTCGCTGTTCGAACTCAGAATAGTTTTTCGATACAACAAGACATTCTTTAATATCCTGGCGAATCTTTTCTTTTCGCTGATCAGTGCGGGGTAAATGCCGCTGTTCTTTTGGCAAATACCGTCTTGGACTAAGCACCTTCTGCAGACCGTGTTTTTCCTCCATCTTCCTGCAATAAACAGCCATCTTCCGGTAATTATGGTTGTCCTTTACCGTCTTCCCATCGAAGCTTACCCGGTTTGCCACAATATGAATATGCTGGTGGCCTGTATCATGATGAGCAATCACGATATATTGGTTCTTCTCAAAGCCAAGTTCTTTGGCACAGTCTTCGGCAATTGTGACTAACCGGGCATTATTAAGTTGTTCTCCCTTTGCCAAACTGATAGTAATATGCTGTACCGGTTTGGATAGATTTTGATTGAGCCGGCGTACTTCATTGAACTGGGTGATCAATTCTTTTTTATTGCCGTAACAAAGGTTTGTATTCAGCAACTCGGCCTCCTTTTTATCCAGGCAATAACTGATACATCCACGGAAGGATTTTCCTATAATTATTTTGCCGATCATTTCAGGAAATTTCTTATGTCAGCGGTCAGCTTTTTGATATCAGTAGACAGCACCATTAAACCTGCCCTTTCAATAGCGTTGAGTTCGTCATTTTGATTTCTTTTTTTAGCTACCTGGTTCATGTTCGCCGCCAGGTGATTTAACGTTGCAGTGAACAGCAAAACTTCTTTTGGAAGCGCTTTTATTTTCCTGTCAACCTGTCCGAGCAACGCCAGCTCCCGCAAAAACTGTGATATAGAAATATTGCTAAGCTTTGCTTTGTCTTCAATAATTTTTCGTTCTGCTATTGTACACATTACAGCAAGCTGCTGGTTTCTTTTATTTTCTTTTTTTGGTCGTCCTCCTTTATTCATCATCACCAGTTATTTTCACACCTTCAACAATACTTTTTGAATCCCGTCCGGCAGGCGGGATGAAAAAAGCCAGCGGTTTCGACGAAGGAGAAACATAGCTGGCTCCTGAAATTTCAAAGTCTCATTCCTCTGCTCTTTTTTTGTTTTAGTTCGGGAGTAACAGATTTTACCAGGCATTCATTCAAATCCTTGAACTTACTGTAATACTTACTCTGATCTAGATATTTACCGGACCATTTAAGAGCCTGTTCTGTTTTTGAAATACCCATCTTATCTCGATCTAAGAAAAGATGGACAGTACTATATTTTTCCATCAATTCCCGGCTCTTCTCAAAAAAGGAAAGAGAGTTTAATACCAGCGAATCGATATGAAGTTTTGACAGTTCAATGGATGATTTTTCCTTTGTCTGCTGCAAGGTTTGAAAGGACAGAAAACTAAAAAATCCTTCAAAAACAGCCAGCTCTTTTTCTTCATTTTGACTAATTAACCGGGGTTCTTTAGGCGTGCTGCTTCCCTTGAAATAAAAGTTACGCAATTCATAGCCGCCACCCGGATTTTGAAAACCGATGGCGAGATGTTTTTTGCCGTATAATTCGAACCTTACTTCCCGGCAAAATTGTTTGGCTATATCCAGCGGGATTTGCCTGCTCTGAAGATAGTTTCTTAGGGTTTGATTATCTATCTCAGTACTACTGATTATCGTGATCTTTCCGGGCTGGTTTGAGAGTTCTTTTCTTTCACCAGCAATTGATTTTATTTGCGGGTGAAAAGAAACACTGATTGCATTTTCATTCTCCAATTTCGAAAGCAACTCTTTGACAGTGCATTGATAATACAGTTTGCCGAAATCTACCAGTGTGCCGCCCTTGCCAATGGCATGATCGTACCATACATTTTTTGACCGATTCACCTTAAAAGAAGCTGTTTTTTCGTCTCTTAATGGAGACAAATACCAGTAATCATTACTCCTGATTTTCGCAGGCTTATACCCCAATCTTTCCAGGTAGTCAACCATGTCGATTTGTTTCACTTCTGCAATTGATAGATTGCGATTTGTCATATCAATGTTTTTAAAAAATAATAAATAGCAAGAATTCCTGGAATGGTAAAACATGAGCAAGGCTCTAAGTGTGTATTTACATGAGAGCCCTAACCCGGAACAGATTTTTTTTCGGCTAATTGCGTTCGTAATTGTTCTACCTGTTCTTTGAAGAAGAAACGCCGTGACTTAATTTTGAAGGACTGCAATAATTCAGACTTTCGCCAGTCATTGATGGTCTGCCGGCTTACTTTAAAAATCTTCTCTACGTCTTTAGAAGATAGAAACGGGGAATCCTCATCCGGGTAGAAACTTTTAACAGGGGTGTTTGTTGTCATCACTTCCCTGATCTTCTGGTCAATCAGGTTTTCAAATAACCTGATCAGCTCCTGCGGTTTCTGAATTAACAAAAAAGGAGCGGTTGCATTTACTTCTTGTTCCATGTCGCCTCATTTTACTTTACGCACAAAAAAGTTTACAGAAGCAAAGTAAGAGTGTAAAGAGGAGTGAAAATGTTCAGGTCGTCCTAGAAAAATAAGAGGCTGATATTGAAAGGGTTTAACCGTTATTTACAGGCACATACCAGATAAAAGCTATCCCTAACTTAGCAAGAAATAAAAAATGGTCAAAATAACAGTTACCCGAAAAGACCTCTATGATTTGGTTTGGTCTGAACCAATGTCATCTCTTTCAAAAAAGTATAAAATCTCTGATGCCGGGCTAAGAAAAATATGCATAGGGATGAGTATTCCACTGCCGAGAGCGGGACATTGGGAAAATTTGCGGGCCGGTGAGCCTGTTTCCATTACGCCTCTTCCTACTACATATGATGGGGAGCCAAGCGCAACGTTAACACTTCGAAAAGAAACAGATTCACAATCTCAACAAGAAAATCCAGTACAAGAATTGCAAGAGATACCGGGCGACAATTCGAACATCTCAGTTCCTGAAAGACCCAGTTTGCCAGACAAAAGGATACTAGCTGCTAGGGCAAGCTTAACGGAAAAGAAGCGGTATATCGATAAGGGGTTGGTAAATACTTATCGGGATCAATTGGATATTAAGGTTGCACCTGAAAATGTAGGACGGGCACTAAGGTTTATGGATTCCATAATTAAAGCTGTTGAAGCCCGGGGTCATTCTTTACAAATACAAGATAATACTACCTACGTTGTGATCGATAATCAGCGTATGAAAATTTCCTTGCGGGAAAGGTTAAAAACGGGGCCAGGGAAAACCGACTGGGGAAGCAAGGAATATCATCCAACGGGCAAGTTGTATTTCAAATTGGATAGTTATCCTTATGCGGAGTGGAGAGATGGGATGAAATTGCTCGAAGAGCAATTTCCTGAGATTGTGACACGATTGGAGATGCAGGGAAAAGAATTGTTGGCTGAACAATTACAATGGAAAAAGATACGTGAAGAGCAAGAGAATGAGGAGCGATTAAAACGTGAATTCAGGCAACGAAAAGAAAAAGAATTAGATGATTTTAAAAAAATATTGCAGGAGGCATCACGTTGGCATCAGGCAAAGATGCTTCGCAATTATATTAACGCTATTGAGGAAAAAACACTTGCAGATAATGCAATCCCCGGGGAACTAAATAACAGACTGGAATGGGCTCGTAAAAAGGCTGACTGGTATGATCCGATGGTCGAAGCAGAAGATGAATTGTTGAAGGATGTCGACAAAGGAAATCTCGTTTTTAAGGGTACTCATTTTTAAAAACAATATTTACAAGGTTACTGTCTTATCTAAACTAAAAAGCTGGTTTTCCTCATTTCTAACATATCCCAGTTGGTTGGTAAGTAAGACAGTGTTTCCAATGTTAAAATCCGGTGTATTGCTGTGGTGGTGTCCGTAAATCCAGTAATTAATATTTGAGAATTCAATTAGTGGGAATAATTCAACAACAAACGCCTCGTTTAAAATACTTCCCTTAAACTGTGAAGGGAAGTTTAAAAAAGTAGGTACGTGATGAGTAATAACTATTGTCTTACCGGTAATATTCTGGCTTAACTCTTTCGTTATAAAATCCAGGCTCTCTGAATGTAATTGATTAAAGTCGGAGACAGAAAAGAAATGCCCGTTGAATTTGATAACCTGAAAGTCGCTTATGCTGCGCCCGATCTGCCATTCATTGGCAGCGCTGATCTTTGACCATAACGTAGAGAAAATAAGTCTCACATCATCGTGTTGAATAGAAATATTATTCACCAGAAATATATTATCCCTGATTTTTTCATTGATGGTTCCTGACCGCTCGGACGCATCGGAATAATAATACTCATGATTACCAGGCAGCCAATAAGTCAATCTGAAATTGTCAGAAATGTAATCAAAGAAATCTTTTCGCTTGTCGATCTCAGTAAAGGTGACAATATCACCGGCCAATATCAAAATTTCACCCTTAGGTTGCAGCGGATGCTGATTCAGAAATTGTTTGTTTTCCCTGAACTCCAAATGCAGATCGGAACAGTATTGTAACGTCATCGCGATATTTTTATGGGGCGGATTTTTCAAAAGCCTGAGCCATCAAATCCTGTTCGCTGGCAGGAATCTTATAAGCCTTTGCAAACTTTTGCCAGTTGCTTGCAGCTTGCTGTACTTTAGAAATGATTGTAGTTGCTTTATTTCCTGATACCCTGAAATATTTTGCCACTGATCTTGCCAGATCAAAGTCCAAAGAGTTATCCGTCTCAGAAATATTTAGTGTCAAACCTCTTCCGTGATAAACAGGATTAACATCAAAAGCCGGAGAAAGTATCCATCCCTGAGGAGTGAGCAAAAAGCCATGGTTACGAAGATGGTCATCTGTATTCTTTACTGAAATATTAAACACTATCCGGCGCCATAATTCTTCCAGATCGTCTTTAACGTTTGCGCCATGTTGCATGATGAATTCAGCCAGGTTGAGGTAGGAAACACCTTCGGCTCCGTCAGAATAGCCAAGCAATGTCATGGCTGAGGCGAAGTGAATACGGCCATTACCCTTGACTCTGTCAAATCTTTTAGTAAGAAAAGTATGATGTTTACTATTAAATTTCTTTACCTGGCCGTCGGCAATGTTCAGACCTGCTTCTTTAGCAAGTACGTTAACAACCATTTCCCAACCGCCTATATCAACCTGGTCATTCCCACTGGGAAATTTTGCTATCCACAAATTATCTTTTGTATCAACTACACTTGCTTTCGGTCGTGCCCCACCAAGCGATGCACCAGGAGCCATTAGCATATTGAGCCACTTCAATGATTCCTCATCTGTCAATACATCTTTTTCCAATTGCAAACTTGCAAATTCAAGTTCCCGTATTGATGTCCAGGGAGGCGATGCGAGGCTTGCGTTATTATGTAAGAATGGGCCATTTGTTTCTTTTTTAAATCTAAGAGCGCCCATCCTGTGTGCATCAAATACACCAAGCAGATAATCTTCTTCAAAAAGTGTCTTTGCCTTTCTGGATTCCATTCTTGCACTAATGGCTTCTCTTCTTACCATTAAAACACGCCCCCATCTATCAGGTGATGAATCGAGAAAAATACCAAAATTCTTTTTTCCGGTTGAAAGGTATTGAGTGCCCGCGAAAAGTTGCAGATCGGGGTCTAAGTTTTGAGCTATCCCTCTATCCAACCATGCTTTGTCATAAGCGAATGAGAAAATCTCCCGCCCCTTGGTATGGGCAACCGATAGCGTTCCCATCAAGGCGGGGCCTTCTAATTCTATCCAGTCGGCGTAAACTAAAATATCCATTGCAATTTATTTTTTTCTGGGGCCTCTTTTTTTTATTTCCAGATCGGCATCCTGTAATCTCCGGCCGAGCTCATCATCCGTCGCCACCCGCAGCAGGTCTTTTTCAAGGCCAAGGATAAATAAGGCTTGTGCGTAGGCGCCGATTGTAACATTGTACATTCCTTTCTCTATCTGCCATAAAGTGGTTCGGCTAATATTAGCCCGTTCACAAACCTGTTCGGTGGTTAATTTTCTTCGTAACCGGGCCAGCTTTATGTTGCCTCCTAATTCAATCAGAATCTTCTCTAATTTAGGAGTGATGATTATTGTTCTGTTTTCCATAATGTTCGTTATAATGAACAAATATAGGCCGAAATGTTCACTATAGCAAACATTAATATCGAATGATGTTACGCTTTGAAATAGAGCCGTTAAGCCGACTCCGCCAAAACTAGCTCCCTTTCTTTCCAAATCTTTTCTATTTGGTAAGCGTGTGATTGATGGGCATATTGTTTTATCTCTGCAGGTTTGATCATGTAAGTATGGAAGATTGAATAGTTTCTGAATCTATATTTTGCTGGATACTCCAGCGGCTGAGTCTTTTACCTTTATTTGGCATTTCTGTATCCAATTGTATATAGCTATTACTCTTTAATATTTGCAACTTATCAATGATCGGGTTTTCGATTTTTAAAAGTTCCAATAAAAATCCCAAACGTTTTATTACTGCCTGCGAGTCGAATTGCTTACAATATTCCAATAGCCTTTCATAGTTAATGGATTGTTTTGCTTTATACAAAGCTTTTCCTGTTTCAACAATTCCATCGGCATGTTCAGGTTTATACAGGCAGTCGACAAATGTCTTTTCGAGATCGGAACACAATACTTTCTGATAAGAGTCAACCCATATTTTTTTCGCCCCAAAGAAATGTTTCTGATTATGGCAGATGAAGCGAAAATTGGTATCCTTTACTTTAAGAGTAGCCGGCCTGATCTGGCGATCTGTAACAACTAATTCATTAAGGGCTGGCTGCGTGGTTAGATTATGCAGCTGCAGGGCCGAATAATAGCCAATATAATGGTTGGTGCCTTTAGCCAGGCATTCTGCCATCAAATGCCAGTCGGGCATAAATGTCGCCGGGTCCTGTTCAAAGGGGATGATATAATATAGCCCTTGCTTCACTCTCATCAGTAATCCGCGTTTGGTCATATCACTGAGCAACTCCCAGGCTGCGTTTTCAGACTTGCCGCCCAGTACTTTTTTCGCTTCGGTTATATCAAAACATGGCCTGTTCAAGTCAATAAAATGCTGAAGAAGTGTACTGGACTTGAATGAAATATTTTTATGTTTCATAGCTATTGACTCAGGTTTAACCTGAGTAATTGACTACAAGATAGCATTTCTTGTAACAGAATAAGGGCAAAATTTCGGGCGAAGCCTTCATTTTGAATTCTGTAATATTCGCTATTGTGAACATTCACTTAATTTAACCAGCTGTCAATGTTGCTGCGCTCAGTTCTCTTTCCTTCCATATCTTTTCAATTTGAAAGGCCGCTTGATCGGGTGTCACTTTTATATACCGGTAAAAGTCCTTCAGGCTCCGGTGACCACTAATCTTCATGATCAATTCAACGGGCGTTCCTGCTAAAAATTCATTGGTGCAAAATGACCGGCGACAGGAATGTGAAGTGACCCATTTATGTTTGGGTTTTATCTCCTCGATCTTCTTGTTCCCTTTTTTGTAGGAAAACTTGATCGATTCGCTGATCTCCGCAATCTCGCAAACCTTCTTTATCGAATCATTGAAAGAGGCATTGGATAGTCGCGGGATACGTCCCTGGAATTTATTGACCAGGATATCATGCGCAATGGGTCTTAGCGGTATCACCACCCAATGCTCCGATTTTTGTTGTTTGATATGCAGCTTGCCATTCCGGATATCTTCGGGTTCAATAGTAGTGAAATCAGAAAAGCGCAAACCGGTCAGGCAACCGATCACTAACAGATCGCGGGCTATTTCCAGTTTAAGATTCAGGGATAAGTCTAATTTATAGATGGTCTCGATCTCATACATATCCAGGTAAGTAGCATCGGCAATCTCCTCCATAACCTTGTATTCACTCAGATCAATATCCGGTATGATCTTGCGGCGGATGCGGTCTTTCAGGAATAACCGCAAATGTTTGATTGCTTTACCCATTGTGTTTATCCGGATACCTTTCTTCTTTACGCGGGTGTAACGATACGATTCATACTCGTAGGTCAGAAAATCAACAAACGCATCATAGAAATCCAGATCAAAGGATTTGAAAGTTATTTTTCTTCCACGATGTTTTTCAAAAGCCTGCAAATACTTTTTTACTTCCTGGTAGATCAGCACCGTTGATGGCGCTATCTTTTTCCGTTTTGCCTCGATGTATTCATCAAACTGGTAATAGACATCCAGGTTCGCCACTAAAGACTGGCGCTTTTCAAGCAGCGACATATCGAAGTCAGGAGAAAATGTTGCTTTCAGAAAATTCAGCGGGTTATCCTTTGTATTCTTCAAACAGTAACGAAGAATATCTTCTGCCAGGCGCATCATTCTCGCTAATTCCTCATTTAAGTGATTGGGATCGCCAAACTGTGTCGGAAGATCATTGTAAATCCTCAGGGATTTCCTGTTCCAGTATTGCGGTGGAATTGCAATGCGGGTATTCAATAATGTTCGCTGACTGGAGTGGAGGCAGTACTGGATAAATATAGTAGAAGTGCCTCTTTTTTTTCCCACCCACTCCTTTTTGCAGACCGGTTTAAGTGCGTATATCATAACTTGATAGTTTTTTAATCTATTAATAGCTTTTTACTCTATTAATGCTATATCTGACCCACAGTTCCGTGATATCAAGTCATGTGAAGATAAAATGCTGCAAATCGCAAAAATGTTACAGCGAATTGAAACTTATTTTGTTACTGTAAGGATGTGTAAAATGATGGTAAGATGTAAAATGGAGTGGTGCGCCGTCCGGTCCGCAAAAGTCTCTGAGTTTTCAGAGATTTTTTTTTATACACTTACTAATTGTGGCTGAGATTGCCAGGATTTGTATCGGGATCCGGTCCGCAAAGAAAGAAGTATTGTTGATTTGATCTCATTTCAAATTGCCGGATAAAGAAACTTTCAATTCAAGGTTTGTTAAATATTCTGATATAGCCACTATCGGGAACGTTCCCGTCAAATCAACAATCGTTTGCAGAATGATCATGCTCAAGTTTTGACAGTTTGATGTCATTTCAGAAGTAAATCCCGGTCCCGTATCGGTATCTTCGCTGCCAAATCCAAATCATCTGCCCGGTGAGAGTATCACGGGCATTTTTAATACTATCTATTAAAAATTTTTAACAGAAGAA
Organism: uncultured Chitinophaga sp.; assembly: GCA_964525285.1. Classification (GTDB taxonomy): domain Bacteria; phylum Bacteroidota; class Bacteroidia; order Chitinophagales; family Chitinophagaceae; genus JJ008. The sequence continues at coordinate 19,754 of CAZGGQ010000001.1, forward strand.
TAAGGCTCAGAAAGAATTACAATTCACTGCCCGGCGTTTACTGTTTCATGTGTATCTGATTAGTTAATGCCTGCCTGCCTACCGGCAGGCTGAGTTAAAAAAAGCAGAATGAAGAAAAAATTCAAAGGTTTCTATCTACTCATTTCATCTATCGTTATTGCCCTCCTCCATCTGCCTTTTGCATTTGCAAAATCAGCTTCAGGAGCTAAAATATTTTATCATCCGCCGGCTGATTCAGCTAAAAAAACGAATATTGCTTCGGCGCCGCCTGTTCCTGCTATACGATCAGTTTACGATAGTCTCCATTTAAACCTGAAAGGACTTAGCCAGCAGGCTTTTGATTATGCTAAAAAAGGATTGGATATACTGATCGCTGAAGGCAAATTGCTGAATGATTCGATCGTATCTATCATAGACTTCAGTGAGCCCAGCAATAAAAAAAGATTGTTCATACTGGACCTGAAAAACTATAAAGTATTATTCAACACACTGGTAGCCCACGGAAGAAACACCGGCCGCGAATGGGCCACTTCTTTTTCCAACCAGAATTCTTCTTACATGAGTAGTCCCGGGTTTTATATTACCAGGGAAACTTATGAAGGTCATAACGGCTATTCATTAAAACTGGATGGAGTGGAAAGGGGCATCAACGATAATGCGTATGAAAGAGGTATTGTTCTCCACGGTGCTGCTTATGTTTGCGATGATTTTGTAAATGCACAGGGTTATATCGGTCGCAGCCAGGGTTGCCCGGCTGTTCCTGTACAGGCCAGCAGACCTATTATTAATACCATTAAAAATGGCACCTGTTTGTTTGTTTATCATCCATCCTATATTAACAGGTCTCCTATTTTAAGATAATTCCCGATTTACAGTCTATTACTCATTACCTATTGCCCATTGCCTGTTGCCAAGTATCTTTGAGGATTAATTACTTGTTATGCTCAGGATTGGCGTTTTTGGCGTTGGACATTTAGGAAAATTTCATCTGAATAACTGGAAAGAAATACCCGGGACAGAACTGGTAGGATTTTACGACCCTAATGATGATACCGCAAAAAATGTTTCCGAAAAATATCAGTTACCACGTTTTGTAGATGCTGATGCATTGATGGATGCCTGCGATGCAATAGATATTGTGGCGCCCACCAATTTCCATTTTGAATTGTGCGAAAAAGCTATCAAAAAAGGTAAACATGTTTTTGTGGAAAAACCCCTGGCCCATACCATGGATGAAGCCAGGCAATTGGTAAAGCTGACCCAAGAATCAGGCATTAAGTGCCAGGTGGGGCATGTAGAACGATTCAACCCGGCTTTTCTTGCCATAAAAGATTTGCAGCTGAACCCGATGTTTATTGAAGTACACCGGCTGGCGCAATTCAATCCAAGGGGAACGGAGGTGAGTGTAATACTTGACCTGATGATCCACGACATTGACATCATCTTAAGCATTGTAAAAAGCGATGTAAAAAGTATCTCTGCCAGTGGTGTGGGTGTGATCACTGAAACACCGGATATTGCCAATGTTCGTATTGAGTTTGATAATGGCTGTGTTGCCAACCTGACGAGCAGCCGTATTTCTATGAAAAAGATGCGGAAGATCAGGTTGTTTCAGAAAGACTCCTACATTGGCATCGATTTTCTGAATAAAAAAACCGAGGTCATCAGGCTGAAAGAGCCACAGGATTCCAATGTGTTTGCCTTCGATATTGAAACAACATCAGGCAAAAAAACTATCGCTATGGCCAACCCGGTCATTCCTGAAGTGAATGCCATTAAAGAAGAACTCATCGCATTCAAAAATGCAATCCTGAACAACAGCAAACCGGTGGTTTCTGAAATAGACGGCCTGATGGCAATGGATGTAGCACAGCAGATCCTGGATAAAATTGGCAACAACATTATTACCCGGTGACACCCTCTATCAAGAAAATATCTATTGGCTGGTATGCCCTGCTGGATTATTTCACAGCCGCATTGGCATGGCTACTGTTTTATTTCCTTCGCGGTAAAATGCTGAATGATCCCGGAGCTTATCCGATCAGTACCCGGTCGTGGTTATTAATTCTTGTGGTTGTACCAACCGGCTGGCTGATATTGTATACTCTTGCAGGAACTTATCATGCTCTTTATAAAAAATCAAGACTGGCTGAGTTCACTCTCAGTTTTGTTTGTACTCTTTTTGGAAGTATTCTGCTGATGATCATCTTCGTATTAAATGATCCTCATATAGACAACTCTTATTATTATGCTGCATTTGCTGCATTGACCGGTATTCATTTTCTGCTTATATTTTCCGGAAGATGGCTGCTGCTAAATAAAGTGAAACGGCAACTCCTCAACGGGAAAGTATATTTCAATACCTTAATGATAGGCAGCCAGGATAATGCCACGGGTATTTATAAAGAAACGGAAAAAAGCCTGCATGATGGCGGATACCGATATGCCGGCTTCGTCAACCCGGATCCTGATAGCCATCGGGATGGAAAGAACGGTATCCAGAAACTGATACCCAAACTGGGTTCAGCAGTCGAGTTGGAAAAGATCATTGATGATTATAATATTCAGCTGGTAGTGATTGCTATGGAGAAAAGTGAGCAGCCACTGCTGGAACAAATTATTAACCGTTTAAGTGAAAAAGATGTAGAAATAAAAATTCAACCCAACACATTGGATATTCTTTCCGGCTCTGTAAAGACCAGCAACGTAATGGGAGCAGCCCTGATCGATTTACAGACCGGCCTGATGCCAGAGTGGCAGCAAAACATAAAACGGCTGATCGATGTAGCAGTGGCCTTAGCCGGTCTTGTATTGCTGTCCCCGCTGATGCTATATGCTGCATTGCGGGTAAGGTTTTCTTCAAAAGGACCCATTATTTTTTCGCAGGTAAGGATCGGCTACAAAGGCAAACCTTTCCGGATGTATAAATTCCGTTCCATGATACACGAAGCGGAAAAAAACGGACCTGCCCTTTCTTCAAAAAACGATCAACGCATCAGCAAATGGGGAAAGGCCATGCGCAAATGGAGAATTGATGAACTGCCACAACTCTGGAATATCCTGGTGGGTGAAATGAGCCTGGTGGGACCAAGACCTGAACGGCGCTTTTATATTGACCAGATCATTTCCCGCACCCCTTATTACAAATACCTTCTGAAAGTAAAGCCCGGCTTAACCAGCTGGGGCATGGTGCAGTTTGGATATGCAGAGAACGTGGAGGAGATGGTTGAACGCAGCAAATTTGACCTGCTGTATATCGAAAACATTTCACTGGCCCTTGATTTCAAGATAATGATCCATACACTGCGGATCATTTTTACAGGAAAAGGGAAGTGAAGAATTTTAGATTTTAGATTGCAGATTTAAGATTTTACTTTTGAGAAAATTCCAACCTTTGAGAAAATTCGCTTTTTTTCTGCTCGTAGCTCTTGGCTCACAGCTCGCAGCCTTCTCTCAATACTGGCAACAACAGGTCAATTACACTATTGATGTTTCTTTGAATGATAAAGAACATACATTGGATGCATTTGAAAAAATTGAGTACATCAACAATTCCCCTGATACACTGAAGTTCATCTGGTTTCATCTCTGGCCCAATGCTTATAAAAATGACAAAACAGCTTACACCGACCATGCGTTGGAAAATGGCAGCACTAAATTCTATTTCTCAGATAAAGAACAGAAAGGCTATATCAACCGGCTTGATTTTAAAGTAAACAATATCACAGCGACTGTGGAAGATCATCCGCAGCATATTGATATCGTCAAAGTGGTTTTGCCAAATCCGCTCCCACCCGGTCAAAAAATTATTATCAGCACTCCCTTTCATATCAAGCTACCTTATAATTTTTCAAGAGGCGGGCATGCCGGGCAAAGCTACCAGGCCACGCAATGGTATCCCAAGCCGGCTGTATATGATAAGAAGGGCTGGCATCCCATGCCTTATCTTGACCAGGGAGAATTTTACAGCGAGTTTGGAAGCTTTGATGTGAGTATAACTGTCCCTGAAAATTATGTAGTGGCTGCAACCGGTGAACTGCAAAATACAGATGAAAAAGAATGGTTGAAGACAAGAGCATCATTTACATGGGAGCCAGTAAAAGAAAAAGAAAAGACAGCAGGTGGCCAGGTAAAATCAACGCTCCGGCTTTTTCCTGAATCAGCAAAAGAAAGTAAGACACTTCAATACAAACAAGCAAAGGTCCATGACTTTGCCTGGTTTGCAGATAAACGTTTTATAGTAAATCATGATACCTGTCGTCTTGCATCGGGGAAAGTGATCAATGTATTTACCTATTATACAACTCAGCAAAACAAAGGATGGGACAATAGTGTAAAATATGCGAAAGATGCTGTCCGGCATTATTCAACGCTCGTTGGAGAATATCCTTACAATATCGTTCAGGTTGTACAGGGACCTGAAAGTTTTGGAGGCGGTATGGAGTATCCGACTATCACGGTTATTTCCCCGGAGAGTAATGCTATGTCCTTAGATTATGTTATTGCTCATGAAATAGGCCATAACTGGTTCTATGGTATTTTGGCCAGTAATGAAAGAGAACATCCCTGGATGGATGAGGGCATGAACAGTTATTATGATGCCAAATACAGGCTTTCAAAATACAGCAAACAACCTCAATTGGAAAGATTAGCCTTTGAGACAAAAGCAGTAACAAAAACCGATCAGCCCATTGAATTGCCTTCAGAAAAATTCAGTGAAGTGAATTATGGCCTTGTTGCCTATTACAAAACTGCAGAATGGATGCGATATCTCGAATCACAATTAGGAACTGAGGTTTTTAATAAAGCCATGCAGGAGTATTTCAGCCGCTGGCAGTTCAAACACCCGCAGCCGGAAGATTTTAAAAGAACAATGGAAGAAAGCAGCGGTAAAAACCTTGATTCTGTTTTTTCTTATCTCAGCAAAAGAGGAACATTGCCTAACCAGCAGCGAAGCGGAACAAAAACTTCTTTCATTTTTGATTTCAAATCATTGAAGAATTATGCTGTAGATCCTTCCAGGAACTTCGTAGTTTTTGGTCCTGCCATTGGTGCCAACAGCTATGACAAGTTGTTGATCGGTGCATTTATTACCAATATGAAATTACCGCCTTCCAGATTTCAGTTTTTCCTGGCGCCCATGTATGCCACCGGTTCAAACAAACCGAAAGGTCTTGGTTTAGTATCATACGGTTTTTATCCAAACACATTATTCCGAAAAATTGAACTGGGTATAAGCGGCGCTGCATTTACTGCTGATCAGTTTATTGATGCTGATGGAAACAAAACTTATCTTGGTTTTGCAAAAGTGGGGCCGGGCATTAAATTTACTTTTAAAGAAAAGAATCCCCGCAGCAATTTTAACCGCTACATACAACTCCGTTCTTTTTATATCGAAGAAGATGCACTTCTTTTTTACCGGGATACCCTGATCACTTTGCCGGGGCCCGATACAACTATCAGGAACAGATATGGGATCATTAATAAGACCAGGTACATTAACCAGTTGAAATTTGTGATCGAGAACAACCGGGCTCTTTATCCTTACCGTGGCGAATTAAAGATTGAACAGGGAAAGAATTTTTTCCGCACGGCATTTACCGGAAATTATTTTTTCAATTATCCCAAAGAAGGCGGACTGAATGTAAGATTATTCGCCGGAAAGTTTTTTTACAGCGGTTCCAAAACATTTGCCAGACAATTTGCTACTGACCGTTATCACCTGAACATGACCGGTGCCAATGGCTATGAGGATTATACGTACAGTGATTATTTTGTTGGTCGCAATAAATTTGAAGATTTTTCAAGTCAGCAGATCATGATACGGGATGGCGGATTCAAGGTAAGAACCGACCTGCTGGCAGATAAAGTAGCCAAAACGGATGATTGGCTGATAGCAGCTAATTTCAGCACAACGATTCCGTCCTCGATAAATCCATTGAGCATGCTGCCTGTTAAAATTCCGCTGAAAATTTTTCTGGACATCGGCACTTACGCCGAAGCCTGGAAAAATAAAGCGGAGAATGACCGGTTTCTTTATGATGCCGGTTTGCAAGTCTCCTTTTTCAGGGAAACGATCAATATTTACCTGCCGCTTTTATATAGTTCAGTTTATAGGGACTATCTGCAATCAACCATACCAAAGAAAGAACGTTTCTTCAAAAAAATTTCTTTCTCGATAGATATTTCCAATTTCAGCTTCCGGAAAATTGACCGCAATATTGTTTTCTGATGAACGGTTCTATGGACATACAATGGCTCCCCAACAAGCAGATTGATAAAGCTAAATGGGATCGTTGTATTGACAATGCCGGCAATGGCCTGATCTATGCTTATTCCTTTTATCTCGATAATATGGCGAAAGACTGGGATGCCCTGGTGCTAAATGATTATGAAGCCGTGATGCCATTGACATGGAATAAGAAATATGGAATTCACTATTTATACCAGCCCTTTCTTACTGCGCAGCTGGGAGTATTTGGTAATTTGATCAGCGCTGAATTATTGGAAAATTTTTTTAAAGCTATCCCGGTAAAATTCAAATACTTGGATATTAGTCTGAATCAAAATAATATATTCCCTCTTAAAAATTTTGTCCTGTACCAGCGAAGCAATTATGTTCTTGACCTGAATAAGCCTTACGATCAGCTTTACAGTAATTACCGGGAGAACATCCAGCGAAATATAAAAAAGGCATTACAGTCTGGCTGTACAATCCAAAAAGGATTTGATATAATAAAAGTGATCGGGCTGGCATTGCAGCAAATGAAAACCCATTCAAAAGAATCTGCTGACAATGTGGGTCGTTTCAGGAACTTGTATCAATTGCTTGCACCCCAAAAAAAAGCTGTTACTTATGGCATCAGCCTGGAAGATGAATTGCTGGCTTCCGCTGTTTTCTTTTTCTCCCATAACAGGGCTTATTATATTCTTGTGGGTAATCATCCTGATGGTAAAACGATCGGCGCTTCACATGCTCTGATCAATGCATTTATTAAAGATCATGCCGGGAAGAAGATCTTATTGGATTTTGAAGGCTCCGACATACCCAGTCTGGCTTTATTCTACAGCAGTTTTGGCGCAGTCGAGGAAAAGTATTCAGGCTTGAAATTAAACAGGCTTCCTATTTATCTGAAATGGATGAAGAAATGAGTCCCGAGTCTTTAGTCTTTAGTCGTTAGTCGTTAGTCGTAACCACTAGTGATGATCTTTAATTAATGATCTGGCTAAAGACTAACGACTAATGACTAACGACTTTCTTCAAGGATCTTCTCTGCAACCAACAAATCCCCCGGCCTTGTGATCTTGATATTATTCTCTTCTCCTTCTACTAATGAAACTTTAATACCGGAAGCTTCTACTACTGTCGCTTCATCTGTAAATTCATCTTTGTAATCAACCCTGAAAGCAGGTAATAATATTTTGCTTTGAAAAGTCTGCGGGGTTTGTATCAACATAACTTTATTCCTGTCAAAAGCTTCACTGCCTTCTTTGCTGAGTAACCGGATACTGTCTTTTGAAGCAATAACAGGAATTGCCGTTCCGGTTTCTAATGCTTTTTGATAGCAACGGTAAATTAATTCTTTCGACAACAGGCAACGAACTCCATCATGCACAAAAATGATGGATTCCTCTTCAACTAATCCCAATCCATTTTTTACGGATTGAAACCTTGTATTGCCACCGGCCGTAATACTGATCCGGTATTTATCAAAATAAGCATTGATGATTTGCTGTCCTATTTCCATATAATCAACCGGCAGCACAAGTATTACCTGCAGATCATCATACGCTTCCATAAATGCCCTGATCGTGTAATACAGCACCGGCTTGCCTTTCAGCAGCATGAATTGTTTGGGGAGATTAGTCCCCATTCTTGTTCCGGTGCCCCCGGCGACTATGATGGCGTATTTTTTCATTAATAACGTACAGCTACTTACTAATTATAGAAAAAGGTTTTAAATGATAAGTCCCACCATTGTGCCTAGCTTCAATGCAATAAAATTTGACATCTGTATCCTTTTTTGCAAATAATAAATTCATTTGTGCAAAGGGGTGCATAGCAAAATACTTGCTCGGGACAGAAGCTTCATTTATTTTTCCATTAATAAGTTCCGCTTTAGTTGTAAATCCCAATATCTCATAACTTGAATCAACTGCTCTTAAATAATAACAAGGACCACAATAAATAATCTCCACATGACTCCATCCATCTCCATCTATTCTTCCGAAAACGGAATCAATTAAAACGTCAATTTGAGCTGTTACCTTGCATGCTGTGGCACTTACCTGAGACTTGGCAATACTATAAGTCAATAATAGTACAAAAAGGATGATTTTCCTTGTAATCAGGAACATAACATTTATCGGTTAAAATGTATCGGCTTTAGTGGTAAGATGCACTAATAGCAATACTTGCATATTAAGTTGCTATTTTTTCTTATAAATCGCCACTTCATTCCTCCCATCACTAGCCCTCATCCCCCGATACATCCCTTCACTATTAAAAACCATTGCCGCATTTCCTTTTGCATCCACGCCGATCATTCCTCCTTCTGCATCTAACTTCAACAACTTATCATGTACCACAAAATGCATCGCTTCTTCCAAACTCATTCCTTTGTATTCCATCAAACAACTCACATCATAAGCCGTAACAGCACGGATAAATGGTTCTCCATGCCCGGTGCAACTAATAGCACAGGTTTTATTATTGGCATAAGTGCCGGCGCCAATGATCGGGCTGTCGCCTACCCTTCCGAATTTTTTATTGGTCATGCCACCTGTACTGGTAGCAGCAGCAATATTTCCGTGCATATCACAAGCGGCAGCTCCTACTGTCCCAAACTTCTTATCTTTTACAACCACATTATGATCCAATGCAGCTTCATCATTTCCCTGCATTTGTTTCCATTGATCATAACGGAATTGGGAAAAGAAATATTCATCCGGCTCCGTTTTTATCCCTTTCAATTTTGCAAAATCATAAGCGCCTTGTCCGTTCAGCATCACATGCTGGCTTTTGGTCATGATGGCATAAGCCAGTTCTACCGGGTTGCGGATATTTCTTACAGCAGAAACGGCGCCGGCCATTAATGTTTTTCCATCCATGATGGAAGCATCCATTTCCTGGATGCCATCATGACCAAATACAGAACCTTTACCGGCATTATAGAGCAGGTTATCTTCCAGCGAGTTCACGGCTGCCCTTACGGCATCCACAGCTGACTGGCCTTTTTCAAGTAATGCATAACCTGCATTCAAAGCATCTTCCAAACCCTTTCGATAGGCAGCCTCCTGCTCATCCGTCATATCCTGTTTCAGGATAGTTCCCGCTCCGCCATGTATGACTAAAGTATATTTTGACATTTAATTTCTACTGATCTGTCAACCCGAAATTAGCTATTTTGCCGCCTAATATCATCCCCTCCATAGAATGATTAAAAAAACACTCACCCAATCGGATTATTTTTTAATGGCCGCTAACCTGCTTCCCGTGGCAGGGGTATGGCTATGGAACTGGAGTCCCAAAGAAGTGTTCATGGTCTATGCGATGGAAACAGTGATCATCGGCCTGTTTACCCTTTTAAAAATGGGAATTGTAACGGCCATAAGAAAAACAGATATATGGTATAACGGCCCCAGCCGGACAAAACAATCAGGCCTTTTCTTTATGTTGTTCTTCCTGGTACACTATGGAATGTTCGTGGCTATACAGACAGGATTATTTGTACAAGTATCCGGTATTGCAAAAGAGTACAGGACCGGGTTCTTTGATTTCTTTATACACTGGCCCCGCTATCTCGGTCCGGATGCGTATTATATGCTGGCAGGATTTATTATTAGTTATGGGTTCAGCATGTACTGGAATTTTTTAAGAACCAGTCTATACAGGACCATCTCTATGATGCAACTGATGTTCCAGCCTTATGGCCGCATCTTCATCCAGCAGTTTACTGTGATCTTCGGAAGTATATTCCTGTCTTTTGGTGCAGGAAAAATTTTCATTCTCATTTTTGCTGCTGTTAAAATATGCTTTGAGGTCTTTGTCAACTATGATGGCATACTTAATAAGGCGATGGGAGAGAATAAAGAGGAAATGAGATAATGTGAAAAATGTGGAAATGTGAAAATAAGAGAACCCGGTTCATGCTGAATTTCCTCATTTCCACATTTATCACATTTCCACATCTACCACATTTCCACATTCAATTCATGAAAGCAGTATTTCACATTCATGTATAAGCTTTTCTTTATTGATCGCTACCGTACCAACTTCCTCGCAAACAAGACCACCGGCAATATTGGCCACCTCGGCCATCAGGTGAACATTTTTTGTGACAGCATATACCATCGCTGCAACTGCTATCACGGTATCACCCGCACCCGACACATCTGCTACGTTACGGATATGAGAAGGGACAAGGCCTGATTGATCATCTTGCTGGTAAAAAACTCCTTTCTCAGAAAGAGTGATAAAAGAGATCGAATGACGAAGAATTTTCTTTAACTCTTCATGAATATTTTTCAATGCAGGCTGATCAATTTTATCAATCAGTATGTTCAGTCCTTCTTTAACTTCTTTCAGATTTGGTTTAAAAATATCAGCCCCTGTATAGGAAAAGAAATTTTTTCTTTTGGGATCAACGGCAGTAATTATACCCGCCTGTTTGCAAAGACCGATCACTTCTTTAATGACTTTCTCAGTAAGTGTTCCCTTATTATAGTCTTCAATAATGATAATATCAGGATCGGCGGTTGAAATATAAGCCTGTACTTTTTCAAGCAGGGCTTTTGCATCTTTTTTGTCAAGGTCAGCGGTCATCTCTTCATCAACCCGCATCATCTGTTGGTTGCGGCTGATAATTCGGGTTTTATTGGTGGTTATTCTATTAACACTTTTTAGCAGGTAGGTTATGTCAATATTGCTGCTTTCGAATAATTCACGGAGAAGAAGGCCATGTGTATCATCACCTGTTACAGATAACACAGATACCTGTGCACCCAGTGACCTGCAATTCAACGCTACATTGCCTGCGCCGCCGATACGATACTCTTTATGATGAAGGGTAACAATGGGTACAGGTGCTTCCGGTGAAATACGATCTACCCTACCCCACATATAAGTATCAAGCATCACATCACCGATCACTCCCACTTTCAGGGAAGAAAAAGAAGCGAATAATTTTTTGAAATCTTCCATGCTGCAAAGATCAGGGTTGTTTTTTTTGCCGTGAAATAGCCAGGTAATAAAGCGGTATGCCGGCTAATACAATGATCAATCCCGGCCAGGTAAACTGCGGTTTAAAAATGATCAGCAATACACAGAAAGCTGCTCCCATCAGGATGTATAATATGGGCAATACCGGGTAACCAAATGCTTTATAGGGACGTTCAGCTTCCGGTCTTTTTTTCCGTAGAATAAAAATACCAACAATGGTGAGTATGTAAAACAATACCACTACAAAAGAGATCATATCCAGCAACTGCCCGTATTTCCCACTGAGGCTCCAGGCACAGGCGATGATACATTGTACCCACAAGGCAAACTGGGGAACGGCATTCTTATTCAACTCCCCCACTTTCTTAAAGAACAGTCCATCTCTTGCCATGGCATAATAAACTCTTGCACCAGCCAATATCAATCCATTATTACATCCAAAGGTTGAAACCATGATGAGAACAGCGATCATAATGGTGCCAAAGGATGGAAAGATCTTATTGGCAGCCGCCACGGCAACCCTGTCGCTGCTGGCAAATGCAATTTCATTCAACGGCATTACATTCAGGTACATCAGGTTGGCACAAACATAGATGATGGTTACGATCAATGTTCCCAAAAACAAACTCATCCCGATATTTCGTTTGGGGTTCTTCATTTCGCCGGCAATAAAAGTTACATTATTCCATGCATCGCTGCTGAAAATGGAACCCACCATGGCTGCGGCAATAGCTCCCATTAAAGCAGCTCCGCCAATCCCGGTCCAGTTACCACCCTGGCTTGTTATTTCTGCTGCTGCAAACCCTGTTTTCCAGTTTTCTGCCCAGAAACTTTGCTTTACCAATAAAAATCCAAAAACGATCAATCCGAATAATGCCAGCAGTTTGGCGGAAGTAAATAATGTTTGAATGAATCTCCCTTCTTTGATCCCCTTTGAATTAATATAGGTCAGCAAACAAATAATAACAATCGCCACCAACTGACCTGAATATACTTTTATGATCCCGGTATCAAATAAAAAATACTCATTACCCAGTTCCGGAACGAGATAAGCGAGGAATTTTGAGAAAGCCACGCCAACGGCTGCAATAGTGGCTGTTTGTATCACAGAAAAAAAACTCCACCCGTATAAAAATCCCATCAGCGGGTTGTAGGCTTCTTTCAGGTAAACATACTGGCCGCCTGCTTTGGGGAACATACCGCTTAATTCGCCATAGCTGAGTGCAGCAACAAGTGTCATAAAACCAGTAATGACCCATACGGCAATAAGCCAGCCTGCGCTACCGACATTGCGAGTAATATCAGCGCTGACAATAAAAATACCAGAGCCGATCATGGAACCGGCGACGATCATCGTGCCGTCAAATAAACCCAGAGTAGGTTTAAACTTTGGTTGCTGATCTTCTGGGGTCAATAAATTTTGCTCTGCCATACCCGTTGGTTTAGGTTTCAAGATAAGTAATTCAGGTCACTTTACAGTACTACTAAAACAAAACGTCCCCCCGCAAGCGGAAGGACGTCTAAAAATTTTTCCGGGTCTATTTTTTTACCTGCTTGTAATATTCGTTCAGCCCCTTTATCACCTCCGCAGTGATATTGTATGCAGTGTCTTTAAAATAAAACAATCCCTGTTCGTAGGACATGATATAGGAATAGTTATTTTCTTTATTATAAATTTTCAGGTAGTCTTCAATTTTTTTCTTGATGTCGAGGTTTTTCCGCATCACGAAATCCTGGTATTTCTGATCAATGTCCTGTTTTTGGTTTTTCAGTTTATCCGCCAATTGTCTTAATTCATTTTGTGCGGCTTCTGTTTGTTCGGGTGTCAATTGCTGCGAGGAAAGTTCATTGAACCTGTTTTTATATTCCTGGTCAAGCAGGTTGAGGCTGTTAGTATATTCTCTATCTTTTGTATTGATCTCCTCTTTCACATCCTTTACCACATTGAAATTAGATTCCACAGAATCCATTTCAAAATAGGCCATACGAAACTGCTGGCTTGCTGTTGTATCCTTCGCAGTATTTTTACCTTTTCCTGTGCTGTTTTTTTTAGGGCCGAACTGCATAAAAAGAAGAAAAGCCGCTACCAGGCTCAGTACCACATTCCAGATCAATAATCCATTTTTCATCAGTTCCTTTTTTGCAAATTAAGCATGAACAGGCGGGCAAATATAATCATTCGGTTTACTTTAGGAAAGACTTAACAACGGTTGCATAATAAGCAAAAGACAATGGGCAAAAAAAGGAGCAAGATCTCTCTCACTCCTCAAATCAACTGACTATTCGTTTACTGCAAATTGTCTATTGCTTATTGCCTATTGATCACTCTTCCTCATCAAAAGCCATGGCCTCACGGGTGGTTTGCAACAGTTCATATTCTTCCTTGCTGCCCACGATCATATTCTCAAACTCTCTCAGCCCTGTTCCGGCAGGTATCGGGTGACCGGTGATAACGTTCTCTTTCAATCCAAGCATCTCATCGGTTTTACCATTGATAGCAGCCGAGGACAATACTTTCGTAGTTTCCTGGAAGGAAGCGGCAGAAATCCAGCTTGGCACACCCAGCGACGCTTTGGTGATACCCAGCAGCGTTGGAGATGAGGTGGCCGGTTTTGCATCACGGTACTCGACAGGCTTCTTATCATTCCGGCGAAGTACGGAGTTTTCTTCTCTCACTTCACGAAGGCTTACGATCTGTCCTGCACGAAGTTTGGCGCTGTCGCCAATATCTGTTACCACTTTCTTATCATAGATGAAATCATTCTCTTCTACAAACTCAAACTTATCTGTCAGGTCATCTTCCAGGAACCTGGTATCTCCCGGGTCAACGATATTTACTTTACGCATCATCTGGCGAACGATACATTCAATATGTTTATCATTGATCTTCACCCCCTGCAAACGGTAAACTTCCTGAATCTCATTCACCACATATTCCTGGACAGCAAAAGGCCCTTTGATGGAAAGAATATCAAATGGAGCGATCTGGCCATCACTTAACGATGCGCCTGCTTTTACGAAGTCACCATCCTGCGCAAGGATCTGTCTTGTCAATGGAACAAGATATTTTTTCTGCACACCATCTTTTGCTTCTATGATGATCTCACGGTTACCTCTTTTTACAGCGCCCATCATCACTACACCGTCAATTTCAGATACAACGGCCGGGTTGCTTGGGTTTCTTGCTTCAAACAATTCGGTAACACGGGGAAGACCGCCGGTAATATCCCGGAGTTTGCCAAGGATACGGGGAATCTTCACGATCACCTGTCCGGCTCTTACCTCATCAGCTTCTTCCATGATGATATGGCTTCCGGTCGGCAGGTTGTATATTTTTTTATCAGTTCCTTCTACTACGATGGAAGGTATTTTAGTTTTATCTCTTGTTTCAATAACCACTTTCTCCCGGTGGCCGGTTTGCTCGTCGGCTTCTTCCCGGTAAGTAACGCCTTCGATCACATTATCAAATTTCACATTACCGTTGATCTCGGCCATAATAACATTGTTAAACGGATCCCAGGTGCAGATCACATCACCTTTATTTACTTTCTGGCCATCTTTTACATTCAGCGTGGCGCCATAAGGAATGTTATTGGTGATAAGTAGCCGATCATTCTTTGTATCAATGACGCGAACCTCGCCGGTACGGCCAATGACGATCTGCGATTTTTGCCCATTATTGTCAATACTTACCGTACGAAGACCATCAAACTGTATGGTACCATCAAATTTGGCTGCCAGGGTAGATTCTACTGATGCAGAACCAGCCACACCACCAACGTGGAATGTACGGAGTGTAAGCTGTGTACCCGGTTCACCAATTGACTGTGCAGCAATAATGCCTACCGCATCTCCTTTTTGCGCAAGGTTTCCGGATGCAAGATTCTTACCATAACATTTCACACAAACACCCCGTTTACTTTCACAGGTAAGAACCGAACGGATCTCTACTATTTCAATACCCGCATCTTCAATTCTCCGGGCAATGTCAATGGTGATCTCATCTCCTGCAGGAATGATCAGTTGATCATTGATCGGGTCATACACATCATGCAATGAAGTTCGGCCGGAGATCCTGTCACTTAATGGTTCGATGATATCCTCATTATCTTTTAATGCAGAAGTGGCAATACCACGCAATGTTCCGCAATCTTCTTCGGTGATGACCATGTCCTGGGCCACATCCACGAGACGGCGGGTCAGGTAACCGGCATCGGCTGTCTTCAACGCTGTATCGGCAAGACCTTTCCTGGCACCGTGGGTAGAGATGAAGTAATCCAATACATTCAATCCGCCTTTGAAGTTGGAAAGAATCGGATTCTCAATGATCTCACTTCCCGTTGAGCCGGATTTTCTTGGTTTGGCCATCAATCCCCTGATACCGGCCAACTGTTTGATCTGTTGCTTGGAACCCCTGGCTCCTGAATCAAGCATCATGTAAACAGAATTGAAACCCTGGCGGTCATTGCTCAATTCACGGATCAATGTTTCCGTGATCCTTGTATCCACACGGCTCCAGATGTCTACGATCTGGTTATAACGTTCGTTGTTGGTGATCAGACCCATATTGTAACTATCCCAAACTTCATCCACTTCGACTTTTGCATTATCCAGCAATTGTTCCTTTACATCAGGGATGATAAGGTCATTGATGCTGAACGACAAACCTCCCTGGAAGGCAGTACGGAAACCTAAGGTTTTGATATCATCCAGGAATTTCGCTGTCTTCGGCACATTGGTGATCTTAATAATGTCACCAATGATCTCACGAAGATTTTTCTTGGTCAGCAATGTATTTACAAATCCAACTTCAGCCGGAACGTGCTGGTTAAATATCACACGGCCAACTGTTGTTTCGATCAGCTTATGTTCCAGCAGGCCATCTGTGTTCCGGATATTTGCCTTTACCTTGATCCAGGCATGCATATCAACAACAGCTTCATTGTAAGCAATGATAACCTCCTCGGCAGAGTAAAACACTTTACCTTCTCCTCTTACTATTTCTTTATCAACGGTCTTCTTACCCTTGGTAATATAGTACAGGCCCAACACCATGTCCTGCGAAGGAAGAGTGATTGGCGTACCATTTTGCGGGTTAAGAATGTTATGAGAAGCCAGCATCAGCAATTGAGCTTCCAGCACCGCAGCATGGCTCAACGGCACATGCACCGCCATTTGGTCACCATCAAAGTCGGCGTTAAAGGCGGTAGTTACCAAAGGATGAAGCTGAATGGCTTTACCTTCAATTAACTTCGGCTGAAAAGCCTGGATGGATAAGCGGTGCAGCGTTGGGGCACGGTTTAGCAACACGGGGTGCCCTTTCAATATATTTTCCAGGATATCCCAGATAACAGCTTCTTTTTTATCTACCAGTTTCCTGGCTGATTTCACTGTTTTTACGATACCTCTTTCAATTAATTTTCTTATGATAAATGGTTTGAATAACTCAGCCGCCATATCTTTTGGCAACCCGCATTCATGCAGTTTCAATTCAGGTCCCACTACAATAACTGAACGACCGGAGTAGTCAACCCTTTTTCCAAGCAGGTTCTGACGGAACCGTCCCTGCTTCCCTTTCAAAACATCACTGAGTGATTTTAATGCCCTGCCGCCCTCGGCTTTTACAGCATTTGATTTACGGCTGTTATCAAACAAGCTATCAACAGCTTCCTGTAACATCCTTTTCTCATTACGGAGAATTACTTCAGGGGCTTTGATCTCCAATAACCTTTTCAAGCGGTTATTACGGATAATAACACGGCGATAAAGATCATTTAAGTCAGATGAAGCGAAACGTCCGCCATCCAGCGGTACTAACGGACGCAGTTCTGGTGGGATAACAGGAATATATTGCATGACCATCCACTCAGGACGGTTGGTAATTCTTGTATTGGCATCCCGGAAAGCTTCCACAACGCTTAATCGTTTTAAAGCGTCTGCTTTTCTTTGTTGTGAAGTTTCGGTAGCAGCAGTATTACGCAGATCAAATGATAATTGATCCAAATCGATTCGCTGCAGCATATCATGCACGGCTTCAGCGCCCATTTTCGCAATGAACTTATTAGGATCATCATCCGGAAGATATTGATTATCCTTCGGCAGCGTGTCCAGTATATCCAGGTATTCCTCCTCTGTCAGCAGGTCACCGGGATTTTGTCCTTTGTCTGCACGGATACCTGTTTGTATGACTACAAATCGTTCATAGTAAACAATAGTTTCTAATTTTTTAGAACTGACCCCAAGCAGGTAACCGATCTTATTTGGCAATGATTTGAAATACCAGATATGTACAACAGGCACCACCAGTTTGATGTGTCCCATTCTTTCTCTCCGCACTTTCTTCTCGGTTACTTCCACACCACAACGGTCGCAAACGATCCCTTTATACCGGATACGTTTGTATTTACCGCAGGCGCATTCATAGTCTTTTACAGGGCCGAAAATTCTTTCGCAGAACAAACCATCCCTTTCAGGTTTGTACGTACGATAGTTGATCGTTTCCGGCTTCAGTATTTCACCATAACTTCTTTCGAGGATCGTGTCGGGAGAAGCAAGACCAATGGTGATCCTTGAAAAAGCTGCTTTGGGACGATTTTCTTTTCTGATAGACATATTGTAGTAAAGCTTTTAGCTGTGAGCCTTTAGCCATTAGCCAAGGCAGAAAAATTTTTACTCAAAGAAATGTTAGCTAACAGCTATCCTTCGGCAAGCTCAGGAGCTATCAGCTAACGGCTATAATTTATTCGAACTTAAGATCAAGACCCAATCCTCTCAACTCATGCACCAGCACATTGAATGACTCAGGCACACCGGCCCTCGGCACATTCTCTCCTTTTACAATTGACTCATACGTTTTGGCACGTCCGATAATGTCATCCGATTTAATGGTCAATAATTCCTGGAGGATATTGGATGCTCCATATGCCTCGAGTGCCCACACTTCCATTTCACCAAATCGTTGTCCTCCAAACTGAGCTTTACCACCCAATGGTTGTTGTGTGATGAGACTGTATGGTCCGATTGAACGGGCATGCATTTTATCATCCACCATATGATGGAGTTTGATAACATAGATAATACCCACGGTTGCTTTCTGGTGGAATTTTTCACCGGTTTCGCCATCATATAAATACGTGTGGCCATACATCGGGATATCTGCCTGCTCACAGTAACCTGCAATTTCATCTACCGTAGCACCATCAAAGATGGGTGTTGAGAATTTCAATCCTAATTTCTCTCCGGTCCATCCAAGAATGGTTTCATAGATCTGTCCAAGGTTCATACGGCTTGGTACACCCAATGGATTCAACACAATATCAACCGGTGTTCCGTCTTCCAGGAACGGCATATCTTCCTGCCGCACGATCTTGGCGACAATACCTTTGTTTCCGTGACGGCCAGCCATCTTATCACCTACTTTCAACTTACGTTTCACAGCGAGATACACTTTTGCCAGTTTTAAAACACCGGCGGGTAATTCATCACCGATACTGATGTTGAATTTTTCTCTTTTATAACGGCCCAACTCTTCGTTGAACTTAATATTATAGTTGTGCAACAAGGTATTGATCTGGCCATCTACTTTTTTATCGCCTGTCCAGCCCAGCGGATTAATGTTAGCATAATCCAGGCCGGTCAGATTTTTAGAAGTGAATTTGGCGCCTTTGCCAATCTGTATTTCGCCAAAATTGTTACTTACACCGGCAGAAGTATGACTGGCCAGAAGGGTTGTCAGTTTCTCCAGTAAAACCTCGATCAGGTCAGTTTCATTCTTCTCATGTATTTTTTCCAGCTTCTCGATCATGGCCTTTTCTCTCACTTTCGCATTTTTGTCTTTTTTGGCCCGCTGGAATAATTTTTTACCAATTACAACACCTTCTACACCATTCGGAGCTTTTAATGATGCATCTTTTGCATCACCGGCTTTATCACCAAAAATGGCCCTGAGCAGTTTTTCTTCAGGTGTCGGATCACTCTCTCCTTTGGGAGTGATCTTACCAATTAAAATATCTCCTTCTTTTACCTGTGCTCCGATCCTGATGATACCATTTTCATCAAGGTCTTTTGTTGCTTCTTCAGAAACATTTGGAATATCAGGTGTCAATTCCTCTTCCCCCAGTTTGGTATCTCTTACTTCCAGCTCATATTCGGAAATGTGAACAGAAGTAAACATATCTTCTTTCACCACCCTTTCACTGATAACGATGGCATCCTCGAAGTTGTAGCCTTTCCACGGCATGAAAGCAACTTTCAGGTTTTTGCCAAGCGCTAACTCTCCATTCTGTGTAGCATATCCTTCAGTCAGGAAATCCCCTTTCTTTACTTTCTGCCCTTTTCTAACAGCAGGATTCAGGTTGATACAGGTTTCCTGGTTTGTTTTAATGAATTTGGTGAGTTTATATATTCTCAGGTCATCTTCAAAACTTACTAATTTTTCTTCTGCATCTCTTTCATAACGAACATGGATTTCATTGGCATCCACGTATTCCACCAAACCATTTCCATCAGCATGTATCTGTATTCTTGCATCACGGGCCGCTTTGCCTTCCAGGCCGGTACCCACAATTGGTACATCAGCACGGATAAGCGGAACAGCCTGCCGTTGCATGTTTGATCCCATCAGGGCACGGTTGGCATCATCATGTTCAAGGAATGGAATTAAGGAAGCGCTCAAACCAACGATCTGGTTGGGCGCCACATCCATAAATTCCACATCATTTTTATCAAGGATCGGGAAATCGCCTGTCTCCCTGCTTACGATCTTTTCTTCGGTAAAATTTCCTTTTTCATCCAGCGGTGTATTCGCCTGTGCAATTTTTGCCAGGTCTTCTTCCTCGGCACTCAGAAAGGTTAATTCCTTCATGCTGACTTTTCCTTCATGCACTTTACGATAAGGGGTTTCGATAAAGCCCATATCATTGATCTTGGCATGCACACAAAGCGTGGATATCAAACCAATGTTTGGACCCTCCGGTGTTTCGATCGTACATAAACGCCCATAGTGAGAATAGTGTACGTCACGAACTTCGAAACCGGCTCTTTCCCGGCTCAAACCACCGGGTCCGAGCGCTGAGATACGACGTTTGTGAGTGATCTCACTCAAAGGATTTGTCTGATCAAGGAACTGGGAAAGCTGTGATGTGCCAAAGAAGGAATTGATCACAGATGAAAGTGTTCTTGCATTGATCAGGTCAACAGGCGTAAATACCTCGTTATCCCTTACGTTCATTCTTTCACGGATGGTTCTGGCCATACGGGCAAGACCTACACCGAATTGCGCATACAATTGTTCACCCACTGTCCGTACACGGCGGTTGCTCAGGTGGTCAATATCATCAATCTCCGCTTTGCCATTCGTCAGGCGAACAAGGTATTTGATGATCAGAATAATATCTTCTCTGGTCAGCACTTTCTTTTCAAGCGGCTGATCAATACTCAGTTTCCGGTTGATCTTGTATCGGCCAACTTCACCGAGGTCGTAACGCTTATCGCTGAAGAATAATTTATCAATGATGCCGCGGGCCGTTTCGTTATCCGGTGCATCGGCGCCACGGAGCTGGCGGTAAATGAACTGAACCGCTTCCAGTTCACTGTTGGAAGTATCTTTATTGAGCGTGTTATAAATGATCGCATAATCACCACCCACATCTTCCCGCTGAATAAATACACTTTTTACATCCAGTTCTGTAATAGTAGCAATGCCTTCCTCGTCCAGCACGGTGTCCCGCTCCATCACAATCTCATTTCTTTCAATGGACACTACTTCGCCGGTATCTTCATCCACAAAATCTTCCACCCAGGTTCTGAGTACCCGTGCAGCCAGTCTTTTGCCAAGATATTTTCCTAACGTCTTTTTATCTGTTTTTACTTCATCGGCCATACCAAACAGTTCAAGAATATCCTTGTCTGTTTCGTAGCCGATCGAACGCAGTAATGTGGTTACGGGGAATTTTTTCTTACGGTCAATGTATGCATACATCACATTGTTAATGTCCGTAGCAAATTCCATCCAGGCTCCTTTGAATGGAATAACCCTTGCTGAGTAGATCTTGGTTCCGTTCGGGTGAACAGACTGACCAAAAAATACACCCGGTGAACGATGCAACTGGGAAACAACCACCCTTTCAGCTCCGTTAATAACAAAAGTTCCGCGGGGCGTCATGTAAGGAATGTTACCAAGAAACACATCCTGAACAATGGTCTGGAAATCCACATGCTCCTCATCATTACAGCTCAAACGAAGTTTGGCTTTGAGGGGGACGGCATAGGTCAATCCTCTTTCCATACATTCTTCAATCGTGTAACGGGGCGGATCAATAAAATAATCCAGGAATTCCAATACGAAAATGTTCCGGGTATCTGTGATCGGAAAATTTTCTTTGAACACCCTGAACAAACCTTCAATATTTCGCTTGTCAGGAGTTGTTTCTAACTGGAAAAATTCTTTGAACGACTGGATCTGCACTTCAAGAAGATCGGGGGCCTCGGCCAGGTGCCTGATTTTACCGAAATCCACCCTTTGATTCATTTTAGTTGAGGACATATGTGTAAAAACCGGTTTTAAGAGAGTTCAGGACGTACAAATCACATGCAGGTTTTCGGATCAGATGAAACAAAAACCTGTGACTATCAACTATTTAAACATGATTTGGAGCGTCAAAATATAATTGGCCAAAATAAAGGATGGCAAAGGTAAGGATTTATCGTTCTCTAACAAGAAAAAGTTGCCGACAAAAATCCCGCCAAAAGATGGTGGAAAAACGTTTTCTGGCTGGTTACACAGGCTTAGTTTGATAGAAATTTCTCCACATGGGGTGGAAAGAACTGGTTGCAGACTATTTCAGCTTTACCCGCAGGGACAGGATCGCCATAATAACTCTCCTTTTGCTCATTTCCGGGGTATTCTTTCTTCCAAAAACACTTTCACACATCAATCGTTCAAAGCCAATTAAGGCCGATACTGCCTGGATAGCAGCTATGAAAAGAATGGAGCAAAAAGAAGCCGGGAGTGACCAGGAGGACAGGAAATATGATAATGACAACGGCACAGCCTATCAATATGACCGGTCACCGAATAATTACTATGGCAAACCAAAAGGGGGGCTGTTTTATTTTGACCCCAACAGCCTATCAACTGAAGGCTGGCAAAAACTGGGATTGAGAGATAAGACAATTCATACCATTCAAAATTACCTGGGCAAGGGCGGACGCTTTAAAAAACCCGAAGACCTGCAAAGGGTTTATGGCCTGTTTCCCAATGAATATGAAAGGTTAGCTCCCTATGTAAAAATTGAAGCAACTGACAAAATGAATACGGATAAATCTTTTGCTGATAAACCGTCAAACGAAAATCTGTCTGCAAAAAATTATGCTACACGATATTCGATCATAGATATTAATTCAGCAGATACGACGGCTTTTATTTCTTTACCCGGCATTGGTAGCAAGCTGGCAGCAAGGATCGTGAACTTCAGGGATAAGTTAGGCGGCTTTTATTCAGTGGCGCAGGTTGGAGAAACTTTTGGCTTGCCCGATTCTACTTTTCAAAAAATAAAGCAATACCTGAAATTAGAAAATACTTCCATTAAGAAAATAAATATCAACACTGCAACGATTGATGAACTGAAAGCCCATCCTTATATCAAATGGGGTCTTGCCAATCCGATTGTTGCATATCGTAATGAACATGGACCCTTCGCAAAAGTGGAAGACATTAAAAAAGTGATGGCGGTGACGGAGGAGATATATAATAAAATTGCGCGATATTTGGATATCCGATAAAAAAAAGCTGCCCCAATATTCTGAGACAGCCTTTCATGTATCAATGATATATTTATTTTTTTACCAATTTCGCAGTCCTCCACTTTTCTCCATCGAAAGCAAGAACTGTATACACATCTAAACTAAGGTTACTTATATCAACGATTACAGACGGTGTTCCCTTCATGTATTGATGTTGATATTTTATTATTCCCATCTTAT
Source organism: uncultured Chitinophaga sp. (assembly GCA_964525285.1). GTDB lineage: Bacteria > Bacteroidota > Bacteroidia > Chitinophagales > Chitinophagaceae > JJ008. Next base: position 42,957 of record CAZGGQ010000001.1, read on the forward strand.
CAATTATCCTTATTTCATAAATACTTCTCTGCGTTTCTATTTTGCTATTGCCTTTTTCTAATGAAACCATCACAATGCCAGATGAAGGATTAGGAAATACCTTTATCCCCGAAACATGTCTGTTGTAACAAATCGGAGAATAATTGCCGCCCGAAATTAATTCTGAGCGACCACAATCAGTTACAGCTAAAACAGTTAATCCTTCGCCCTCATAAACGCAAGGCCAGTTATATGTAGATAAAAACCCAGTAGGCGTAGTTTCAATTAAAGTACCATTTACAAACCATTGATAATATATTGCTCCGGGTAATTCATCTACTTGTGCTTGTAATGGTTCTCCTGTTCGTGGGGCGGACCAAATCCATCTGAAATTGGCGTTCCATGCCTGACAGGGTTCAAAACAAATTTCATTGTAACCAGACACACAAGAACCCATTCTGGTTCGGGCTTTAATAGTACCGCCCATTCCTTGGGAGCCAGACACAGTTACAGAAGGTCCGTAACACTGCAATGACGTACTGGTTCCGTTTAACAATAATCCTCCGGTTGTTTCCCAATCATAACATGACACAATATTTGAATTGTTTATCACTATAGTAGCGCTATTGCAATCATTATTATTATACTGAGTTATAATAGAAGGAGGCAAAGGAATAAATGGAGGGGAAATAATACCATTTATTTCGTTAATTAAATTCCTTGCCTGCGAGTAGAATAATGAATCATGCTTGAGGCTAAAAGTCTTTGGCCCATAGTAATAATCAAAAGGAATATACCCAAGGCAAACCAAATCATATTGGCTTACATCATCATCCCATTTAAAATTATACAAACTACCATTCACTCCTTTGCCATAAGCCAATGTATTGCCTGTAGGCTGATGAGAATGATAGCCCGCAGGTATTTCAACTTCTGTTTTGGTCAGTTTACCGATAAATCCATTGTCTTTTTTGGTGGTCAGTTCTTTGTAGCCCCAATAAAAACCTGACTGTACTGTTTCAATGCTTTGGCTGCGGGTTAGACTGCTTCCAATACCGTAAAACGATTTGTCTTTCAGGATAAGGGGTATTTTTAACCTTGAAACCTTACCATATTGGCCAGGGCCGGGAGCTGTAAACATGGATGCTTCTATCAGCTTTTTGGACTGTATGGCACAATACAATGCGCATAACGGAGCCAGTTCGGGGGAAATTCTAGAGCAGATATAACCACAGCCGGTTATCAATAAAAGCCTTGCCCATGTTTTAAATTTTACAGTTAGCTTCATGGCGAGTTGGCCTGCACCGGGTATTGGTAAGGCTGCGCCATTTTCAGCGCCGCTTATCATGGCTATTTTCCTGCATTGTTGCGGCCATCCTAAGTTGTCCATCATACTGTAATACCTTTGGTGAAAATCTGGTGCTCCACCCGCATTTTGTTGCCCATTTACATGAAATAAATGGTGATCCACCAATGATTGTTTGGCATGAACGATGTTAATCTGCCTGTCAAGGGCTTTTCTTACCTCGTTGGAAAGCCCGGCCATATCCCTTATAATAAACTGTTCCCCAATTGGCAGAACTGCCCCCTCATGATTACTATCAAAACTTACCCACAGCCTGCAATTATGGTTCTTATTATTTGTTTCCATCCACCGTAAAGCATAGCGGCTTATTTGCCCACCCATACTTGGCCCTATTATCACCAACTTCTCAGTACTATTCTGGTTTGCAAGCTGAATATTGATTTCTTCTATTAATGTTGCCAGCGTAAGGCCATTTCTCTCTACATAGTCTCCGCCTCCTCTTATTATTTTACCCATAGAGTAATTATATCCCGCTGGTGGATCATTTGCATTTGCCGGTAATGGAATTATTTGCCCGCCATATGTGTGGAAGTAAGTTGGGATATTGATAAGGATAACATCATAACCAAGTTGACGCATTTCGTCAACTATATCAACATATTTCTTAGGATTAAAATTTACATCGTCATAATAAAACAAAAACTCCTCATACAACTTTGCTGCAGTTCGTTTATCTGTTGGGTCAAAACCATCTATCAGTATTACCGGTTTTTGCAAATTCACATTTGAACCATTGCAAGGCGATGTCAACCTATAGTAATAATTCACTTCAAACTGCCCTTTAAATGGCTGTTGCTCATCATAGCCCTGAAAGGGATAAGCTGATTCCATAAGTTCGGTGCGGCAGGGGTCGTACACAGCTTCAATACCCTGCCCCCTTGCGCCCACACTATATCCGCCAATGGTTAACTGACACTTACTGGTAAAGCTGCTGCTATTGGCAAGGGTAACCGTGGTAGTAAAGTAGTGGGTTCCTGATGCTGGAAAATTTATGGTTACAGAATCTAACGGCCCGTTAAGTGAGTATTGGCCGAAACCAAAGTTCAACTGCACCTGCTGCACATTTTGCCCAGTGTTACGGCTTATAAGGTGAGGCAGCAATACAAACTGAAGGGTATTGCTTTTTACTTCTTCCAGCAGCGGCCCGGCTATTTGCAAATGCTGGGTGTAATAGGGGTTGCGGGGCCTGCCCGGCACATCATAGAACATATCATTCTGAAAATCAAACAGCCCGTCCTGGAAGGCCATTGTATCCATCTTGTTATACAGATAATCCAATACCATAATAGGCACCCGGTTCCTCAGGTTTTCATAAGCTGTCATCTCGTTTAACATACCCGGCTCCAATAAAACATAACGGTTATAAGCGGCCTGGTATAATTCATAATAAGCCTGGCTGATGTATTCGTAATCAACCGTGTCTGTAGCAGAATTATACAAATCAAAACGGCTGAGGGGAAAGGCCCTGTCATACAATATTCCAGTGGTTATAAGGGATTTGTCAAGGTTAGCAAAAAGTGAGTCGGCCCTTTCGGTATAAATATAGTTTTGTTGTGAATGGATGATTGGGTTTAACCCAATCAGGAAAAGCAGGGGCAATAAAAGCCTGTGCCTAAGAAATTGCTCTTTCATAAGCTGTAGTTTTAGTTGTTAATATGTATTGAGGAAGTGTTTTCCTAAGTAATAGCTAAACTTCGTTTAAAAATTCTTGAAATATCCATTGGTAATAATAACTTTCTCTCCTGTAATTCGATCTGTACCAGTAAATTCAAAAGTTCCTTCTACACGTTGATTAACTGTATCAGCTACTATAATATTTACATGACCCCCGATGGAATTATTAGTAATAAATTCTTTTGAAGGATAAAATATCTGATACAACCCGTAATCCAAAGGATTAACTATGGTTGGATGTGGCAGTGTGCTAAAATTTAAATTTTTTGTTCCAACAGTAACCGGACTGTTAATCCAAAGTTCAATTAAACGGTTCTCCTTTTCAGCTAATACTTGTAAGGTGTTCGTTTGTAGAACGGGGCTATATCTAAACCTTATTCTAACAGGCGGAATATTGTTCACATGATCCCATTTATCAGCAATAAAAGGTGTACCATTAACCCGGCAACCAAAAGTTTGCCCATTAACAGTTACCAGTTCAGATCCCGGTTTTTCTTTTTTGCAGGAAGCGGCAGTTAATACTATAAACATTGTAAATACAAACAGCATAGTTGAAATATTTTTCATAACATTTGTTTTAGAGGGTATTAAAATTTTTAAAATATCCGTTTGTAATAGTTATAGTCTTTCCTGTTGCCTGATCGGTTCCGGTAAATTCAAATCTTCCTTCAATTCTCAGGGTAATTGTATCCACACTAAAAATATCGACAAAGCCACCCAACATACTATTAGTAATATATTCTTTTGATGGACTTATAACTTGATAAAGACCATAATCTTTTTGAACAGTTTCAATTGGATAAGGTCTTGTATTGAATTTCAACTCTCTCCTTCCTACAGTCAATGGTGGGTTTAAATAAACTTCAACATATTGATTGCTCTTTTTGCCAGTTACAATCAAGTAATGATATTGTCTGACTGGTGAATACCAAATATCTACATGAATTGGTGGGATATTATTCCCATAATCCCACAAATCGGCAATAAAGGGAGTGCCATCTACCCTGCACCCAAAAGTCTGGCCGTTTAGGGTAACCAATTCTGATTGTACAGTTTTTTCTTTCTTACAACTGGCTGCCATTAAAAGGCAGCATAGCCCAATAAAAAGCGGAGTTTTGGCAATTGTTTTCATATCCATAGATTTTAATAATGTTAAATTCCGAAACATTTTTAAGAACCGGGTTGACAAAAGTCAAGAGATGGAAAAATCGGGAAGTCTTGACAAATGTCAATTTGTTTTTAGAAACCCTTATAAAAAACAAGTATTTTTTATTGCTTTCATCATTTTGCTACCTGAGCTAAAATATTTAGAATGCTCCAAATCCAATATTGTTCGCTAAATAGATTAGAACCAGTGAAGTAATAAAAAACCCCATTAGTGCAGAAAGAAACCGGTCTCTGCGCTTTTTCTTATCATCAACAAATAATGAAATTATCAAACCGGGTAGCCAAAGCCAAAAGCCCAGCATAAACCCTCCTATGCTAAACCTGAAAGGCTCTTTGGAAATCTTCTCAATTTGCAACAGGTTTACTGTCCCGTTCTTCCTGATACATTTGCGAAACCTTAATTGATTTATTTTAAAAGAAATTTTTTCAACGAATGAAAGTTTTTTCCCTACATGTCTTTTGAAACTTTTTGTATCAAGCTTTACAAAGTCGGCAAGACTGATTGGAGTTGCAGCTCCTGATAAAGGAATAAAAATCTTATCTGCCGGTGGGTCAGTTATTGTCTTACCTGATAACGCAAAAGCAGAAAAGTTAAACAACAGGGAAATGAAAAGACATAAAAGAATTCCTGGCATTCATACAAGTTTATACCGTTAAATTCCGAAATCTTTTTTTGGAACGGCTTGACAAATGTCAAGAGCTGGAAAAAACTCAAAAGTCTTGACATTTGTCAACCCGATCCTTCAATAAACTCTGGAGACGGGATCAGGAGTTCTTCTTATGAAATTTAGTTCTAACCCTGCTCAGCGTTTCTTCATTCATGCCGAGATAAGTGGCAATATGTTTCAGCGGCACCCGCTGAAGAAGAGTGGGATGATTATCAAGAAAAAATTTATATTTTTCTTCAGCTGTATGTTTCCGCAGCATTTGTGTGCGTTGTTCGGCCAAGTAAAACGCATATTCTACCTGCCGCCTGCCAATAATATTAAATTCAGGAAAGTCCGAATAGAGCCGTTGAATATCAGGATAATCAACGCATGCAAGAGTGCTGTCTTCTAATGCTTCAATAAACTCATTACCCGGTTTTTGTGTATAATAACTGATCCAGGATGTAATGATAGTACCCTCATCCATAAACCGGGAAGTAATTTCGTTTCCCTCATTAACATAATAGAACCGGGCAAGCCCCTTAAGTACCAAACATACTTTATTGCATACCTGCCCTTCTTTCAATATAAAATCCCCTTTTCTGCAGGTTGTAATTTTTGCAAGCGACCGTATTCTCCCTTTCAATACTTCACTCATCGGGCTAAGGCTGTTCAATCGGTCAATGAGTTTTTCAATCATGAAGGTTAAATTACAACTGAAATCAATTAAAAACAAAAAACCCTGACGCCATGGTCAGGGTTCAAAAAAATATTCAGCAATCCACCTACGCTAAAGCTACGGTGGACAATTCAGAATTACGCTATCTCAACATCAGCGCCTGCATCTTTCAGCTTGGCTACAATTTCATCAGCTTCTGCTTTGCTGATGCCTTCCTTAATGTTCTTAGGTGCGCCGTCAACCAGGTCTTTCGCTTCTTTCAAACCGAGACCGGTTAGATCTTTTACGATCTTCACTACGTTCAGTTTGGAAGCGCCCCCACTCTTCAACACTACATTGAATGCGGTTTTTTCTTCCACAACGGCTGCGCCGCCGCCATCGCCACCGGCTGCTACCATTACTGCCGCAGCTGCAGGCTCAATGCCATATTCTGTTTTTAAGAAGTCAGCCAGTTCCTGAACTTCTTTTACTGTTAAGGCCACAAGACCTTCTGCTAATGCTTTTACGTCTGCCATTTGATTTAAATTTTTACCGCCTTCATTGTCCTTCGCTACTTCGACAAGCTCAGTACACTCAGGATCTCCGGCGGAGTGATTAAAAAAATTTGCCTTTATTGACCCTCAGGCCTGGGTTTATGATGAGCTATTAGCCTTTAGCTATTAGCTAACACTTCTCTTATTCTGCGGGTACGGCCTCCGCTTTTTTCTCAGCATTATGCAACAACGCAGCAATCACTCTTTTCGCCGGTGACTGCAACAGTCCGATCACTTCGCCGATAAGTTCATTTTTGGTCTTGATCTGCGAAAGCGCTTTCAATTGATCATCACCCATGTACAAATCGCCATTGATGAAGGCGGCTTTCAATACAGGTTTCTCTCCATGACTTTCTTTACGGAAAGAACTGATAATTAATGCCGGGTTCTTAGGGTTTTCAGAGAACATCAATGCCGTTACCTTATGCAATGAATCATATACCCCTGAATACTTTTCGCTGTCCAATGATTCCAGCGCTTTTTTTATAAGGGTGTTCTTTGCCACTTTCATTTCAACATCTTTGCTGAAACAGGCCCGGCGCAATTTGCCCACCTGTGCTACCGTCAGCGATTCTGTATCGGTAACATAGAAGTTATTATACTGAGAGAACTTGCCTTTCAGCGCTTCAATCACTTCGTTTTTTTGATCTTTTGTCATTTTATTTCTTTTTTGACTTATCAATTAATCAGGCTCTTCGTAAGCCCCTCCTTCGGAGGCAACCAAGCGATAGCGAAGGTTGCGAACGAAGTTCAGGGGAGGCCTTAGTGAACAAATACTTTTGCATCAATGGTAATGCCCGGGCTCATGGAACTGGCCATGCTTACTCCTCTTACATATGTTCCCTTGGAGGAAGAAGGCTTTGCTTTTAAAATCGCATTGATCAGCTCCTGGCTGTTTTCTGCAATTTTTTCAGGGGTAAAACTAATACGGCCGATTGAAGCATGAATAATACCTACTTTATCAACTTTAAAAGCAATTTTACCGCCCTTCACATCATTGATCGCATTGGCAACATCATTTGTAACAGTACCTGTTTTCGGGTTTGGCATCAGGTTTCTCGGGCCTAATACTTTACCCAGTTTACCAATTTTTGGCATGACAGAAGGGGTGGCAATGATTACATCAACATCCACCCATCCGCCTTCGATTTTTGTTACGAACTCTTCCAGTCCAACATAATCAGCGCCGGCTGCTTTTGCTTCAGCTTCTTTATCAGGAGTGCAAAGCACCAATACTCTTTTTGTTTTACCCGTCCCATGCGGAAGCGAAACAGTACCACGGATAGCCTGGTCGGCTTTTTTAGGATCCACGCCCAAACGGATATGCAGGTCCACAGAAGCATCAAATTTGCAGGTCGTAATACTTTTTACCAGGGCAGATGCTTCTTTTAATGTGTATGATTTACTTGCATCAATTTTTGTATCCGCAATTTTTCTTTTTTTACTAATGAATGCCATTGTAGTTCGTTTTAAAAGTTCTTTTTTTGGATGCCGGAACTCCGTTCCGGCGGTTGATCGGAACGGAGTTCCGATTTCCTTAATTTTCCCAGGGAGCTTTACCCTCAACATTCAGGCCCATGCTGCGTGCAGTACCGGCTACCATTTTCATGGCGCTTTCTACGGTAAAACAGTTCAGGTCGGGCATTTTATCTTCAGCTATTGCCTTTACCTGGTCCCAGTTTACCTTACCTACTTTGTTACGGTTGCTTTCCTTGGAACCCTTTTGAATTTTAGCGGCTTCCAGCAACTGAATGGCTGCGGGTGGAGTTTTGAGAATAAAATCAAAACTCTTGTCAGAATAAACTGTGATTAATACAGGGATTACTTTCCCTTGTTTGTCCTGCGTTCTTGCATTGAACTGCTTGCAGAATTCCATGATATTGATACCTTTGGAACCCAAAGCCGGACCGATCGGAGGTGCAGGATTGGCCTGGCCACCCTTGCACTGCAGCTTTACATAGCCGCTGATTTCTTTTGCCATTTTTAATCTTTTTTGGTGTTAGCGACCTTTCGTCTCAAGGACTATTTAGTCTCCCAAATTCTTTTACCTAGCCAAAGTTTTGGCGAAGGCTGGTAATCCAATCCCTCCTTTGCCAATGCTTCGGAGGGTAATGAAAGAACTAATTGGGGCGGCAAAGATAATGACTGGCAGCGGATTTTGGAAGATTTTTTCGCGATTATTTTATGCCTTACTTTCAGGCCACAAGTGTTGGCCTTTTAGCTTTACTTATGTAGAGCCCCGGTACTTAGTTTTGCCTGTTCCTTTCATGAAATAAGATTAATCAAATGACTGAAATTTCTTCCCTTTAATAATGCATTCCTGAATGAAACTCTTTTTTATCCGGTATATTAAAATAACATTCATTTCCCTGAGATTACATGTTTTTTTTAATCTGTTTTCTGGCTTTTTTTCAAACTTGAATTATCTCTCAAAATTATCCGCCTGGGCAAATAAGAACAGAAAAATTGAATACAATGATTTTCCTTCAAAATGGAATTATGAAAAGAGATATCCCCTGTATCAATGGGTTTTGGAGAAGGAAAACCTGGTAATAAACCCGGTTAACTACCTTGAGTTTGGTGTGGCAGGCGGGCAATCTTTTCGTTGGTTTTTGTCTCAAATTACAAATCCTGGAAGTCGTTTTTATGGCTTTGATACGTTTACAGGGCTACCGGAAGATTTTGGAGTTTACAAGAAAGGAATGTTTAATAATAACACCCAGGCACCTCTAATTAATGATAAAAGAGTACAATTTTACCAGGGTTTATTTCAGCAAACCCTTCCCGGTTTTTTGAAAGAACTGGATAATTCCAAAAGAAATATTATAATGATGGATGCAGACCTGTATTCTGCAACTCTTTATGTACTCACATCATTAGCTCCTTTTTTGAAAAAAGATGATATTATCTTTTTTGACGAATTTGCTGTTCCCACACATGAGTTTAAAGCTTTTCATGATTTTGTTCAATCTTATTATATTAACCTGAAACTCATTGCGGCTGCCAACAATTATTATTTTGCTGCATTTAAAGTGGTTTAATATTCCTCTCAGGATTAAGTTAATATTAAAAAAAAGCCATCCCGACTGTAATCGTCGGGATGGCTTCAATATATTGCTGAATCAGTTTTAGCTGATCTTCTCCACCTGCATATAATTCAATTCCACGGGTGTAGAACGGCCAAATATCTTTACCGTTACTTTCAGTTTTTTCTTTTCATCATTTACTTCTTCTATCACGCCATTAAAGTCATTAAATGGCCCTTCAATGATCTTTATGGTTTCACCAACAATAAAAGGCTCACTCATACTTACACCGCCGGCTTCAGCCATCTCGTCCATTTTGCCCAGCATCTTGTTCACTTCTGCTTTGCGCAGGGCAATAGGATTTTCTTTACCGAGAAAATGAATAACATTTGTGGTGTTTTTGATCACATCCCGTAAATCATCACTCAGCTTACCCTGGGCTATTTCGATCATTACATAGCCAGGATAATAATTTCTTTCCCGCATCACCTTTTTGCCATTGGCAACTTTATATACTTTTTCCACCGGCAGAAACACCTGTTTTACAGTTTCACTCCAGCCGCCACGTGAAATTTCCTTGTCCAGGTATTCTTTCACCTTTTTTTCTTTTCCGCTTATTACCCGCAATACAAACCATTTTGTATCCTGCTGGGTACTTTCCGTATTAGTAGTTGTTTCCATTGTTATTTGTTCAATATATTATAAACAAATTTGAGCCCGTTACTGGCCACAAAATCCATCCCAAATACAATAAATGTAATCACCAGCGTTGCAGCCAGTACGATCATGGTTGATTGCTGAAGCTGGGGCCAGCTAGGCCAGCTAACTTTCTCCGTTAACTCTTTGTACGACTCTTTTAAATAAGTTGCCATCTTTTTCATGCTTTCAGATTTAAGGTTTAAGCCTGGTAGTTTCAATGCACAGGAAACTATTAGCTTTCAACAGTAAATTATTAAACTTTTTCAGCACGGGCACTAGGATTCGAACCCAGATCTAAGGTTTTGGAGACCTTCATTCTACCATTGAAATATGCCCGTAGAAAGCTAAAAGCTATTAGCGGTTAGCCAATAGCTCTTAGCATTATTCTTCAAAGATAACCCATTTACTATTTCTCCCTTTAGGCTAACAGCTAAAGGCTCAGGGCTACCAGCTTATTTTTTATTTCAAAATCTCTGTTACCTGTCCGGCGCCTACAGTACGGCCGCCTTCACGAATCGCAAACTTCAAACCTTTCTCCATCGCAATCGGCTGAATCAGTTTTACAGTGAGCGACGTATTATCGCCGGGCATCACCATTTCAGTACCAGCAGCCAGTTCCACCTCGCCCGTTACATCGGTTGTACGGAAATAAAACTGTGGGCGGTATTTCTGGAAGAAAGGAGTATGACGACCACCTTCTGCTTTACTCAATACATATACTTCACATTTGAATTCAGTATGCGGTGTGATAGAACCGGGCTTGCAGATAACCATACCGCGGCGGATCTGGGTTTTCTCAATACCACGGAGCAACAAACCAGCATTGTCACCAGCTTCGCCTTCATCCAGCAATTTGCGGAACATTTCCACCCCAGTACATGTTGAAGCAAGAGGAGCGTCAAGAAGACCAACAATTTCAACAGCTTCACCAACTTTTATTTTACCTCTTTCAATCCGACCGGTAGCAACTGTACCACGACCTGTGATTGAGAATACATCTTCAACAGACATCAGGAAAGGTAATTCAATCGGGCGTTTAGGAAGAGGGATGTAACTATCAACCGCTTCCATCAACTCTTCTACTCCTTTAACCCATTTTTCTTCGCCTGCTAAAGCCCCGGTTGCAGAACCTCTGATAATAGGTGTTTTCTCTCCATCAAACCCATAGAAAGTCAGGAGTTCACGGATTTCCATTTCTACCAGATCAAGCAATTCCGCATCATCAACCAAGTCAACTTTATTCATAAACACAACCATGCTTGGCACTCCCACCTGGCGGGCAAGAAGTATATGTTCTTTTGTTTGAGGCATAGGACCATCCGTAGCAGCCACAACTAAAATGGCGCCGTCCATCTGTGCGGCACCCGTGATCATGTTCTTAATGTAGTCGGCGTGCCCGGGACAGTCAACGTGGGCATAGTGACGGTTGGCCGTCTGATACTCAACGTGCGCTGTGTTAATCGTTATACCCCGTTCCTTTTCTTCAGGGGCAGCATCAATTTCATCATACTTCTTCGCTGTATTACCCATGCCTTTTGAAGCAAGAATGGTTGTAATTGCGGCAGTCAAAGTTGTTTTGCCATGGTCAATATGACCAATAGTACCAACGTTAACGTGAGGTTTTTCCCTCTTAAATGTTTCTTTAGTTGCCATCTTTATCTGTTTTTAGATTGTGTTTTAATAATTATTATTTTTTTAAATTCATTGAGCCGTTAAAGGGAATTGAACCCTTGACCTCTTCCTTACCAAGGAAGTGCTCTACCACTGAGCTACAACGGCTTTTTCAGAGTCATTGAAGTCAGTGTGTCAAACAAGCCAAAGGAACCACTGAACTATTTGACCCCCGCCTGGCCGGCCGGGCAGGAATTTGACTAATTTGACCCCGGTCTTCGTGAGCGGAAGACGAGGCTCGAACTCGCCACCTATAGCTTGGAAGGCTATCGCTCTACCAAATGAGCTACTTCCGCTTATTATTAAAAGAACTTTAGTGGGCAAGGATGGATTCGAACCACCGAACTCGTAAGAGGACAGATTTACAGTCTGTTGCCGTTGGCCACTTGGCTACTTGCCCAATAACAGAGCCACTTGTCGGAATCGAACCAACGACCTACTGATTACAAATCAGTTGCTCTACCAGCTGAGCTAAAGTGGCATCTTTAAATGCCCGCCTTCCTCCTTCTGGCCTTCGGCCGCTGCCTTCGCTAAAAGCTGTGCTTATAGTCTCACCAGTGCTCAGGATATTACGGCGGTCGAAGCAATAAAGAACTACCCCTATTTAAAGGGGAGGCAAAGGTAAGGGAAATTAAGAATCGGAAAAATTTTGCCCGGGAATTTTTTACTTGTTTTCAGCCACTTGTAAAAAAAGTGATTATAAAGCCGGGGCTATTTTAAAAGATTCATACCTGCAAGATAATTTTGACATTTTTCGCAGTACGAATCGCCATCATCAAGATTCATTTTTCCTTCTGCATCTTTCATAATGCAGCTGCTAATAGCACAATGCTCCAATCCATAGGTATGCCCTGTTTCATGCAGTGCGAGGGTGATCATCCTGCGTATAAAGTCTTTATAGGCTATTTTTGTTTTTCCGGCACGGAAAGAAGAAATAACACAGGCTTCACCCGGACAACTTCCCAATCCAAGAATACCCCAGTTTTCATGAGGATCTTTCCTGGTAGAAATATCTTTGGTTGTAACACCTATTATTTTTTCAAATCTTCCTTTATTTAATTGTCTTAAAAATACGAGCAGGCTGTCTGCAATATAACGTTGTCTCGGTTTGTAAAAGGCAAGCGAAGGAAGTGCCGCATCCTCAAGAACAGTAATAGGTAAAGCCAGTTGTTTTTCTAACCCGGTTTTTAATTCAGTGAGCAAGCCACTGTCAACAGCTTTAAATGGCAGTATAGCAAGTGAGTGATCTTCTTTTTTAACAACAGCCCTTCCAAGAGAAGAAGCATTTCTTTCATTTTTGCCTTTCGTATTGCAGGAAAATAATAAAATGAACGCAGGAAGACCTATGAAAAACCAGGAACGCATAATTATTTAATTCCTGAAAATTAAAAAAGTAACCTCCTGAAATAAAAAAGACCCCAGACGTTCACAGCCGGGGGTCTTGAATTTTTTAAGCGGCTTTTCTTTCTTTATTTTTTTTAATTTGAATTACAATGGAGTCGAATGCATCATCAAAGGACTCTTCAAATGATTTACTGGTTGATTTAACAAAAAAATTGTGGCGCGGCACATGTATCCTGATCTCAGCGATCTTGTCTTTAACGGCGTGCATGACATTGTCGAGTTTCAGAAACACATTTACCCGGATGATGCGGTCGGTAAAGTTGCTTAGTTTTTTCAACTTCTGGTTGACATACTCAATCAACCTGCTGTCCGCATCGAAATGAACTGTTTGAATGTTTACGTTCATAGTTATCATGGTTTTAAACAGTGAAACAATAAATAAAGAACTTTTTGGGGGACCTGTTTTCTTTAGGGATCGGGTTCTTTTGTCTGAGGTCAAGTTAGTGTAAAAAGTAGTTTTTCCCAAACATAATTGTTCTATTTTTTTATTGTGACCGGGGAAAACTTTAGGCTTTTGGGTGGGCTTTTTTATGAATATCTTTTAATTTTCCGATGGTATTGTGTGTATACACCTGCGTAGAGGCCAGGCTGCTGTGCCCCAAAAGCTCTTTAACAGCATTCAGGTCGGCGCCATTATTCATGAGATGGGTAGCAAAAGTATGTCGAAGCACATGAGGGCTTTTTTTGTCGAGGGTGCTTGCTGCCCCCAAAACCTGGTTGACGAGCAGGTAGGCATATTTCGGGTATAGTCTTTTTCCTTTTTCTGTTACCAGCAACGTATTTTCAGTTTTTTCAAAATTTTTCTTTTTTAATTGCTGATATTCCGCAATGATTTTGATGACCACTTTGCTGACAGGAATGATCCTTTCTTTATTCCCTTTTCCAAGCACTTTGATCTGGGAACGGCTGAAATCAATTTGTTTTTCCCTCAGATTGATCAGCTCACTCAGGCGCATCCCGGTCGAATAAAAAATGCTGATGAGCATTTTTGCATTTAGAGTTTTCCAGCTATCTGCTGACTGATTCAATGTTTCTACCAGCCTTTTTATATCCTCTTCTTTTACAAACACAGGCAGCCGCTTATTTATCTTAGGGCTGATCACTTTCAACATAGGGGTAGCGTCGATAGTCCCGGTTCTTAAATGGTACTTAAAAAAAGATTTCAGGCTGGAAATCTTCCTGTTGATAGATTTTGAACTGAGTTTTTTCCCTTTGAGATCCGCCTGCCAGCTGCGGACGTAATTATGATTAATCCCTTTCAGCGAAATATTTCCGAATTGTACATCCAGATAATCAAAGAATTCAACAAGGTCTGTCTGGTAAGCAGTCAGGGTGTGTACGGAATACCTTTTTTCATATTTCAGGTATTCGAGAAAGGATTGAACGGGTAAGTGGGATGATACAGGCATATTGCTTTCGTAAAGCTACGCAACACACAATAAAAATAGCCGCAAAGCTTTGAAACCCTGCAGCTAAAATATTATTTCCGGCTCAAAAAAGGACTATCCTTCAATTTTGCCGCTGACGATATTCTGCTTGTAAATTGCTTTCAGCACCTGGCCACGGCGTCTTACTGACGGCTTCATGAAACTTTGGCGTTCACGCAACTGCAGCAACACTTTCGATTTCTCGAATTTTTTCTTGTACTTCTTTAACGCTTTGTCAATGTTTTCGCAATCTTTTGAATCAATAATCAGCATAAATTATATACCTCCTCCGGTATTATTTTAGGAACGCAAAGATAGGCCGCAAACCTGAAAACAGGAAATGGAAAAAGAAATGATTTACTTTGAGGCATGTTTACCGGTATTATTGAATCTACAGGGCTAGTTAAACAGGTCATTTCCAATGGCTCAAATAAAATATTCTGGGTGGAATCATCCATATCTTCCAGCCTTAAAGCAGATCAGAGTGTAAGTCATAGCGGCACATGCCTGACCGTTGAAGAAGTGAGAGAAAATGCCCACCGCATCACCGCCATTGATGAAACATTGCAAAAAACAAATCTCGGGAACTGGAAAGAAGGGACAATGGTAAACCTGGAACGCTGCCTTCAACTGAACGACCGGCTGGACGGACATATGGTGCAGGGACATGTTGATACAACCGCTGCCTGCACAAAAAGAAAAGAAAAAGCCGGCAGTTGGGAATTTGAGTTTGCCTTCCCAAAAAAATTTGCAGAACTGGTAATAGAAAAAGGTTCTGTATGTGTGAATGGCATCAGCCTGACAGCCTTTGATGTAAAGAAAAAAATATTTACAGTTGCCATTGTTCCTTACACTTTTGAGCATACAAATATTAAAGAAGTACAGGAGGGTGACAGGGTAAACCTTGAATTTGATATGATTGGCAAATATTTGCTCAGAAGATTATCTTTGAAAGAGAAATAACTAACCCATTCAATACCTGATGAACCCTGAAAATCCCAACCTTGCCGACCGGCAGGCAGGCAGGCAATACTTCCCGGCGCTGGATGGCTTAAGGGGGCTTGCCATCTTACTTGTTGTGATATATCACAACTTCGGGTTTATCAATAAATATTTTTTCTTTGGCTGGTTGGGTGTTGACCTGTTCTTTGTTCTGTCGGGTTTTCTCATCACGGATATTCTGCTGAAATCACCGGGCAGCAAAAATTATCTCCGAAATTTCTATTTCAGAAGAATCCTCCGCATTTTTCCGCTTTATTACCTCTGTCTCATTTTATTTCTCATTGTTTTACCAAAACTTAATGTTCAACTGAGCCTGGAATATTACACGGATAACCAGGTATGGATCTGGACCTATCTTCAGAACTGGTTGTACATTTTTAAGAACCCCGATCAGACTAATTCATTAAACCACCTGTGGTCGCTGGCCGTGGAAGAACAATTTTATTTACTATGGCCATTGGCCATCCTGCTCATGCGAAAACCCAAATACCTGCTTGCCTTTATTTCATTGCTTCTTCTTGTTGTGCTGGGCCTCCGTTTATGGATATGGACTAATCACATTACTGACTTTGCTTATTACAACCTTTACACTTTTACCCGTATTGATGGCATCTGCATCGGATGCATGGTGGCAATATTGTTAAAAATCGATGCAAAATTTTTGAAGAAATATACAACTGCCATTGTCTTATTTTTTGCCATAATGAATTTTGCTTTCTTCTTTATTAACCGCTATTACCAGTTTTCTTTCCCTTACCTGGCGCTGGCTGGGTATACCACATTTGCCATGATGTTTGGATTGCTGGTAAACCAGGCCGTAACCAGGGAGACCAAACTGATCAATTTTATTTTCAACATCCCGCTACTCAAATTTTTTGGAAGAATTTCCTATGGATTTTACATGTTTCACTGGCCAGTTTACCTGTTGCTATCCCCCTATTTATCATCCTGGGTGAATGGATTTACAAGTGGATGGCTCACCGAATTTATCGTGTCTGTAACAGGCACATTGGCAGCCATTGCTCTCAGTTGGCTCAGCTTTAATTATTTTGAAAAACATTTCCTGAAACTAAAAGGAAAATTTGGCTAGCGACACAGAGTTTCAGTATCATTTTTTTGATTGTACCTTTAAGCCCTGCGTTAATGGCTGAACAAATAACCATATTGATCCCGGTCTTCAACGATGAAGAATCATTGAACAGGCTGCTGGCTGAACTGGCTGCGTCATGTAAAGAATTTTCTGATTCAAAATTTTTTGTTCTTGCCGTAGATGATGGTTCAGCAACCAATTTGCAGTTCAAAGTGCCGTCGCAATTTTCCCTGAAATTACTTCACCTGCTGCGTAACATTGGTCATCAAAAAGCTATTGCTGTCGGGCTGGCTTATATCAAAGAAAATTTATCCTGTGATAAAGTGCTGGTAATGGATGCTGACGGAGAAGACCGTCCGGAAGATGCAGTGGTTTTGCTGAATGAGTCGATGAATAACCCCGGCAAAATCATTTTTGCGAAACGCAGGTCAAGACAGGAGGGAAGTGGATTCCGTTTGTTTTACCGGCTCTATAAATTTGCTTTCAGAATACTCACCGGGAAAAGAATTGCCTTTGGTAATTTTTTAGTGATGCCAAAGCCATTGCTTGATAAAGTGATTTATTACAGTGAGATCTGGAATCATATCGCCGGTGGTATCCTGAAGACCGGCCTGCCCTATTCTTCTGTTATTACACATCGTGGTAAAAGATATGCCGGGAATTCAAAAATGAGTTTTCATTCCTTGCTGATACATGGATTGGGTGCTATTGCCGTTTTTATTGATGTAATCGCCAGCCGTCTTCTTGTATTTTCACTGGTTCTGATCGGCTTTTCCTTGCTGGTTATCCTGGCATTGATCGGTATCCGGACTTTTACCGATCTCGCTATTCCCGGATGGACATCAACTGTCATATCTGCCATGCTGATCATTTTACTGCAAAGCTTCCTGCTTTCCCTTTTTACCATATTTCTTTACCTGTCCTCGCAGTCGCAGCGAAAATTCATTCCGGCACAACATTATAAAGATTACACCGGCCCGGTTGAAACCATTCAATAAATGAACGAATCCTTTATATATCCCGGTGAAGAACTGGTTTTGTTTCAGCATGCGACGAATTGGAAAAAATATTTTTCCCAACAAATCAACTCTTATATAAAAGGAAATGTACTGGAAGTAGGTGCAGGCATTGGCGCTACTACCCTTTTGCTCAATGACGGATCAGCAAACCAATGGCTGATGCTTGAACCGGATAAGAAAATGAGTGCCTTATTGAAAAAGAAGATAGAAACAAAAGAATTTCCTGCTAATTGCCGGTTACAAACAGGAACCACCGGGCAGCTTGGTTCAACATTTGATACAATTATATATATAGATGTGCTTGAACATATAGAAGCGGATGGAGAAGAAATGAAAAAAGCGTCAGCACTCTTAAATACTGGCGGGCATATTGTTGTATTATCACCTGCCTTTCAATTTTTATATAGCCCTTTTGATAAAGCTATCGGCCACCGTCGCCGGTACAATAAAAAAATGCTGCGAAATATAACTCCGGGCAGTTTACAACCTGTCAGTAACCGGTATTATGATACAGTTGGTTATTTTGCCGCTTTAATGAATAAACTGTTTCTGCGGCAGAAGGTCCCGACTCATAAACAGGTCATGTTCTGGGATACATGGATGGTTCCTCTATCAAAAATTTCGGACAAACTTTTCTTCCACAGTTTTGGGAAAAGTATTATCGGTGTTTGGAAGAAAACAAGTCAGCCATTTTCATAACATCACAGTCGTTTACCGGGTTTTCACAGAAACAACCACTCCTGATTCGGCTGTTGCGGAAATTTTATCTATTTTGTAACCGGTAAACAGGCCAATCACTACATGAGGTTACTCAACTCTTTCTGGGAAAATAAAATTCATTATAAGAATTATTTACTGCTGTTGGTTATTTGCCTGCTGGCATACTGGCCGCTTACTTTTGGCCTGTTCAGTGTAAAGAATGATGCCATTCATTATTTCCTGCCGTATCGTTTTAATATCAGTGAAGCAATCCGTAACGGAGAGTTCCCATTCTGGAGCCCGTATGTCTATCTTGGAAATCCCGTGTATGGCGATATGCAAAGTGGTGCCTGGAATCCTATTGTCTGGTTCTTTTCTTTCCTGGGCAGGTACGACCTCAGCTTATTTCATTATGAAAACCTGCTGTACATTTTCTTAGGTGGGGTTGGCATGTATAAATTGACCAACCGCCTCTTTACACATTCACATTCAGCTTTGCTGATTGCAGCCAGCTACATGCTGAGTGGTTTTATGCTGAGCGGGCAATTGATCAACTGGCTGGCTGCTGCTGCCTTCTTACCCTTCGTCTTTCATTATTATTTACAAACACTTCGCATCGCTTCACTCGGTAATGCTGCAAAAACCGGGATGGCTTTATTTTTCTTATTAACGGCCGGCTACCCGTCATTTTTTATTATTACCGGTTATATTTTACTGTCTTTGTTTGTTCTTACTCTAATCGACCGTTCCGGGAACAGGGGATCGCCTGTTATTTCGTGGAAAAAATTCCTTCTTCAACAGCTCGTCATTTTAATTGTATTCGCAGGATTGGCTTTCCCGGCCATTGTTTCTTTCATTGACCTGCTGCCTTATTATGACCGGGGTAGCGGAACAACTTACGGAGATACGATCAGGAATTCTTTTGAATGGCGGCACCTGCTTTCATTAATTTTCCCATCTTCCATAAAAGCAACCGATATCGTATCGGCAACTGATGTTACCTGCAGGAATGTGTACCCCGGAATTTTTGCGTTACTGGTTTTAGCTGCATTTCCTCCGAAACTTAACAGAAGAAATATCCTTTTAATAGTACTGGCCCTGTTTTCTTTGCTCTTCAGCATGGGAGACGCCACGCCGGTTAGAAAACTTTGCTATAATATCCTGCCACTGATGGATACATTCCGGCATCCTTCGCAAATGCGGTTGTTTTTCCTTTTTGCCATTTTATTACTGGTAGCTCCGGGAGTGAAAGCATTGTTGAATACAGGTTTCTCAGTATCGGGATTAAAAAAAATAAAAATCATTGCATGGATCACAGCTGGCGCCTTTTTATTAATTACTATTTTAGCTTTTACAGGTTCAAGCCTTTTAAAACAACTTCATGGTTTCGGCTTTTCGGGAATAAGGACGGCTGTAAAGAATATTATTGAAAATAATTCACTGGCCGACACAGTTACTGTAAATGGCCTGATACAACTAATTTTTATAGCTGCTTTTCTTTTATGGGCAGGAAGACATGCCAGGCATAAGAAAATATTTTCTTTGCTATGGATTGCCAACCTGGTTATCATGGCACAATTGATCTTGCCAATAACTTTTGTGAGTAAAACATCGCCGGGTGAAATCAATGCGTTGATACATGCTTCTCCAAAAGGTTTTCCCACAGCAGGCCTTGAAAAACCTATCGGGGAAAACAGCGAAGATGCACTTGATCATTTTAATAAAATTGCACTGGGTTATTTTTATAACAAGAAGATTGGCATCAGTCATATCAATAATTCTCCTTCATTTCTTGAAGTGCAGGATCAATTTTTGAAAAGTGGTTTGCTTTACGGCTATGTTTCATCAAAGCCTGTAACTTATATTGCAGATTCTGTTGTGCAGCTAAAAGATACAAACATCCTGAACCTGGCAACGAGTTGCGACTATGCTTTTGCTGATGCATTACCTGGAATAAAAAGCAATTGCAATGATGATAATACGGTATTCATCAAAAAAATATCAGCCAACCGTTTTGAACTAGAAACACAAACTTTATCCCCATCCCTCCTGGTATTGACCCAGAGCTATCATCATCACTGGAAAGTCCGGATCAACAATAAACAGGCAATGATCTATAAAACCAATATCAGCTTTATGGGCACAACCCTGCCTCCGGGAAAGCATACTGTTGTTTTTCAATTTTGCCCGCCCGAAACGTTGAAGGCATTGTGGGTAATGTTTGCCATGATCGCTATTCTTATTATCACCGGGACAGTATCTTTAATGAGTCAACACAAATTAAGACAGCAACTATAAAATGACCCGGAGGAAATCAATACTATTATCCCTGCTTCTCTCCCTGCCGGTTCTTCTTTTTGTGGGGCAAAATTATTTTCAGCATAGCCCCGGCCTGAAGCCAACCGGTTTTACACTGGATGAAAATGTGCTGTACATGTCCTATGCCCACCAGTACCTCGACCAGGATCATATCTCTCTTTTTTATTCCAATCCTTTTGATGGCGATCCGCAATCACCCAACATATATTTTCAACCCGTTAATTTTCTCTTTGCAGGATTAATGAAATCGGGCGCTGATCCGGGGTTAAGCTTTGCCATTTTCGGACTGTTAATGACTTTTCTCTGCATTCTTCTTGGCATTAAAATTTTACAACTGCTTTTACCCGACTGCAAAAAGCAATCATTTATTGCAACATTGTTTACCTGGGGTGGTGGATTAACTGCCATAGCAGGATTAATGGGGTCCTCTTTTTTGCAAGGTTACCAAACGCAACATTGGATCGATGGTATTTACCAGGCCGACCCGGCGAATGGTTGGTGGGGATTGAACTGGGGCAGAACATTATTTATCCCGCTTGAAGCTTATTATCATTTTCTGTTCCTGCTGAACATTTATTTTATTTTAAAACAAAAATGGGTAGCGGCAGCAGGTGCCGCATTATTTCTTTCCATCTCCCATCCGTTTACCGGTATTGAATATTTACTGATCATGAATGGATGGTTATTGCTGGAAAAAATGTTGTACCGGAATAAAACCATACCCTGGTTGTATTGCGGAGCCATTTTTGCTGTTACACTTTTCCATGGATGGTATTACCTGGTATACCTGAACAGTTTTCCTGAACACAAACAGATATTCTCTCAATACAGCGCCGGCTGGACCTATAGTCTTCTTATCGCCATACCGGCTTATTGCCTTGTGGCAGCTTTATCTTTTTTAAACATATATATAAACAGATCGGGAAAAAAGTTTCTGAATATTCCGCATCAACGATTATTTCTTTGCTGGGCCATTATCGCCTTTCTGCTTTCCAAGCATGAATGGTTTATAAAACCCATGCAGCCGATCCATTTTACCCGTGGTTATGTATGGGCAGGGTTATTTTTATTCTCTTTACCGGCCCTTATATGGTTGATCAATTACCTGCAACAGTCAGCCGTGCGTAAATGGCTGCTATATGGTTTTATTTTTATTTTTTTATCAGATAATATCTTATGGACGGCTAACCTTCTCAGGGGAACAAATAACGTAGAATGGGAAGGGCATATTACAAAAGACACGCAGCATGTTCTGAAATTTTTACAATCAAATACCGGTAATAAAGATTTGCTGGTGGGCAATGCTTTGCTCGTAAACTACCTTGCCAATGTTTACACGCACACGAATGCATGGGTATCTCATCCCTTCAATACGCCCAAAAGAGAGGAGAGAATTTTTCAAATGCAAAATTTCCTGCAAACCGGGCATAAGCCACCGGAGTGGAGAGACCGGCGGATATTAATTGTGCTGAAAAAGAAACCCGAACTCCCGAAACTCTTCCTTTCCCTGCACAACAACAAATTGTTTGAAAACGACTCCTACATCATCTTCACTCCATAATATTCTTCTTTTCATGGTTTCACTCGCCTGGATTTGCGTTGTTTGTACATTAATGTATAAAACAGAATCATCAATACCAAAAAACCAAAAAAGAAAAACTGCTTTATTCTGAAAAAGAGATTAGAGTGTGACAAACCCGGGCTGTATATTTCATACCAGGGATCACCCCATATATATCTTTTGAATTTTTGAACAGGGGAATATACTTCAGAAAGATTCAAATTGAGATAATATCTAAGAAAATAATTTCTATTAAAATAGATGTCTGTTGAAAATTTTCCCTTTAGCAGAGACTTTGTAAGGATAGTATCGCTGTCAAAACAGGTTATTAAAAGGTTTTCAGGCAGTTCGTGCAATCTGTAATTAAGATACCCGGCTGCCGAAAGAAGCTGATCGTTTTTGCTGATTAATAAAAAATTTCTGGTCACATCTGTCATTACCCATTTTTTTGTTCCCGGCAGATACACTTCATTGACCTCATGATAGCCCGCGTTTACACTGTCTTGTACCGGAACAATTTCCACATACCTGTTTTGAAGACCTGCTGCAGTACAAAAAAAACCAAACATCCGCTGAAAATGGCCACACCAAAGTCTTTTTTCCGGGTGCTTTTTTAGATAATTGTATTGTTGAAACGGGGTTAGCTTTGAAAGATGAGCATCAGGAATTCCCTGCTGCTGATAAAATGACTGGTATAACCAGCCGGCTATTCTTATCACTTTATTTTTTTCATCCGGGACCGTGTCGATACCTGTTTGTTTGTTTAACAATATTATTCCCTGATCTAATTCTGCACGGCTGAAATTTTCATTATACCTGTGCCATTTATTCAAAAAAGAAGTACCGGGTTCTTGCGGATATAATTCCGTGATGTCAGAATATTTGACATATTCAAATTTATTATTCCGGTTGATAAAAATAAAAACATTAGCTATTATAAACAGCATCATGGTTACCAGCAACCATTTGGGAAAAAATTTCATTTATAGATATTAATTAATAATATTCCTGCCTTTAATAGCCTTACTGATGGCTTCATTCATTAACCGTTCAGCATAAGGTTTTGAAATTTCGTTTAATTTTTCAACGCCTGCAAGAATTTCATCTTTGTTGTTTTTTCCCACCAGGTTATCCAGGCTTCGTATGGCTGATTCGGTTTCGGAAAGTTCCTGTTCCGTTAAAAATGATTTATTCCTGCTGATAAACTGAGAAGTTTTATCAATAATTTGTTTTGCTTCGGTCTTTGCCTCTACCAATGCCCTTGTCTGTATATCCTCTTTTGCATGGGCGATGGAATCCATCAGCATTTTTTCAACTTCTTCATCCGTTAACCCGTACTGGGGCTTCACCTCGATGCTTTGTTCAATACCGCTGCGTAACTCCTTTGCTCTAACGACCAATATTCCGTCAGCATTCACTAAAAAAGACACTTCCACTTTGGGCAGGCCGGCCGGCATCCCGGGAATACCTGCAAGATTAAATTCCGCCAGTTTCCTGTTGTCTTTTACCAGGTCCCGTTCACCCTGGAAAACGGAGATCCGCATACTGTCCTGTCCGTCTATTTGGGTGCTGTATTGCCTTCCTGTTTTTGATGGGATCTTTGAATTGCGGGGAATCAGCACATCCATCAACCCACCCATAGTTTCTATTCCCAATGATAATGGCGTAATATCAAGCAATAAAAAATCTCTGTTGTTTCCCGCCAGGATATCTGCCTGAACCGCGGCACCCAATGCCACTACTTCGTCCGGGTTTAATGAATCATGCACTTGTCTTCCGAAAAAATCACCAACTGTCTCTTTTACCAATGGAATTCTTGTTGAACCTCCCACCATTATCACTTCATCAATTTCACTGACAGTAAGCCCTGCATCCTGCATTGCATGATTACAGCACTGTATGGTCTTTGTAACGAATGGTTTTATTAATTCTTCCAGCTTTTCTTTTGAAAGAGAAAAATCATATCCAGCCACCTGCCCTGCAAAAGAATTATTTGTGCTGAGATATTTCTTCGCTTCCTCTGCCTGCAATCGTAATTCCTGCGCCAGACTTTTATTCAGCTGCAATTCATCTGTTGTTAAACCTGACTGCTCTGCCCAGCATTTCATAATGACCCCGTCAAAATCATCGCCACCGAGATAGGTATCTCCATTGGTTGATAGCACTTCAAATATACCCCCGCTGATACGAAGAATTGAAATATCAAAAGTTCCTCCCCCGAGGTCATAAACAGCCACTGTCTTCGAATCATCTTTGCTCATTCCCAGTCCGTACGCCAGGCTGGCGGCGGTTGGTTCATTCACGATCCGCAATACATCAAGTCCTGCCAGTTTTCCGGCATCCCGGGTAGCTTGTCTTTGTGCATCATTAAAATAAGCCGGTACGGTTATTACAGCTTTTGTGACCGGTGTTTTTAAAATATGTTCTGCCCTGCTTTTTAATTCTTTCAAAATAAATGATGATAACTCAACGGGGGAATAAAACTTGTCTCCGGCCTGTATCTTCACCAGGCTTTCTGTATTATCATCAATCACTTTATAGGTGAAAAAAGATGACTGTCCTTTTACATCATTGTATGATTTTCCCATCAATCTTTTTACGGAAAAGATGCTGTTATGTGGTTCTGTGATCAGATATTTTTTTGCCTCATCGCCAACAGTAATAAACCCGGCTTCGCCAATATGAATGATGGAGGGAACAAGCGCCGCTCCGTCATGCTCTTTTCCCGAAGGGATCCATTCGGACAATACAACCGGTTTTTTAGTATCCGGATGAATGATAGCCACCAAACTGTTTGTTGTGCCCAGGTCAATCCCAACAATCATTTCCTGTTGCTGCAAACTGCCTGTTGCGATATTAATTCCGATTTTTGCCATAAACTGAAAATTCTAAAAATAAACAAATCCCCAATTCAACGTCGGGCAAATTTAGCACCGGATAAGTTGTTTTTCTTACGAACTACGAAACAAAAAGTCCCCGCTTTTGACAGAGACTTTGAAATTTGTTATTTGTTTTTTGGAATTTGTAATTTATTCATTTATCGCATCAGGTACATTTTGCCGTAGCCTTTATTAAAGTATGTATCGGTATTATCACCGTTCGCTTTATATTTATCCAGTGTTTTGCCATTCAGGTTAGTAACTACCCGGTACAGGTAAATGCCATTCGCCAGTTTTTGACCATACTGATCGGTGCCATCCCACTTAAAGTCGGTGATGTTTCTGCCGATATGCAACGGACCTAACTCATCTTTTGTAATTTCCCTGACAATCCTGCCCGTAATGGTCATGATTTCAATTTTAATATTCTGGGGCACTTCGCTGCCTGTAACCGTAAATACAAATGCGGTTGAAGTAGTAAATGGATTGGGGTAATTCAGCATATTAGAGATCATGGGCTTATTGATAACCTCAAATAATACCCTGTATTGAATGTTTCCTGCTGCATTGTTACTTTTATCTTTTCCGGTAACGATCATTTCATATTCACCGTCTGTGGGGAAATAAGGTCTGAAGTCAATAGTGGCCGTATTATCGGAATTAGGCGCCTGGCCGGCAGGGATAAATCTGACGGTATCACTATTAAAATAGAACCTGCGCAGGCTTCCATTGGGGTAACGTACCTGCAAAGTAAGCAACGCCGTATCATCCAGTATCATCCAGCGGGTTTCATCTTTAAGCTTAATAATAATACCAGGCTTGGAGGAAATAATGTCGCGGTTCAGAATGTGTACCCCGTCAAAGGTCACATCCAGCAAAGGATTCAGGCTGTCGGGTTTTACATACAAATTCCGGTAGGCAAAATTGTTGAAATGGTATTGCTCCGGCTGATCATTGTCGGGGTTGGCTTCAAGATACATGGTGTTCACTCCCGGAAGAGTGCTTGTATTAATTAATGTTCCTAAGTGAAGCGTATCATTGACCAATAATGGCCGCATCCTTGATATGGGTATTATATGCGGAACATTATTTCTGTCAGTAATCACCAGTTTAACTTTCAGGCTGTCGAATGGCACTTCACTGACATTTTTAAATGCAACTTTAAAATCCATTGGTTCGCCGAGCTCTACCGAATCTTTTACTTTCAGGTAAATGTTAGCCGCAATAGCTCCTTCCGGCACAGGTACATAAGTTACCCGCCAGTACCGGAGCTGGTATGGAGTGAAATTCACATTATCCAGCGTACTCATCTTTAGCTTAATATTGGGGTATACGGATACATTAATGGAAGAAATATCAAAATTTTGCTGTGAGGTTGTGAGATTGCTGAACAAGGTAGTTTCTGTTCCGTCATTTTTGATGCCAATAACATCAACAGTAGCCACATCTCCGGGATTTGCATCACTGCTTCCCCTCCACTTTAATAATTTCCATGCTTTGGCAGGTCCGAAAACGGGAGATGTAACAAAACCAAGTGTATCAGAAGCCGGGCAATCTACAGACAATGTTGGATTATCAAACATACCTTCACCCACTAACCATTTGGGGGTAAATGAGGGGTCATTTTTCTTATATACTAATCCCCATGGTCTTGTTCTGTAGAAAGAATCAATACCGGCAAGTCCTGCATTTTTAAGAGAATGATAAAGTGATTTCCCGGATCCATGAATAGCAGTGTCTGCGGCCCAATCAGCAGCCCAGGCATCCGGGTAGCCATATATTGGGTTCAAAGTAAAATTCCGCACTATTACATAATGACCATCCGGAATAGTATCTTTCATGAAATTCATCATTTTCCTCCGGCTTGAAGTATCCGTATAGCGATATTCGAAATTGTACAACCTGGGTGAGCTGCCAAAACAATCCTGAATGGAGGTGCTTCCATATAATCCAAGTCCTAATGTACTTGGGGGAGCAGTAGGAATAGGCGGACAGGTGGCAGGTACCAGCGTTTGATTTTGCCAAACATTAAAAGATATCGGATCAACTACATTAAACACCAAAGATGAGAACCAGTTCATCAGTCGAATGCTTGGCACTCCATCCACTGAGACAGCTAAAGAGGTTTGCGAGTTGGCCCCGCTGGTAATCCAGGTGCCCATGCGAAGGAATAAATTGTGAGTGTTTGACAGGTACTTTACTGTACGGCTGGCAGAGTCAAGTCTGATCCGGTCGTACTTTGATTTGGTATGCTGATAGAAATGAGATTGGTTAAAGCCCGGGTCACTGGCATTAGGACCGCTATTGCTTAAATAAACAAACGATGACTTGTTCCATACCGGTTGTCCGCTCAAAGGAACAGGTGCCACCCGCCAATAATACACCGCACTGTCCCTGAATGTTACTCCGGGACTGAATTCCAACACTCCGCCGGTTGAGCTTATTGTACTGGAGACCTTAGAAGAAGAATTAAAGAATTCGGTGGTATCCATTTCCATCGTGTACTGTTTCATGCCACTGAAGGGATTGGCGGTTGAAGCTACCAGTTTAATATCCGGTTTATTCACAATAGCAAAAGTGTAAGGATATACCGGTCTTGCTTCATCTTCATAAATAAATACATCCTTGGTTATACAGTTATTGGTTTCATAAATCTCATCCGCATCATTATCAGCATCAACGCAAATACTGATCTTATTCAGTCCTTTATCCCTGGTAGGTACTATTTCCAGATCGTAAACCAGTGAATCAAGATAGCGGATACCTGGTATGGTGTCCCTCCTGACAACTACAGTAGTAAGGTTGGGAAAAGTGCGTTTTAACTCAACTACTATATTTTTATTAGGGGCCTTGCCCATATTCATAAACTTTGCATCCACTTTAAAACTTGTTTCAGCCACTGATATAAAAGGGGGGATGATCTTTACCAACTGATCTTCTATTACATAATCAGGTTTGGCCATTGATATGTCAAGCTTAAGGGCAGGATCTCCGTGGAGAGTCGTTTGTTCAATATGAAACCTGGCATAGTAGTCATTTTGAGTTTGAAGATTAAATACCTGGGTAATGGATTCAATCATTAATTCGCCAAGTGTTTTGCCATATTTGGTCACAGAGGCAGAATTATAAGTCTGGGTATTATAAATGTCAAGATAGTAAACAATACCAAGGTGTGTGCTGGCGATAAAAGCAATAGAGCCCCGTTGAGGTGTTAAAACAAATTTTTCCGAAAGTGTTTCTTTGGTAAGAAACCGCAGAGTATTAAAATTGAAAAAATTACCGGCGTTACAACCCATCACAATCATTACAGGGTATTTGCCGGAATTATTGTATTGGTCGGGGTTGTCAAGATTAAACTCAAGGGTGGTCGCGGAAGAGTGCCCGAAATAAGTCAATAAACCGATGCCTTCCTGGAAGAGTGTTTTAAGTTTCTCGCTGCTGGCCTGCTGTACAGGGTCCGGCGTCACTTTACTGAAAGTATTTACATTGGCACCATAAAAAGTGTCAATGATAATCCGTCGGTAATTATCCATAGCTGACTGCAGGATAGCGCCAAGGCTGGCATCGCTGGCGCCCACCACATGCACCACATTTTTCCCCCATGCTTTATCAATGATAAGAGGTGATTGAAATGCCTGTTGTTGCTCATACTGTATCAGTTTTGCAAGATATACAGCCACTTCATCCGCATTAATTACCGAAATACGGCCTATCGGCACTTTGGGAATCTCATCGAGACCTGGTTCAGCAGCCAATAAAATATCAGAAGCCGGGTAACCGTATGTTGGAATGAAAGAAAGCT
Organism: uncultured Chitinophaga sp.; assembly: GCA_964525285.1. Classification (GTDB taxonomy): domain Bacteria; phylum Bacteroidota; class Bacteroidia; order Chitinophagales; family Chitinophagaceae; genus JJ008. The sequence continues at coordinate 71,600 of CAZGGQ010000001.1, forward strand.
TTTCAACATCAGGATTATTTTCGTTAGAGCGGTATTGAGTATAGTTCAATCCCTTCCCGATGAGCAATACATTTTTTACAGGAGAGCTGTATGTATTCCTTGCCCAACGGATAAAATTGCGGATAGAAAGGGGGTTCTTTTTAATACCCAAACCAAATTGGTCTGTCAATTCATCAATCATATAAACCTTTGCCGTATAGCTTCCGCCTGCCGCTGAACTGCGATAAACTCTGTAGTCTTCTACCGGGTTGGAACCACCTGCCCCGGTTGTTAATGCCGGATGAGAAATAATAAGATAATTACCCTGGTTGGCAGCAAGACCGAAGTTTACAAAATTTCTTTGCTGTAATGATGTAACGGTTTTTACAAGTGAAGGGTCCTGGCTAAACAATAATAATTTCCGGGTAGTTGCCGATGGCGCTAAAAGCACTTTTGCCCTTGTCGGGTCGGTAATATCGCATACATATCTTTTCCCGTTAGTGAAGTCATATACAACAGGACTCACAGTTCCGTAAATGAAACCTGTTATCTCAAGATAATTTCCAACTACGGGGCTGGCAGGTAACTCAAAAGCGATATTATTGGTTGGATCGCCAACCGGGAAGTTAAATGTCCTGGCATACGTCAATTCAATTTTTGCAATGACCATTCTATCACTAGCCGCAGTACAATTATTTTTTATATCTATAACGGCTGATCCGCTACTGATATCTGTAACAGTAACAGGAATGCTTACTTTCAGGGAATCAAAAAAATCCATGGTTTGATCCGGTAATTGGCTGCCATTTATTTTTACGCCAAACGTTCTTGGATTAAGTGCATTGCCACAGGCATTAACATTCAGGACCGGTACAGGAGCACCAGCCCCGGTATAGGTACTCAGGTAGGGTAATCCCTCAGTTTTTGTTATCCCGGTAAAAAGATCGAAAGAGGTCCAGCCTTCACCCTGGTCGTAAGCTGATGAGTAAACATATTCTCCCACCACAGCGGCATATCCGGGATTGAGTTTGTCTTTATAATACTTTCCGGCTGTTGTAATAAAATACGGCTCAGCCGGAATGGCTGCAGGAAGGTTGTTTGCGGCCGGGGCAAGACGAAGGTTTCCACCGGCTGTATTTACAGTAAGAAAAAAGGAAACTGTATCTGTTTCAAGACTCCATTTATCATTTAAAATAAATTTAATATTCCGATATAAAACACTATCGGGTTTTCCATCATTCATTTCCCCCCAGAATTCGATATAATCGCTTCCACCCATTGGGCCCGTTTGCACAGAAGTATAAACCGGTACCTGTTGTCCGTTTCTCCACAATTGAAATTGTTCTGCCGGGGTGCTGCCGATACCCAAAGACGCAAGAATAGGTTGGCTGATCCTGTATAAACCAGTGGCGCCAACCTTGAATTTGTAATAAGTGCTGTTATAATTTATCCATTCGTTATTATAGGCCTGCGAATTTGCAAACAGGCCTGAAAAAATCAATAACGGGAGTAAAAATTTTTTCATTGGATAAAAAGTTTTTGCGCTACGCATTAGTTATTTAGTTTTCTTTTTTATTCCCCACCAGGTTCAGTTTCAAAGAAAAAACATGGGTGAATAAAGGATTCGATTGGTTAACAAGATTGGTAAAAGCGTAATCTACAGTAACGTTAGAAAAACGGAAGCCGGCGCCTGCGCTGGGTTGATAAATCCATACTTTTTTCTGATTCACGGTATCGCCATCAGACAATGCCCTCTGAAAATTATTAATTCCGCCCCGCAGGAAAAAAACATCGTTGATGTTCAACTCAAGTCCGAGTTTTGGATCAGCACTTACCGGGTTGGCGCTGATGAGTGTATTACGCTGGCCATCAAAAGTCACATCAATATTCGCCTCGGCCAGCAAGCTGAGTTTCTTACCCAGTTTAAAATCACGGGCAACGCCAAGAACTAATCTCGGAGCTGTTAATTCAGTTGATTTAACCGGTATTTCATTATTGGTCAGATACAAAACCTGTTTTTCTTTTTCGGTAAACGAAAAAGACCAGGCGTTGAATGTGCTGGTAATATCACGGCCAACAACTCCAAATCTCCAGTGATTGCTGAATATCTGCAACCCGGCATCCAGCCCAAAGCCCCAGGCCTTGGCAAACTTGCCAACACTCCGGTGAATCACTTTAGCGTTCAGCCCAAAGTGAATGTTCTTTTTTTCACTTTCCTTCAGTTTCTGTGCAAAGGAGAATATAAAGGCATAATCAGCTGAGGAAAAAGCCTGGATATTATTGTAGTTGATGGAACCATCCGGCTCCACAAGGAATAAAGTATTCATGATGTCATCCACAGCAAACCGAAGTCCTGTTATTCCGATAGTTCTCTTATTGCCTGCTGTTGGAAAAGCAACGCTGGCATAGTCATATTTACCAATACCGGCAAAATATTCAGCATGCATCAGGTTCACCTGGGGATGATCTTTTATTCCAACCAGGCCGGCAGGATTCCAGTAACCTGATGTTCCATCGCTGACCGATGCAACCTGGGAACTACCCATGGCAAGTCCCCGTGCACCTGCGCCGATATTCAAAAATTCATTGGAATATTTTCTGAATTGTGCGGTGGCGGAAAAAAATATCAGGGTTGTCAGAAGTGTTAGTGATAAGCGGTTCGTTTTCATGTATTGAATTTTCTAATAAGCATTAGGATTAAGACATTCTTTCATAGGTTCGGGCTGCTTGTAAAATTAGTCTTTAGGCCCCTAATATCATAGCATTGAAGTACAAAAAGACTATCGGTTGAAAACGAATCGATTAGAAAAATATTGCATATAAAGGTCACAAACCCATTCTGCCTTACTTTTGTCCAGTCTGGTTGTCCCGAAAGCTAGCAGGAAGCCGGTAAATTGCAAATCAATGATTTAGATATGAGTTTAATAGCGGAACTAAGATGGCGGGGTATGATACAAGACATCATGCCGGGAACGGAAGAGCAATTACTGAAGGAGATGACCTCTGCTTACATTGGTTTTGATCCTACCGCTGACAGCCTTCATATTGGAAGCCTGGTTCCTATCCTTTTACTGGTACATTTACAAAAAGCCGGGCATAAACCTATTGCATTAGTGGGCGGCGCAACCGGCCTTATCGGAGACCCATCCGGAAAGAAGGAGGAAAGAAAATTATTGACAGAAGAGGATGTTAACCATAATGCAGAAAGTATCCGTAACCAGCTGAGCAGGTTTTTGGATTTTCAATCAGGCAAAAATCCGGCGATCCTCGTTAACAATCTTGATTGGTTCAAAGGAATTTCAACAATTAATTTCTTAAGAGATGCCGGAAAGTACCTGACAGTAAGTTATCTTTTAAGCAAAGGTTTTATTAAAGACAGAATGGCCCAGGACCAGGAGATATCTTTCACAGAATTCAATTATATCCTGATGCAGGCTTATGATTTTATGTGGCTCTTTCAAAATCATAATTGTAAAATGCAAATGGGCGGTTCGGATCAATGGGGAAATATCACGGCCGGCACCGAGTTGATAAGAAAGAAACTAAGGGGCGAAACTTTTGCTTTCACCTGTCCGTTGATCACAAAAGCTGATGGAAGTAAATTTGGTAAAACAGAACAGGGAAATATATGGCTCGATCCGGCTAAAACTTCACCCTACCAGTTTTACCAGTTCTGGATGAATGCAAGTGATGATGATGCCGAAAAGTGGATTAAGATTTTTACATTTCTGAATCAGGAAGAAATTAATTCAATTTTTACTGAACATAAAAAAGATGCAGGCAAAAGATTATTACAGAAAAGACTGGCAGAAGAAATAACAAAATTTGTACATGGAGATCATGCACTGGTTGAAGCAATAGAAACAACAGAAAAGCTTTTTTCCAATCAAAATGCCCCGGCTGAAAGTTTAAGCATTGAAGATCTCGAAGGAATGGAAGGTGTAGTAAAAATTGATTTCCCCAAAAACAAAATTGCTACTGGCATTGATGTCGTTTCTTTTTTAGCAGAAACAACAATTTTTCCCAGTAAAGGAGAAGCAAGAAAAACCGTGCAGGGTGGTGGCGTCAGCATCAACAGGAGGAAAGTAGTGAGCATTGACTTCAAAATAGATAATAATCTTTTGCTCCACAGTACATACCTGCTGATACAGAAAGGAAAGAAGAACCATTACCTGGTAAATATTATTTAAACTCCTTTATCGTATTCCACATAAGGTCTGCAAGGAATTGATTGCCTTTATCATTCATGTGTACCCGGTCATAAGTAAGGATTTCTTTTTCCTTATTATCCGGGTTGTTTTTAACCAGGTAATCCAGAAACTTCTTACGCAGGTCTATCAATGGGAGACTGTTTTTCTTTGCAAGGTCCCGGATAATATTGCTGTACCGGTTCAGGTCGCCATCAAGCGGGTTGCTCATATCCGTTTTTTCTCCAACCACAGCCGGTGTACACAAAACAGCTTTAATATTTTTATCTTTTAGTTTATGCAATATGGCCTGATAGAATTTTTCAAATTTATCAGCGTCTGTACCTGTCCCCAGCAATGTTTTGTGCCACACATCATTTACACCTACATAAACTACTACCACATCCGGGTTTTTGCTCAGCACATCATCCTCTATCCTTAAATACAAATCGTATATTTTATTGCCGCTTATACCAGACCCGGTCAACTCATATTGGTCATTCTTTTTTTCCACCTTCAGCATACTGTCCATCTTCAAAATATAGCCGACATACCTGTCTCTTTTTACACCCAGTTCGGTAATGGAATCGCCGAAGAAAATCACTTTGGTCTTCTTTTGCGGGGCAAAGGCACAGGAAAGAAATATAACGGCTGAAATAAATAAAAACTTCTTCATACTTGTTCGTTGTGAATATAAAAATACAAAAGCATCCGGATAATCAGATGCTGAATTGCTATATAAGGTTGTAATTGTTAACGAACTTTAAACCCGAAATTTTAAACTTTCACTCCACATCCACCTGCTTCTTAACCACCGCTCCTTCTGATGCTTCCGGCAGGAATTTTCTTTCTTTGATCAGGTACCCATTCCCTTTTTCACAGAAATGGACTTTCAGGTTTTCAATACTTACCGGGTTGCCATCAGGTATATCGGCAATGTTGGAGTGAAGAATATCATGCCCGTCAATAATTACCACCAACCCGCTGCCGATTGCTTCCATCTTATTTCCATCTGTTATCAGCATCCCGGTATCCTCTCCCAACCCAATACCGATACCGGATGGATTGGTAGCGACCGCCTGTACCAGTCGGCCAAACCTTCCCCTTTTTTCAAAATGCGAATCAATAATAATGGAACTGATAAAACCGAGACCAGTGGTCATCTTTACTTCGCCTTTTAAGTGCGCCCTGGCAGCATTACCTTCAAAGATCATTGTACTTCCCATGGCCATTGCGCCTGCTGATGTTCCGGCAATTAAAAAATTTTCTTCCTTATATCGTCTCTTTAAAATGGACAAAAACTCTGTCCCTCCGTCCGTTACACTCAACCTGAGCTGATTTCCGCCGGTAAACATCACTGCATCACAATGACGGATTCGTTCAATATATTCATCATTCATTGCATCCTGGCGGGTGCGGATGTGCATCACACCCACATTGGTGCAGCCTGTTTTTCCAAATGCATTCAGGTAATTTTCACCCACTTCGTAAGGAATGACAGAGGCAGTTGTAATGACTTCAATCCGGGATAAGGCACCGCCGGCTTCTTCCACCACCCGGCGAAGAATGCCCAGCTCAAAAAAATTGAGGTTATTGCGTTGGATATCTCCTTTCTCTAAATCAGTGCCTTTATCTTCCGCTCCGCCGATGGCAATCAGTTTTCCTTTGGGATGACTCATTCAAAAGGGTTTGATTAATGACAAATGTAATTGAAAAATAATTTAATGCTAATGTGGAAATGAGTGAATCCCGCCAAAAGCGGGACAAGTTGTGGATATCCCGCAGCCTTGCGGGATATCGCAAGGCTGCGGAATGGAAATGTAACCGCAGGAGACGCGGAGACGCGGAAGCGCAGAGATGTATAGGGTTATGGGAAAATATCCCCCGCGCCTATGCATCTGCGATTATTTTTATTAAGTATAATGAGGCCCGCTTGCTATTTTGTTATATAATAGCACAACCTGGAATTCTTTCCTTCAAAGTCAAATGAGGTGCTGGCTTTTGTAATATCCTTTATTGCCGATGCCCTGATCTGTTTCTTATCCAGGATAAATTTTTTGAAGTTGGTACTGAAGTAAAGCACAGCTCCGGGTTTAAGTCCCGATAAACAATCATTTATCAATTCCACATGATCCCTTTGAATGTCCAGAAAATCATCCATCCGTTTACTATTGCTGAAAGTTGGCGGGTCCATAATGATGATATCAAAGTAACCGGGTGTAATTGTTTTAAGATATTGCTTTACATCAGCCTGCAGAAATGAAAATCTCGATGGATCAGTAAATTCGTTAAGCTGCATATTCCTTTGAGCCCATTTCAAATACGTATTCGAAAGATCAACCGTTACCACTTCATGGGCTCCCGCCGCCGCCGCATACACCGAAAAAGAACCGGTGTATGCAAAGAGGTTCAGCACTTTTTTGCCGGCACTCTGTTCTTTTACCATTTGCCGGGTAGTACGATGATCCAAAAATAAACCGGTATCCAGGTAATCACTCAGGTTTACAATAAACTTTAATTGATTTTCCTCTATGATAAATTCATGCTTCCTGCCTGTCCGGTAGGCAGGTATTTCATCGTATTTCTGGTATTGACCAAGTCGTCCGGGTTTTCGCTGACGCAGTTTCAGGAATATATTAGCTTTTGAAACCAATAAGACCTCCGTCATGATCTCAATGCTTTTCTCTATCCAGTCCTCATGTTCTTCTTCCGTCATCCCATGCCGCCTTTTGTACTCAGCCACATATAGATTATCGTCATAAAACTCAATACAAAAAGGGAATTCAGGCAAGTCATGTTCGTATACCCTGTAACAACTTATGCCGAGCCTTCCCGCCTGCTTGCTTAGATGACGGAATACTTTCGTTAGCCTGTTCCTGAACATTATGAGCTTCTCATCTGTCAAATGCTGCAAATTTTTACGAAATTAGCTGTTCCTGATATGTATGCAATCGTAGATATAGAAACTACCGGCTCTTATTCCGCCGCCAACGGTATCACAGAAATTTCCATTCATGTGTTTGACGGTTCTGTTGTGGTGGAAAAGTTTGAAACATTGATCAATCCGGGACAGCCGATTCCACGATATATCCAGGCCATGACAGGTATTACGGATGAAATGGTGGCTGATGCACCATCTTTTTCAGCGATAGCTGAAAAAATTTATACTCTTCTCCATGATAAAATATTCATTGCACATAATGTGAACTTTGACTACTCCTTTGTAAACGGTCATTTGCGGGAACATGGTTTTGACCTGAATAGCAAAAAACTTTGTACAGTGAGGCTGAGCCGGAAGATCTTCCCGGGATTTCCTTCTTACAGCCTTGGTAAGTTGTGCCAGTCACTCGGAATAATTATCAACGGGCATCACCGGGCCGGGGGCGACACAGAAGCTACCGTTAAGATATTTCAGCGGCTCCTGGCCAACGATAAAGAACAACATATACAAAAAAGCCTGCTTCGCAATTCAAAGGAAGCAACATTGCCACCAAATGTACCCAAAGAACATTTTGACCAGTTGCCTTACACGCCGGGTGTCTATTATTTTCACAATGAAAAAGGCAAGGTTGTTTATGTGGGGAAGGCGAATAATATCCGCTACCGTGTCAACAGCCATTTCAGCAATAATTCTGAAAGCAGGCAGAAGCAGAACTTCCTGCGCTATGTTCATGCTATCAGTTTTCAGCCCTGTGGCACAGAACTGATGGCCTGCATACTGGAATCAACAGAAATAAAAAAGAGATGGCCCGTTTTCAATCATTCACAAAAAAGATGGGAAGATATTTATGGCCTATTTATGTATGAAGATCAGAATGGTTACCTGCGCCTGGCTATTGATAAGAACCGGAAAAGACTGCACCCGGTTTACACTTTTCATTACATCGTGGATGGGCATGCCATTATCCGGAAACTGATACGGGATTTTAACCTCTGCCCGAAACTTTGTTTCCTGCAAAAAGACCCCGGGAAATGTGAAGGCATCAAAGAAGCCTGTTGTTTTGGAGCCTGTGAACAAAAAGAATCACCAGTTGCTTATAATGAACGGATAAAAAAAGCATGTGACTCACTCCGGTCACAACCATCATTCGCTATTATTGATAAAGGACTCAACAGCGAAGACAAATCCTGTATATTGGTATGCGAAGGAGAGTTTTATGGTATGGGGTATATTCCGGCTGATATACAAATCACAAATCCTGAACAATTAAAAAATTACCTCACCGCTTACAAAGAAAATAGTTTTATCCGCAACCTTGTCAGTGGATATGCAGCAAGATTTCCGGACAAAGTACTGTTGCTCAATCCAGCCAATGAAAATTCTCATCTATTGGCATCTGCTGAAAAACATGAGCTACTTCGGCAGGAGGATTAAATAATTTCCTTTCAATTGTATTCAGCCAGGCGCCATCAACGGTAACAACAGCACAAATTATATCTTCATTTTTCTTTATCTCATGAATAATTGTCCACCGGGAATAATCCCTCCGGCTCTTCTGTAATTGGAGATTAATACTTACTTTATCTTCATATTCAATTTCTTTCCTGAACACAGCTTCTTCCCGGAAAATAACGGGCCCGAAATTCAGCTTTTTCATCAGGGCAGGCGTCAGCCCTCTTTCTTTCAGGAATTCCAAACGGCACATCGTGGCCCAGTCATAATAAACGGAATGACGAAAGTGAAAATTGGGGTCAAGATCAGACCACCGGGGCTGAACTGTTTGTAAAAATGCTTCCATATTCTTTTGATTTAAAGAAGGAGAAATTAAATGATTGAAGGTATTTGAATTATCGTTTCAACCTGTATTTTTGCGCCACAATAAAAAAATATATGAAAAAAATAATTTTATCCGGATGCTTATTTATTACTGTTCCTGCGATCAATGCACAAACTGGTAAGCCAGTAGCAAAACCAACACCGAAGCCAGCGCCTCTACTGAAAACAACAAACGATTCCCTGAGCTATGTAATGGGTGAAGTTGCAGCATTTGCATTATTACAACAAAACCCTGGCCTGGGCGAAATAAGACCCACCAATGCAACCGCTTTTATGAAGGCCTATAACGATATAACAGGCAAGAAGCAAACTTTACTTGACGATGTAACTGCCAATACCTTCCTGAATAATTATATGACAAAAGTGATGGAATTAAAAGCAAAGCCCCGGATCGATTCAGGCAAAGTATTTCTTGCAAACAATAAGCTTCGTAAAGAGGTAAAAGTCACAAACAGCGGGTTGCAATATGAAGTGATAACTGAAGGAACAGGAATAAAGCCAACAGTTGTTGATACATTTGTTGCCCACTACAGGGGAACGCTGCTGAATGGTACTGAGTTCGATGCTTCTTACAACAGGGGCCAGCCATTTACATTCCCGGTAAACCAGGTAGTTCCGGGATGGATAGAAGGTTTACAATTGATGCCTATAGGATCAAAATACAAATTCTGGATCCCTTATAATCTTGGTTACGGAGTTATGGGCCAGGGACAAATTCCCGGTGGAGCCATGCTGATATTTGAATTGGAACTGCTTGATGTGAAGAAAAAACAATAATAAATATTTTGATTATGCGGAAGGTTGAAACCGCTATTGAAATCCATCAACCGGCATCCATAGTTTTTGATGCCTTTATTGAACCAACACTTTTAAAAAGCTGGTGGAGTGTGGAAAGTTGTCTTATTGAAAAGAAGCAGGGAGGCCTTTATTCGCTTGCATGGGAGGCCAGCAGCAAAGGTTTTCACTATGTTTCTACCGGTATCATAACTGTATTTATTCCCAGAAAAGAATTATTGATTGACAATTTTGTTTATTTCAATCCTGAAAAACAAATACTGGGGCCAACTTTCCTGTCTATAAAATTACAGGAAGAGAGTAATTGTACAAACCTCCGTCTCGTACAGGGCGGATATCAATATGGTGGCGACTGGGATTGGTTTTACGATTCGGTCAACGAAGCATGGCCCAACATGCTGGAAGTTTTAAAAAAATTCCTGCAACAATAAGCCTCATGACAGGTTCCCTTTCATCTGCATCATCTGCTGACGGTTTCCCAATACAATTACTTTCATACCGGGAGTGATTGGAATATTGTCCGGCGGGTTGATAAGGAATTTCCCTTCAGTATTTTTCACACCAATGCAGTTAACCCCGGTTTTATTCCAATCCATTACATCACGCAGGGTTTTACCACGAATCGTTTCAGGTAATTGCAAATAATCAACTGATTCCACATGAATTGATTCTCCCTCTTCGCCGGAAAGATAGTCAATGAATTCCACCACGTCTGGCTTGGATACAAGAGTGGCCATATGCGTGCCGCCGATAAAATCGGGCATTATAACATTATCGGCCCCGGCCTTTTTTAATTTGCTAACCGAACTGGCCTCTGATGCCCGGCTGATGATCTGTATGTGTGGATTGAGAGCCCTTGCTGTAAGTACAATGAATACATTCTGGGCGTCCACAGGGAGGGTGGTAATTAAAGCCCTTGCCCTTTCCACGCCGGCCTGCTTCAATACGTCGTCTTCCGTACTGTCACCTTCAAGATGCAATATTTTTTCTCCATCTCCTTCCACTTTTTGCATGAGCTGCACATCTTTCTCAATCACGACAAAGGGTACAGCATGCGTTTTCAAAATCCGGGCGGCCTGGTGCCCGTTCCGCCCGTAGCCGCAGAGAATAACATGATCCTCGAGTTTTGAAATATCTTTCATAAGCCTTCGTGTTTTAAAATATTTATTGATCTCGCCGCTTATCACAAACTGAGTGATACGGCTGATAGCAAAAGCAAAAGTGGCCCAGCTGCTTATCAGCAGGAATACGGTGAAAATCTTGCCCGCATCACTCAACGGGTGTAGTTCTCCGTAACCAACCGTTGTGATGGAAATAGTGGTCATATACAAAGCGTCCAGCAAACTCATTTTTTCAATGATCATGTAACCCACGATACCAGTAATAATGATAATGTGCAGGATAATGAAAGGCAGGAGCAGGCGGTAAGTGGCTCTTTTCAAAAAGAGTTGATTTGGTATAAAAATAAAGAATGTATTAGAGGGTTATGAATTTTTATTGCCCCGTTAATAAAAAAAGGGGACAGCCGAAGCTATCCCCTTAGGTTTAATTAAAAACCCTGAGCATTTATCGTTTATTCACTATTATCTTCTCCACGGTCTGGTTGCCGGTAGCAGGCACCAATATTCTCAGGCTGTACATTCCTGACAGCAGATTTTCGATCTGAATATTATTTACAGTTACGCCTCTCCATTCCCTTACTAAACGGCCACTCATATCAAAGAGAGTTACATCACGGGCAATACCGGAGATATCGCCAAACAGGACAGAAACTTTGCCTTCACTTGGGTTAGGGAATACTATCACTTTGTCCTTTTGATCTTTCCCACGAACCACTCTGATGTCGCTTATTTTGGAGCGGCCATCAAAGTCAACCTGCTGCAGCCGGTACTGCGTAATACCTTTGAAATTATTGGGGTCAACAAATGTATAAGAAAGATCGGCACTACTGTTTCCTCCCGGGGCCTGGCTCGGGACAAAAGCAATACTTTCCCAATTGCCATTACCCAACAGTCGTTCAATATTAAAGCCCCGGTTATTCTGTTCGCTGCTGGTTTTCCATTTCAGGTTTACCATCGGGCCACTTCGGTATGCATTGAAAGAAAGTAATGAAACAGGTAGCGTACTGCAGGATGATTGAAGATACTTAGGTTGCAGACAGCCACTGGCAGGCCTGATAGCCACAAGATAATTTTTCTGATTATTCTGAAGAGCTGGGGCAGTTATTGTAGAAATACCACCTTGTGCTGTATTCGGTGCAGTGAATGTAACCACATTACCTAATGCAATATCTTCTGCACCGTAACCGGCAGGAGCTATATCCTCATACAAAGTAAAAGTAAGCGGATAAGCAGATGAAGGTCCGGCACTTGAACCACAATTTACAGTAATTGGGGTCGGGTAGGAAGCACAATGTGTTACTGCTGATGATAATAAAGAACCCTGAGGATTCGTAGGTGTAAGAAATGCATTCATGTACATCCTGAATCCGTTGATTACCTCAACATCATTTGTTGCATCACTAAAAAGATGCTGGCTCAGGTAAAACACCATTCCTCCTAATTGTGTTACAGGAATTGAAGGAACCTTTGTTACTGAGGCACCATACGCAGCAGGAACATTTCCTAAAGAACCATTAGAGCCATTAATTTCATTATGTGCATTACCAGTAAATGAACTACCGGATGTAAGTCTCCAGTTTCTTAAACTTCCCGCATAATTCATATCGAACCCACCCTCAAACTGAGTAAAGCTCAGGTCCGGTTCGGGATAAGCACCTGTAGATGCAGCGCTGACAACACCTACAGTTGCATTTGTATTGCCACCCGCTCCTTTTTCAAAAACTGTAGTGGCCAAATTAGCATTTGTAGCCTGAAATCGTTTTGCATTCTCGTAGGTCCTTACAGCCTCACATTGGGCCAGAAAATTACCGCCACCATTAACAAAATCTGCAATTCCGTTTAAAACATTTGCAGGGGCAGAAGTATTGTGGGGCTCAGAAGCAAAAGTGAAACAGTTGGTAACAAAGTCAGGTGAAGTTTGAATTACCCAGTTAGTAGCAGCAGTAGCACTACCTGTTAATTTACCACCGCTGAGAGTCAATGTACCATTGGCGCCAAATGTAATACCAGCCAACACATAATAAGCTGCATGTATATCGCCATTGCCACCATCATCCAATACGGCAGCTTTTGGCTTCCAAATAACTCCGTTGATCAGGTAATCATATCTTACATCAACTGTTACATCAACATTTGTTTTGTACACATTGACAGGTGTTCCGGTAGTGCTGAGTGCATTATAGGCATCTACCTTTGCGGCTACACCGCCTGTATCAGCAGCAAAAATAACAAATGGGCCTGCCTTGTAACCCAAATTGGCAGCAGCGGCAGCAGTTGGTTTTATACGGCTTGAATTGACTGTAAAATCAATACCATCTTTTGCCTTACCTGGCTGGATCACCCATCGTACCCTCACATTATTATTGAGAAGGTAAACAACAAGTCCGTATGCTTTTTCATTAAAAAAGCCACCCGTACTCTGGTTGACATTATCCATGGCAATTACATAACTGCCAGTTGGAAGACTTAAGGGATTATACGATGCTGCTGCATCAGGTAAATCTGGAAATTGGGACCAAACATTTGCTTTCACAAAAGCAAATAAAACGAAGATTAGTAAAAACTTTTTCATGCTCACAAGGTTTTTGTTGTTAACTAAATAGCATTACACGATACGAATTACTGGTTACCCAGCCTGTTATATGATGAGGTTTATCATCCTTATTTACAGGTGATCCTTTGGGATATCCGGCTATTTAAATAGGAGGGATTTCTGTAGTTTTTACAAAAGCACAATGGATGTAATTAATCCTTCAGGAGAAATTGGATAAATTTTGCTGCCAAAGCCTGATTAAAGTAATTATTACTTCTATAACTATTCAGGTGTCTTAATAACGTACGAGTGCTGGATTTTTAGGTACGGCTTTTCGAAGGAGAGTGACTTCAAAAATTGGTTTATATCAACCAGTCTGTAAAGATAGATATAGAATAAGAAATTTGCAAGGTTTTGCGCATAAATTATTCAAAAACGTCTTTTTTGTCCTTTCAATAAAAAAAAGGGATAGCCAGAAAGCTATCCCCGGAGGATTAATTAAAAAAACCTGGGCATTTATCGTTTATTCACTACAATCTTCTGCACAATCTGTTCGCCGGTTTCAGGCACTACTACCCTGAGAGTGTACATACCCGGCGTCAGGTTATCAATCGTAATACTATTATTTGTTACTGCTTTCATTTGTCTTATCATCCGGCCACTCATATCTATCAATGAAACTTCACGGATTACCGAAGCATCTTCAAACGATACGTTAACTTTTCCGTCCATGGTTGGATTGGGGTAAACAATTATTTTACCGATCTGACCATCTCCCCGAACTATGCGGATTTCACTGTATTTTGATTTGTTATCAAAATCAACCTGCCGGAGGCGGTATTGGGATATCCCTTTGGTATTATTGACATCAATATATTGATAGGTCAACAGATCGCTGCTGTTTCCGCCCGAAGCCTGAGAAGGAACAAATGCCATCTCTTGCCATGTTCCGTTTGTATTGCGTTCAACAGCAAATCCGCTGGAATTTTGTTCCCAGATTGTTTCCCACTTTAGCATCACATTGGAATGGTTTCTTGTAGCCGTGAACGAACTGATATTAACAGGTAAAGGAAGACATCCGTTTGCTAAAAAAAACACTTTATCAAAACATCCCCGCTTGGTTTTATAAACAAGAATTACGGGTTGAGTTTGTGAGATGGTAAATGATTTGAGAGGATCTGAAATCAATGCGTCAAATAAAGAACTTTGATAAATATCCGCGCCATCCAATTGGCCGGGTGTACCAAAATCATAATATAACTGAACTTCAACAGGGAAATCATCAGCTTCTGATGCAGGAGTAACTACTCCTGTAATATTATAATCAACCCTTGAAACACCAGGCGCTGTATTACAAAAAAGCACTTGCGAAGTAGTTAAAGAACCACCTAAACCTGCAGCAGAACCATTAGTAACATTGGGAGTGTGGCTAACACCGGGAGCTGTTTTTTCCCATGCGCCGCATTTACCATCGCTGCTTCTGGCATAACCATTATCAGAACCCGGTGCCTGGTTAACATTCTCAACGGCACCAAGTGTAGAAAAGGTAACTGTATATGGAGTTGTACAGGCGCCCACTGGCGTTAATGTGATAGCAGGCATGGTCGTAATTCCAGATGGTAATGTACCACTTGGGCCGCCTCCCCAAAATGCATTAATTACAACTCCATTTTGCAAAAGAAAGGTAAAATAGTTATGACCGCTTGAACCCGCAGGAGACACATCTGCTAACAAATCTGTCACCAATCCTCCGGTCACATCAGTGTAAGTTCCACCGCTAACCTGGTATATTTTCAAATAACCGCTTGCAGGCAGACTATTCCAGTCATTATTAGCACTTACCCCAACCTGAGCTTGTACATTAAAAGGGCTGGCGGAGGCTATTGTATACCATCCTTTAGCTGCAATGATAGAACTCGGGAGGTCAATTACATACCAACCCTTATTTGCCCCGGATTCCCAATAAGTAAGAATACTAAAACAGTCTACATCCTGGGTACTAGAAGAACTGTTGTACAATTCGATAAACTCGGATTTACCACTTCCCGGGTCAGTATAAACTTCATTTAGTACGGTCTGGCTTCTGCCAACCAATACAAGGCTGAATAAGCCCATTGTAAGTAAAATCTTTTTCATTCTCTGAGGTTTAAATAAAAGGTTTAAATAAGTACGATGTTTCTATGTCAGTTTTAAATAAAAAACTGACCCACAGTTTATGCGGAGATTCAAGGAATGGGACATTATGGCATTCAGGATAGGAAGGACTTATTTAAAACGGCTCAGGGGATTGGGATAAGGTTTCTTGTACAGGAGTTTGGAAAGAAAGGATAAAAATCGAACTGGCTGTAAAAATATAAATCTTTTTGTATTATTCAAACCATAACGGTCATATTTTAGTTATTTTTTGATTAACCCATTCCATAGCCTTCTGAAACTGTTGAGTTTGAGTAAGCTGCGTATTATCAAGCAGCAGCGCATCCTCGGCTTTTCTCAGGGGGCTAACCTTCCGGTTAGAGTCAATATAATCCCTCATTTCAAGGTTATTTTTCACTTCCTCAATGGTTACATTGGGGTTTTTCTCAAAAAATTCTTTAAATCTTCTTTGCACCCTCACCGCACTATCAGCCGTCATAAATATTTTAAGCTCAGCTTTAGGAAAAACCACCGTGCCAATATCCCGGCCATCCATCACTATCCCTTTTTTGGCGCCCATTTTTTTCTGTTGGGCCACGGCAAACTCCCTTACCCCCTTTATGGCTGCTACATCACTCACTTTTTCAGCAATGACCAGGTCCCGGATAACATATTCCACGTTTTCATCATTTAAATATATTTCACTTAATTGAGTTTTGGGATTGAAAATAAACGCAAGGTTGATGTCTTTCAATGCTTTTTTTACTTCCTTTTTATCAGTCCAGTCGATATGATTACGAAGAAAAAATAAAGTGATGGCCCGGTACATAGCTCCGCTGTCCACATATAAATAGCCCAGCTCCTTTGCCAGTTGCTTTGCCAGGGTGCTTTTGCCGCAACTGGACCAGCCATCAATTGTTATGATAATTTTCTTTACCATAGTCCTCAAGCCCCTAAAGGGCTCTTGTTTTTAAATTTTTTCAGGCAATAGATAAAATTTAATCCTTTCTTCTCATAAACATTGCGCTACTCACAAAAGTAAAAAAGGAGCACCGTAGATCGGCACTCCTTCCTCCTTTTATTCTTAAATAATCTATGTCTTCAATCTTTTCTCCTTTTTTTCTGTCAGCTGACCTTTTCCTGTTCCAAAAACTCGGCTGAGGTCATCTTGCTACAACAATTTTTTCTACCTGCTGCTCCCCTGTTTCAATAGCTATAACCCTCAGGAGGTACAACCCGGCCTTTAGATTATCAATCCTGATGTTATTGGAAATTAATCCCCGCCACTGGTTTATAGTTCTTCCCGTCATATCTGTTAATGAAACATCCCTTGCCAGATCAGCAGTTTCAAATACAATATTAACAGTTCCTCCGGATGGGTTAGGATATACGATAATCTTCCCGGGTTGGGCTTCCCCCCGCACAGCAACGACATTACTATACTTTGATTGCATACTGAAATCGACCTGGCGGAGGCGATACTGTGTAATCCCGTTTACAGTGTTAATATCATTGTATTGATAATTGAGCGGAATGTCGCTGTTTCCACCGTTGGCAACAGAGGGCACAAAAGAAATTTCCTGCCATGTACCGGTCACGTTTCTTTCCACGGCGAACCCGCTGTTATTATGCTCGGAAGCGGTTGTCCAGTTCAGCAAAACATTAGTATGATTTCGAACTGCTGTAAAAGACTTGAATTGCACCGGGAGCGGGATACATCCATTGTCAAGCCGTAAATAAATCTCGTTAGGGATGGAAGGGCTTGTTACTACAATCCACAGGGCCCTGTCGGCAAATGGTTTCTGGTTAGAATAGGGAAGGTAATTCAGTATGCCGGAGACAAACCTGTAATTATTGGTATTATCCAGTTGCAAATTGTTCCCGCTTGCAATATTAATACTGTCGGTTGCATTATTGTAAACCCCATCGCCATCATCTATATAAGCGTTATAACTTACAACCATTCCGGATAAATTAATGGTAGTAATCGTAAAGTTATAAGCCCGCGGTGCAGAGCAAATTAAAAAGCCGTTCAGCTTTGGGTCGTTCGCATATATTACGACACCCTTCGAAAAGCAAGCAACTGTTTGCGCATTACTCGCCTGGCTCTGCCACAAATCGGCAGTAAATGATTGGGGAATACTGCAGTCCAGCGGAAGTGTAATAACGAGTCCATTTAGTGTATACCGATCAGAACCTGGCAGTACTCCACCCCCTTCGATTTCAGATATGGTATACCCGGATTGAAAATTCGGGGCATTAACATCAGGTGGATAAGCAAACAGGACATCTAACGCACCCTGGAAATGATAAAATCCAAAACTGGCAATAGAATTATCCAACACCCCATTCCCGCCCGGAATTATAGAAGTTGTTGGAGGGTCTGATGTCGGATAATTGTAATCGGGATATGCACTTGCAGGCCATAAATGAATCCAAAAATATTTTCCCCCGGGATTGTGCTGTATGTCAAAAGACAATTCCATAGTTACTACACACTTACCTGCCGGGTTGGTATAAGGAGGTGCCACTATTCTTATGCCCGGGTTTGCGAATTCACATTGGGCCCTGGTTGAATTGGAAAGTCCTATCAACAACAGCATTAAAACGGAAAGTAGAATCTTTTTCATAACTCATGTTTTAAAATGAACAATCTTCAAAATATAATTCCGGAAATTTCACAGGGGATTGAATGTAAGCAACGGAAACCATGAATTCCTTTGAAGCTCTCAGAATAACTTCTTTTTTGCTGACATCCCAAAAGTAAAATGCGGCATTACAATATGTAATGACAGTGAATAGTTATAAAGCTGATATATAACAGGTTTTGTCTGCAATAAGAATCCGGACAGCAATATCCAAAAAGGGATCCCAAAGTCTGCGTAGGATGAATCAGAATTATGTCATCTTGGATCTGATACAGGAGACAAATCAGAGAAAATAAAAAAGGAGTGCTGTAGTCAGTCACTCCTTTTTTAAAGATTTAATTAAAAATATTATGCTTTCGACTTCTCTTCTTCCCTTGCTTTAAATGTAAAAGAAATTTTAGTGTTCTCCGGATCGGTATCCGCGATCAGGACATCACCTGCTTTCACATTCAGGTTCAGTATCTCTTCAGCCAGCGGGTCTTCCAGGTACTTTTGGATAGCCCTGTGGAGTGGCCTGGCGCCAAATTGTACATCGTATCCTTTATCAGCCAGGAAGGCTTTTGCATTTGGGGATAATTCAAGACTGAATCCAAGATTAGTCAGCCGCTTCGTCACGCCTTTCATTAAAATATCAATAATGTTGAAGATATTTTCCCTGCTAAGACTGTTGAAGATCACAATATCATCGATCCTGTTCAGGAATTCCGGTGAAAAAGTTTTCTTCAGCGCTTTTTCAATTACAGCTTTATTAGCTTCATCTTCATTTTCAACTCTTGATGCAGTTGCAAATCCCACACCGGCGCCAAAATCCTTCAACTGGCGGACGCCAATGTTTGACGTCATGATAATTGTAGTATTCTTGAAATCAACTTTACGTCCAAGGCCATCTGTCAATTGTCCGTCATCCAGCACCTGTAATAATATATTGTATATATCAGGATGTGCTTTTTCAATTTCATCCAGCAGGATAACACAGTAAGGTTTGCGGCGAACTTTTTCCGTTAACTGGCCACCTTCTTCATAGCCCACATAGCCCGGAGGTGCCCCGATCAACCTGCTCACGGTGAATTTTTCCATATACTCACTCATATCAATACGGATCAGTGAATCATCTGAATCAAACATATATCTCGCCAAAGCCCTTGCCATTTCTGTTTTACCCACACCGGTGGGACCAAGGAAAATGAAAGTACCAATTGGTTTCTTCGGATCCTTCAAACCCACCCGGTTCCGCTGGATGGCTTTTACCACTTTTTGAATGGCCTCATTCTGGCCCACTACCATGCCTGTCATGTCTTCGGCCATCTTGCGCAACTTTTCCGTTTCAGCCTGTACCATTCTTTTCACCGGTATGCCGGTCATCATACTCACCACTTCAGCAATATCCTCTTCACCTATCGGGAAACGTTTGTGCTTGCTTTCCTCTTCCCATACATTTTTGGCTTTCTCGAGGTCTTCCTGCAAACGCTTTTCTGTATCCCTTAAGGAAGCTGCCTCTTCAAATTTCTGGCTCTTCACCACTTTGTTCTTTTCATTCTTTACGTCTTCAATCTTCTTTTCAAGATCCACGATATTTTCCGGGACATTAATATTTTTTAAATGCACCCTTGCTCCCACTTCATCCAGTACATCAATCGCTTTATCAGGAAGCAATCGGTCTGTGACATAGCGGTCGCTCAGCTTCACACAGGCATCAATGGCTTCCTGGTCATAATTTACATTATGGTATTCCTCATACTTTGATTTAATATTATTCAGTATCAGGATTGTATCCTCTACACTTGGAGGATCCACCATTACTTTCTGAAAGCGGCGATCCAATGCTCCGTCCTTTTCAATATACATCCTGTATTCATCCAGCGTAGAAGCACCGATACACTGCAATTCGCCCCTTGCAAGTGCCGGTTTAAAAATATTACTTGCATCCAATGAACCACTGGCGCCGCCGGCTCCCACGATGGTATGCAGTTCATCAATGAAAAGAATAACATCACGGTTTTTCTCCAGTTCATTCATGATGGCTTTCATTCTTTCTTCAAACTGGCCCCGGTATTTGGTACCGGCCACCAATGCTGCCAGGTCAAGGGAAACAACCCTTTTATCAAACAATACTCTTGAAACTTTTCTTTGAACAATGCGAAGTGCCAAACCTTCCACGATAGCTGTTTTACCCACACCCGGTTCACCGATCAGGATCGGGTTATTCTTTTTACGACGGGAAAGTATCTGCGACACCCTTTCAATTTCTGTTTCCCGGCCTACGATGGGATCCAATGCACCCAGTTCAGCCATCTTGGTGATGTCACGGCCAAAGTTGTCGAGAACTGGTGTCTTGCTTTTAGCACCAGCCTGTTGTTTGCTTCCTGCTTTTTGCCCGGAATATTTTTTCTCTTCATCAAAGTCATCATCATTTTCTTCGGAATATTCGGCACGGGGATCGTTTGATTTTACGATTCCCAGCTCTTGCCTGAAAAGATCGTAGTCCACGTCAAATTGATTTAAGATTTGTGTTGCAATATTTTCTTTGTTTTTCAAAATAGAAAGCATCAGGTGTTCAGTTTCTACCGTTGCACTTTTAAGCGCTTTTGCTTCAAGCACCGTAACCCGGATTACTTTTTCTGCCTGCTTCGTGAGTGGCAGGCTGTTGATATTGGCAATATTTTTCCCGGTTTTATCTTTTACAGCCAGCTCAATTTCTTTCCTTAATTCATACAAATCGACATTGAAGCTTTTAAGAATGCGGACAGCTGTATTATCACCTTCCCTTATCAGGCCGAGCAAAAGATGTTCGGTGCCGATAAAATCATTGCCAAGCCTGAGCGCTTCCTCCCTGCTGAATGATATGATCTCCTTAACCTGTGCTGAAAAATTATTATCCATTTTGAGATAATTGGTTGTGATACAATATTAACGAATAAATTTGGTTCCGGTTCCCCGGTAATTATAAACGGAATGTTGATAATTTAAGTTGTTTAGGCCGTTCATAAATATTACTTACTTTATTTACAGGGACTGATTTAGCTGGTTTAACCAACAAAACAGCAACTATGAATGTCAAAACTCCCACCTACGCTAAAGCTATGGGGGGCAATTAATCCAAAATACTCAATATGCAAGTCAAAAGGGATACCAAAGAGAAATTTCATGCCATCACAGTTCTGGGGCCATCACTTTCTGCAACTATGACAGAAGAACTGGGCAATTGTTTGCTTCCTTACCTGCAAAACGACGTTAAAAACCTGGTATTGATACTAAAAGACGTAGAAACCATAGATATTGCTGCCAGTGAAAAACTTGTTTATATCCAGCAAAAATTCTATGAAAACAATGCTTCTTTTGTTATTTGCGAATTACAGAAACCGGTGGAGGCATTTCTTGATCAAAATAATCTTTTGGAGATGATGAATGTTACACCCACCGAAAGCGAGGCATGGGATATCGTGCAGATGGAAGAAATTGAAAGGGAAATGTTTGAGGACGAAAGCCCCCTGTCACCCGAAGGGGAAACTTAGGTCAATGCAACTATATTGTGAATTAAACAGCATTAAAGTAATTGGTGATTTATTTTTTTGTCAGCTTCAGTTTTTCATAGCTTGTCCCGCTTTTTTGCGGGACATCGTCCCTTGCGCCTGCCCCGCCGAATAGCCTTGTGCATTGCAGGCGGGGTCGCACTATTCATCTTTCAGTTCGCTGCTCAGCAACCCTTGCCTACCGGCAGGCATGCACCCCCAATTCACTAAAGTAAAATGTCTCCTCATTTCGCCACTCAAGGGAGGGGATGAGTCATAAATTCATTCTTACATTTTAATCCTTTATTCAAAGTATCAGACTCTGTATCCCCTCCGCGGAGGGGCGCCAGGGTTTACCAACAAGGACATTACGAAAGGGGTGGGTTAAAGCAGCAAAAGGCAACGCTTACAAGTCTTATACGATATCTGACACATCAAAATCGTTACCGTTTCATGTTCGCAGTCACTATTCTCGGCAATAATTCTGCAGTACCGGCATTTAACCGTCATCCCAGCAGCCAGGTGGTGACGCTCGATGGCAATAATTACCTGGTGGATTGCGGAGAAGGAACACAGATACAGATGATCAATTATAAGATCCGCCGCAGCAAAATATCCCACATTTTTATCTCCCACCTCCATGGCGACCACTATTTTGGATTAATTGGCTTACTCAATTCTTTCAGCCTGTTGAGTCACCAGCAGGAATTGCATGTCTTTGGCCCATCCCCGCTCAAAGAAATTATTGAATTACAGCTAAAAGTAGCAGATACCCAATTGTGCTATCCCTTACATATCCACCACATCAGCGGACCTGCTGCCCTTCTCGACAATGAGAAACTGACGGTAAAATGTTTCTGCACCAATCACCGGATAGAGTGTTACGGTTTTTCATTTGCAGAAAAGAAAAGGCTGAGAAAACTAAATCCCGATAAAGCAAAAGAATATGAGATCCCTATGTCATTTTATGAAAGACTGAAAGACGGGGAAGACTATACCCGGAAGGATGGAACAATAATCAAAAATGAAGAGGTAACAGAAGCAGGCGAACCGGGAAAAAAATATGCTTTTTGTGCGGATACCAAATATGATGAATTGATGATCCCGCATATCAAAGCAGCTGATTTGATCTACCATGAAACTACCTATCTCGACAATTTGAGAGAAAGAGCTGAGAGCCGTTTTCACTCAACCTCTAAACAAGCTGCTGAATTGGCAAAAAAAGCCGGAGTAAAAAAATTACTGATCGGTCACTTCAGCAGCAAGTATGATACGCTTGAAGAATTTGAAAAAGAGGCCAGGGAGGTTTTTGAAAATACAGAATTGGCGCTGGAAGGGGTGTGTTATGAAGTTTAAACCCCCTACAGGTGAGTTGCAGCAACACAGCCCCCGCTTATTCAAGCTCAAGTATTGTTATTAATTTTTCAAAATGCGGAAACTTGCCAGGCCCCCTTTAGGGAGTTTGGGGGTTAATCCACTTATAAAACAATGGAAACTCTTTTCTCCATGTCGGTTCATTATGTTTACCATCATCCCTGATCACCGTCATCATTTTAGACTTAGACACAGCTGCCATTCCATCAAAAGCTTTCAGCATATCAGTCACCATGCTTTCGCTTTCCTGCTTGCCGGCGTAGAAATAAATATGGGAGTTAACTTTTTTTCCCTTTGCTTTAATATCATCAAAGATTTTTGGACCAACC
Organism: uncultured Chitinophaga sp.; assembly: GCA_964525285.1. Taxonomy (GTDB): domain Bacteria; phylum Bacteroidota; class Bacteroidia; order Chitinophagales; family Chitinophagaceae; genus JJ008. Next base: position 94,985 of record CAZGGQ010000001.1, read on the forward strand.
CAGAATGCCGGGGAAAAAACACCAGCAGCGCCAAATACTTTGGGGTATTTGAGTACTGCATACATGGATATCAACCCGCCCATGGAACTGCCGGCAACGAGTGTGTTTGATTTGCCTTTCCGTGTCCGGTATTTACTGTCAATATAAGGTTTCAGTGTTTTTGCAAGAAAATCAACATATAAACTTCCCTCTCCTTTGTTTGAGTTGTAAGCGGCAGCAATGCCGGTCAATGTAAAGTCATAGGGACAGTATTCGTTCAGTCTTTTGTTGCCGCCATTATCAATAGCGACCACAATACAGGATTTTACCATAGCCGAATCAAGAAACTCATCCACACCCCATTCTCCGGCATAAGATGTAGCATCATCAAATACATTTTGACCGTCTTGGATATAAAGAACAGGAAAACGATAGTTCATTTTAGTATTTGAATATTCTTCCGGTAGATAAATCCAGACTCTCCTGGTTCTTTTTAACTGCGGCATCCAAAAAGCTGTATCAATAATGTGAACATTCTTACTGGCTGTACCTACTCTTGGCTTTGGCGGAAACCGGTCCTGCCATTCTTCGATATCCAGTTGAACTGTCATGTCAGCATCAACTTTCAAGGACCGGTTTGCTGCACCGATACCGTTCTTCTTACATTCCACTTTGTCCCAGCCGCCACGGGTTATTTTGTATTCGTAAGAGCCTGCATTCAATTCCAGGTTGAGAAAATAGTTGCCTTGTTCATCCCGTTGAAATTTGAATTGTTCATTCTGCGGGTTCCAGCCGTTGAAAGAACCGGCGGCGTACAGTTCAGCACCGGAAGGATGATATGAAGGCAAGGATTTTAATTCTATCCTTACTGTGCTTTGAGCAATAACCGATGATACAAATAAGAGAAATGATATGAGAACGGCTGGTTTGTGCATGAGAAGCTATTATGAAAATTCAATTTGCAAACTCTGGCAACAAAATATCAAAGTCCCGGCAGCCAATGCCGCCCTGCGCCCACTGCCCTGAATGGCCATGGAATGGAAATTAAAATGATCAGCAGCGCCAACCCGAAATACAACAAGATCCTTTTATGCTTTTGAGAATCGGGAACTGATTTTTTACCAAAGGAATAACCCAGGTGAATCAAAACGATGGCGATCAGCATCCCGGTAGTATGCTCAATAGCATAAAAACGGAGGCCGGCGTTTTTCATCACGACAGCAAAGCCGCTATTTTGAATACTTTTTAATCCCCAATCACCGGCAAACCATTGGTACAGGCCGACCAATAACAAGAGGTCAGCACAAATCATCAACATCAATCCTAATCTATTATGTGTGGAAGTAAATGCCCCCTTCCTGTCAGCAATATTCCTGTACAAAGCAACAAGCAGTAAAATAAGGATTATCCAGCGGAGAACGCTGTGCAGATGAAGCATACCGTTGTACATATAACTTACTTAATAATGAATATTTAATAATTTACTCAAATCTACTACTCAATTTTTAATTATTAATTACTAATTATTAATTCATCACTCCACCCAATCTGCTATGAAGATATTGGTGTCACGGGTTCCGCCATTATTACGGTTGCTGCAAAAAACAAGTTTCTTTCCATTGGGAGAAAACATGGCGAAGGCATCGAAGATTTTCTCATGGGTTATCTTTTGCAGATTGCTTCCGTCTTCATTAATAGAATAAAGGTTAAACGGAAACCCTCTTTTGTATTCCTGGTTGCTGGCAAAAATGATACGTTTACCGTCAGGGAAAAAGGCCGGTGCCCAGTTGGCCTGTCCGAAATGAGTAACCTGTTTAACATTACTGCCATCCGCATTGGCAACAAAAACTTCCATATTAGTGGGAGCAACCAGGTTCTCTGCCAGCAATTCTTTGTATTCCTTTATTGCATCTTCAGTTGAGGGCCGGCTTGCCCTCCAGATTATTTTTTTCCCATCGGGGCTAAACCATGCTCCGCCATCATAACCTAATGCATTGGTCACTCTTTTCTCCTTACCGGTTTTTAAATCCATAATGTACAGGTCAATATCACCGTCCTTATCGCTGGTATAGATCATCTTCTTTCCGTCAGGACTCACCGTAGCTTCAGCATCATATCCCCTGGAGTGTGTCAGTTGCTTTATGATCTTTCCATTCAGGTCGGCCATAAAAATATCATAACTGTCATATAAGGGCCAGATGTATTTGTTGCCGTATTTTTTTCTGTCCGGTACAGGCGGGCAGGTATCAGCGCCAAGATGGGTTGACGCATAAATAATATGCTTGCCATCTTTCATAAAAGCGCCGCAGGTGGTTCTTCCCTTCCCGGTGCTTACTCTTTTGTATTCAAATTTTTCGCCTGGCTTTGGCAGTTTGCCAATGAACATTTCATCACACATAATTCCTTCCCTGGCATTGGTGCGCTGAAAGATGATCCACTTCCCGTCAAAACTGAAATAGGCTTCGGCATTATCTCCGCCAAAAGTGAGTTGCTGAACGTTTTTGAAATGTGTTTCTTCAGGATATTGAATGGAGTCGGGAGTCGGGAGCATGCCTATCCGGTAGGCAGGTCGGGAGTCGAATCTGAAAGCTGTAAATGCTGTTATGGTGACAACAACCAGGAAGAAGAAAACAAGTTTTTTCATATTTTTCGTTTATCTGCGCGCCTGCAAAGTTATTTTCGTTAAATCTTTTCTTTGTCAGGCAATTGTCATGTCTCCCTTTACAAAATCAATTAGTTTTGAATGATGAATAAACTTGCAAAAATAATTACCGGAAGTTTAACCGCTATGATTTTACTCATAAGTTGTCATGATAAAAACAATATTGCCCCTTTTGATGATATATTAAGCAAACAGCCTTATGCCCACCTGACCGACAGAATTAAAAAAGAACCAAAAAGAGATGAGCTTTTTTTCCGCCGTGCCGTTTTACTCAATAAGAATAATCTTCCTGAACCTGCCCTGGCAGATTTTCAAAAAGCCTGGTCGTTAAAAAAAGATGAAAAATACGCATTGGGCATCAGCACTCTTTTGCTGGATAAAAAACCGGATTCTGCCGTAATTTTTTTGAGCGGAGCATTGAAAGAATTACCCAATAGTCTTTTATTGCAACTGACCCTTGCCCGTTCTTATGATGGTCAGAATAAAACTGACGAAGCGCTTAAAATATGCGATGACATATTAGCAAAGAATGCAGAACTGGTGGATGTATTGAAAATGAAAGCCCAACTGCTGGATAAAAAGGGGGATCAGCCCGGAGCCATAAAAATTTTAGAATCCGCTTATTCACTAACTCCTTTTGATATTGACCTCAACTATGCATTGGCTTACAAATATGCCGAAAGCAATAATGCAAAAGTGATACGCCTTTGTGATTCACTGATTAAAAAGGATTCCCTGCATCTTCATGCCGGACCTTATTATTATAAAGGCATTTATTTTTCCAATATCAATGATAAAACAAAAGCATTGACTTTATTCAATGAAGCTATTCAACACGACTATTATTACCTGAATGCCTATATAGAAAAAGGAAGGGTGCAGTACGACCAGAAAAAAATCAACGAGGCGCTGAAAACTTTTCAATTGGCCAATACTATCTCGGCCACTTTCCCGGACGCTTACTTTTGGATGGGAAAATGCGAGGAAGCGTTGGGTCAGAAAGAAGAAGCTAAGCTCAACTACCAGAGAGCTTATGCATTGGATAAAACGTTTACTGAAGCTAAAGAGGCAGCAGATCGTCTAAGTAAATAATGAGATCATAGTGCAACCACTTTCTCATTTCTCATTCTTTATTTCTTATTTCTTATTCCTGTAGTATCTTGCACTGCAAATTTGATCAATGTCCCTTATCGCCCCCTCCCTCCTTTCTGCCAACTTTCTCAATCTTGAGGCTGATTGCAAAATGCTCAATGAAAGTGAAGCCGACTGGTATCATTTAGACATCATGGATGGCCGCTTTGTTCCCAATATCAGCTTCGGGCCGATGCTGGTGGAGTTTTTCAGAAAAGCCACCACAAAAATTTGCGATGTACACTTAATGATCGTTGAACCGGAAAAATTTGCCGAGCAATTTAAAAATGCCGGCGCTGATATTTTGTCCGTTCATATTGAAGCCTGTACTCACCTGCACAGAAACATTCAGCAGATAAAATCATTGGGTATGAAAGCCGGTGTAGCCATCAATCCTCATACGCCCGTATCAGAACTCAGCGATGTGCTGGCAGATATTGACCTCGTTTGCATGATGAGTGTAAATCCCGGTTATGGAGGACAGAAATTTATCCCGCATACCATGGAGAAAATAAAACAGCTCCGCAAAATGATCGATGAAAGAGGGCTGAAAGTACAGATCGAGATTGATGGTGGCGTTACGTTGGAAAATGCCCCATCCATTATTGCCGCAGGGGCCGATGTGCTGGTGGCCGGTAATACTGTTTTTAAATCGGTTGATCCGAAAGCGACAATTGCTAAATTGAAAACCTTCTGAGAATGGATGCAGCTTCCCAAATTAAAAGACAATTTGGAGAAATCAATTTCTACAATCCTGTTATAACTTTTAAATACCAAAGAATTGATATCGAAACAAAATTGAATACTATTGGTTACTTAAATATTGCTGCTATTCTTTTAGTACCAGTTCTATTTTTGCTTCTTAAAGATATCCGACCAGCAATTTACTTTCTGATATTTGTCACAAGTCTTTTTATTATTTACAGTTTTTCATCTGGCTCAAATAAAGTTGAAATTGATTTTTTTTATAAAAGAGTACGAATAAAGAATAAATTATTATTGATTAATTCTATCCGAAAATTACTGAAACTGCCAACCACTCTTTTCTTCCCTGAAATAGCTGATATATATAATACTGAGGGTTTTTATTATGGCAGAAATCAAACAAGAAATTTTCTTATTATCAAATCAAACAGACACCGGACAATCAGGCTGGCTACTTTTACTTCTGAAAAAGATTCTTTACGGCTTGCAGGACTTTTGAAACAGGTTATAATAGAAAACTGAAATTAAATAAGTAATATTGTTGCTAAATCAAGATGACGGGAATGAAACAATTCAAACTTTTCTTTACCCTCCTGCTGTTGTTTGTTTCTGCCATCTCTTTCTCCCAAAAAAAATCCGCCTATGTTTCCGGAAAAGTAGTGGATGAAAATGAAAACCCATTACCCAATGTCTCTGTGGTCATCCTCGGGCAATCAAAAGGGAATGTCACCAACGACTCCGGTTATTTCAGAATAAAAGTTGCTGCCGATAAGGCCTTTGCCATTGTCTTCAGTTATACCGGCAGAAATACAGAACAGAAAAATTTTCTGCTGAATGAAAATGAAGAAGAAACAATAACCATAAGACTGGAGAAAGGTGAAAGAACATTGCAGGAAGTAGTGATAACTGATCAGCGGGACCGACGGGAAGCAGGGTTGATACGGCCCAATCCCAAAACCATCATCAATCTTCCATCGTCAATCACAGGTGTAGAGAGCCTGATCAAAATATTTGTTGGCTCCAATAACGAGCTCACTTCTCAATATTCCGTCCGGGGTGGCAGCTATGATGAAAACCTGATCTATGTAAACGATTTCGAGATCTTTCGTCCTTACCTGGTGAGAAGCGGCCAGCAGGAAGGATTAAGTTTCATCAACCCCGAGATGATTCGTAATATCAATTTTTACAACGGCGGTTTCCAGGCCAGGTATGGTGATAAGATGAGCAGTGTACTGGATATACAATATAAAAAACCAAAACGTTTTGGTGGCTCAGTTTATATCGGCATTCTTGAACAGGGTCTTCAACTGGAAGGAACGAATAAGAACTCCAAATTCACTTACCTGCTCGGTATCCGCAACCGCAGTAACCGGAATTTATTAAGCCGCCAGGATACCAAGGGTAATTACGTTCCTTCTTCGGCCGACTTCCAGGCATTGCTTACTTACCAGTTCAAACCCAAATGGCAGGCCGAGTTGCTGAGTAATATTTCCAAAACAAAATTTACACTGATACCCGAGTTTAGCCAACTGACCACATCCGTATTTTCTCCTTTTTTCAGCGCCACTATCGGTGTTGATATTTTTTTTGAAGGCCGTGAAAAAGATGAATACCAGACCAACATGCTTGGGTTAGCACTCAGCAACCAGGTCAGTAAAAAATTGAAATTAAAATGGATGGCATCCCGATTTGAAAATGATGAAAGAGAAAACGTTGACATCACCGGGGCATATTTGTTTGGTGAAAGGGATTTCGACAAACGTAGTGCGAGCTATGGGTTAATTGTTAATCCGCTTGGCGCCGGTGTGTTTCAAAACTATGCCCGCAACAAACTGAACGTGGAGAACTGGAATATTTCGCACAAAGGAAATTATGATGCAGGCAAACATGCTTTTCAATGGGGCCTGGGTTATGATAAAGCAAAGATCGCAGACAAACTGAATGAATGGGAGTTCCAGGATTCCGCAGGTTATTCATTGCCTTATCAGCCCAACATGCTGCAATTAAGTAAGGTGATCAAGTCAAATGCAAATCTTGATATCAATAAATTTTCTGGCTACATACAGGATAATATTTTGCTTGGAAAAGATTCAACTCATTCAGCAACGCTTACAGCTGGTGTTCGTTTCAATTACAATTCACTCAACCAGGAATTTTTGATCTCTCCCCGCATTGGCGCAAGTTGGAAACCAAAATGGAAGAAGGATATCATCTTCAGAGCCGCCGCCGGTGCTTTTCATCAACCGCCTTTTTACCGGGAGTTAAGAAGGTATGACGGAACAGTCAACACTAATCTCAACGCACAAAAAAGCTGGCAGGGAGTGGCAGGATTTGATTACAATTTTATTGGTTTGGGTGGACGGCCTATGCGCTGGACCACCGAAGCCTATTATAAAAGCATGACCGATGTGGTGCCTTATGATATTGATAATGTACGCATCCGTTACTTTGGTGAGAACAATGCCAAAGCCTATGCCGCTGGTATTGAAATGCGTTTGCATGGTGAATTAGTGGAAGATGCTGAAAGCTGGATTAGTATTGGCATCATGAAAACCGCAGAAGATATTTCCGGTGATCATTATTACCGTTATAAAAACGCAGCCGGTGATTTCATCACCGCACAAAGCACCGACCAGGTGCCGGTGGATAGTGTAAATTTTGATGTAGGCTGGTTGCGCCGCCCATCGGATCGCCGCATTACATTCGGTATGTATTTCCAGGATTATTTACCGACGAATAAAAACTTTAAAGCTTTCCTCAATCTGCTCTATGGAAGTAATATGCCGTACAATATTCCCAATGCAGTGCGGTATCGTAATGCGGCTGTGATAGAACCCTATATCCGTTGCGATATTGGTTTCAGCGCCCTTTTGATGGAAGATGACCGCAGCAAGCGCCGCAGCCACTCTCCTTTCCGCAACTTTGATAATATCTGGGCCAGCCTTGAAGTCTTCAACGTCATTGACCGGGCCAATACCATTTCTTACCTCTTCATCAAAGATTTTTCCAACACTGTTTATTTATTGCCCAACCGGTTGACACCGAGGTTGATTAATTTTAAGATTGTGGCGAGGTGGTGAAGGAAATAAGAAATGAGAAATGTGAAATGAGAAAGTGATATCCCTACGGAACTAGTTACTTTCTAATTTCTTATTTTTCTGTTTCTCACCTGCCTGCCGGCAGGCAGGTTTCTCATTCCATTATCTCCAGTTATTCCTAACCCGATCCTGAACTGTACGAGTCCCCAATAAATTTTCCGAAAAAAATCAAAATAATTGTTGATAACAGCAATTTCTCAACTGCAAAACCAATTTATTTTGTTCCGGGTATAACTTCTTTATCATGCAAATAACTGTTATCCAGCAAAGGATCTACGAGATCAGAGGTCAGAAAGTGATGCTTGATTTTGACCTGGCAGAATTATACAAGGTAGAAACTAAAATTCTGAACCAGGCCGTAAAACGTAATGCCGGACGATTTCCTGTAGATTTCATGTTTCGATTGTCAAAAAAAGAATGGAATCTGATGCGGTCACAAATTGTGACCAGTTCAATTAACCCGGGTAACTCGTCACAAATTGTGACCAGTTCAAAAAAGCATAGGGGTCTTGTATATCTCCCTTATGCGTTTACAGAGCATGGAGTAACTATGCTTGCTTCTGTATTAAGAAGTGACCGTGCTATAAAAATGAATATTGCCGTTGTCAGGGCATTCATAGCATTAAAGGAATTTGCGATTAATTACAAAGACCTTGCTGGCCAGATAAATGCAATCCGACAAACAGTAAGCAGCCACAGTGAGCAGCTAAACCAGATCTACGACGCAATCGAAAACATGATGGACGAGAACGAAGAGAAAAAAGAACAAAAAAGGTTATGGAATGAAAGAGAAAGAATTGGTTTCAAAAAATAGGATCTACTGATGGTTGACCTATATGACTCATTTGACTTATTTGACCATCCAACTCATCACCTCCAGTTATTCCTGAACCTGTCCCATGTCGTCAACCCGATCTTAAACTGCACCGGGTTATTAAATTTATTGGCAACTGAACCAACCACATACACACCGAGTTTCACTTTTGCCAGCGGATTAAAGGGCCATTTGAATACTCTTTCTATCCCGGCAAAAAATTCCAGGTAACGAAGGCTCCTGTCTTTCGTGATCAAAAAACCGCCACCTGCAACTTCCTGCAGTTTCAATTTTTTGAAGAAAGGTATCCTGTTGATCAGAAAGCCGTTGAACTCATGCACTAAGTTGCCCTGGAAAAAACGATGGAAGACAGGGAAAGTGGAATCCAGTGCCTGGAATGCTTTGTTCGGGTTTTGAAAAAACAGCGGGTCGCCCTGCCGCATGAATTTGTAATCGATGATCCGCAGATCCTTTGTATTTGTAAAATCGCCGCTCTTGATGATGTAATTCGTCTGGCCCGCTACGCCAAGTTGCAGGTGATGCTCCAGCCCGAATTCTAAGTAGTCAAAATCTATTTTGCTGTTAAAAAGTTTGGGTATCCCTTTCCGCCATATCACATAAAAGGTTGGCCATTTGGAACCGATATATATTTTTTCTTTTGGTTCCCTGATGTAACGAAGTTTCGGCGTGTAATAAATTTTAACCTGGTTGTAGGTGGCATTGTAAGGTTCAAAATCCACTGGTGGCTCATTGGGAATTCCAAAAATACTGTCGGCATTATTGCTCACTTTATAGTCAATCACTGAACGGCGGAATGCAACCTGGAAACTATTGAGCAGGCGGACACCGCTGAAAATATCAAGGCCATGTTCCACTTCCACATAGTTGTTCAGGTAGATATTACTCCGCTTCAGCACATTCACCCAGGCATCGCCGGGATAAATGAATTCGAAGTTCCTGCCGCCCCTGATGCTGAATTCTCCTTTGTCGAAAGGATTGTACAGGCGTTGCACACTCAGTTCACCGTTCACATCGTGATTGCGAAAACCGTAACTGATATCTGCTTCCAATGCCAATTTTTTTCGTGAAGGAAAAGTTTTCCGGTATGCCCCGGCCAGTTTCAATCGCATACCGCCAAATGCCACGGGTTGTATCAACGAAGTGATCGGTGGCAGTATCCACATCCTTTCTTTTCTGTGGTCGTTAAATATCTGGCCGAAGATCAGCATCTTCTTCCAGGTTATTTTATTCAGCACCCTGTCCATTGAATCGAGGTAAGCCTCACTCCGCATCAGTAAATAAATACTGTCCTGGTAACGGGCATATAGTTCCTGTTGTCTTGACAATGGTTCCAGGCGCACTGATTTCCAGAACGTAGAATCTTTCCGGTAGGCTTCTTCCGAAGTGGAGCTTACTTCATTCCCAAAATATCCTTTCTTAAAATTCTTTTTCAGTTCGTAATTCGAATAGGCAACAATGGTTTCACCAAACAATTTTCCTTTTTTTGTTTTGCTGTAGTAAGTAAACTGCTGGCGGGTGATCATCCTGGCGCTGTCGCCGACCTTTTCATACTGCTGTTTCACTTCCATATAATCAAACTCCGGCATATGAGCAGGGGGAAGCCTGAAATCAGCGCTGAATACGGCCCATGTGCTGTCCTGAATGCTGATCTCTCCTTCGATGGTTGCATTACTCAGCAAACGTGGGATAATTGCAATGGTATAAACTTTTGGTTTTATGGTTCGGTCAATACTGATGGTTTTGAATTTGTACGCCACCATTCCGCTGTAGCTGAGTGGTGATACAAATGGTATTTTGGAAACAGGCGGTGCATTGATCAGGTTATTGTAGATGTAAAAATCGCCTTCCAGAGCAGAGAGATAAAAAAGGCTTTCGGTGCTTCCCCTTCTTACAATACCCAGCTTTTCTTCTTTCAGTTGACCGTTTTCATTCCTGTCCACTTTTAATGACACTTCCGTCAAAGACATATCATCGTAACTTTCTTTCGCAATACTGTCGCCTGCATTTTCCGGTTTCTTCTTTGCTGAAACCGAATCCATCTGGAAAGCCCTGATATAGGCATTGTAAGAATAGGAACCGATGGCATCGAGTATACTTTCTTTATTCCTCAGCACATTCCTGATCAACTCTTCGGCCCTGTCTCTTGCCTTCACTTTTATCAGCACTTCAGCAAGGTTACCCGATTCCGCATCTTCCAGGTGGATAATCTCTGATACATCTTCATTGTTAATGTAAACGGTGGCAACTTTAGATTTATATCCTACCAGGCTTACCACGATATCATACTTCCCTCTTTCCAGGTAAAACTCATAAGAACCATCATCTTTGCTCACTGATCCTTTTCTCAACTCTTTTATTTCTACGCTGGCTAATGATAATGGTTCTTTTTTATCATTAACAATCCACCCGGATAGTTTATACAACTGGCTATTTGCAAAAAAGGCCTGTAAGGAAAACAGCATTACCAGGACAAACTTCATCTTCATGGAGAATCAAATCTTTGAGGAATGCAAAATTTGTTATTTGTAAGGGGCAATCCGAATATAAATTTATCTTTTCCAATTATTTAACAGAAAGACGTGATTGCAGATGGTTATCTGATTGATAAGGTTGCATTTATTCATTAGCAGGAAAAATATTCAGGATGCGGCTATCCGTTTACTTCTTCACCCAAAACTCATCCTTCCATTCCTGTTCACAGTGAACCGGGTGTTTTTCCAATTGCCTGAATACTGAATCTAATTGTGCAGGAGTAAGTGATTCTTCGAGATAACCAAACAATTCCCTTTCCTCAAAACGGATATGTGTATTCAGCAGGTCGCAAAGAATAACCAGGTTTCTTTTATCTGCTTCATCATCAAGGCCAAGAATCAGTTCCCGTATATGATCATGATCTTCCAGTAATCTCACTGCCATTGGATGACTCGCAGGCATGTGGGGAAGTAAAATTTTTTCTTCCTGGAAAAAATGTGGTTTGATATGATGCCGCCAGTACCATAAAGCATATTTTCTCATTAGTTCCAGCGGGGTTTTATTTTCAATTCCCTGTTTGATCTTCCAGGCAAATAATAAACCATCATGATGCTCCCGGCTTAGAGGAGCCAGTTGAGCACTTCGTTTTACCGGTTTTATTTCTTCCGTCATGAAACAAAGATAAACTCCATATAGCCGGAGTGAATGATATTTGGCATATTGCCTGCTGATTATTATCAATCTATACTAAAAAACTCATTAACTAAATTTTTATCATCAAAGTTTGTATTAACATCTGTGAATAAGTAACTTTAGGATGCAATAACTGTCACAGGTTATATTTGACAAAGAAGGGTAATCCTGCCAGCGGCAGACAGGCTTCTGAAAATGGTCAGAAGACAGCAGCAAATCCGGTACCACTCTTCACCGGCTTATTGAAACATAAACCGATGTGATTTGACAGACACTATCATCAACCTCGAAACCGTAAACCCTATTGAGTTTTTCGGAGTAAACAATGGTAAACTGGACATCCTCAAAAAGAAATTTCCCCTGTTGAAGATCCTTTCCCGTGGCACACAACTGAAGCTAAGCGGCGCCCGTGAGCAGATTGAAACTGCAAAGGAAAAAATTGAACTTATTGTATCCTACCTGGAAAGGAACGGTCACATGAGTGAAAATTATTTTGAACAGGTGCTCGGCGGCGACGATGCCGAAACAATTGATCATTTCATCGAAAGAAATCCGAATGAAGTACTGGTGTTTGGTCCGAACGGCAAATCAGTCAGGGCCCGAACCGCCAACCAGAAGAAATTGGTGATGGAAGCAGAGAAAAATGATATCGTCTTTGCTATTGGCCCTGCCGGTACCGGTAAAACGTATACGGCTGTTGCCCTGGCAGTGCGGGCATTAAAAAATAAACAGGTAAAAAAAATCATACTTACCCGTCCGGCCGTAGAAGCCGGTGAAAATCTCGGTTTTCTGCCCGGTGATCTAAAAGAAAAAATTGATCCTTACCTGCGTCCTTTATACGATGCACTTGATGATATGATACCGGCCGATAAGTTGGGTTACTACATGACCACAAGAACCATTGAAATTGCTCCGCTGGCTTATATGCGTGGTCGTACATTGGACAATGCATTTATAATACTGGATGAAGCACAGAATGCTACCGACCTGCAGATAAAAATGTTCCTGACAAGAATTGGCGCCAATGCTAAAGCCATCATTACCGGCGACATTACCCAGGTGGATCTTCCCAGGAACCAGCGCAGTGGTTTGGTGACTGCTGTACGGATCCTGCAAAATATTGATGGCATTGCTCATATTGAACTGGACGAAGATGATGTGGTGCGTCACCGGTTGGTCAAGCAAATTCTCCGTGCCTATAATAAAGAACATGAGAAAGAAAACCCGCAGGATTATGCAAACAGGAAGCCTCCGGCCATAACTAAGAAGGATAAGCCGGAATAAAAGCGTCAGGCCACTGGCAGGAATTTTCAATGGTCATGATTTTATTAAGCGGCCAGACGCTTACCCGCAACTAATTCATTACTTTGCAGGGATGAAGAGATACCCATTCATCTTTTTGTTCCTGCTTTTTTTGCTGCCTGCATGCGATAGTGATAAAAAATCAACCGGCCAATCAGAAAACGATATTGATGCCGCCCGGAATTTTATCCGGGCAGCCCTTGATGGGAAATTTGACCAGGCAAGAACTTATTTATTGCCCGATTCGGTTAATACAAACTGGATGGATGTGGCAGAACGCAGTTACCAGAAAACTGATGCGGAAACAAAGAGTGGTTACAGGGTTTCGTCCATTCATATTCACAATGTAACCAATCCGGTAAAAGATTCGGTCACTATCGTTATTTATTCCAACTCATTTAAGAATGATCATGACACTTTGAAAGTATTAAAGCAAAACGGGCAGTGGCGGGTTGACCTGAAATACCTGTATAACCACGATATGGATGTCCTTCCCGATAACCCGGTTAATAAAAACACAATTAAATAATGAAGCATATTTTATTGGTTGGACTGGGAGGAGGCATCGGAAGTATAGCCCGCTATCTTTGCCAGCGATGGGCTTATGCCATCTATCCGCATCACTTTCCATGGGGAACTTTTGCTGTTAACGTTATTGGTTGTTTACTGATCGGAATATTCTGGGGAATCAGTTTCAAATCATTTGAAAGCAACGAAAGCTGGAAATTATTCCTGATGGTTGGTTTGTGCGGCGGTTTTACAACCTTCTCAGCTTTTACACTGGAAGGGATCGGATTAATAAGAGAGCAGCGACTGGCATTATTTTTTTCTTATGTCGCTGCCAGTGTATTATTGGGTTTATTGGCTACTTATATTGGTATGCGGATAACAAGATAAAGCTCTGATCTGTAAAAACTTTAAACGTTGAACTTTTAAACCATAAACTCCTCAATGCTTACAGTCAACCATCCCTGGCATGGCGCCCATTACGGGGAAAAAGCTCCGGCAACGGTGAATGCGCTGATTGAAATTCCACAGGGCTCCCGGTCAAAATATGAAGTAGATAAAGCAACCGGTCTGCTGAGATTGGACAGGGTTATTTATTCTTCTTTTCAATACCCGGTCAATTATGGTTTCATTCCGCAAACACTGGGACAGGACAGCGACCCGCTGGATATACTTGTTCTGTGTTCTCAATCCATCCAGTCGCTCTGCCTGGTAGATGCAAATGTGATCGGAAATATGCAGATGATAGACAGTGGTACGATGGACGACAAGATCATTGCGGTGGCTGGTAAGGACCCTTCTGTTAATCATATCACTACAATGGAGGAACTGCCTAATCATTTTTTGCTGGAACTGAAAAATTTCTTTGAGCAATACAAGGTGCTGGAAAATAAAAAGGTGGAGATCGATAATTTCCAGGATAAGGCCACGGCCTGCCGGATCATTGAGGAAGCAATAATTTTTTATAAAGAGACCTTTAAGAAATAATCGTGAACACCAATCAAAAAAATATTATGACAACACAATTGATCATATCAGCCCTGCTGATAGGACTTGCTGCCGGCATGCTGAGCGGACTGGTGGGAGTGGGTGGTGGCATCATTATGGTGCCTGCACTGGTTTTCTTTATGAATTACACCCAGCACCAGGCGCAGGGTACTTCGCTGGCTGTGCTTACTTTACCGGTAGTCATCATCGCATCAATCTATTATTATTATCAATGCCAGAAACTGGGAACACCCATTGATCTGAAAGTGGTGGGTCTGCTCGCAGCCGGTTTCCTGGTGGGAGGTTATTTCGGAAGCAAGATCGCTCTCGTCATTAACCAGGATGTTTTGAAAAAGATCTTTGCTGTTATCCTGTTCTATACTGCTATTAAAATGTTGGATTGGGATGATGTGGTTGTGAAATGGGTAAAGGGAATATTTTAGAATCATTTACCACAGTCTCCTTATTGCCTTCAATCTTAACGTTCTCTTTCCGGTCTCTGCATTGACGATCCCCTTTTTATTAATTGTATCCATTCTTACTTTACCAGATGCATGAATAATTTGTTCATCACCCAGTAAAATGCCGACATGCACAATGTCTTCCTTATTATCAAAAAAAGCAAGATCGCCCGGCAAAACATCTTTGAATTTCCCCACAGCCTTGCCTTCCTGTGCCTGTTGCCAGGTATCACGGGGCAGGTCAATGCCCACCATTTTAAAGATCACCTGTACAAAACCACTGCAATCAACTCCCAATGGTGTTCGGCCTCCCCACAGATATGGTGAATGTAGCCAGGGCAATATAAGTTGCTTCAAAAGTTCAGCGCCGGGCTGTTGTTCATCACGCTTGCAATAATTACCGGCGAACTCAAATTCATCTTTGCCCAGTTTACCTCTCCCTCCTTCAAAAAAAGGAAGGGATGAACCAAACGGTATATTCATTTTTTTATCGCCAACCTTTACAAGGCCCAGTATATCAGTTGTGGCAAAGGCGCTCATGGCATTAGCGGCGGCTTCATCCATTTCTTCAAGCAGTGTATTCGTCATCCAGCCTTCATAGCCATCATGCAGGCTTCGGATCTTTAACCACAGATCGCCTTTTGTATTCAGGACTTTAACTGTTTCGCCAAATAATAACTGGTTTACCATTTCCTTCCGGTGCACGGGTTTCCGCCGGACCGGGGCAGCAGGAACATTGACTACAGCGTACTCCATATAATAAAGTTTGAACTAAAATAGGAAATCTATGGCAGTAATTTTTTGTTGAATTTGGTGCCAACCGCATCTTATTCTAATTCAACCTAAAAAATTCGCCGGCAGGCGGCTTTGAAAGTTAGAATTAGTTAATACCGGCAAGAAAAATTATAATAATATTTTAGCCGGCATAACTCAAAACAAATAGCTATTTTTCGCTTGTGAAAACGGATAATCACCAGCATAGTACCGACCAGGAACTGCTTGAACAGTTTTATGCCGGTCATGATAATGAATGGTTGGGTGTTTTACTGCAGCGCTATACCCTGTTGCTGCTGGGTGTCTGTATGAAGTATTTAAAAAATGAAGAAGAAGCAAAGGACAGTGTGCAACAGGTTTTTTTGAAAGTGATACAGGAATTACATAAATATAAAGTTGAATATTTCAAATCCTGGCTCTACATGGTGGCAAAAAATCATTGCCTGATGAAACTGCGGGAAAAGCAGGGAAAATTCACCGCTGAGATCAAAGATCGGCAAATAGCTCAACCGGATGAAGAAACCGACCGGCAGGCCTTATTGCAAAATGATCATGCGTTATCATTGATGGAAGTTGCATTAAAAGAACTCCATACTGAGCAACAGCAATGTGTAACTTTGTTTTACCTGCAAAAGAAAAGTTACCAGCAGATAAGTGATGAAACGGGCTATAGCATGTTACAGGTAAAAAGTTATATCCAGAATGGCAAGAGAAACCTGAAAATATTAATCGAAAATAAAATGAAACAAAAAAAATAGACCGCTTTGACTAATTTGACCTTTTTGACTTTTATGACCTAACAAGATGTCAGAAAATTATAAAGACATATTATCCAATCTATCAACCGATGTTGACCAGGAAACGCTGCTCATGTACCTGCAGGGCAGGCTTTCTGAAGAAAAGAAGCATGAAGTTGAAAAAAAGCTTATACAAAATGAGTTTGATGATGATGCCATGGAAGGATTACAGGAGATCAAAGACAAACAGCAGATACAATACATGGTGGAAATGCTGAACCGTGACCTTAAAAAGAAAACGGCAAAAAAGAAACTGCGTCGGGAAAAAATGCAGATTAAAGACCAGCCCTGGCTTTATATCTCCATACTCATACTTATAATTCTGATAATCCTGTCCTATTTAGTTATCCGAAGGCTGCTTAATAGCTGAAATATTTTTCAATAGCACTATTTTTTTCCTGGTATTTATTAAAAAGCAGCTATTTTTATACTAATCTTACATTCTTTCTATTTAGTCTTTTCCAAAATCCTTGCAATAGCCCTTTGATCTGACTTCCACTGAACCAAGCCACATTAATTTCAAGTATTCAGGACCGCCAATTTTTCTTAACCACCAAATGCATTGCTATGAAGATGATTTCTTATTCGGGAAGAAAATTGTTGTTTCCCTTCTTCCTGTCATTTCTCATTTTTACTTCTTCTGGTTATAGCCAGACAGGGCTTCAATTTAATGGTACTACTCAATATGTGACTTTTGGCCTGGCAACAACAACTCTGGGAGTAACAAATTTTACACTTGAGGCTTGGGTTAAACGTTCAGCAGGTGGAACATTAATGTCTACTGGCACAGGTGGGTTAGCTTCAGCTTATCCAGTTATTACTAAAGGAAGAGGAGAAGGTGAAGGTCCTCCACTCAATATTAATACAAACTATTTTCTTGGAATTACATCAACTGGAGTTATTGGAGCCGATTTTGAAGACAATATTAACGGTGGTAATCATCCGGTATCTGGCGTAGCTGTAATTCCTATTGGAGAATGGCATCATATTGCAGCGACCTATAATGGTCAAACATGGAATTTATATTTGGATGGAGTACTCGATAAAACTCTGACATTAGCTTCTCCATTTACTCCTGAAAATACAAGTGCACAACATGCTGCTCTTGCAACTGGACTTGGAACATCAGGCATACCAGTTGGAGGGTCTTCCGGATTTTTTTCAGGTACTATTGATGAACCTCGGATATGGAGTTCCGTCCGTACTCTATCGGATATCCAAACAAATATGAATTCGGAACTTACATCCGGTACTGGTTTGTTGGGAAGATGGGGATTAAATGATGGATTGGGAACATCTGCGGCCAATTCCATTGCCGGCAGCCCTGCCGGTACTTTAATGTTAACGCCAACCTGGGCATGTGGTGCACCTGCATTCGATGTCGCACCTGCTGCACCCACCGCTCTTACAGCATCAGCCCCTTCAGCAATGCAGATCAATCTCGGGTGGACCGATAACTCAAACAATGAAACCGGTTTTGAAATTGAACGTTCAACTACCGGTATTGCCGGAACCTATACACTTCTGGCTACAGTAAACGCTAATATAACTTCATACATCGATATAACCGTATATGCATCCAATGAATACTGCTACAGGGTTCGTGCAAAAAACTGTTCCTTTAATTCAGGCTATACTACATCAGTTTGTGTAACACCAACAGAGGGAGCTAATGGTCTTTCACTCACTCCCAATACTTATGTCACTTTCGGAGCAGCACCAACACTGGCCACCGAGAATTTTACAGTTGAAGCATGGTTCAAACGCACCGCTGCAGGAACTGGAGTTAGTACAGGAACCGGCGGCATAGTACTTGTACCGATAGTGACGAAGGGTTCACCTGAAGCGGATGGAAGTACAGTAGATGCGAATTATATCCTTGGTATTAGTGCTGCCAATAAGATTGCTGCAGATTTCGAAGAAGGTACCGGATCAGCAAGTGCGGGTCTTAATCATCCCATTGAGGGTACCACAACCATTCTAAATAATGTTTGGTATCATGCTGCAGCCACTTTTGAAAACGGGGTTTTTTCCGTATATCTGAATGGTATTTTAGAAAACACTTCAAACCTGGGTGTAAATGTTTGGCCCCAGGGTGCAAGTATTCAGCGTTCAGCATTAGGTACAATGCTTACTTCAACTGGCGCAGCAAGCGGATTCTTTGCCGGTGTAATTGATGAAGCCCGTATCTGGAATTTTGAAAGGGCTGAAGCACAGATTCAGGCAACGATCAATAGCCAGATCATTACTCCCCAGTCAGGTCTTCTTGCACGGTGGGGCCTCAATGAACCAAGCGGCACAATCGTTCATGCAAATGCCGGAACTTCTGTGAATGGAACAATTACAGGTGCAGGATTTAGCTGGGTTACTCCGGGTGCACCATTCAATCTTGTTTTCATTCCACCTGATGCGCCAACCGGCCTGACAGTTACACCAATTGCAAGCACCCTACTCAATTTAACATGGACAGATAATTCAACCGATGAAACCGGTTTCCAGATTGAAAGATCCACAACCGGAGCCGGTGGTCCTTTTACACTCCTTACTACTGTTGCTGCAAATACAATAACATATGACAACACCGGGCTAACGGCTTCAACAAACTATTGTTACAGGATAAGAGCAATAAACGGAGGCCTTTCTTCTGCTTATACAACTATAGAATGTGCAACAACAATGAGCAGCGGGCCGGTTACAGTTTCTTTTCAGGATGGAGTGAATAGTTACACCGGAACAAGAGATACATATACTAATAGTATTGATCAAACTATTGTAAGGGGATCTGAAATTACTTTTATACAGGATGTTGATCCCCCAATTGATGAAAGAAGATCTTTATTGCTTTTCGATCTTACTTCTATACCAACAGGTGTTACCATTCAATCGGCAGAGCTGCAATTTTTCGTAAATACGGAAGGTCAAGGCTTCAATATGTATCGGATGCTGGTTCCCTGGGACGAAGCAACTCTAACATATGCTTCTATTGGTAACAGGCATTTTGCTGCTAATAACATAGATGCACAATCATCTGTAAATGCCAATTGGCCGGGAGTAGATGGATATACGGGATTGATTACTGTATCAATACCTGCATCTACAATTCAAGATTGGATAAATGGCACATTACCAAATAATGGCTGGTTAATGATTGCCACACATGCGGATGATGGTCAGCAACTACGGTCAAGAGAAACGACGACTCCGGCTGAACGGCCTAAATTAACTGTAATCTATTCTACCAGTCCCCCGAATCAACCAACCAGTCCCTCTCCTGCAAATAACGGAATAGCTCCTACTACCAGTCCGGACATTTGTGCAACAGTTAGTGATCCTAATTCGGGAAATCTGACAGTACGTTTTTATGGCAGGAAAAAAGTAAATGCAAATGCCAAACTCACCGTTATCGGTTTGCCGGATACACAGTTTTATACCGAAGAACCGCAAGGAGCAAATAGTTCTGGTGGCGGTCATAATGGAATCTTTAAAGCACAAACACAATGGATAGCTGATCATAGATTGGATAGTAATGTTGCCTTTGTGGTACAGTTAGGAGATTGTGTACAAAACGGAGATAATCCACCAGGGGCAGATGACTCAATTGAATACAGACGGGCAGATACAGCAATGAAAATTATTGAAAATGTTCCAATAACACATGGCATTCCTTATGGTATTTGCGTTGGCAATCATGACCAGGGCACAATAGGTGATCCTGACTTACCAAGTGTTTACTATAATCAATACTTTGGCGAAGCCAGGTTTTTGGGCAGAACATACTATGGAGGGCATTACAGTACAAACAATGAGAATCATTATGAACTGTTCAGTGGAGGAGGCGTTGATTTCATTCATATAAGCCTTGAATATAATGCCAATGGCACAACCCCCTCATTACAGGCAAAATTGGATTGGGCTGATAACCTGCTCAAAACATATCCTAACAGGAAAGGCATCATTTCCAGCCATAATATGCTTGGCACAGGAAGCTCAGCAAGTTTCCAGGGACCCGGACAAAAAATATATGATGATTTAAAAGATAACCCAAACCTTATTCTAATGCTGGCCGGACATGTAGCCGGTGAGGGAAGAAGAACAGATGTGTTTGGGGGAAATACTGTTCATACACTTATGGCGGACTATCAGAGCGGATATACCAATGGTGGAAACGGTTACCTGAGGATCATGCAGTTTCTTCCTGCACAAAATTTATTATCCGTTAAAACCTATTCACCATACAGCAATACTTCCTTCACTGGTTCAACCAGTCAATTTACTTTACCTGTAAACCTGACCCAGGCTTTTACACTTATCGGAACAAATACAAATGTTCCATCCGGTACACAAACATGTATCAACTGGCCCTTACTTGATACGGCTTCAGAATACGAATGGTATGTTGAAGTATCCGACGGTGTTAGCACAACCACAGGTCCGGTATGGACATTCAATACCCCGGTAGGTATATCAGGAAATGTATGGCATGATGTGAATGCAATGTCAGATGGATTTGTAAACAACAGTGGCGCTGCACAGATTCCGCCAGCTGCCCTCATACCACCAGGATTAAGAGCATATCTGGTTAATGCATTAACGGGGTTAATAGAGCAGATTGTTTTTGTCAATACAACAACCGGAACGTTTTCATTCAGTAATGTGAACATAAATACAGTTTACAACATTGTTTTGAGCAGTTCAAATCAAATAATTGGCAACCCTCCGCCTCCGGCAACCCTGCCATCGGGCTGGATGCATACTGGTCAAAAAAATGCAAATCCGCCAAACAGCCCTTCGGGTAGTGATGGTCTGAACGATGGCATTCTTGTTGTTCCGGTAGGTACAAGAAACATGATAAATCTGAATTATGGGATAAAGACCCAGGGTGGAGATGTTGTAACCGGATAAAAAATCATCCGTTTATGTTTAAACAATGATGAACGGGTTACTAAAATAACGGGAAATTGATCAGCAGAAAATAAAAAATTGGTGAGAAAGTGATTCTGTAAAAGCCGTATAGAAAAAACTTTAATTAAGGGGCTTTCTCTTTTTTGGGCAATTAATCAATACTTCAATTTTCCTTCCCAATTTTTCCACTCTTCAAAAATTTGTTTCGCCATGGGATGAGGATGGTGTATAAATGGAATTTTCCGGTCGGATATTTTAGAATAGATCTCATGATAAATAAAGTCGTCATCAAATTCGATGGCCGCGGCTTCTTCCTTTGTATTGGCATAAACTACTTTTTTAGGTCTTGCCCAGTAAATAGCACCAAGGCACATCGGGCAGGGTTCGCAACTTGTATAGATCTCACAACCGGTTAGTTGGTAAGTGGCTAATTTTTCACAGGCGTTCCGGATGGCCACCACTTCAGCATGGGCAGTCGGGTCGTTGGACGAGGTAACCATATTGCAACCCTCCCCCACGATCTCGTCGCCCAACACCACCACGCAGCCAAAAGGACCGCCCCGGCCACTTTTCATGCCCTCTCTTGATAATTCAACAGCATGGTCAAGGAATTTTTTTTCTCTTTCAGTAAGCATAAATCGGGTATTTAATTGAAGACATCCAGGTCAAAAATGTGGATTAACCCCCGGATTTCCACAGCTTATGCACCTAATACGCCCCCAATATGAAGTTAATATTAATTTTTAGTTACCAACCTGTTACCAGCGGAAAGCTTCGTAATTTATCCCTGTAAATCACGCCAAAAAACCTTTTTGTTATGAAATGGGAATCAGTCGCCTCTACTTCAAATAACGAAGTCTATCATCTGTACAAAGATGATAAAAAAATACTCACGCTTGCTTTTAATCCCTTTTCCAACTCAGCAAGGGTGGAATGTGAAAAACAAAAAAGGGTCTTCCTTATCCGTAAGGAAGGATTCAGGAGAAATAAAACGGTTCTACGTAATGAATACGGAATTAAGATCGGTGAATTGGGTCATGAGAATAAAGAGAACTTCATAGATGTGAATGACGAACGATTCTATTACACAATCCACAATAATCCGCTGGCAGAACTGGTGCTGTACAAAGAATCTATAGACCGGCCTTTTGTTACCTGCGGCCTGAGTACGAAAGAAGGCGATCCCGCTGTTAAGTTTAAAAAAGATAAGACCCTTTCAGATACTACACACCCCGGTTTGCTTATGGCGCTTTGCTGGTATATGTTTTTACCGGTAGCAAAAGAAAATACTGTTGAATTTGCTTCATAAGCTGACTACAGGTCTTCCCAGACTTTTTTAGCAAATTGTTCCAGGGATGGGTCCCTTGCTCCCATCAATAGTAACACACAATTATCTATAAGATGTGGACGAAGGTTTGCTAAAAGATCATTCCTGTTCTCCACAAAAAAAGCTGACTTACCCATTGCTTTCAGATCATTGACCAGGTCATTGGCCGAAATATCTTTTGTGGCAGTGCCGCCTGCATAAAATATTTCACTCATCCATATCTCATCTTCGGGTCTCAACACACGGCCAATTTCTCTTACAAAATCATCCCGCAAAAATTTCGTTGGCTTGTATCCATGCGGCTGAAACCATGCAATTAATTTCGGGGCCACCGGCTGGCAGGCTTCGATGGCCGCTGCGCATTTCACGGGGTTATGTGCATAGTCGTCAATAAACCAAACGCCATTTTTATTTCCATACACCTGGTGACGGCGATAGATGCCCTCATAAATCCTTAATGCTTCCGCACAGGTTTCAAGGCCAACTCCAATTCCATTGGCAACAGTTACTGCGGCCACAGCGTTCTCCATATTATGCTTGCCAACAATGTTCAGTTTAAAATCAACTCCGGAGATCCTGAAACTGATAGTTAAACCTTCCTGTTTGAAATCGGTGGCCATATAACCAGCAAAAGCATCAGGGTCAGTGGAGAAGTCCTGCTGCTCATGTTGTGAGAATTTTCTTGCCAGGGGATGAGCCTGGTTCACCGAAAACATTTTACTATTGCCCTTAAAAATGCGAAACAGTCCCATCAATTCATCGATCTCCTGGTGATCCTTATCTACATTCAGCAATAAACCAAGCTCCGGTTGGTATTGTATAATTGAGCCATCGCTTTCATCCGCTTCTATGACCAGCCATTCTCCTTTTCCAACCTTTGCATTTCCAATTTTTCCTTTCCTGATAATACTTATCAACCCTGCGCCACTGATGATGCTTGGTTCCAAACCCGCATATTCAAGAATATCGAACAACATGGCGCTCGTGGTGCTTTTTCCACTGGTGCCGCCAACTGCAATTGTTCTTTTGCTGGCCGCAATTAATGCCAGCAGTTCAGAACGTTTAATGATGGGGATATTAAGTTGCTTTGCTTTCTGCACTTCCTCCACTGTATCTTCAATGGCCGTTGAAACGACCACCAGGTCTGTAGCTGATGTAATTCCGCTACCATCCTGGACATAACAGGGTATTGCTTCTGCCTCCAGTTTTTCTTTTGTTTCATTGTAGCCGCCTGCCACAAAAAAACGGTCGCTGCCGGAGACATTTTTGCCGATACCTTTTAAATACTGGGCAATAGCACTCATCCCGCTGCCTGCAATACCAATAAAAAAAGGCCTTTGGAAATCATGGATGGACGAGATCATCCTGCAAATAAAAGAAATTATTGCAGAGAAGGATTTTTAAATGCCATGCGTCAAATATCGGCTCGTGATGAAAATGCACGCCCATTGATTTTGACATATGAAAAAAATCGTAGTATCTTAAACCTTTATATATATACCCGGTCAGAAGCCCCGATATCTGTCGGGGTAAACCTTTACAAAACCACCATCTATGTTAGCTTCCAAACCCAAAATGCTCATTATTACCGGAATTTCTTTTCTGTTCGTATTTATAGCCTGCAACAAAAGTTCTGATAATACCGCACCTGGTCCAACCCCGGTTGACCCGGTAGCTGCAGTGCTGAATTTGCCGGCCACTTCTTTTAATTATGCCAATATAGTGCAACCGGGTTACCTCAATGGCCCAAATATCCTCGGACAGATCAATACAGCTGCCAATAATCCCATAACTGACAACGGGGCAACTCTCGGAAGAGTTTTGTTTTATGATAAAAATCTTTCTATCAATAATACCATTTCCTGTGCATCCTGCCACAAACAGGCCAGTGCATTTTCAGATCCTCTTGTAAAAAGTAAGGGTTTTAACGGGGGCCTAACCGGTAGAAATTCAATGGGACTTACAGATGCAAAATATTATCCGAATGGCCGTTTTTTCTGGGACCAAAGAGCAGCTACGTTGGAAGATCAGACATTGATGCCCATTCAGGATTTGGTAGAAATGGGGATGACTTTGGCCCAGTTAGAAACAAAACTCAGGGCATTAGCTTATTATCCACCTCTTTTTACAAAAGCTTTTGGCGATAATACGATTAATAGTAACCGTATTTCGCTGGCCTTATCACAGTTCGTACGTTCCATTATTTCATTTCAATCAAGGTATGATGCCGGAAGGTCAGCATTCCCTGTAATGCCGGCTCCACCTCCCAATGCAGTATTTCCTAATTTTACCCCACAGGAAAACCGCGGTAAAGAACTTTTCCTTTTGCCTCAAAATGCCTGTGCTGCCTGCCATGGCTCTGAAACGTTTACTGCACCACAGGAGAAAAATAATGGTCTTGACCTGGTAACCATTGACAGGGGTTTTGGTGCTGTTGTAAATAATGTAAATGAGGATGCCACATTCAAAGTAACATCGCTGCGCAATGTAGAATTAACGGCGCCTTACATGCATGATGGAAGATTTGCAACGCTGGAAGAAGTTATAGAACATTACAGCAGTGGTGTAAAAAACCACCCGAATCTTTCCCCACAATTAAAATTGCCAAATGGTCAACCCCGTTTGGCCAACTTAACGCCGCAGGATAAAGTAGCCCTGGTAGCTTTCCTGAAAACATTGACGGATGTAACAATGATAACGGATGTGAAGTATTCAGATCCTTTTAAATGACCAGGTGTGAGCCAATCGCTTCCACTTTATTCTTTTTAAGCCAATCAAGTATATCCGACAATAAATAATAACAACCTGACCTGGGCAGAGGCTGGCTGAAGGGAATGATCCGGTCAGCCTTCAAGTACTGTAATTTTCGTTTTGAGATTTTCAGCAGTCGCATTACATCTTCATCGTTCAGTATAATTTCATTGGCTGGTCTTTGGGCCTGCTGAATTTCATGACGAATAATGTAAATCTTTGGCGCCGAGTGTCCGTTGCGACACTCTTGTTAGCCAATGTCTGGGCCAAACGCGTCTTCAGCTAACATGAAATTACTGGCCCGACTCGGCGACAATAATGTAGTTTTTGGAGAACAAATTTTTCTGTTCTGCATTCCTTTACATCAAAGGAGTCCTTCCAAACCTCATGCTTTTTTCCCCGGCGTCTATCGCTGGCTTCAACGGCAAGCTCCATGCGGCTTAACGGCTCCCATTCGTTTTGTTGTTCCAGTTTTTTTACAATGTCATAAGCCATGAACCTCTTGCCGTTCCCAACTATCGTGTTAAGTGATTGGATACCGCCTGAATAATGTAATAATAAGTGCAGATGGTTTGGCATGATCACATAGCTTGTTATCGAGTGCCCTTTTGCTGAAAGAACATCAAACCAGTTATAGACCAGGTCGTATCCTTTGGTCATATCAATCAATGATAACCAGTTGAAACAGGTGAATGTGATAAAATATATTCCGGGTTGAGTAACTGGTTTATGAATAGCCATTCCACAAGCTAAAAGTGATGTAGTTGGCTGCAATGTGAAGAAAACAAAAAGAAAATGTATTTTAACGGAAGTAAATCGTTAAAAGAACGCCGAGTCCCCTCTTAGAGTCTTTTAGTTGAAATGGCAGGATAGCAGGAGGGAGACTCGGGGGGGAAGAATAGATTGATCTTATCTGCATCTTCCTAAATAGATTTTCCCGAAGAAGCTCTTAACATCTGCGGATACCCCCATTTCTTTGACAGCGCATTCACTGCCATTGTAATTCTTTTCACCCGGGTTGGTTCCGTTTTCGCATCATCGATCCATTTGCTGAAATAGCGTTGATGTGAGCCTGCTAAGGATTCAAAGAAAGCTTTTGCCCCTGGTTCATCAGCAAGGCAATCCACAAAATCTTTATTGAACTGAAAAGGCTTTTTATCTTCTTCCAGCTGCACTTTCAGCGTGGCGCCATGATGTTTATGAATGCCTTTTCGCATGGCCGCATTAAGCGCCATAATAAAAGTCCCGCCGCCCATCGGCAATAAAGCAATGCCGGATATTTTACAATCATCCAATTTCCCTTTCACCCGGAATGATTTTTTATTGCCCGGTTTTATTTTTTTGGCCAGATCAGCGGGTATTTCAATATAGGTCCACCCGGTCTTTTCGCCTTGTTTGTCAAATTTGTGAATAGTGGCAATAAACTGAACAGGTTTCATATGATAAACTTACGGCTAATGCAAATTTTGGCAAAGGTTAAACAAATTCAAAAATCAACCGTTTATCCTGTTAAATCTTTTATCCGTAACATATTTCATTATTTTTGATTTTTCCAACCAACGGATGGACGTTCCATGAAAAAAATTATACCCCTTATCCCACGAAAATTATTCTTTGCCCCCCTCCTTCTTTTGCTAACCGGCAGTACAAAGGCGCAACTTGTCCCGCCTGGGCGGGAGGATATTCCTGTCAGCATCAAGGTCAGCAATACAAAAAAAGAGCCGGTAAGATTCGCCAGCATCTCTGTTATTGACCGGGCAGACAGTACACAAACAGTAAAGAAAGTAGCCGACAGTACAGGTAAAGCTGTATTTCAGCTTAAAAAGAACGGGCAATACACGGTCAGCATCAGTTCTGTCAATTATCAACCGGTAGAAAAAGGTATCATTGTTTCAGATGTGCAAAATTTTTTCAGCTTTACTGCAGAGCCACTGCCTAAATCCATGCAGGGAGTTGTTGTAATTTCCAAAAAACCGCTGATGCACCAGGAGGATGATAAAACGATCATAGAGCCGGAAACTTTAGCTGCTGCATCCACCAACGCTTTTGAAATAATAGAAAAAACTCCCGGCCTTTTTGTGGACCAGGATGGAAACATCTATATCAACAGCCTTACCCCCGCTACCCTGCAGGTCAATGGCCGTGATATGAAAATGAGTGCCGCAGATGTGGCCACCATGCTAAAAAACCTGCCACCGAATGCCATTGCAAAAATTGAAATAGTGAAAACCCCCTCTGCCAAATATGATGCATCAGGCAGCGGTGGTATTGTGAATGTCGTGTTGAAAAAAGGAGTGAAGATCGGGATCACGGGAAGTGTAAATGCCGGTATGCAGCAGGGCACTTATGGCAACCAGTTCATTGGCTTCAACCTGAATAATAATACAGGCAGGAAAACAACTTATATCAATTTCAATCTGGGCAACCGGAATAATTATGAACGAATCAGCACGAACAGGCTTTTCGCCGTTGATTCAATGCTGAGCCAGGATGCTTTTACAAAATATCCTGCCAAAAGTGTTTACACTTCTTTTGGTATGACATGGGAACTGGGAAAGAAATGGGAGCTTACTTATGATGGCGACCTGAATTATAATAAATATCATAACCGTTCTGAGAACAGGAACAGCATTAAAAAAATAAGCACGGCACAACTAATAAGCAATAGTCTTAATACGGTAAGCAACGACGGATATTCCTTATCACTGGGCAGTGGTTTCGAATCAAAATATAAAATTGATACGCTGGGATCAGAATGGACAAACGATACTTATTTTACCCATTCAATAAACAGATCCGGCCAGGATTTCACTACCGATTATTATATACCTGCCATTCCTGAATCAGGCGGAGATGGCAGCGCTGACAACGATCGAAATTATTTTACAGGCCGGTCAGATCTGAGATTGAAGATGAAAAAAAGAATTACGCTGGAAACAGGAATACAGGCCACCATACAGTCCTATCATAACGTAACCAATTATTTCAGGGAGTCAGCTGGTGTTCGTATAAAAGATGTGAGCCGGACCAGTACATTCAGGTATGATCAGAATATCAATTCATTTTATATACAGGGTTCAAAAACTCTTGGAAAAGATTTCATCGCCAAATTCGGGACAAGGCTTGAAAATACAAATATGAAAGGCAGACAACTCATCCCGGGTGATACATCTTTTTACATTCACCGTACCGACTTGTTTCCTTATGTATACCTGAGTAAAAAAGTAATAAGCATCGCCGGTTTCGAACTCCGGGCCTATTTGGTTTACCGGCGCAGCATCAGGCGTCCTTCTTACGATCAACTGAATCCTTTTCGCCGTTATGTGGATGAATTCCTGACGGAAACCGGCAATACCTCGCTTCGCCCGCAGTTCACCAAAAATTATGAGTTCAATATAAGCGTTAATGAAACACCCTTGCTTGCTGTTGGTATAAATGATACCAAAGATATTTTCACCAACGTCATTTACCAGTCGGATACCAGCCGGAGCCAGGCTTTCAGAACCTATGATAATCTTGGAAAAAATAAAGAGTGGTACCTGCGGGGTCTCGGCGCCTTACCCCCCGGCGGAAAATATTTTTTTGTGATCGGCGCCCAGTATAATCATAATTTCTACCAGGGCTTCTATGAGAACAAACCTTTGTCTTATAAAAAAGGTACCTGGACCTTTTTCACTTTTCATTCATTAAAGCTGGATAAAAGATCCATGCTTACGCTCAATGGTTTTGTCAGGCTGAAGGGGCAGCAGCAATTCTATGAGCTTTCTACTTTTGGTTCTTTGAACAGCAGTATCAACCGGAGATTCTTTAAAGAGAAGCTGACCGTGACACTCAGTATGAATGATATTTTCGCCAGCAATAAAAATGATTTCACCATCAACCAGGGATCGGTGAGTGCCAGTGGTTTCCGCCGGGGAGATACAAGGCGCTTTGGTATCAATCTCCGTTACAATTTCGGTATCCGGAAAAAAGAAGAGAACAATAATTTACTGGATGTGGAGTCGCCGGAGAAGACAAACTAGGTTTTCAACACAGAGATACAGAGGTTTTGAGTTACACAGAGAAATTAAAATTGGAATCCAAAACTCTGTGCAACTCTGTTACTCTGTATCTCTGTGTTGAATACTGTTCATAAGCCCCGATTAAACCGTTTCAGGCTTAAGAAATCAACAGGTAAACTCGTTTTCCCATTCATGGCAAGGTCGGCGAGAATTTCACCTACGACAGAAACAAACTTAAACCCATGCCCGCTGAATCCACAGGCAATCGTTACATCTTCATCATAACCCGGTAAATGATCAATAATAAAATCTTCATCGGCTGAATTTGAATACAGGCAGGTTTTCGCTGTCAGCAATTCCGCATTGCCCACAGCAGGAATGTATTCTGCTACCTGTTGAATCAGATCATTTGTTTCTTCCCGGGTAATATTTCTATTCACATGGTCCGGGTTTGTTTCATCGCCGGCATAATGCCAGGCAAACTTCATCCCTTCGGGTTCCCCGAATTCTTCTTTTGTTAAATACGGAAACCCATACAAGGCTCCTTTTCTTTTATCATCTGCCAGTAGCCAACAAGGGAAGTTTTCGGGTGCAAACATTTTTCCGTTGGCTGGTTTCACCCAAACTATTAACTGCCGAGTAATTTTTAATGCCGTATTCAACCCGGGGATCATCCTGCCTGCCCATGCACCGGCAGTGATGATGAGTTTTTTAGTATAATAAATACGCTTATCAGTAATAACTTTTATTCCGGCATTTTCTTTTTTCCATTCCAGCACCAATTCTTTTGTGTGAATATCCGCGTTGTTTCTTTCAGCTTCATCTTTATAAAGTGTAATGGTTTTTTCGGGCCGTAAAAGACCGGCACCAGGCTCAAAGATGGTTTCAAAACCTGTTGGGAGATCGAATTGTGAATATTTTTTTGCCGGGCTGTCCAGTTCAACAGAATGAATGGCCGCTGCTTCTTTCACTCCTTTGATCACCGGGTGAAGAGAGGGTCCATGATACAATACCCCGGTTTTAAAATAAACCTGCGCTCCTGTTTGCTTTTCCAGTTGCTGCCAGTTATAATAAGCCCTTTGCAGCAGGGGCACATAACCGGGCTGTTCAAAATAGGCTTTGCGGATGATGCGGCTCTGTCCTGCATGTGAACCCTGGTCATGCGGAATGTCAAATTGCTCCAATCCGAGCACTTTATACCCTCTTTTGGCCAGCCAGTAACAGGCAGCGGAACCCATAGAGCCCACGCCAATAACTATTACATCGTAGTTTTTCATTGTCTTTCCCGTTTAATAATAACAGCTGATAAAACTTCGTGTTATTTATCCTGAGTGAATTTAAAATAAAAATGGGGTTCCCGGTTATTAAGCATATCTTTGCTTCGTTAATTTGAGCGATACGGCATTTTGTAAGTGAACGATTTTTTCTGCTACGCATTCCTGCTAATAGTTAGTCTTCTTTACGTTGCGTTTTTCTCAAGTATTTTTAAAAGTAAATTTTTTTACATGAACATTTATGTTTCAAATTTAAGCTTCGCCGTACAGGATGAAGACTTAAGAGGTTATTTTGCAGAGTACGGAGAAGTTACTTCTGCCAAAGTTATTATGGACAAATACACAAACCGCAGCAAAGGCTTTGGTTTTGTGGAAATGACTGATGATGCAGCCGCCCAGAAAGCTATTGCTGAACTGGATGGTGCTACCGTGGATGGCCGTTCCATTAAAGTGAACGTTGCCAGGCCAAAAGAAGAAAGACCTGCCAGGAAGCCGTCTTTTTCCGACAATAACAACCGCTGGTAATTTCCATCGCAAAAAATAAAAAGCCCTGAAGAGTAATCTGTCAGGGCTTTTTGTTTTTCAGTATGCCAGGTAAAAATTGATCAGGCTCTTTGTTTGGCTGTAGTTTTTTTCTTGCTTTTTTTGATCGCCGCATCAAGGGCCGAACTGAGATTGCCAAATGTGGGTTTCCCGACAAAGGGGACGTCATTGATGAAAAATGCCGGTAACTCTTTTACGCCGCGGTTAATACCTTCTTTCAGATCATCCTGCACCTGCCAGCCATAAACACCATTCACTAATTCATCCAGGAATTTCTTATTCTTAACACCTGCTTCTTTCGAATGCAGTTTCAAACTGGTTGTACCGAGGTTGCGGCGGTTGGCAAAAAGCACATTGTGCATTTCCCAAAACTTACCTTCCTGACCTGCAGCTACTGCCGATTCACTTGCTTTCAAACTACGCTGGTGGATCATTGTCAGTGGGAAGTGCCGGAACTGAAACCGGATCTTTCCTTCATATTCTTCCAGCAATTGTTTTACTACCTCGTTGACTTTGGCGCATTCTTCACTTTCGTATTCGCCAAACTCCATAAGCGTAACCGGGGCATCTTTTTTGCCCACAAACATTTCTTTAGGTTCAATAATAATTACATCATCTTTTTTGAATGCCATTTTAAGTCTCCTTTTTTAGTTCATCCCCATTCCTGGTTCTGAACTTATAGTAATTAACAAATATCCAGCCATTTGGTTGAAGGCAAGGAAGTTATGCCAGTCCGTCACATTCCGGAATCGCTTGAAGATAATATTTTTATTCACCCGGCCAAATCCAGTTATTAGTATTTTCCTAACAGGAAAATTAAAGTTTGATAATCAGGCATTTAGGCTGGGATCAAACTCATTTCCCGGCTATCTTTTCCTGCTGACGTTCCGTCGCTTGCTGATATTATGTTTTGTTGCTTCATTTCGATGAAATACATCATTCAGCAGTTCATTTTCATCAAAAAATGATTGTTGGCCATTCGGCATCATTATAAATAAAAGCCCTTGTTACTAACAGTTTAAACAGCCAATGGTATGGTTGGCGATGCTGATATCAACGCCAGGTTAGCTTGGAGCAGCCGCCTCCTCCCTCTACTTTTACATCATAACAGCAATAACAGTTTGCTTTCCACCGGAAAAATAAGACAGCAGAGCCGTTGCTGCATTTATCCATTGTTTGCCTCAACATTTGCCGTCCCACGATTGTAAGCCATCAATTTTTTGAGGAACTATTTTATTAACCCCGTCTGAACGGCCTAGCCGGGCAGGCTTTAACCATTAATATTATGAAAAAAAATTTCAACAACAGCCGTCTCATCGCCATCGCTTTTTTTACTGTATTCACTGCTGCAGCCATTCCGGTGACGTTAGCCAATGACAGCAAAGATCTGCCGGTAGAATTAAAATTCATTGGCAGCACCAATAACAAGATAATTTTTCAACTTAAAATATCAGGCAATACGGCGCATGATGATTTTACACTTATGATCAGGGATGAATTTGGCAATTCTGTTTACCAAGAGAATATCAAAGCTGAAAACTTTTCAAAAAAATTCCTTTTTGATACGGATGAACTTGGTGATGATACCTTACTCCTTGAAGTATTTTGCAGGAAGACCAATAAATCAGTGGTATATAAGATAAACCGCCAGGCACGTTACATGAAAGATATGGTCATAACCGAACTGAAATAGGCCAACCCTGTTTATACAGACATTTGAAAGTTGCACCGGAATTGCCGGTGCAACTTTATTTTAAAAAATCAAAAAAGATCATAACCCGGCCATACCACACTGCTTTCCGCAATATCCTTGATCAGCGGATACATTCCGCTCCCTGTACATTGATCATTCTTTGGACGGATATTGATTGATATGGCCACCGATATCCCGTTCTTAAAATGACTAAGCTCGGCCAGCGTACCCGGCATGCATCCGTTATGTTTCCACAAATCGCCATCCACTATAAGTCCTTTGGCATAATTACCGGCGCCACTGGCCATTGAAATAGTTCGCATCGTAGTTAAGGTACCTGGACTAATAATATCAGGCCGGTTATTCAGTCCATCGATGCCTGCAGCAAATAACAGTAGGTCTATTGGCCGGGCTATCCATCCGCCGTTGGCATCCATCCTTGTTAATTTAAGGGCATAAGGATCGCCGGTATTATCACTATAATAATTTACTTCATTGGGCGCCTTGCCTGATGCTGCATCTTTGCCGATCCGCATCCTGGTAATACCGCATTTGCTGAGTATGGCGCTTTTTACATAATTCTCGTAGGTTTGTCCACTCTTTTTTTCAATTACTCTGCCCAGTAAAAAATAATCGAAATTGATATATTTATAATTAGCCCCAGGCGCAGTACCCTGGGCATAATTCTTTAAAGCCCATTTGGTGATATCTGCATTATTGAGCTGGTATTGATTCCAAACCGCGTCATCCGTCCAGCCGGTTGAATGTTCCAGGCAGCTTTGCACAGTTATTTTTTCAGCATCGGTTTTGTCTATACAACTATTACTCCCTGCACAAAGGTCACCGAGTATTCCCCCGGGACCGAATAATTTGTCGCCGAGTTTAAGATTGGTGGTTTCTGTTAACCGCATAATGGCCGAAGACGTAACAGGTTTACTTACACTGGCTATGCGGAAAAGACTATTGGGGGAAACCATATTGCCGTTGCTTTGGTCGGACTGTCCGTAACCACGGGCAAAAACAAGTTTACCATCTTTCATCACAGCAATGGACAAGCCGGGAATATTAAAATCATCCATGTATTTTTTCACTTTGTTATTGATTAGGTTTTGGTCGTTGCCACTTAGACCAGCGCCCATCCATAACGCAGAAAAATAAACTGTACCATTTACATTATAACCGCAAACATGTTTCAAAGCGCTGCCGAGATACCAGCCATTGTCAGCTTCGGCCTGGTAATTATGTTCATTCAACCCAGATCTTGCATATACACCATCATTCATCTTTTCAAAAATGGCAGCAAAGCGGCTCTGACCACCCACTTCAAATGCGCTTACCCGGGCAGGCTTGTACCCGTTTCCATATTGCGTATTGAATTCAGCCTGGTATTGCTGTGCATTCATGGCATGACGGGCAACATAGGACGGTCCGGCAGATTTTTCCCAAACGGCGGCATAGGTTTCCTGGTCATTTCTTTTATAACCACAAACTTCTACTAAACGATAACCTTTACCTACCCAGGTATTGTATTCAGTTTGGTATTGCTGGGAACTCATATTATGCCGGGCTTCCCATACAGCTGATGTTTTATAAAATATACAGGCAAAAACCACTTTGCCATTGATATCAGCCGCTGTGATCCGGCCCGGGCGATTGCCGGCCTTTTTTTGTGTTGTTACTTCAGCCTGGTATCCGCCTTCATTCATAGCATGACGGGCTGCCCAACCGGAACTGCTTTTTTTATCCCATATGGCGGCGTATGTTTCCTGACCATTCTTGTTATAAACGCTGACATCAGCCAACCGCATTTTCTTTGTACCGGAGAATTCATTGAATGCAGCCTGGTATTCGCTGCTACTCATGTTATGACGGGCTGCATATTGACTGTTCCCTGTAAATGCTAACAGGACAAAAAATAATACTGCCAGAGAAACTGAAATACTCTTTTTCATAAATAAGCTATTGTTGGTTAAAGATGATTCTAAAGTTACGGAAAAAGTAAAAACAGGGAAAAATCTTTAGGACAAATCAGAAGTAAAAAAAGCAGCCGTAATGACTGCTTTTCTTTTACAGGACATTTACCTCGCATACACTCCATCAGGACTTATCACACTGGCCACCCCTCCACTGATGCCAACAGGAGGAATTATAATATTGATCTTTTCACCGTTTACTTTCAGCGTAGCTTTCTTTGCATGAATTTCCACAGATTGCTGATAAAAAGGCGGCATGGCTGAGGGTTTACGGTCAATCAGCTAAGGCGCACTAAAATCACTCATCCCCACTTCAAATGCATAGTCGCCGGTTACACATTTTGCTTTTGCAGTTGTTTCGTTGATTAAGTTGCTAAAATAAAATAGGTATTAATTGATAAAATCCAATACATATATCAGCTACCTGAAAATTTCTTCCGTATGATTAAAATCATATTTTAAAATCTCATTAAAGGCTTACTTTAGATTGCCGCAATTTCCTCCACTATAGGACGTGTTAAAAATACATTCATACTTTAAGAATCGATTTATGAACCCGATAACTGCATTTGCATGCCTTGCATTGCCTGTATTATCAGGTTTTGTCCGAAGAAAAATAATTGACCAGATGAAACAGGCTGAGCAGGAAATATCCCGGTTAAAAAGTATTCCATTTTATAAGAGAGCCTGTAAAACTGAAAAAAAGTGAAAGAAGCCGGGATATGATAAAAGTCACTCCCCGGAAATTATAAAACAGGTTACTTTATTTATTCCAGTGTTTACATAATAAATAATATTATGAAACTAATATCTGCTTTTGCTTTAATAGCATTTTTTATTTTATCGGGATTTATTATCAACAAAAAAAACGGCCCAGATGAATTAGACAGAACCCTATCAGCCCTTTTACATCAAAATGGATTTGATGGACGTATCGAAGAAAAATTAGAGCAAAAACTCGGAAGGAAATTAAACAAAGACAAGATCAATCTTGGTAGACTTGTCTTTTTTGATAAAGGGCTGGGATTGCACCAGGATAATTCATGTGCCGGGTGCCATTCACCGGGTAATGGTTTTGGTGATTCGCAGCCAATGGCCATAGGGGTTGATAATAATAATATAGTAGGCCCAAACCGGGATGGTCCAAGAAATCAAAGAAGAACACCGTCTGCTATTAACACGGCATTTTTTCCGAAACTGATGTGGAATGGAAGATTTGCAGCCAATAGCGGAGATCCATTCAATAACTCACAGGGATTTTTATTCCCTCCGCCGGAAGACATACTATTTCAAAATGGCTCGGCTTATGCAGCAAGAGCAAAACACCTGCTGGTGGCACAAGCGCATATCCCGTTTACCGAACTTCCGGAAATGGCGGGCTTCACCTCAGAAGAGGAAGAAGGCAAAGTTGCATTTTCCCGTTTTTCAGGTTTAACTATATCCAACAATGGTAATAAAAATAATAAAGCTGCCTCTCCCATGGTTTTTTCTTCCAATAAGAATAAGGCTGCTTCTAAAAACACGGCTATTTGTACCGATCCCGATTTTGTGATTTTTAACGACGGGCATGGTTTTCCTGTTCCGCCAATTGATCCTTCGATCAATTCTGCCAACTTCCGTATCCGTGACAAAGTGCTTGAATTAATAAATGATAACAGGGAATACAGAAAATTATTCGGAGATATTTATCCATCAGTAAAAAATGGCGCACCAGTTGATTTTATTATGGTGGGAGAAGTGGTGGCTGAGTTTGAATTTTCTTTAACCTTTGCCAAAGCTCCGATTGATAAATATGCAATGGGCATTAAAAATGCACTATCCGATGCAGAAAAAAAAGGCGCTATACTATTTTTTACAAAGGGTAAATGTGTAAGCTGTCATGCTGTCAGCGGAAACTCCAACCAGATGTTCAGCGATTTTAATTCACACAATGCCGGTGTACCACAGATACACCCGGTATTTGGCGTGGGCACCGGCAATGTTCCATTCTCTGAACTTGCCTGCCCCAACAAAACAGTAACCGGCACCCTTGATTATGGCCTGAAAGAGTTTACCGGGAATAGCAATGACCGGTATAAATTCAGAAGTTCCCCTTTACGCAATCTTAAAGTACAAGCCGCTTTTTTTCATAATGGCAGCTTCAAAAAATTAAAAGATGCTTTGAATTTTCATTTAAATCCCTCCGATAAAATTGCAACCTATAACCCATATCAATTTGGCGTGCCGCATGACCTGAAATACAAAAGTTCAGATATGGCAGATGTTATGAATACGCTGAATCCTGTTTTGAAACAGGGTATTTCCCTTTCCAAAAATGAAAAAGAGGATCTCCTGGTATTTCTTACAGAAAGTTTATACGACAGAAGGGCCTCTCCTGAAAACCTGAAAAAAGAAATTCCGAAAAAAGTTCCTTCCGGAATAAAACTTCAGCATTTTGAAATGGATGAGGGATATCTACCTGATTATTTAACTGGTAAAAATGCGGCTGCAGCCTCTGAAACAGCAATTAACTATGATCTTTACCCCAACCCCGTGGCAGATAAATTGACCATTAAAAACAATAAAGCAAGCAGAATAATTAAGGTTGAAGTTATCAATGAAAGGGGAAATATAGAATTTGTTCAGATTATTGATTCAGAACAACAAATCATAACCATACCGTTGCAGAAATTACACACCGGTATCTATTTTATTCAAATTACCAATAATGACAAGGTAGTATCAACAAAAATAATTTTGAAACCCTGAACATTGGTTCAGTTTTTGAAGCAGCCTCTGTGACTGAACAATCAGGCCGGGCATCCTGAATATCAAGAATCATCCATGCCATAAAAAGAATTTCTAAGAATAGAATAATAATACAATGAAAAAAACAATTACCTCACTTGCCAGCCTGATATTAATCTCCTGTAATTTATTATCACAATATTCCACCGACTGGATAAGGCCTGCGGATAGTTACCAAAAAACGGGGGTTATGCTGGTCCGTGACAATTCCGATAATGTTATTGTAACAGGCTACTGGGTATCCAATAATATTTATACCCGCAAGTATGACAGGTTTGGAAATTTGCAGTGGGAAGAAGTATCCACTTCTGGTATTCCGGGCAATTATGAAAAACCATTTTGGATAAATTGTGACAGCTCCAATAATGTATTTGTAGTTGGTTGCCGCTATACGGGTACATCACAGCAATTTCCTAATGCATTAGTCGTACTGAAATATAGTCCCTCCGGAGCTTTATTGTGGAAAAATACGATCCCCATGTCCATTTTTGTAAACAGCTTTATAAGTTTCAACCTGCGGAGCGAAGTTGATATTAACGGGAACTTGTATATAGGTACTGTAGCCTCCAGCCCATCAGGATTTGTGTTACTAAAATTAGACCCTGGCGGAAACACATTATTTACAAGCAGCAATAATCTTAACGGGGTAACCATGTTCAGATCCATGCGACTGAAAGGAAATAAGCTGGTTTTCAGTGGCAGCTCCTCAGATTTAAGTGCGGCTATTGCTATTGCGTGGGATACCACGGGTAATTTACTATGGACTGCATCTTTCCTTGGACAGTCAGGAAATGATGTTGAAATTGATGATGCGGGCAATGCTTATTTGCTTACATCCTATGCCAACCAGGTTAATCCTTCAAGCGGGCAGGATATAATTATCTATAAAATAAATTCTTCCGGTTCACAGGTATGGGTAAGTAACTTTGATTTCGGGGGATATGATTTTCCAACCCGGTTTACATTTGTTGCAGATAAAATAAGTGTGATCGGTTATGGCTCTATCAGCGCATCCTATTTTGACTGGATAACATTTCAAATCAATACAAGCGGTACAAAACTGTGGGATACCCGTTACAATGAAACCACCGCCAATGATGAGCAATCCTATTTTATTTCTGCAAAGGCAAACGGAGATGTATTTGTAACCGGCAAAGCTGGCCCCATGTTTACACTGTTCGGGTCTTCATACCTTCGGATGATTACTTTAAAATATGACAATACAGGTGTAAGAAAATGGGTTGACTCTGTAAATATTTATAGTGGGTGGGGATTGGCAAGTACATTGGCCAGTGACAGTAGTTTATATGTATTAAGTGGTACCTCTACTACAGCCTTTCACTTCCTTGATCACACAGGAACGACTCCACCTTCAATCCCAACGGAATTAAATGTCTCCAATATCGGCAACAACAGCGCAACATTTACCTGGACACCGGTTAACAATGCATATTTATATCATTTACGATACAAAACCACTTCAGCATCTACCTGGACAGTCACTTCTATTAATGTTCCTTTTATAACTATTAATGGTCTTTCTGCCAACACTTCCTATGATTATGCATGTGAATCAATTAGCAATGGCGGACCCTCGGGTTACGGTGCAACGCAGACTTTTACTACCGGAGTTGTCTTGCCAATAATTGGTCTTGATTTAATGGCAAGGCGCCAGGGGGCAAATGTATTAATAAGCTGGAGTACACAATCAGAACAAAACAGCGCATATTTTAATGTGGAAAGGAGTTATGATGGAATTGTCTTTACCACAATTGGCCAGGTACCGGCAGCGGGAGTCAGTAATAATATTCGTAATTACCAGTTTACAGATGTTAATGCAGCAAAGTCAATGATTTTTTATCGCTTAAAAATGGCAGATGCAGATGCAGGTTACAAACTTAGCCCGGTAAGAGTAGTTGCAAAATCAGACGGAGTTATTAAGCAATTCCTGTTATATCCCAATCCGGCTACTTCCAATATAACTTTAGTACTAAATGAAGCAGCAAAAGAAGATATGCAATTACAAATAATAAATCCAATGGGTCAAATTGTAAAAAATACCCGGATAGTTTTTGGAACACAGGTATTCAGGCTGGATGTAAATGAATTGCCTGAAGGTATTTATATCTTAAAGTTAACCGGAAGAGAAGGAGTCCAATCTGTTAAACTAATAATTATGTAACGGAAACCGGATCAGGATAATTTTTTATAAAAGCCTGTTGTCTTATTTCGCAGCAGGTTTTCTTTTATTCTTACGGTTGGTTCTTAATATATTTCTCTTTTTAGCGGTGTAAATCTACGATGCATCGTACATATACAATGACGATTTTTCAGTATCGTAAAAAACCATGAATGATGCTCAGTTAGTTAACTTGTCAGTGGATAACCATTGCAGGAAACACTACATAACGATGAATCAGCGGAGTATCTTTGGGTTGTTCTTTACAAAAAAA
Organism: uncultured Chitinophaga sp.; assembly: GCA_964525285.1. Taxonomy (GTDB): domain Bacteria; phylum Bacteroidota; class Bacteroidia; order Chitinophagales; family Chitinophagaceae; genus JJ008. The sequence goes on from CAZGGQ010000001.1 coordinate 135,092, forward strand.
AATACAGCGTTCCGTTATTTTGAAAAGCCTGTACCCGTCCGTACCCCGGAACATCTGTTGTATTTCTCTTCCAATATTCCTGTGTTGAAACTTTTTCCGTAAAAATCCAAACCCTCAGGGTCGGCACGTTTTTATTTTAAAAATTAAAACGATGTTGAAAAGAAAACTTTATAAAGCCTGCTTTATACTAAGCAGCTTTATATTAATGGCAGTGAGTTCCGGAAGTCGTTCGGTCAATAAAAAATCCGGGAAAACCTTTTCTGTTGCACATAAATCAGGGATGCATCAATTCGATGCCAGTGGTTTATGCAGCTGCATTCCTTTTACCTCTAAGGATGAACTGACCAATGCGCCAAGGATACAGCTGAATAAAAATGCAGCCCCCTTTGTAAAGAGTTATATTAAGAAGAATGGTTTTTTCCTGAACAAGACCAAAGCCAGAAGTGCTCCTTATTTTACCATTATTGATTCTGTGTTTAAACAAAACGGACTGCCGGTTGAATTAAAATATCTCGCTTTTGTTGAATCCGGTTTTATGTACAATGCTATTTCATGGTCAGGCGCTGTAGGTCCATGGGCATTGATGCCAAAAGCAGCGAAACAATATGGTCTTAAAATTCCGAGGCATAATGATGAACGTCTTGACTACTATAAAAGCACTCAGGCAGCCGCCGGATTGCTGACCGATCTGTTTGACAAATATGGTGACTGGTTGCTGGTGATCGCTGCTTATAATTGCGGACCAGGTGGTGTATCAAAAGCTATTAAAAGATCGGGCAGCCGCAATTTCTGGATCTTACAAAATTTTCTCCCGGAAGAAACAAGAAAGCATGTAAAGAAATTCATTGCCATCCATTATTATTTTGAAGGGTATGGAAGTGTTACCACGCTGACAAAGGCAGAAACAGAAAAACATATAAAGGCTGTGGAAGCATTTGTAAAAAAGCAATAGGAAATAGAAAAGACTGATTCGCTTTTTGTAGTGACTTTAAAATAACCGAGCAATAATTCTATATTACCCTGATGCGGAGGCTCGGCTGTGAAAAAATCAGGGCTAAAGCCCATGGAGATACTGCGCTGGATAACACCGGCTTTAAAGCCAGGGTTAATGAATTCGATGTTGAAGGATTTTAGTCCTGAAAGTATAATAAATTTACGCTGATGTTATGTGTTGTGTCCGTCCATGTGCGATGACATCACCAACAGCCTGATTTAGTTTACTATGTTCATGTCGTTGGTGTAGTGAACTTGTCGACCTATGCTTTGCTTCTTTGCCCGCACACAACACAAAATGACGGCATGATATTTTATCGTAACACCTCAAAGGTGGAATTCCCTGCCTGCTGGCAGCCAGCCGGTTACAAAAACCGTTTGTCCGATTACTGATATTGCTTTAATTTTAAACTTTCAATTGAATGATATGAGCAAACTGCTTTTAAAGGCGTCTCTTGGAAACCTTCCAAAAAATAAACGCATTGAAGTAAATGCCCTGATCGTCACTTTTGTTGAGGACAGTTTGTATTATTATTATGCTCCGCAATTAGATGTGTATGGCTATGGTCAGACTGAAACCGAAGCAAAAGAAAGTTTCGAAACAACCTTACATGAATTTTTCCGCTATACGCTGAACAAGGGAACTTTGCAGAATGAATTAAAGCGCCTTGGCTGGAAATTGCATACAAAAACAAAAGTTATTGCCGCACCCGGTTTTACACAATTGCTGCAATCAAGTGCGGAACTGAAGGATATTGTAGAAAACCGCAGCTTCACTAAAACACAGCATCTTATTCAAATGCCTGCTGTTGCATGAGCACTTTCAAACTCAGCAATATTTCTCTGGGTGATTACAGAAAATTCCTGCAATCGCAAGGCTGTATGTGTGTGAGAACTTCTGGCGGGCATGAACATTGGAGCCGAGCCGATTTGCCCAGGGCACTTACTTTACAAACACATATCTCCCCTGTGCCTGAAAGAATCATCAAACAACATCTTGGTTATTTAAAAATTGACAGGGAGAAATTTTCTAAGATAATGCAGGGGTTATAACAACGGCTACAGAAATTATCAGGGCTAAAGCCCATGAAAATTCTGTGCTGGATAACCCCGGCCTTAAGGCCGGGGTTAAGAATTCGATGATGAAGGACTTTAGTCCTGAAACAATCTCCTTTCAGTGCGGTTGGTGAGAACAGCAAACTCGTCGTAAACTCCAATCTCGTCGAAAAAAAGAATCTTAAATTTGCCTATGCCAAAAATAAAAGTAACAGAAAAAATATTCTATAATCTTTATCATGAGTTTACAAATCATGTTTTTTTTAAAAAATTTTTCCCATCGCCTGAATTGCATTTTAGTTCTAAGTCCTTCAGTTTAGTTTATCATTACACAAGTCTCACAGCCCTTATTAGCATAATTGAAGATCAATGTTTGTGGGCTACGAATGCTTTTTTTTTAAATGATAAAAGCGAGTTTAAACATGGAGTAAATATTGTTAAAGAAACATTAGATTCAATAACAAATGAAGAAAGTCAAAATATATTAAAAGCTATTGGAACTCAGATTGAAGAGGTTTTTAATGCTGAAAAATACGTCACTTGCTTTTCTAAAAAAGGAGATTTATTGAGCCAATGGAAATCATATGGCAATAATGGAACAGGAGTTTCAATAGGGTTTTTTCCACATAAACTTATTTCTTCTTTATTGGGAAGCATTTCTGGAAAAGATATTATTTATGATAGAAAAAAACAAGACAATTCAATAATAGCAATAATTAATGAAGCAGTTGAGTTTTTCAAACCTAAACTTAATGAATTCGAATGGCAAGATGGTCAATATCTCAAGGCTGTTGGTGCTATAGTTGTTCAATTATTACAAAACTTCATTACTGGATATAAGGATCCAGCTTTTGAAGAAGAACAAGAATACAGAATTGAATTTGACTCTAATAAAAATTTGAAAAATAGTATGGATAAAAATTTCAAAATATTTTTTCGAGCGAATGAAAAACTTATTATCCCATATACAAAAATTTATACAAAATCAAAAGAACATTCAAATAATAAAGCTCAAGATAATGAAGCCATTAACCAAACAATCACAAAACTTCCAATTGAGGAAATAATAATAGGCCCTTCGCCTAATCAAGATGATATAATTAATGGTCTACAAAAGCTTCTGAAAGAAAATTTATACTTGTCTGTCAAAATAATTAAATCAAAAGTACCCTATAGGTCTTAGATGACATCAGGGCTTCCTCTATTTCTTCTTCCCACTCTTCTCCAAATCCTCCGCCTCATTCCTAAACACTACCATATTATCAAATACATCCACCAACACCGGGTGGCTCTTATCAATATCCCCCGCCAGTATCCGCTTGCTCAGCTGGTTCACAATTTCTTTTTGTATCAGTCGCTTCAGTGGCCGGGCGCCAAACTGCGGGTCAAAGCCCTGCTCGGCCAGATAATCAAGGGCATAATCACTAAACTGTAATTGTATGCCGCTTTCGGCCACTAATTTCTTCAGGTTGTTCAACTGTATTTTCACAATGCCTTTTATCTCTTTCCGCATCAATGGACGGAACATAATTATCTCATCCACCCGGTTCAGAAATTCCGGTCGTATGGTTTGGCGCAGCAAAGTCATCACTTCTAATTTTGCTTTGTCCGTTACTTCATCTACATTTTTTTCATTCACTTTTTCAAAAGCATCCTGTATCAAATGACTGCCGATATTGCTGGTCATAATAATAATGGTATTCTTAAAATTCACTACCCGGCCTTTGTTATCGGTTAATCGTCCATCATCCAATACCTGCAACAATACATTCCATACATCCGGGTTTGCTTTTTCAATTTCATCCAGCAACACAACACTATACGGTTTTCTTCTTACCGCTTCAGTTAGTTGCCCACCTTCATCATAACCCACATAACCGGGCGGTGCACCAACTAACCTGCTCACCGTATGTTTTTCCTGGTACTCACTCATGTCAATCCTCGTCATCATGCTTTCATCATCAAATAAATATTCGGCAAGGGCTTTCGCCAGTTCTGTTTTACCAACACCGGTTGTACCAAGGAAAATAAATGAACCAATGGGTTTTTTCGGATCCTGTAATCCGGCACGGCTTCTCCTGATAGCATCGGCTACGGCGGTGATGGCTTCATCCTGTCCCACTACCCTTTCATGCAGGTGTTCTTCTAATTTCAATAATTTTTCTTTATCGCTTTGCAGCATCTTGGTCACCGGTATGCCAGTTGCCTTGGCAACGCTTTCGGCAATGTCTTCGGCATCTACTTCTTCCTTCAAGAGACGATGTTCGTTGTTCGATGACAGTTGTCCGGCTAAATTGCTGATGAGTTTTTCCTGCTCTTGGATCTTACCATAGCGTATCTCAGCCACCTTTCCATAGTTACCTTCCCGCTCGGCCCTTTCTGCTTCTTGTTTGAGTAACTCAACTTGTTCTTTAGCGGCCTGTACTTTCTCCACCAATTCTTTCTCCTCCTTCCATTTGGCTTTATAAGTATCTCTTTCCACAGAAAGATTTGCGATCTCCGTATTCAGTTCTTTCAGTTTGGATTCATCATTCTCTCTTTTGATAGCTTCCCGTTCAATTTCTAATTGCCGTATCTGTCTTTCGAGTGTATCTAATTCTTCCGGCATGGAATTCATTTCGAGTCTCAGCTTCGCTGCACTTTCATCGATCAGGTCAATGGCTTTATCGGGTAAGAAACGATCGGTGATATAACGGCTCGATAATTCCACCGCCGCAATGATGGCTTCGTCTTTGATACGAACATGGTGGTGCGTTTCATAACGATCTTTCAATCCGCGAAGAATGGAGATGGCATCTTCAATATTCGGCTCATCAATGATTATTTTCTGGAAACGGCGCTCCAATGCTTTGTCTTTTTCAAAAAATTTCTGGTATTCATTTAATGTAGTTGCACCAACAGCTCTTAAGTCGCCTTTGGCAAGAGCAGGTTTTAAAATATTGGCTGCATCCATGGCGCCTTCACCGCCGCCAGCGCCTACGAGGGTATGTATCTCATCAATGAATAAAATAATCTCGCCATCGCTGCCGCTTACTTCTTTTACAACGCCTTTCAAACGTTCTTCAAACTCACCTTTATATTTTGCGCCGGCAATGAGTAATCCCATGTCCAGTGCATAGATGATTTTTGATTTCAGGTTCTCCGGTACATCGCCATTCACGATACGATGGGCAATGCCTTCGGCAATCGCTGTTTTACCAACACCGGGTTCGCCAACCAAAATGGGATTATTTTTTGTTCTTCTGGAAAGTATATGTAAGGTTCTTCTAATCTCTTCATCACGACCAATAACGGGATCGAGTTTGCCCTGCCTGGCCATTTCATTCAGGTTCCGGGCATATTTATTCAGCGCATTAAATTCCTGTGACTGTGTTTGCGAAGTAACTGTTTCTCCTTTTCTTAATTCTTTGATGGCAGCCAGCAAACCTTTTTCAGTAAGTCCTGCATCTTTTAATAATTTGGCGGATGCATCATTGCCCTGAACGATCGCCAGTAGCAAATGTTCCGTTGTTACAAACTCATCCTTGAATTGTTTGAGTGCAGCGCCTGCTCTTAATACCACGCTGTTGGCATCACGGCCAATATTTTGAGCCGGTTCACCGGAACTGATCTTTGGAAGCTTGTTGATGAGTTCATCCAGCTTGCTGTCAACAAGGTTAACGGTAACATTATTCTTTTTTAATAAATAATCAACCGGCGAATCCTCCTGTTCGAGCAACGCCTTCAGTATATGCTCCGTCTCAATATTCGGGTTCTTTGCATTAAAGGCAATTTGCTGTGCCGATTGAAAGGCTTCAGCTGCTTTTATGGTGAAATTTCCGAGGTTCATATGACCCAATCCCCTAAAGGGGGATTAACTTTTTAGTTATTAAATTTATATTTCTAATTTGTAACTTATGTTAAACATTAACTGTAAACACTCAGCAAAAATCATTCATTCTTTCTTTAGAGGGTCATGGGGTGTAACTATGTCATATAAAGCTACTTCAATCTGCCTGAAAAGCAGTCTCGCCGCTGTTTTCATGTTATTCTTACAGCCCGTTATGGCCCAGTACAACTGGAGCGAACTGGATGCCGAGCTGCAGGCCAAACAGAAACTGCTGGGTAATAATGTGGTTTGCCTTCTCTGGAAAGACGATTCACTGATCTATAAAAATGAAATGGGTGAGTTTAATTCAAAGACCCAGGCCCCGATCGCCAGTTGCAGCAAGTGGCTTACCGCAGCTCTCGTGATGCAGTTCGTGGATGAGGGAAAACTGTCCCTCGATGATAAAGTGGTGAAATATATTCCTGAGTTTGAAAAGTATTTTAAGAATTATATAACTATCCGCCAATGCCTTTGCCATATGACCGGCATTTCAGATGAAGGCGGTTTGCTGAAAAGACTTTTGCAGCGGAAAAAATTCTCATCGCTGGAAGAAGAAGTGAACAGTTTTGCAGCCAGGGCGATTAGGGCCAATGCGGGTACCGATTTCTGGTATGGCAATATAGGCCCTAATATAGCCGGCCGGGTGCTGGAAGTCATCAGTAAGAAAAAATTTGAAGTGCTGATCAAAACAAAACTCTTTACACCGCTGGGAATGACGAAGACAACATTTGCAGAAATGAACGGTGGCGCGGTAAACCCATCGGGTGGCGCCAAATCAACAGCCGATGATTATATGAAATTTTTAGTGATGCTGATGAACAAAGGCAAGTACAATGGTCAGCAGATACTCAGCGAAGATGCAGTTGACCAGATGATGCAGGTGCAGGATAGACCAGAGCAGATAAAGTATGCGCCGAAAGCTGCGGAAGGTTTTACTTATGCATTGGGCAGTTGGGTAGTGGAAGAGGAGAACATTCCCAGGAAACATTATAATCCAAACGTTGTACCCCCCATGCCGGGTGATGGTCAAACTATAAGAATCGTTAGCGCCCTGGCCAGCCCGGGTTTATTCGGCACCTGGCCGATGATCGATTTTTGCCGGGGTTATGCCTACATCGTTTTTGTTAAAAATTTACTGGGAGAAGAAAGAGCGGATGCACATCTCGGAATAAAAAAGATCATTGATAATCAGATAGCCTCAACTTGCCAGTGAAGAAAAGCTGTTAGCAGTTAGCCATTAGCCTTTAACTATCCGTATAAAAAAAAGATTATCGAAATACTAAGAGCTAAAGGCTAACAGCTAATGGCTAACGGCTTATTACCAGTAAGCCATATACAAAGCCGCCAGTATTCCGACAACGATCAATGAGCCGATAGCAAAAGAGTTGGATACCCGGAACATCGACCTGTCCACATCCAGTCCTTTTGACTGAACCTTTCGCTTATTATCGATCATACTTATAATATACATACCGATGGAGCAGAGAATAAATACAAAGGCCATCCGGTCGAGGAAAGGAATTTCGAAAACGCCCTTTCCATTGTCTTTGGAAAAACCATAAGGAGCCAAAAAGCTCAGATCGGCATATTGCGGAAGAAATTTGAAAAATACGGAGAACAAAAAACCGCCAACCGTTGCAAACAAGGCTGCATTAGACGTTGTCTTCTTCCAGAAGAAACCATAAATGAACATGGCAAAAATTCCCGGCGACACAAACCCTGTATACTCCTGTATATACTGGAAACCCTGTTTACCCTCTCCCATTAATTTTTCACCCAGTATTAAAGCAAGCATCACACCGATAGCAATAGCAACAAGAATGGCTATTTTACCGACCCAGACCAATTTTTTCTCATCCGCATTTTTATTGTACACTTTTTTATAAATATCCAGCGTAAAAATAGTGGCAATGCTGTTCGTCTTTCCGGCCAGCGAAGCGACGATGGCAGCCGTCAATGCCGCAAAAGCCAATCCCTTTAATCCGACAGGCAATAAATTCAGCAGGGAAGGATAGGCCTTGTTCACATCCACTACTCCCTGTGAATTGAGCATCTCGGTCTGAAAGAATCCCTTTTCATGCAAATAAAAAGCAGCGATACCGGGTAACACAACGATCACCGGCATCAGTAATTTAAGAAAAGCGGCAAACAATAATCCTTTCCTGGCTGTGGGAAGGCTGGCTCCCAATGCCCGTTGGGTGATGTATTGGTTGCATCCCCAATAACTCAGGTTGGCAATCCACATACCACCAATTAATACACTCAGCCCGGGGAGATCCATATAATTGGCATTGTCTTTTTTAAAGATCATGTGAAAATGATCACCTGCCCCGCTGGTCAGTAATTTAAACCCATTGATCACTCCTGATTGCCCGGACTGCTCGGCAATTAAATTCAATGCAATGTAAGTAGCTGCCAATCCGCCGAGGATCAAAAAGAATACCTGTATCACGTCGGTATAACCGATCACCTTCATGCCCCCCAACGTAATAAATACAGCGAACACAGCCAGTAACACAATGCACAGACCAATATCCAGTCCTGAAATACCGCTTATGGCCAATGCGCCCAGGTAAAGAATCGATAAAAGGTTTACCACTACATATAATAATAACCAAAACACCGCCATGATCATCGCTACCGTTGAGTTGTAGCGTTGGTGAAGGAACTGCGGCATCGTGTATATCTTGTTCTTAAGATATACGGGCATAAAAAAAACAGCAACAATGATCAGTGTAAGCGCCGCCATCCACTCATACGACGAAATGGCAAGTCCCATTTTAAAACCACTGCCGCTCATGCCAATGAACTGTTCTGCAGAAATATTGGAGGCGATCAGGGAAGCACCGATAGCCCACCAGGTGAGTGAACCTTCTGCCAGGAAGAAATCTTTTGATCCTCCCAGTGCATTCCTCTTTCTCCGGTAGATCCAGTAACCATACATAGCTACTAATACAAAGTAGAACAGGAATACAAGGATATCTTTTGTTGCCAGTTGCATAAGCAGTGTTTATAACCTGAAAAAGTATTGAAAATATCCGAAACGGGATATGAATTTGTTAACTTTAATTAATTGAATCTTTTTATGTACGAACACCATAAGCAGCCTCTTGCCTCCAAAGCCACTTTTTACCAGCGGATACTGAAAAACATCCTTATTGCCCTTATCATTATGGCGGTTTGCCTCCTTATCGGCATTGCAGGCTATCATTACTGGGGTGAGGTTTCCTGGATCGATTCAATACACAATGCTTCCATGATATTGGGTGGCATGGGGCCCGTGGTGGAGATAAAAACTGATAGCGGAAAAATATTCTCATCGGTCTATGCTCTTTTCAGCGGAGTGGTATTCATCACCAATGTAGGCGTTATCCTGGCTCCTGCTCTTCACCGTATATTTCACCGGCTGCATGTTGACGAGAAATAAGATATGACTTCGCTAAGCTATGTAGTATGCAGAAAAATTCACTGGTTCTTTACCAGCACTACTTTGTTTCGGCCGGCTTTTGCTCCTTATTCAGAATCCTTTTGGTGCCTCCTTTGTTTCTTTCTTTACCAGCACCACTTTATTACGGTCGGCTTTGTAGATCGTTTCATAAAATTTTACCAGCTCAGCATAATCTTTTGCGGGAAAATGACCGCCATTGTACTCCATGCTCCGGCAATAGAAAAGCCGGGTTCCCGATAATCTTACCGAACAATTGTATTTTCCGAATTTGCTGCTCAGCAAAACATCCTGCGGCATTGATTCGGTAATATAGCCTGCAGGTAAATTTATTTCCACTGTGTCAATATCTTTATATTCAAAACCCAGTTCAAGGTCATACTTCCTTTCCTCATCTGCCGACAGCTTACGATGCGTTCTGGTCATTACATTCGGGATAATAAAAAGACGTTTGCCGGTGATGGTGGCATAATTACTTACTATGATATCAAGTGACTCCTCAACAGCGGGCAGTGATGATCTGGTTTCTTTGTAATCAAAACTGCTGATTTCATAGGTGGCAAAATCAAGTTCTTCATGTAAAAACTCTTTCACTTTATCTTTTGACAGGTTATGGATGAGGCCGTGGTACAAATCCTGCTGCAGCCCGTCATACCGGGTAAAGGCTTTTACCTGCAGGGTTGCCTCATCATCCAGTGTTGCTTTTATATGCCGTGTCGCCAGGTTTTCTTTGATCCCGTATTTTGGTGTTCGCACCAGTGTTCCGCCATTCTCATTTATTATTAATGCATAACGATCGCAGGTAAATTCGCCGAGATAACCGGCGGGTATTGTCTGACTGGTACATTCCAGCCACACGCTGTCTTTTTGCAACGGTACGCAAAGAATGACATGGTTGAACTGCTGAGAAGGAAAGTCAGCCATTACTTTATTGGCATTTCTTCCGGCCTTAATAAGAGTGTAAGAGGATGCAATACCTGCTTCTTTCAAAAGGCTATACATATAATTGGTCAGCGCCTTGCAATCGCCATAAGCTTTGGTCGCCACATATTTTGCATCAAAGGGTTGCCAGCCACCAATACCCAGTTGGATGCTGATATACCTCGTATTTTTTTGCATGTATTCGTAAAGCCTGTCAATTTTTTCTTTGGGGTCTGCAATAGGATCAGAGATCTGGTGTACCATTTGTTTTATATTATCCGGCAACTGGTCTCTTCCCTCTTTCAGGGAATACACAAATTTTCCAAATTCCTCCCAGCTGTTCATGCTTCCTTTATAATTCTGGATCTCAAATTCGGCGGGAGCGAAGAGCAGCACCGTATTTAGTTCATACCAGCTTGGAGAAGCAAATTCATCTTCGATGGCAGGCAGCCCCGCAGCCACCCATGTCATTATTTTTTTGTCTTTCTCTGTAGTCTGTGCCGGCTCAGCTGTATAGTTGAAAGCCTTGTACCGGACGGTATAATTCAAAGGGCAAACAATGCTGATGCTGCTCTGTTCCACCGAAAAATTCTCATCTTCTCTTGGCAGCCAGACCGGGAAAAACAAAGTGCCGTTGTATTTTATCTCGACTTCATATTGCACGGTGTAGGGATATACTTTATAAAAAAAATGATGAAACTTACGGCGGCTGTCACCCACTAAGGTATTTTCATCCATACCCGTCAGGTCAATGATCTGCTTGTTCTTTAATTTTTTTAATTCTTTTCCGTTGGCGTCATAGAGAGTGCCCTCTATATTCCTGATCTCATGCAGCTTGTCATAAAACTCAAGAAACCCGGCCTGCTGGTCCCCGTTTTCATCCATAATGGTGAGAGCATATTTTTTCCGGAGAATGGCTTCGCCGGCATTGATCACTTCAAAACTGATATTCTCCATTCTTTTTATGACGTGTGCATTCTTTAGCAGTGCAGCCGGTATTTTAGAAACAGCATAATCACCTTCCCCGGCAAAGGAGAAGCCGCAGGGCAGCATAAACAAAAACGCAATTATTACCCGTTTAACCATGTATTATTTTTTCTTTTTAAAAACGATCTGTTCGGCCTGTTTTTTTACAATGAGATTAAAAAATTCCCGGAGTGTCTCATATTCCTCCGGCATAAAAAAGGAACGTTTGAACCGGATGCGGTTGCGCAATGAAATATTATCGCCGGATTGGGAGATGCGGTATTCAAACATACCGTCTTCCTGTTCATTCATTTTTACCAGCAGCGAATTTGGCAATTCATCCACCACATACCCATGCGGCACTTCCAGTTGGAGATTAATTGTTTCATCCATGGTAAAGGGCATTTCCACAGGGTAAAACCTTTCGGCTGATTTAAAAGGATTCTCTTTATATCCTTCCCCAAACAGGGGGTTCATGTATATAATATCTTCTTTTTCATCTTTTATATCAAAATCATAGTGAATGCCCAGTTCGTTTTCATATCTATCCAATGAGTCAAGCCTGAAATTGCTGATAACTATTTCGGCACCAAAAGCCTTTTTAATGTCCTTTTGCAACTGCTCCTGTCCTTTTTCTTTAATCCGGTCCCGCAATTCGTTTGATTCATAATAACCTGCTGTCTGCAGTACGCTCCCAACCAGGTTTCCTTTTTCATCATTAATAATAAAGACACTGGTGATCTTTGTTTCTGTCACGGCATCACTGCTCAGCTCGACAGCCTCTGCTGCTTTACTGACTACTCTTGCATGACCATTATAACAACGCAGGGGCAAACGACCGAAACCGATATGGGGTTCACTGGCATCCAGGTAAAATGTTTTGTCATCAATAACTGCACGGCAGATCACATAATTGAATTTATCCAGGATAGGATACAAGGGAAAAGTGTAACCATTGGACCGGGTGCTAAGAATAACCGGGTCGGCTTCAATACCGGCATACTTCATCATGGCTGTAAGCAGCAGGTTGATCTCTGCCACATTACCATTACGGGTTTTGATCATTCCTTTCAGCGTTTGATCCATGGAGAACCTGTCGTGGCTGGTACAGGTAAAATTATCCTGTACATATGTAAAAATTTTCCTTGCTTTACCGGCATTACTGCCGGAGGCATTGACAACCGGCCCGATAATATCTTTCAGCCAGCCATTGTCTTTGTTAAGCTGCTGACCGAAAAATTCTGAATTCATCAGGTCCTCGGTCAGTTTTGGCCATGATCCCATGATGTTCCTGTACCTGAGCGGGTCACGGTATTCAGACAACTGGAATTCAATTTTGGTAATATGATTATCAATGGTGGAGGTGTAGCTTTCTTCTTTCAGCGGCGGTACATTTTTGATCACCCATCGGTGATCATCCACAAAAGCGTTAAATGAAAATCTTTCCGTGGCCCCGGCCCCACGGCTGTCGGCAATCTGGAAAGATTCATTGTGCTGTTCTTTATTCTTTATATCATAGGTTTTATACCCCTGGGTTAAAAAAACATATCCCAAAAATACAGGCACTGAAAGATTATACTCACTCCAGAGACGGGGATAAGCGCCCTGGAACTCCCAGGGTTGCAGGTTGCTCAGAAAATCAGATACAATGGTATATTCATATTCGATGATGGAACCTTCCTTTACATTCGGGAACGTGAATTTCCTGGTAACCCGGTTCTTACTGATCTTATCTTTAAATACATTATTCTTCAGATCCAGTTTAGTTTCCACTACTTTACCATCCTCCAGGTTATACGTAACAGCTCTCAGTTTCTCCAATTGCTCCTCATCCTCCCCGTCAGAATACAAGGAAATGGAAACATTAGCAATATCATACCCGTTCTTGTTAAGAATATGGATCCGCTTGAAATGTTTATACACCAGGGAGAACCATGCTTTATTATTACCTTCAATACGGCTTGAACCAATATCGGCAATCACCACCGCGTTGGCATTACTGTCAATGGAATATACTTTGACGGCAAAATCCTTATGCGTTACATTGCCGAATTTTATACCGCTTTTTTCCTGTGCGGGAACCTGTAAAACCCACAGGGGGGAGAAAAGAATATAATAAAACAGTTTTTTCTTCATACAATAGCTATCTTATTTTTTCTTCCTGAAAACAAATAATTCGTTTTGTTTTTTGACAATATTTCCAAAAAAGTCCCTCAGTCCTGCATAATCTTCGGCTGTGTAATTTGCCACAGCAATCCGCAACCGGCACTGGAGAATAATCCTGTTGCCATTCTTCTGAACAATATATTCAAACATACCATCGTCATCATTATACATTATCCTTTCCCGCTTTGGCAGTTCTTCTACTTCATAGCCAGCCGGTATATCAATACTGGCAAAGTATTGTTCGTTCATGGCATGGGGCATTTCCACGGGGTATTTTCTTTCTGCTGATTTAAAGGGGTTATCCCTTAAAACTTCAGAAAGCATCGGGTTAAAATAAAGCAGGCTATCACTGTTATTCATTTTCAATTCAAAATCAAAGCTGATGGTAAGAGGTTTTTCAATATCATTGGCGGGTTCGGCCAACATCTTTTGAAAACCTGCTTCATAGGGGAAAGAGGTTTTGATCTTTTTAAAGAATTCGCCTGTCCCCTTTTCAGAAATTTCATTCCGTGTATCAGTAGATTCATAATAGCCCAGCACAGAACTGAAGCTGCCCACCCAGTTATTCTTTTCATCGTTTATTATAAAAACTGTTGTGCTTTTACTTTCCGCAACCGAGTCAGCAAGCAGGTTTATGGCAGCAGGGGATTCATTGCTGACAACCCTTGCATACCCGTTATAACATTTCAGCGGCAGGTACTTAAATCCGAGTTTTGGCTGGCTGGCATCCAGGTAATATCTTTTTCCATCAATAACCGTCTCGCAGATAACATAATTGAACTTTTCAATGATAGGATACAGTTCATTAATATATCCATTACTTCTTGTACTCAAAATAACCGGCTCTGCAGTAATTTTTTCATGCTTTAATATATATGTTAACAGCAAATTGATATCTGCGACATTTCCCTTTTTATTCCTAAAAGTGTTTTTCAGGTTGTCAGTAAGAAATATCCCGTTTCCGGTGCAGGTAAAATTTTTTTTCAGGTAATCAAGGATCTTTTTTGCTTTATCCAAGTCATTTACTTCGCCACTTACCATAGCTTTCACTTCTTCATCCATCCAGTTGCCGGGTTTATTCAGCTGAACCCCAAAATCCTCATCTTCAAGAAGAAGCCTGCTGACATCAGCCCAGGTATTAAAAAAACCTTTCGGTGGCTGGTCAGGATACTTGACAAAAGATAACTGGAATTCAATTTTTGAAATATAATTCTTATAGGATGAAATGAATTTCTCCGGCTTTAACCCCGGTATATCTTTCATGGCCCACTCGTAAATATATACTTTTGCATCCAGGTTCATTTTCCCTCCGCTATTGATAATTTTTTGATATGGATTTGCCAGAACACTACTCGTAGCTGCTTTGGGATTATAAGTAGTTGGTTCAGCAAAAACGAAGGTTTGCTGTGTTTGCTGTGATTTGTTAATGGCAAATAGCCCTGTGATATGTTCGTAAACTGGAAGTACTCGGGAATATATACCTCGTATTCGCTCCAAAGGCATGGATATTCTCCCTGGAACTCCCATGGCTGAAGATTGAAGATATAATTTGATTTAATAACATACGAATACTCAATGATAGAGCCTTCTTGTAAAGAAGGGAATGTAAATTTTTTTGCAAGCCAGTTTTTGTTGAGCTTTTGAGTAAATACATCCCTCTGGTTTAATTTCACTTCGCTTACGTTCCCGTTTTCCAGGTTGTACGTTGAAGCCCTGAAACTTTCCAGTTTTTCTTCATCTCCGTTATTGGTATAAAGCATCACCTCCACTGTTGCAGCAGCAAAACCGTTTTTATTAATAACCTTTACCCTTTTTTGTTTTTTGAATTGAAGGGCAAACCGTTGCTGCTCATTTACCATAAATTCTGTTTTGCCGGCATCCAGAATAACTACAGCTTCGGCCTGGGGATCAACTTTGTAAGCCGACAGATCAAAATCCGAAACTTCTATTTTGCCGAATTTAATTTTAGGTTTGCCCTGTGCGGCAATTTGTAAAGCTGCCAGGACAGAGAAAATGGCAGCATAAAGCAGTTTTCTTTTCATGGATGGCGTTTGTGTGGTAAAATCCCGGGCTTAATATTCAATTTTACGTAAAAAAAAGCAAACTTGTTATGACAGGTAATAATAAATATCTATCCCGTGGAAAAGACAACCTGAAGCAGTGAATATGTTGCAGCAACATACCGCCTTTATTAAAAAATCAGCCGCTTCGATGGGGTTTGATTATTGTGGCATTGCCAGAGCAGAAATACTGAATGAAGATGCCCGCCGGCTGGAAAAATGGCTGAATAAAGGCATGCAGGGCAGCATGCAATACATGGAAAACCACTTTGACCTGCGCATTGACCCGGGAAAATTGGTACCCGGGGCCAGATCAGTAATTACTTTATTAAAGAATTATTATCCATCTGAACAGCAGCGGCATGATACCCCTAAGATTTCCAAATATGCTTTTGGGAAAGATTATCATGAAGTGATCCGAAAAAACTTAAATCTCCTGATCGGGCTGATGAGAGAAGAAATTGGGGAAATAAATGGCCGCGGGTTTGTGGATTCAGCCCCCGTACTCGAAAGAACATGGGCACAGCGAAGTGGGTTGGGATGGGTAGGTAAAAATGCCATCCTTATCAACAAACAAAGCGGTTCATTTTATTTCATTGCCACATTGATCACCGACCTGGAACTGGAATATGATGATGCTTTTGCCAGGGATTATTGCGGCACCTGCACAAAATGTATTGATACCTGTCCTACCGATGCGATCCTGCCTGGTAAAGTAGTGGATGGAAGCAAATGCATTTCTTATTTCACCATTGAGTTAAAAGAAATGATGATACCTGGTGAAATGAAAGGGACATTTAACAACTGGATGTTTGGCTGTGATATTTGCCAGGATGTATGTCCCTGGAACCGGTTCAGCAAGCCGCATCATGAAGAGGGGTTCACGCCGATACCTGAGATCTTAAATCTGAGCAACAAAGAATGGGAAGAAATGACAGCCGAAAATTTTAAAAAAATATTTATTGATTCGCCGCTCAGCCGGGCAAAATTTAAAGGGATTCAGCGAAACCTGAAGTTCATTTCCGGGGACTGATCAGAAATCATTATCCTTTTTCATGTATTGCAATTGCTTTACGAAAGCAGCCCATACTTTTTTTGCATCGGGATATTTATAATATTTGTTGAACAGCTTTTGGGTTTCCAGGATATTTCTTCCGAATGAATAATGAAAGACGGCCAGGTTCAGTGCCATTTCTTTTCGTTGACCATTATCATGTGCAATATCATCTTCCAATTTTTCATAAGGCAATTCGCCCAGTTTTCCCAGGTTATCCATAATGGTGCTGCGCACTTCCTTATCTCCGGGAACTACCATCATTTTTCCTTTATTATACTTCAGCACGATATTATGAAGTTCAACAGGCGCTTCATCCGTGGTATCGATATAGGCACAGGCATAACAGGTAAAAAAATAACCAAACTGCTCGTAAAAATCATATACAAATTCATTATTCTTTGTGATCATGGTATTGCCGGCAAAAAATTTCACCACATGCTGGTAGCGGTTGGGGGCAATGTTTTTGAAAATATAGATCTCATCGCAGCAATGGGACCCGCCGGTATAGTTGGAGATCAATAACTCCTTTTTGCCATCCTTATCAAGATCAGCCAGTACATGATCGGCATAGATGCCTGTACTGTCAAGAAAAGCCGGCAGTTTAACAATTTTGCCCGCTTTCGTAATCAGCCTGATAGCAGCAGGTGAAGCCCCTTTTTCATTTTGCTGAAAAAAGTGAACAGTAGGGTCAGTATCCTGATCATTAACACTATCCGGAAGGTAAAGCACAGAGTCCACCTGTGCATGAAGTGATGAAAAATAAAACAGCAAAACAAATCCTGAAAATATTTTTCGAAATACCTGCATAGCCAACGGTTTAGAACCTAAAATTAGATATTGCCCAAGTAACAATCAAAAAGATTGCAGCCAGGGCGGCAAAAAATAATAGGCTGCCTTTGGGGCAACCTATACAATTTTTGAATAGCATTTTTTATTTCACCATAAAATCAACTTCTATATCTCCCCAAAGCAGTGTGATCTTCCCCTCTTTGGCAACCCGGAAAGTCATTCGTTCTGAAAACTGCGGAGCTTTCCCGGATTTTACTGTTACTCTCAATACATCATCTGCTTCTTTGTAACTGAATGCTCCCCATTGCTTCCATATTTTGTTAAAGATGATCGTCCAGTTATCGCTGTTCATGATGGTAAAGAATCCATACTTGCCCGCAGGCAGGGGTTGATTTTCAATTTTTACATCCTTATCCACTTCAAAAACTGTGGCTTCATTAGCGCCGGTACGCCAGACCTTTCCCTCCTTGGGTTCCAGGTCATTGCCAATGATTCGTCCTTTTACGGCCGGCTGGCTGTAGTCAATGGAAACTGTAGCTCCATTATTCAACGTTTCCTTAACCAGGGCAGGAGGACTGGGCCGCTGCGATTTGTCTGCCTGTCCGCAAGCTGCCAATGATGTCAATAGGAGAAATGAAAAAAGAATGTGTTTCATATGTTAGTGTTTAAAAATCGGAGATAAAATTAGTAAGAAATGCTGCAGGACATTTACCGTTTAAATTATTTTTCAAGCTGTGCTTTCAGGCTGGTCAGCCCTTGTTCCATCATTGCTCCATATCTTTTTTCCAGCAGCAGGCTCGAAAACTTTTCCCAGGGATACCATCGCAGGTGAAAATCCATATACCATTGCACGGTGAAACTGTTTGGAATGCGGCCTGGAAAAATATTCCATCCCGACTCTCCCCTTTTCGAGTGGGGCCCCGCATTCATGGTCATCACAGCACTGTCATTTATCCCGGTAATGACCAGTGCCCGCATATCACCTGTAGTGATGCCTTTTATTTTACCATCATCAATAAAATATGCTGCTGTATCAGCGCCGGGATACCAACTCTTCCAATTTGTGGGATCAGCAATCCGGCTCATCACAGAGTCTTTGTTTGCGGCAATGTCAATTGCTTTTGAAATACGGACATGAGAAGGGAAAAAAAGAGATATGCCTGTAATAAGCAGGGAGAAAAGGATAAGGCTGATAAATACAAACCTGATTAATTTCAATTTTTTTTGTTTAGCCTGATCATGATGACTTTTCTGACTGTTTGACCTTTATGACTTATTTGACCTACTTGACCTTTCTGACTTTTTTCTTATTCCCATTTCAGCACTCTGATTAGGATGATGTAAAAGATGATCATCCAGATACCCAGAATACCGAGTTGTTTAAAGCAATCGGTTATGTGTTGTCCTTCAAAAGATATTTTCCGGATAGCATCGTTGTATTGTGTAAGTGGTAACACCCTGCAGATCTCCTGCAGCCATTTGGGAAAAACTTCTATGGGGAAAAATGTTCCGGAAAGCATCATCTGTGGAAAACCAAACAAATTGATCAGCAATGGGATCGAGCTATCTGTTTTTACAATGCTGCTGAAAATAAGGCCCACCCCCATCAGCAAAAAAAGCATAACAATGGTCACCAGGATTATTTCAAAAAAAGTGACAACCCCATGTTGTAGCGTAAAATCGAGTACAAAATGACCAAACAATATCAGGACCATCACACTCAGTAACTGAAAGAAAAGACGACTGACCCCAATGCCGGCAAGGATATTAATTTTCCTGACCGGTGAAGCATAAAAACGTTTTAGCACCAACTGTTCCCTTAACCCGAAAAAAGTAAAAGCAACGCCAAAGAGAGTGGAAAATAAAATGGAAAAACCCAGTTGTCCGGGGAGAACAAAATCTATTTGCCTGTAGGGGCGTATTGTTTCAACGACCTCCTTTTCAATCCTGACAGTGCTTTTCTCATTTAAGAGGGGCTCTGCCATTCTCAGCCTCAGATAATTTAGCGCTGGTATAAAGGATTGCAATGTATTGCTGCTGGCTGTAGTTGAATTTATTTTTACTGAAGTAACAGGCCGCCCGGTTGAATCCTTTGTCTCAGTAATCGTTAGTATAGCGGTGAGTTTGCCTTTTATCAGATCTTTTCTCAAAGCAACAGAATCAGCATATCGAACAACCCGGATAACCTGGCTGCTATCTAATGCATCATAAAACCGGCCGGTAGTATCACTGTTAGCAGACAAAGCAACCCTGTAACTAATACCGCCTCCATTTCCAAAAGCCCCAAAAATCAAAACGAAAATGATGGGGAACAAAATACTGAATATGATAGCACTGGGATGAGCGAAAATAGCCTTAAAACTAGCCCGGGTGATAGCCCATAAGGCTCTTGACTGGCTATAAGGTTGTTGCGTCGATTTCATGTAAGTGGGCAAATGTATTTAATATATCAACAGGAAATAAAAGAATGGGCCACATGAAAAATTAAAGATATTTGAACCCTTTATGAACAGGGCATATTTACTTACCGGCAGCAATTTGGGTGACAGGGAACAATATCTTGATGCAGCAAGAGATCTTATTAATGAACATTGCTGTACCATTATTGCAACTTCTTCATTGTATGAAACGGCTGCCTGGGGAAAAACCGATCAGCCTTCCTTCCTCAACCAGGCGCTGGCAATTGATACCTCTTTAACTGCAAGGCAACTGATCCGCTGTATTCTGAAAGTGGAGAAGATGATGGGAAGGATCCGTAAAGAGAAATACGGCCCCCGTCTTATTGATATTGATATCCTGCTGTTCAATAACGAAAAACACAACTATCAATTCCTGAAACTACCTCACCCCGAAATGCCAAACAGGAGGTTTGCCCTTTTGCCGCTTTCGGAGATTGCGCCGGGTATCATTCATCCCGTACTGAATAAAACCATTCATGTACTGCTGAAAGAATGTAAAGATGAACTGCCGGTTAAAAAGTATTCCTGATTTTTTCCACAATCCAGCTCTGCCATGCAGACTCCTTATCATTTAGAGTATTTTGCAACTTCTAACTACTGTCCACATTCACCATTGACTTCCCGATAGCTATCGGGAGACCATTCACTAAATGAACTATCATTTCATCACCATAGAAGGAAATATCGGCGCCGGCAAAACAACACTGGCCCACCTGCTCAGCAAACATTACAATGCCCGGCTGATCCTGGAAGAATTTGCTGATAACCCCTTCTTACCTAAATTCTATGAAAACCAGCAACAGTATGCCTTCCCGCTGGAGCTTTTTTTCATGGCTGAACGATTCAAACAACAAAAAGAATTCCTGCAACAGAAAGACATGTTTCAAAGCCTAACCATTTCTGATTACCTTTTTACCAAGTGCCTGCTATTTGCAAAAGTTACCCTGCCGGATGATGAATTTCGCCTGTACCAGCGGCTGTTCGATATCATTAACCAGCAGTTGGTACAACCGGATATTCTTGTTTACCTGCATGCACCCGTTGCAAAGCTCCAGGCTAATATAAAAAACCGCAACCGCAGTTATGAGCAAAATATCCCGGATGAATATTTGTTCAACATACAGGAAACGTATACACATTACATCAAGCAGCATAATATCAAAACATTGTTTGTAGATGCCAGCAATGCCGATTTCCTGCACAACGAAAAACACCTGCAGGTATTGACAGATGCCCTCAGTAAAGAATATGAGCATGGGCAGCATTATCTTACGCTTCCATAGAATCATGATTTATTAGATTTATATTTGATTATTGGGAAATCGGGCTTTCCCTTTTTACAAGTTTTTTTATTGTATGATGAAATACGCTGAAATAACAGAGAGGATTATCGGCTGTGCTATGAAAGTGCAAAGCGAATTGAGATCCGGATCCCAGGAATATATGTATCAGCGGGCTTTAGAAATTGAGTTGCTGAAAGCAGGTTTGAAATTTATCCGTGAGTATGAAATGCCAATTTATTATTCGGGTGAAAAGATAGGGATCAGGAAAGTTGATTTTTTTATTGAGTGTAAAATTATGGTCGAACTGAAAGCTGTTACCGAATTAGAGGATGTACATCTGGCACAGGCATTGAATTACCTTGAGGCTTCGGGCCATGAAATCGGGTTGCTTATTAACTTCGGGGCAAAATCTTTACAATTCAAAAGACTTCACAATAAAAAAGTTAATCCATAACCCTCCCAATAATCCATGAAAAATCCATTCAATCGTGGTTCTATTATAAATAAAGAATTCACCTGGTTCATCATCGCCCGGATCATTTTTATTGCCGGGCTGCGCATGACAGCAGTTTTATTGGGTTGGCGGCTTTACCAGATCACCGGGAGCTTATTATCATTAGGCATCCTTGGTTTGTCAGAAGTCATCCCCGCTATTGCACTCGCCTTACCCGCAGGAGTAAAAGTGGATAAAAGCAATAAACACAAACTGCTCAGCATTTGCTTCATTCTTTACTTTATGACGATGCTGGGCTTGCTGGTGGTTACTTCACATTGGATGCAGGAACACAGTTCTGCCAGGATCATAGAATGGAGTATTTATGGATTGGTCTTTTGCACCGGGGCGGTAAGGGCTTACACCGGCTCTGCATTTAATTCCTTCATGGTTCAACTGATCCCCGCTGAAAAAATGGTAAAAGCGATCTCCATTAACAGTATGGTTTGGCTGATCGCAGCAGTAACCGGGCCTGCGGTGGCAGGCTTATTAATTGGCTACACCAATATCAGCATTGCATTCAGCATTGTCTGCGGATTAATTGCGATTGCATTTTTTCTTTTTCAAAAAATAAAAGCAAAACCAATAAGCTGGAATCCCGGAAGCAGCAAAACATGGGATGCAATGAAGGAGGGATTGCGTTTTGTATTTCATCAAAAAGCATTGCTCGGGGCTATCAGCCTTGATATGTTCGCTGTTTTATTTGGCGGAGCCAACGCATTGTTGCCTGCCTTTGCAAACGATATCTTACATGTGGGTCCGCAGGGATTGGGCTGGCTGGTTGCGGCTACCTATCTTGGAAATTTTATCGCCATTGCATGGCTCAGCACGCATCCATTAAAAAAGAAACAAGGTAAAACCTTGTTGTATATGGTTGCGGGCTTTGGTCTTTGCATCCTTGTGTTTGCAATTTCAAAAAATTTCTGGTTAAGCTTTGGCGCATTATTCGTCAGTGGATTATTTGATGGAGTCAGTGTTATCATCAGGGGAACGGTAGTGCAATTATTTGTTCCCGATGAAATGCGGGGAAGAGTTTCGTCCGTAAATTCCATGTTCATCAATTCATCCAACGAACTCGGACAGTTTGAAAGCGGTGTGGCAGCAGCAGCTATCGGCACGGTGCCTTCCGTCATCTTCGGCGGATGCATGACACTGCTGGTGGTAATATTTACCTGGTTCAAAGCTCCGGGATTGAGGAAGTTTGAATACTAATCCCCCTGTCCCCCTAAAGGGGAGACTTAGGCCAATGATTCCTTTTTATTATTTGGATTCAAGAAAGCAAATTGTTGAATGATGATGTTACCAGCTTCAGTTCCCTGATTGGGCTTTTGTTGCGTCGCACACTTCAACTGCGTATCGCTGCTCAGCATTGCCTCACCCCAACACGACTCCAAATTTTGTGAACTCAGATTCCCCTCTCCGGCCGGGGGAACAACCTACTAATAGGGACAAGAGAGTAGATAAAAGTTGTTTCCCTATTCAAAGGTATGGTTGTTGAAATAAAATGTTTGTTCGTATTCAAGCTAAAGACAAGGGGGCGGTTACACTTACATCTAAGGACATTACTAAGATTAATCGTTACATTATTGACAATTCTAAGTACGTTCCGGGCAATGTAAAGGCATCTGCTAAATGGCAAAGCCAAAGCAGCAAAGTCCTGCACTCTTTAGGAATTAGTTAGCGAGCCTTAACTAATACCCAAGTTGTAGAGTGTGCAGCGTTCCCTACGGTATTGCAAGGCGGGAATCTTTCGCCTTTTGAAATAGGGATAATTTGAGAAGGGTGGGTACTGCATTTATAGTCCCCTGATTGTTGGCAAGTTTGCCCTGTTGTTCCTGACATTGTACTTACTTTTTATTTTTTAATAATTGCCCCGGCCACTAACCGGGGCTTTGTCTTTTCAAAATTAGCACTTTTTTCAAACCAACTAATTAATTTAGATTTTAAGAATATATTTTATTGAAAATCATTATTTTATCAAGTATTGAATAGTTAGTAAATAATTACTAAAAATACTATAAATTTATAGTAGAAGTACGAAATTCTCCGTTTAACTGGCCTGAAATTTGTAGATTTGCGGTAGGTAAATTATGTTTACATTCTAAACGTCGCTAATTCATACGGGATTAGCTGTACCGCCGACCTATACTGGCGGTTTTTTTATTTATGCCAATAAGAACTACTTTTTATATTGACGGATTTAATTTTTATCATGGCTTACGGTCAGCCCGAAAAGATATAAGTCCTCATTGGAAGCAATATTATTGGTTGGATTTAGTGGCGTTTGCCAATCAATTTTTAACCCCGGCGCATGAATTGGTAAAGGTCAAATATTTTACGGCTTCGCCCCTTGATCCGGGTAAAGAAGTAAGACAATCTGCCTTGTTCAAGGCCAATAAATTTATCAATAACGATAAAATTGAATTTATTAAAGGGAAATATTATCAGAAATCTATTAGATGCGGGTCAACTTGCAGAAATAATTTTATTATTCACGAAGAGAAAAGAACAGATGTAAATATTTCCGTTGAAATAATGGGAGATTGTGCTTTTGATAAGACGGACTTAATTGTTTTAATTTCTGCCGATAGCGATTTAGTCCCCCCTATCGAATATGTATTAAAAAACTTTCCCAAGAAAAGAGTGAAGGTGTTTTTCCCTCCTTGTAGAAAATCAACTGACCTAATGAGCATATTGAAAAAAAACGGGGAACGGGTTATTTTTCTTGACTCTAATGAATTAAAATTTAAAAAATCTATAATGCCGCATCATGTGGATATAGGGGGCAGCATTGCAGATATTCCACCATCTTGGATTTAGTTACTTCTTTTTTACTTTGCTATTTTTTATTGGGGTTGTAATGGCTTTCTGAAACAGTTCATCGGCTGTTAGTGTAGTCTTAAAAATTATCTCTTTTTTCTTTGGTTTCTTAGCTTTAGCCATGACAGCTAAGTTAGGCATATTTCCAGTTAAAGCCTTTAGACTGCTTTCTCTGTCCTCTTAAACACTTCCAGATGCCACCTTTATAAATTCCTGTTTGCCTTGCTGCTTCGGATACAGAAGGAAACTGATTAAGGATTACACCGTCTTTTATTTGCAGTATCGGTTTAGCTTTATAGACTAATGGCGGCAGTTTGGTAACTGGTTTGCCCGTTTCGTCAATATCTTGAATAAGGTCTTTATACTTTAATCTGCCGTCAAGTCTTTGCAGTGAGTATGTGAACCGGGCAGCATCTTTTAATTTACGGCTGTTATAGCGGTACATTGTTTCATCGCAATACCGGGAAAGATGTTTTGGTGTAACGCTATGGTAAATTCCGATTATAGACCTTTTAAGCAGGCTAAAAGCCCCTTCAATGGAATTTGTATGTATTACCTTGTCCCGTACATATTCGTTCTCTGAATGGTTTACTATTTCGTGTCCTGCATATTCTTTATTTAGATCATCGTAATTATGGGAGGCATCAGTCATTAAGACAGCATCATTATCTACATGGTTTCTAACTAAAGGTTGTATTATATCCCGTCCTGTTTCTTTACTCAATGCCATTAACTTTAGATTGCCGCCTCTTTCAAGCATACCAACTACCATAGTTTTATTTTGGATAGTCCCGCCTGCCTCTGTCCTCAATTTTGCCCGTCTTGTTTTAGTCATATTACCAACTATTCCCCCGATAAAAGTTTCATCTATTTCTACGATATTATCCAATTTGATATTATCCTTTGGCCTCATCATTTCTCTAATCCTATGTAGCATGAACCATGCAGTAGTTTGTGTTACTCCAATATCCTTTGCTAATTGGTGGCTGCTTATTCCTTTTTTGTGTCCAGTAGAAATATAGATAGCAGTAAACCACTTTACCAATGGTATGTTAGTAGCTTCCATGACTGTACCAACGGTAACGGAAAACTTCTTATAACATTCACTATTCCCGCATTTATATCTTTTCCCTTGCTCTATTCTATACACCTTTCCAGAACCACAATAAGGACATTCAGGCTTACCATTCCACCTTTGTTGTGCAAGATACTCCCGGCAGGTTTCCTCCGAAGGCATGGACAGGATTAGTTCTCTTAGATTGTTAAACATATTCTTTAGTTTTGTATTGTTTCAAACCAATTAATAACACAAAAAATATAAACATTATGGCAACCGAAATTTTGAACAATTTCCCTAAGTTTAAAGACCAGTTTAAAACTGATACAGGATTAGAGTATAATAAGGAAAACATGAGTCTTTATATTCAATATTTTAATTCTCGAATGAATGACATGGCTTATCAAACCACTCATCTCTTAACCCATCAGTTATTAAACAAGCTGAATTTTCTTCCCGGCGAAATAAGGCTTGCAATGGCTGAAATGATAAGAGAGCATGAAGTCATAAAACAGATTGTTGCGTCACTAAAGAAATAGTTTTAGCCTTACTTAGTAACTCATACAATATTTCTTCAACTTCCTTATATGTTAAGCCATCAAAAGACTTTAAACATTCATTAAATACTTTTGTTTGCTTTTCTGTAAGTGTTGGTGTAACAAATTCGATTGCCATATAAAAAGAGTTTTATATAGCTTATGACCACAGTAAACAAGAAAGGAAGAAAGAAAAGAAACCTCTGTCACTTGTCTCATTCCTTGTCCCTTATCTTGTCCCTGTACCTGTGTCGTGACCCCGGCCGGAGAGGGGTGCGGAGACTCCGATCTAAAGGAGTCATAATGGGGTGAGGCGAAATGCTGCAATTAAATTGTAACTTTAAAACCAAAGAAAATGTTACCTCTTCAATATACCTCAAACTTTAAACTAATACCATGCATCGCCGTTCCTTCATCCAAAATACTGCACTCACATTTGCTGCGCTCACATTAGCCCAGCAAAATTTATTGTCTTCTTTCTTTGAAGACCCCTGGAAAATAAAAATGCTGACCGATAATCTCGGCATCTTTATGGAAAGAGGTGGAACGATCGCTTTCCTGCTGGCCAAAAAAGAGATCGTGGTGGTGGATTCACAATTCCCTGATCAAAGCAAACACCTGATTGATGAACTGAAGAAAAAAACAGAGAACCCTTTTTCTCTTTTAATTAATACCCATCATCACGGCGATCATACGGCGGGCAACATTTCATTTAAAGGGATCGTGGAACATGTGCTGGCACATGCCAATTCCAAAACCAACCAGGAAGCATCGGCCAAGAAAAACAAGAGCGAGGAAAAACAATTATATCCCGACCAGACATTTACGGATACATGGTGCCAGAAATTCGGCAAAGAAAAAATCTGTCTTTACTACTATGGCGCAGCCCATACCAATGGCGATGCACTCATCCATTTTCAACATGCCAACATAGTACACATGGGCGACCTGGTATTTAACCGCCGCCATCCTTATGTAGACCGTAGCGCCGGTGCTAATATGAAAAGCTGGATGGAAGTATTGGACAAAGCCCTGAATAAATTTGATAATGACACCCAATATATTTTTGGCCATGCCGGCACCGGCTATGAAGTAACAGGAAAAGCGGATGAACTGAATAAGTTCAGGGATTATCTTGGTAATGTTTTAAAATTTGTTGATGGGGAAATAAAAGCTGGCAAGACAAAAGAAGAGATCTTAAAAACTAAAATTATACACGGTGGCGAAGAATGGAAAACCGATGGTATTGAAAGACCGTTGACGGCGGCTTATGAAGAGTTGACGGCGAAATAGTACTTATGAAAGTCATTGTCATTCTTATTGTTGCAATAATTATTTACGGATTGATCATGACATCCGGGAATAAAAAAGAAGATGAAGATTGATCGCAAAGAAAAATGAAAAGAATATTACTATTTCTAATTTTTGTCGCTTTATTTCAGCGCATTTTTGCAACCGAACAGGTCCCGGATATCTTATTGATTGGCAATGATACCATTTATTTAAAAACATTCCCGTTAGAAAGCATCGAATTAAAATATCGTCCGTTTGGACTTACCAGGGCAACTGCACCGCACACCGGTTGCTGGAGAGGTTATCATGCTGTATGGAGATTGAAGAATGACAGCTTGTATCTTGAAAAAATACTCAATTGTCAATGGCAGGCTAAATCAGAAGAAGAAAACATCATTGAGTTATTTAAAAAGAATTCCCTGGAGAAATATATCATGGACGGTAAAATTTTTGCCACCTGGTATGACAAAATATTATTCAATCCGCCACCTGCCATGGCGAAATTTTATAAAGGCAGGATCTACATATACGAAGTAACGTATAAGGAACCTGAAGAAAAAGATATCATCATGAAGTTTGTTAAAGGTATATTGATCATAAACAGGCTAAAAGGATAGTAGAAACTTCTTAACAAAAGTCACATTCCTACAAAGCCCAGATCTACAAAGTCAGCATCAATCTCTATGTAAAAATGCTGCCCGCATCCATGGAACGGCACTGAAAGACAAAGTCACTTTACTATTCTTTCGCATGAAATAATTATTCGGCCGTCACCGGGCTTATCACATTCTTTATCTCCTCGATCCGGTTGGCAGGAAATCCTCCTCTGTCGGCATGTTCTTTAAGGATCTCCTTATCAGGCGCGTTATAGATACAATAGATCTTATCCTCTGTTACATAACTTTCCACCCATTGAATGGAAGGCCCCAGTTCTTTTATAACTCCGCAGGATTTTTGGGAAATACCATGAAGCTCTTCAGCTGTGAGTTTGCCGGCTCCCGGTATTTCTCTTTCAATAACATAACGTGGCATAGTTTAAAATTTAGGGCAAAAAGATACGAAGAATTTTATACGAACCACTACTACTTTGAGGTTAGGCTAAGGGGTCAAAAAAGTCAAATAGGTCATATAAGTCAAATAGAATAGTCTCTAAACCATATGAATTTCCTACAATTGGAAATGCAGCATATGACTCATTTGACCTATTTGACCTGTTTACCCCCCTTCTCCACCGCAATCAATTTCTCAATCACATAATAAGTGATCGGGCAAAAAGTGGAGTTCTTTAATGCAAGAGGCTGCCGTTTCAGCATAAAATCGTCATCCATGTAGGGAAAGCGGACACAATCGGTTGGGCGAACTTCATAAACGCTGCAATAATTATCAGTTCCAAGGAAAGGACAGGGCTTTATTTTGGTAACATTATCTCCCACTTCATCTGGAAGCAGGTATTTTTCCCTGAAATCTCCTTCCTTTATATCAAGGTATTTGCTGATCCGTTTTATATCGGGAGGGGTGAATCGGGGGGAATAATTTTTACAGCAATTGGCACATTGCAAGCAATCAATTTTTTGAAAAGCTTCTTCATTCAGTGCGGGTAATTGCTTCAGCACTTTATTTTTATTAGCCCGGTGCAAAAATTTCTTATACTCTTTCTGCCGTTCGCCTGATTTCTTTTCCCAGTTAATTAGAATATCCTTGGACATGCTGCAAGGTACAATAAGTCAAATGAGTCAAATAAGACAAATCGAAAATTCACTATGTGACTCAAGTGATTTATATTACTTACTGGTATGACTCGTTTGACCCATATGATTGACATGAACAATTTGACCGATATGACCCATTTGACTTATATGTCTTGTATGACTAAATTTGCGCCTCATGGGAACCGCCAGGGAACAATTACTTATACTCATAACTACACCTCTTTACTTAATAGTGATAGGTCTGGAACTATTTCTAAGTCACCTGCGCAAACAACCAAGCTATACCTGGAAGGATTCAATACAGAATATTTACATGATGCTGTTGAATGCCGGGATTGACCTTTTGTTCCGGGCTATTTATATCGGCATTGTACTCTCATTCTTTTATGACCACCGTTTCGCTGAACCCATCAAAAATCCATGGATCTACTGGCTTGTGCTCCTGGTATTTGAAGATTTCATGTATTACTGGCTGCACCGGGTTGATCATATCTGCCGTTTGTTCTGGGCCACCCATGTTACACATCATTCTTCGCCTCATTTCAATTTAACAGTTGGCTTCCGTTCATCAGTGATGGAGCCGCTATACCGTTTTGTTTATTTTATCCCGATTGCCATTTGCGGCTTTCAGCCTATTGACATTGCCTTTATCTATGCGGCAACACAAACCTGGGGCATTCTTGTTCACACAGAAAAAATAAACAAAGCTGGTTGGCTGGAATATTTCCTCGTTACCCCCTCACACCACCGGGTGCATCATGGTTCCAATCCAAAATACCTGGACAAGAATATGGGTATGTTCCTGATCATCTGGGATAAATTGTTTGGTACATTTCAGCCGGAATTGACTGCCAAAAAATATCAACCTATAAAATACGGTCTCACCAAACCATTGGAAAAAGAAGACCCGGTTAATCTTGTCATCCACGAATGGAAAAATATCGGGAAAGACCTCCGGAAAAAAGGATTGACGTTTAAACAACGCTGGAACTATCTTTTTGGTCCTCCCGGATGGAGCCACGATGGCAGCACCCATACGAGTGATGAGTTGAGAAAGATGGAAAAAGAAAGGATGCTTTAATCGCCGGGAAATCTGCCCCGCTGCCCGTAACTTTGCCACGCTAAAAAAGTCATTGATGTCATAAAAGTCAAATAGGTCAAATAGAACACCCGACTATTCAGAACATTGACCTATATGACCAATATGACTTATTTGACATACATATTTGACCTATTTGACTAAATGACAATTCAACTATGAACCTCTTCGAACAACAGGCAAACGAATTCATTCCCCGTCACATCGGACCCAATGAAACTGATACAAAGAAAATGCTGAAGAAAATCGGAGCTGAAAGTTTGGACCATTTGATCAGCAACACTGTTCCTCC
Organism: uncultured Chitinophaga sp.; assembly: GCA_964525285.1. GTDB lineage: Bacteria > Bacteroidota > Bacteroidia > Chitinophagales > Chitinophagaceae > JJ008. Next base: position 165,454 of record CAZGGQ010000001.1, read on the forward strand.
TGCTATCCGCATGAATCATTCGCTGAATATCCCTTCAGCCATGAGTGAACATGAATACCTGAAACATATCAAAGAAATTTCGCTGAAGAATAAAGTTTTTTTCAATTATATCGGCCAGGGATATTATGACAGCATCATTCCTTCAGTTATTCTCAGGAATGTTTTTGAGAACCCGGGATGGTACACCCAGTACACTCCTTACCAGGCAGAGATCTCGCAGGGGCGTCTGGAAAGCCTGTTGAATTTTCAAACCATGGTGAGTGACCTGACTGCCTTACCCATTGCCAATGCTTCTTTACTCGATGAAGCAACCGCTGCTGCAGAAGCGATGACGATGTTCTTTAACACGTTGAATAAACAGTACCATATTGAAAGACCCAAATTTTTTGTTGACCGGGAGATTTTCCCGCAAACAAAAGATGTGTTGATGACAAGGGCTAACCCGGTAGGAATTGAAATTGTGGAAGGTGATTATGAAACAATATCCATTGATGGATCCTATTTCGGTGCGATCGTTCAATACCCGAATGACAAAGGTTCCATAGAAGATCACAGGAATTTTATTACTGCTGTTCATGCCGCCGGTGGTTTTGTGGTCATGGCAACTGATCTGCTGGCATTAACATTGTTAACTCCTCCCGGTGAACTCGGCGCAGACGTGGCCGTTGGTTCCGCCCAGCGTTTTGGCGTACCGCTTGGTTATGGCGGACCGCATGCTGCTTTCTTTGCCGCCAAAGATGATTTTAAAAGAAACATACCCGGCCGCATCATCGGGGTCAGTATAGATGCGCAGGGCAACAGAGCTTTGCGGATGGCATTACAAACAAGAGAGCAGCATATCAAAAGAGAAAAAGCCACTTCCAATATTTGTACGGCCCAGGCACTGCTGGCTAATATGGCTGCGATGTATGCTGTTTATCATGGCCCGGTAGGATTGAAGAATATTGCCACAAGGATTGCTTTGCTTACACAAACTGTAGCGGAAGCGATTAGGGAAAGAGGATTTGAATTAGTATCCAGCAATTTCTTTGATACCCTTGTTGTAAAAACAAAGAAGGTGGCTGCTATTAAAGCAAAAGCAGAACGTCAACTTATTAACCTTCGCTATATTGATAACAACCATATTGGTATTTCAACGGATGAAACAACCGATGTTGCTGATCTGTATGACCTGATCAATTGTTTTGAAAACGATAAGGACCCGGTAGCTTTTGATATTCACCAGGATGCCGGGCTGAATCATTTTCCTTCCGCATTAACAAGAACGTCTTCTTTTTTAACTCACCCGGTTTTCAATACATATCACAGCGAAAGCCAGATGATGCGTTACATCAAACAACTGGAAAACAAAGACCTTTCATTGAATACTTCGATGATCTCTCTTGGAAGTTGTACGATGAAGCTGAATGCTGCCTCTGAAATGATGCCGCTTAGCTGGAGACAATGGAGCATGATACATCCATTTGCCCCGGCCAATCAGACAGAAGGATATCAATACATCATTGACGAATTAAGTAAATACCTCTGCGAAATAACTGCTTTTGATGCCTGCAGCCTGCAACCCAACAGCGGCGCACAGGGAGAGTATGCCGGCCTCTTAACGATCAGGGCATTTCATGAAGCCAATGGGCATCATAACAGGAAGGTCATGCTGATCCCTATTTCTGCACATGGCACCAATCCGGCATCAGCTGTCATGGCCGGGATGAAAGTAGTTGTTGTGAAAGCATTGGAGAACGGTTATATTGATGTGGAAGACCTGAAAGCCAAAGCATCTCAATACAACAATGAACTCGCCGGCATCATGATCACTTACCCCAGTACTTATGGCGTATATGAAGAAACAGTAAAAGAAATTACAGAGATCGTTCACGGGTTCGGCGGGCAGGTATATATGGATGGCGCCAATATGAATGCACAGGTGGGGTTGACTGCACCCGGTTTGATTGGCGCGGATGTCTGCCATTTGAACCTGCATAAAACATTTGCCATTCCACATGGCGGCGGTGGACCGGGTATGGGGCCGATTTGTGTGAAGAAGCATTTAGCAAAACATTTGCCGGGACATACGTCAATAGTGAATAGTGAATGGTCAAATGACAGTTCGCAAATTCACCATTCACCATTCACCATTCACAACGCAGTTAGTGCAGCACCCTACGGTAGTGCAAGTATCCTCCTCATCAGCTACGGCTATATCAGGATGCTTGGTTATGAAGGAGTGAAAGCTGCCACTGAATATGCCATTCTAAATGCCAACTACATGCGGGCGAGGTTGGAAGGGAAATATGACATTTTATATACTAATCATAATGGACAGTGTGCCCATGAATTTATTGTTGACTTAAGACCATTTAAAAAAAGTGCTGAAGTGGAAGTAGAAGATGTGGCAAAACGTTTGATTGACTACGGTTTTCATGCACCCACGATGAGTTTCCCGGTTCCGGGAACTATTATGATTGAGCCAACAGAAAGTGAAGACAAAGCTGAATTGGACCGTTTCTGTGATGCCCTGCTTTCTATCCGGGAAGAAATAAAAGCTATTGAAGAAGGTAAAGCGGATAAAAAAGATAATGCTTTAAAGCATGCACCGCATACACAGTCTGTGGTAACTGCTGATGAATGGAAGCATGGTTATTCAAGACAAGAAGCTGCTTTTCCATTGTATTATGTTACGCTGAATAAATTCTGGCCAGCGGTGGCAAGAGTGAATAATACACATGGTGACAGGAATCTTATCTGCACCTGCGAGCCAATTGAATCGTATATGGAAGCAGAGGTTTGATTGTCATCCTGCGCCTGCCTGCCGGCAAACAGGCTTGTCGAAGGATGAAGCAGAAGCATGAATGTTAATAGCTGCTGCCAATCCCCTGGACAAATGTACCGCTTGAATTGTAGGTATTGATCGTGCCGTTTTCGCCTGTGGTACCACCTAACTCCACGATCATGGTCTTGCTGTTATTTTTTAATTGAAAATTGCCTGCAGAACTGCTGACCGAAAGCCTCACCCTTTCATCCCCATTATAATTATTAACATACACATCGCCATTCCCGCTGCTGGTTTGCGTAAGCTTGACGGCTGTATACCCGCTGGAATTATAAAGCGCCAGGAATCCCCCTGCACTGCTGTTGCATTGCATGGTAGCCCGGCTGTTTCCATCACTATTGCTTACATAAATATTGCCCCCGCTTTCATCATTGCATAAGGTCAGGGTTCTCTTACCGGAAGGATTAAAAATTCCTATATAGCCTCCCCCGCCCTCGTTGGAACTGCTAAGCCGCATTGTTTCCTGTCCTTTACCATCTTCTAACCCGATGTAACCTTCCTGGTTGGTCGTATAGGTGATATTCACCAGTTTTTTTCCCTCTTTATTGTATGTTTTAATAAGTCCTTTACCATCATCCTGGGTCAGGTTAACCAAAACATTACCATAGGCATCGACCACCTCAAACCTTTTGGCCTGTATGACATCCGGGACAGTTTTTGGGCTCCTGAAAGCCATAAAAATGGTTGCAAATGAAGCAATCATTAAAACAAGAATAGTCTTATAACGGCGATTAGTGGCTTCCAGCTTTTGAAGGCGCATTTCAATGGTACTCATATTAAAAAAATTTAGAGAGAAAAGTTACTTATTAATATTTAATAAGCCAATTTTTGACCCCGTGAATAACATTTTAGCAACGGGTTGATCCAAGGAGGCCTGAAAAACGGAATTTTAATTCTCCCCGTTCCGGTATTAAAACCTTACCTTTACGCCCTTTAAACAATAACACAAATACAATGAGCGACAAAAACCAGGGAACCGTTAAGTTTTTCAACCGTGAAAAAGGATTCGGCTTTATTAAACATGATGACTCTAACAAAGAAACTTTTGTTCATTCCAGCGGCCTGATTGACCAGGTGAACGAGGGAGACAAAGTGGAATTTGACCTGCAGGAAGGCAAAAAAGGCATGAATGCCGTAAATGTAAAAAAGGTCGGATAAGATATTTTACCCAAAGACTTTTCAAACAAAGACCCCGTCCGCTTAAGGCCAGACAGGGTCTTTTTATTTATCAAAAGCTGCTATTAAAATCTTCTGCGGCTATTGCCATTTCCATTATTTCTTTCACCCGTATTTTGCTGACGATTACCATCATCCCGGCGGTCTGATTGCCTGGTTTGCGGTTCTTGTCTCCGTTCCATTTTTTGAACGGGTTGTTGCCTTTGTTCCTGCCTCCGTTCCATTTGTTGCGGAACTTGTCGCTGTGGCTGATCAATGCTTCTCACATCCTGTTGACGAATGGGTGTATTCCTGTTTCCGTTATTATCATTCCGGCGTTCAAACTGACGGGGTTGTTGTTGCGGGACTTGTCGCTGTGGATGTTCATTACTTCTTACATCCTGTTGACGAATGGGAGTATTCCTGTTTCCATTATTATCATTCCGGCGTTCAAACTGACGGGGTTGTTGTTCCTGCTTCCGTTCTATTTGTTGTGGCGGGTGTCGCTGCGGCTGATCATTGCTTCTCACATCCTGTTGACGAACTGGTGTGTTCCTGTTCCCATTATTATTATTTGGCCGCTCAAAACGACGGTTGTTGTTATTATTTCCGGGGTTGGCATTTCTGTCAACTCTATCTGCCGGCCTGCTGATCCTGTTATCGTTTGAACGGTTGTTCTGTCCATTATTATTATCATTATTATTACGGGGCTGCCTGAAATCGTTATTGTCTCTTCTGTCCCGTACCTGGTTGTTTACATTATCATTTCTATTCCTAATATTGTCATTTCTTGCTGTTCTGTTGTCATTGTTTCTATCAAAACGGTCAAACTTAACAGGCGCAGAACGGTGTTCATTATCCTTGCGTACATTGGGACGATAAACACTTACTTCATTATTCCTGAATTGAGTTCTGCCCGGAGTGTAACTGTCACGGAATCTTACCGGGTTGATCCTGCCACAATATCTTTCTGCCTCATAGCGGCTGGGCCCAGACCTGAAACCATAATTACTACCATAATGGTTATTATTATTGACAATGATAGTTGTGTAATTAATGATCGTTACATTTTGCCTGCGGTCTACACAAAAATCAAAAATGCGGGGAGATGTGATATATCGCCGCGGGGCAAAACTCCAGTAATTATAAGGCGGTGAATAGCTGCCGATATTAAAGTTAATACTGATGTTGATCCCCGGTCTCAGCGGAGCCCAGCCATAATAATCGCCCCCATTTCTCCAGGCCACCCAAGCAGGAGACCATTCATAACCGGGTACCCAGAACCATCCATAGTCATTGTCTTCTTCCCAACGGCCGTAGTGAAAGGGTCCCCATCCCCAATCATAATCAGATACCCACATCCATTCATAATCATCCGTATAAACCCAATGTCCATTGGTACTGTAAGGACGAAAATCTGGACCGGCATCCGGCACCCAGACATAACCATAATTTGGATAATCTACCCATTGCCCATAGGGGCTTAGTTCATCATAAAATGTCTGGTAAGTAACATCACCCCGGTCGTTATAATTCTGTGCCGATGCTTTGTTTTGCAATGAACTGCCCAGCACTACCACCAGTGCCAAAGCAGCAATTTTCAAGATACGTTTCATGGATTAAAATTTTTAGATAAAATCATTCCAAAATTGTTTACTGCATCCTGCATCTCTTTGTCAGCAACAAGCCGGTTCAGTAGCAGTTTTCTATATTTACCTGCTACCATATGACGCTATAATTATGCCACATTGGTTGCATAAAAAACGGGAGAATGAATTTTTAGCAAAACCTTGTATCACTGTTAAAAGAAAAAGGCTGCTCTTTCGAACAACCTTTTCAAATGCAATCCCTTAAAAAACCAGATAGCTTATTTTTTCACATTTACAGTAATAGTAGCAGCCAATTTGCCGCCATACGAACGATGCAACCCGTCCGCCATTTGCAAAGTCAGCTTATGCCTGCCGGGTGACAGTGTTAACTCATACTCGGTTTGCCCCTTTCCAAAATGTATATGCGTTGAATCTTTTGGCACTATGGTACCTGCAGCCAGTGAATCTTCTGCATCAATAAATAAATGATGATGACCCGAGGCTGCAACAACGGGGCCTGCAGTATCTATTTTTATACCTTCTGTTCCCATCTCCACTTTAAACGGTGAACTGATCGTAGCATTAATCTTCAGGTTTTTGAAAACGACTTTTGCCCCTTCGGGTATTGCTGGCAATTCAGGAATGTTGACGCCGGGGCCAGGCACCTGATGCATCGTGTCATGATTTATACTGTTCGCAGCAGAATCTTCTTTCTTTTCTTTATTATCAGAAGAATTATTACAGGCAGTAAACAGGCCAATACATGCAAGCGGCAGGATGAATCTTATTTTCATACCATTATATTTTCCAATAAAGATACGTCTATTTGCCCTTTTTTTCCGCTACCACTCATCATCAGTTCATTCTCCTTAACTTTATTATCCATCAATAATAATTCTATGGATCAGCATATCATCAATCTGTACGATGAGTACACACACAAACCCCTGAACAGAAATGAATTTCTCCGTCGTCTTGCCCTGCTGGCCGGCGGTACAGCAGCAGCCATGACCATTCTGCCATTGCTGGAAGTGAACTATGCTCATGCAGCCGTCACCAGCCAGGAAGATCTGTTTACAGAACGAATCAGCTATCCCGGCATTAACGGAGATATGCAGGCTTATGTAGCAAGACCAAAAGAAGAAAAACCGTATGGGGCAGTGGTGGTAATACATGAGAATCGCGGCCTGAATGCCCATATAGAAGATGTGACCCGTCGTGCTGCCAAGGCAGGTTACCTGGCTATTGCTCCAAACGCATTGTCATCGCTTGGTGGTACCCCGGAGAATGCAGATGAAGCAAGGGCAAAATTTCAGCAACTGAAAGCAGAAGACAATCTTCAGAACTTTATTAAAGTGTTTGATTATTTAGCCACCCGGAAAGATTGCAATGGAAAATTTGGCTGTGTAGGTTTTTGCTGGGGTGGAGCAATGTCCAATAATCTTGCAGTAAATGTTCCGTCACTGAAAGCAGCAGTGCCCTTTTATGGACGACAACCGGCAGCAGAAGATGTTGTAAAAATCAAAGCGGCAATACAACTTCATTACGGGGCATTGGATGAAGGGGTAAACAAAGGTATTGTTGCTTACGAAGAGGCGTTAAAATCAAATAAGATCATCTACGAGTTGCACATGTACGAAGGGGCGCAACATGCTTTTCACAATGATACTGCACCAACAAGATATAATGAAGCCGCTGCCAAACTGGCCTGGCAACGTACCATAGAATTTTTTGGCAAACACCTGAAGTAGATTTTCTTTGCCCATGCACCTGAAGGATTATTACGGCATCCTGGATATTGAAACGTCCGCCACACAGGCGGAGATCAAAAAAGCATTCCGGAAACTGGCGCATCAATACCATCCTGATAAAAACCAGCATGACCCCTATGCCAGCGCACAGTTTGCTGAAATAAAAGAAGCATACGAAGTACTGACGAATCCTGCCAAAAAAGAAAATTATCTGCAGCAACGTTGGTACAACCAGAGTGCTGGCAAAAGAAAAACTCAGGACATCATAACTCCTGTTACCGTTTTAAAACAACTTCTTGAGCTGGATAAATATGTTTCCACCCTTGATGAACACCGGATGGATAAACAGGGATTGGCAGACTATATCAGCCATATTCTTTCAGGTAATATCATAGCCCAATTGCTTCCTTTTAACGAACCACATATAAATAAGCAGATCATCATGCTGGCTTTAAGGGCCATGGAGCCGCTGCAATTAAAACAGGCAGAAGCTATTGCTACCCGGTTATTCAAACTAGTCGGCGATGAAGACGAAGAAAGCAAAAAAAATATCGTTGAATTCCTCGCCCGGAAAACGCAAAAAGAAAAGGTTAAAAAATACCAGCCATTCGTCCTTATGATCATCGTCCTGGTCATTTGCGTCTTAATCTGGCTGATGGGACGTTAATATTTTATCTTTGCCCAATGCATTATGTTTCTGTTGAGGGACTGACGAAGAGTTACGGCATTCAGCCATTGTTTCAAAACATTTCATTTAATATAGAAGAAGGTGACAAGATTGCCCTGGTAGCACGTAATGGCACCGGGAAATCTACTTTATTAAAAATACTGGCGGGCAAGGAGACGGCGGACGAAGGAAAACTATGGATCAATAAAGACGTGGATGTGGTATTGTTTGAACAGGATCCCTCTTTTATTGAAGAAAAGCCGGTAGTGGATAATATTTTTTTTCACGATCATCCTGTCATGAATGCCATTGCTGCCTACGAAGCCATGAGCGAAGAAGCTGATGCTGACAAACTCAATGCAGCCATTTTGAAAATGGACGAACTGGGCGCCTGGGATTTTGATGCCAAAGTGAAACAGGTGCTGAATAAATTAAATATCCATCATCTCACCCAGCCGGTAAGCAAATTAAGCGGCGGGGAACGAAAAAGAGTGGCCCTGGCAAAAACGCTGATCGATATCGGGTTTGAACATAAACATGTTTTGCTGGTAATGGATGAACCCACCAACCACCTGGATGTGGAAATGGTGGAATGGCTTGAACATTATCTTGCTAAAGAAAATGTCACCCTGCTGCTCGTAACACATGACCGTTATTTCCTGGATACGGTTTGCGAAGAAATATGGGAATTGGATGGCAGCAATTTGTTTGTGCATAAAGGCCATTATGAAAATTACCTGGAAAAAAAAGCAGCCAGGGTGGACAATGATACAGCAACCATTGACAAAGCCAGGAACCTTTACCGCAGGGAACTGGAATGGATGAGGAAACAACCCAAGGCAAGAACCACTAAAAGCAAGAGCCGGCAGGATAGCTTTTACGAAGTGGAGAAAATTGCCAATCAAAAAATTGCATATGAAGAGTTACAGTTAGATATGAAGATGAACCGTCTCGGCGGTAAAGTAATTGAACTGAAAAAAGTTTACAAAAGTTATGGCGATAAAATAATCCTGAAGGGATTTGATTACACCTTTAAAAAAGGAGAACGGATCGGGGTGGTTGGAAAAAATGGAGTGGGCAAATCAACCTTCACAAACATATTACAGGGCATTGAAAAAGCGGATAGCGGGAAAATAAATATAGGCGACACGGTCATCTTTGGTAATTATTCGCAGCAGGGTTTGGATGTAAAAGAAGATATGCGGGTGATCGAGTATGTAAAAACAATGGCAGAAAGTTTTCCGTTGGCCAGCGGCGGCTCTCTCAGCGCTGCACAATTTCTGCAGTTGTTTTTATTTGACCCCGATAAACAATACACTTACCTGAGCAGTTTAAGTGGCGGTGAGAAAAGAAGATTACTCCTGCTTTCTATTTTATTCCGCAACCCGAATTTCCTGATACTGGACGAGCCCACCAATGACCTCGACCTTCCTACACTGGGTGTTTTGGAAAATTTTTTAAGTGAGTTTGCCGGTTGCATTATCATTGTATCCCACGACCGGTATTTTATGGACAGGCTGGTGAATCATTTATTTGTTTTTGAAGGCCATGGCGTTATAAGAGATTTTCCGGGTAATTATTCGCAGTACAGGGCAGCGTTGGCCGATGATCGTTTACAGATGACTGAAAAACATGTCACTGAAAAACCGAACAACGAACAACGAGCAACGGTCAACAAGCAAAAAAAGCAACTCTCCTTTAAAGAGAAACGGGAATTTTCGCTATTGGAAAAAGAAATAGCTGAACTTACAAAAGAAAAAGAGATCATTAATCAAAAGCTTACCAGTGGTCAAACTCCTTTTGAAGAACTCCAGATTATCTCGCAACGCATTGGCGAAGTGACCCGGCTGCTTGATGAAAAGGAGCTTCGCTGGCTGGAGCTAAGTGAAGTCATTTAGATGCGTCAAAAAATAACTTGGCAGGCTATTTCAAAATATATAGCTTTAATTCTCATTCTGCTCCCATCAAGACCTGACAGTTAATCCTCCTGTTTATTATTTAATCTACTAAAATTGCATTTATGAAAAAAATTCTCATCCTGGCAGCAAGCTGCATGATCCTTTTTGCCTGCAGCAACGAAAAGAAAGATGAAACCAAAAAAGGCGAAACTAAAACGAGTTCAGACGGAGACAAAACCCCGCCACAATCTGAATTTGCCGATGCCAAATACACTGAATGGGGCAAAAAAATGTCAGCACAGTTAGCCAGTGGGGATGTAGATGGCTGGTTATCTAATTATGCTGACAATGCTGTGTATGCATGGTCATCTGGCGACAGTCTTGCCGGCAAGCCCGCCATTGACAAATACTGGAGGGACAGGAGAATGAATGTGATTGATTCACTCACTATCAGCAATGACATTTGGCTGCCTTTAAAAGTAAACACAGCGCAAAAGGGCCCGGATATGCCGGGGATATGGCTGTTAAGCTGGTACCAGGTAAATGCAAAGTATAAGAACGGCAAAAATTTGATGTTCTGGGTACATACCATTCACCATTTTGATGCGAATGATAAAATTGACCGGAGCGTTCAATATATAGACATGGCACCGATCAAAGCGGCATTAGGAAAATAAAACATGTAAAATATCATGATAAAGCGGTAGAAGAAATGATACCGCTTTTTTTCATGCAATAAAACAGGGAATATTAATTTTAACAGTATAAAAAGTTGCCGTTCTTTTGCGGGAGACTTTGTTTGTACTATTCAAACCGATGTAAAATGAAATCTTTTTTATATTCTCTTCCCCTTTTACTCATCTGCTGTAATTCTTTTTACAGTTCTGGACAGATTGTAAACATTGAAAGTTCGAGAATGCAATCGGATACTGTTGGCTGGATGGGAAAAATTGGTGCGGCTGCTGCCTTCAGAAAAAATACCGAGAAAATATTTGAGATCGGACTGGAAACACTTTTACAATATAAAACAAGTAATGACCAGGGTTTATGGCTGATATTGGGGAATTTTGGTTTCTTAAAAATAGGCAGCGACCGTTTTGTTTCTGATGGGTTGGCCCACCTGCGATATAACCGGAAAGTGAATGAATGGCTGAGATGGGAATTCTTTGGACAATTCCAGAATAATATCATCACACAGATCGACTCAAGGGTATTATTAGGCACCGGACCCCGGTTTAAATTGATAAAGATCAAAAGCTTCCGACTATACGCCGCCAGTCTTTTTATGTATGAAGCAGAAAAAGAAAGAACCTACCCTATTATAAAACACAACGATGTAAGAAACAGCAGTTACATTTCTTTTACCTGGCTTCCCAGGGAGAATATCGAGATGATCAGTACCACTTACTTTCAACCATTACTTAAAAAGCCGGGGGATTACAGGATACTGAACCAGGTTGTTTTGAATGTAAAAGCCACCCCGCATTTCGGATTGTCCATTCAATGGAATTACCTGCATGACCGTTTTCCTGCCGGAACTGCACCCCGCACTACTTACAGTTTTGCTACGGGCATCACGTATGAATTATAGAAACTACTCGACCAGGTTAGTATAGGCTCTTCCTGCATAATAGCTATATCTCTTTGAGTCCTTTTTTGTTCCGCAAAGCACGGAATGTATAAAGCCGTTCAGCTCCACCTGCTGGGTATGATAAATGCCCCTGTCCGTATTTATTTTAAAATAAAATTGTATCCGCTCATCACCAGTTTTAAAAATGGTCAGGCTATCGGTCATTGTTTTTGTAAAAGAAAAATCGTTTTGCAGGTGCTGCAAAAACAAATGGCTCCTGTACCAGGTTCCCCCGGTGGCCGATACAAATTGCTTACCGTTGTATAATGCAATGCTGTCATTATAGGCAAACACATTTAGAGCTGATCCTTTCACGGTTTGCAACCAGTTTTTGAATTTGAGATAATAGCTGCTGTCATAGCCGTAATCACTATCTAAGTAACTAATTCTTTTTATGGAAGATGGGATTTCCTCCACACCTGCCAGCCAACCAAAAATAAAACTGCCGCCCCCGCTATGCCCGTTCAGGTAAATGACCCTGTGCTTCGTTTTTATCAATCCTGCCAGTGAATCTACAAGATGTGGGATCTCTTTTTTGAAGTCCGGATGTTTCTGCTTCCAGGCTGGCCAGCTCTTGTAATTATTCTCAAGGTAAATCACTACAATGTTCTTTTTGGGTAACTGCTGTCGTATAAATCTTGTCTGCGCACGGATATGCTGGATATCATAATGCCAGTCATCACCGGGCTGTATCTTCTTACCCATGGTTTGCTCTGTGGAGTTTCCATTCGGTAAAGCAAAAAATATAATGATGGTTTTTTTATTGGCTGACAGGTTTGAAGGCCTGTCAATAGTAATTTTTACATCGCCATAAAGTCGGAAAGAATCAACACCGTTTATAGCTGACTGGCATTTTGCAATCAAAAAGTAAAAGGAAAGAAATATGATAAGTAAGAGATATCGGAACACAGGAGTATTTTCTTAAAATTACAATCTTGGTTTCACTTTGAAGATCACTTCATCCGCTTCGATCTTTTCCATGCATTTGAAATGTCCCAGCGGGCATTTTTTAAACCCTATCTTGGAACAGGGACGGCACCATAATTTGTTTGTCTGTAAAATATCAAACGGTTGGTGTAGAGACGCAAAATATTGCGTCTCTACACCATAATTTTGCGTCTCTACGCCGTAATATGGTGTCATCCCAAACGAAGGGACCGTATTCCCCCACAGCGAAATGACCGGTCTTTTGAAGGCAGCAGCAATATGCATCAGGCCGGTATCATTGGTAATTACAATTTTTGCTTTTCTTACCAGGTCTGCACTTTCGTTGAGGCGGAACTTGCCGCAGGCATTATATATCTTTATCGGGTCAATTGCCGCAATCTCATTTCCATTGGCTACATCATCTTTATCTCCCAGTAAAATAACCGGGTGATCCATCTTTTTGCAGAACTCCTTCCATTTATGAACCGGCCACCGCTTGGTTCCATGCGCGGCGCCGATGACACAGGCAATGTACCCGGCACTGTGTGAAGCCGGAATATCCTGTTTCTTAATTTCTTCCTGTGCTGCAATAAAATAATCAAGACCTGCCCCATCATTTTTTACACCAAATGATTCCACGGTCTTCAGGTAGCGGTCAACAATATGAACCTTCGGCAACATATTTATCTTAAAAGCCGTGTAGAAATATTTTTGAATATTGAGTTTGTAAAAAGAAAATGATTTTTTCTTAAGCGTTCTTTTTATTTGTAAGGTTTTTAAGTTGTGATGCAAGTCAATGATAAAATCATAGTTCTCTGTTTTCAATTCTTCCATCATTAATTCCCGGCTATGGGCCAGCACATGCAGTTTATCAATGTATGGGTTGTGTTCAACAACGGAACGAAAAGAATTTTTTACCAAAAAATGTACCTCGGCACCCGGCACCTGCTTTTTTAAACAGCGGATGACAGGAGTGGTGAGTACAATATCACCTATAGAGGAAAAACGTATGATGAGGAATTTTGCCACGACTAACGTTCAACAAAGTTCAGGTCTTTATTAAAAGTTTCCTTTGACAGGAGAGCTGCAAGAACGGTGATCGTCATAATAATAATAGCCGCATAGATCCCGCCGTTTACATAGCCCACACCCTCTATGTCACGAAGCCATTTGAAAAGAGGAAGAATAAAGATGGCCAGCATACCCCGAACCATGTTAGGAATAGTCGTGGTAGCCGTGGCCCGGATATTAGTTCCGAATTGCTCAGCACCCATGGTAACAAAGATTGCCCAAAAGCCGGTACCAAAACCCAGGCCTGCACATATCCAATACATTTTTGCAGCTGTGCCGTTCCATTGCACGGTAAAAAACAGGACCATAAAGAATGCCGTAATAAAATAAAAAAGATACAGCGCCTTCTTCCGGCTCCTGAGCCATTGGCTTACAAAACCAATCAGTATATCGCCAACCGAGATGGCTGCATACGCATACATGATAGCTTTGCCGGGATCTATTTTCTCTTTGATGCCAAATTGTTTTCCAAATTCACTGGAAAAGGTAACCAGCACCCCGATAACGAACCAGGTAGGGAGCCCGATCAGTATGCTAAGGAGATATCTTTTCAAACGGTCACGGTTATTGAACAGCATTAAAAAGTTTCCCCGCTGTATATCCAGTTTTTTCATTTCACGAAACATACCCGACTCGAACACAGAAATACGTAATATTAATAATGCTAACCCAAGGCCTCCGCCGATAAAATAACAGGTCCGCCAGTCAAAATTTTGTTTCATGATAAAAGCCAGCACAGCTCCGGTCAACCCGATACCGGCGACCATTGATGTGGCAATACCTCTTTTATTTTTGGGAATAAGTTCTGAGACCAGTGTTATACCGGCTCCAAGCTCCCCGGCAAGACCCAGTCCGGCAATAAACCGTACGATGCGGAATTGTTCTGTGTTTTGTACAAAACCATTGGCAATATTTGCCAGTGAATAAAGAATGATAGATCCAAAAAGTACACTTAACCTTCCTTTTTTATCACCCATGATCCCCCAGATGATACCACCAATAAGAAGACCGGCCATCTGCCACATGATGATACCCTCTCCTTCTGATGTGATCTGCTCTGGTGATAAGTTGAATGAACGCAGGCTTTCGATCCGGGTAATGCTGAAAAGCAGCAGGTCATAGATGTCAACAAAATAGCCAAGCGCTGCTACGATAACGGGGATAGAAAGTATTCCGTATTCTTTTTTCATAGATCAGGGAAGTATATTGTCAGCAGGAGGAGGTGTTCCTTTCTTTCTTGACGAAATCATTTTAATAATAACCGGCGCAGTGGTTACCAATACGATTCCAAGTACAATTATTTCAAGATGATCCTTTAAATCAAATCCAAACTGGTCTAAAATCCATTTTTGTAAAAAGAAACCGCCAAGTACCATCGTTGTTACCCAGGCTACGCAACCCGCCACATTGAAGAAGTGGAATTTTTTTCTATCCATTTTTACGATCCCGGCAACAATAGGCGCAAAGGTCCTGATGAATGGAAGGAACCGGGCGCCTATCACGGCTAATCCGCCATGCTTATCATAAAAATCATGAGCCTGGCGTAAATATCTTTTTTTAAACAGGAACCGGTCTTTCCAGTTATACATGGCAGGGCCTACTTTTCGACCCGTCCAATAACCCACGGCATTGCCGGCAATACCACAAAGTGAAATTAATCCCACCAATAAAAATAAATCGAACCAGTAGGAATAAGGATAATCAAACCCTACATGCTGTAACACCTGGTAACCAAGACCGGGTTTTATCTCCCCGGTTTTGGTGGTAATCTCATGCGCAAATATTCCGGAGACAAATAATAACGAATCACCCGGCAGAAAAAAACCAACGAACAAACCTGTTTCCGCAAATACCACGAATAATAATAACCACAACCCGCCGTTTTCCACATACCATTGCGGTTGCAATAAATTCGTCCAATGAAAGGCATCCAGTAAAATCATTTCCATAAAATCCGCTGATTAATTATAATTTATTTTTCAATGATGGCATCCGCTGCTTTTTCGTTAAAGGCCAAAGCTTTTTTATCATCAAACTCTCCCTCCCAGCGGGCGATGACACAACTGGCCAATGTATTCCCAATTACATTGACAGATGTACGGGCCATATCCATCAATTCATCTATTCCATAAATGGCCATAATGGGCCAGAGCGGAAAATGAAATGTCGTGGCCGTTGCAATTAATATGACCAGCGATGCCCTTGGCACGGCGGCCACTCCTTTGCTGGTGAGCATTAATGTAAGGCCTATTATTAACTGCTCTCCAAATGACAAATGCATACCTGCGGCCTGTGCTACAAAAATTGATGCCAATGAAAGATATAAGGTAGTTCCGTCCAGGTTAAAAGTGTAACCGGTGGGAATGACAAAGGATACGATCTTTCTCGGCACACCAAACTTTTCCATATTTTCCAATGCCTTTGGCAACGCCGAGTCGGAACTGGTGGTGGCAAAGGCTATTGACACGGGCTCCCGGATAGCCTGGATAAATTTTTTGAGTGGAATTTTTGCCACCCATATTGCAATGGGTAACAGCACCAATAATATAAATGCAATCAACGCCAGGTATAATGTTATAAGCAATAATGCCAGGTTCTTTAAAATATCAATACCCAAATGCCCGACTGTAACAGCGATGGCTGCACCCACACCAAACGGGGCAAAATACATGATGATGTTGGTGAATTTGAACATCGTTTCTGCCAGGCTTTCTGCAAAATTCAGCATCGGCCTCTTTTTGTGCTCATTCAGCAGCGCCAGTGCAATGCCGAAAACAACACTGAATAAAACGATGGGTAATACATTGCCTTCATAAATTGATTTGATAATGTTCTCCGGGAAAATATCAATGATATGATCCTGCCATCCTTTTACTTTTACTTCAGGCAATTCTTTTAAAAGGCTTTCCGGTACATTTATTCCCACACCGGCTTTCGTAATATTAATAAATGCCAGACCGATAATGAGTGCAATAGTTGTTACCACTTCAAAATACAGCAATGACTTCCACCCCATCCTGCCTACCTGTTTCAGGTTAGCATGACTGGCAATTCCAACCACTAATGTGGCAAATAATAAGGGTGCAACAATGGTTTTTACTAACCGGAGAAATATTTTGCTGAGGAACTGAAGGTTTTGTGAGAAGGCAGGAAAGTCGAGCCCTATTTCAACACCAATTGCCATTGCCACCAGGATCCAGGTTGTCAATGATCTTTTATAAACAGCAAATAAAACAAGGCTGGCTACAAAAACCCAGCGAATGGTCATCAGCGCGTCGCCGGGGAAAGTAGCCCATGCCTGTCCCTGTAAAAAATGGATAATGGCAACAAGAGTAAAAAGCCCGAGGGCAAGCAGACCGGCTTTTCGTTTGTTCATGATTATAACAGTAAAGTCTCAAAACTAAAGGTTTACATTCAATCACAGAAATCTGTTCAAAGCGGCCTATTCCCCGTTGCTGAAAATTTAATCCTGTTTTTTATAGTATGGTAAGTCA
>CAZGGQ010000002.1:0-138634 GCA_964525285.1 uncultured Chitinophaga sp.
GTGCAGAAAAATGCTGTGGGTACGCAAAACAGGGGTATCCTCAGCCAGCAAAAACCTATGGAGAAAAAGGTGGCACAGGTGGCCGATATGCTGAATAAAACAAATATCAGGAATCCGATCCAGGGTACTGTAATTATAAAGTACGCCGAAGCCGGTGAAATAACCACGATAGGCAAACCCATGTATAAAATTGCTGATCTATCAGCATTAAATCTCAGGGCTTATGTTACCGGGTTACAGCTCCCTAAAATAAAGTTAGGCCAGCCGGTGAAAGTGATGATCGATGAAGGTGCAAAAAAATACAAGGAGTATAGCGGCACCATTATCTGGGTTTCTGATAAAGCAGAGTTCACTCCCAAAACAATTCAGACAAAAGAGGAGAGGGCCAACCTCGTGTATGCCATTAAAGTCAAAGTGAAAAATGACGGCTATTTAAAGATCGGAATGTATGGGGAAGTGAAATGGTGAGTGGTGAATTGTGAATGGTGAGTGGTGAAATAAGGAATAAGAAATAAAAAATAAGGAATAAGAAAGGCGGGCTTCGTAGGAAGAAGATAAAGAAGCCCTGAAAGGGCGGTATATTGGTAGCCCAGGGTAAAACCCGGGGGAATTAATGAATGAAATGTTTCCAGAGTCCGCCAGTTGGCGGAGCGAAATATTTTTGATGATTAGCGAACAGAACGATGAAGAGTGCGACGCAAGGGACGATGATCAGGGAACCGCAGTTGGGTAACAAAATAAAAATGCAACAAGTATAATGAGTGCAGTAATTATCGAAAATATCATCAAAACCTACGGTAAGAAAAAAGAAGTCAAAGCCTTGAGCGACATTTCATTTTCAGTGCCTAAAGGGGAACTGTTTGGTATTATCGGTCCTGATGGGGCAGGCAAAACATCCTTGTTCAGAATTCTTACCACACTATTATTGGCGGACAGCGGTAAGGCATCCGTTGATGGATTTGATGTGGTGAAAGATTACAAAGCTATCCGTAAAAGGGTGGGTTATATGCCCGGAAGATTTTCATTGTACCAGGATCTATCCGTCGAAGAAAATCTCAACTTTTTTGCAACCATTTTTAATACAAGTATTGAAGAAAACTATGACCTGATAAAAGACATTTATGTACAGATCGAGCCATTCAAAAAAAGAAAGGCCGGTAAACTTTCCGGCGGTATGAAACAAAAACTGGCATTGAGCTGTGCGTTGATTCACCGGCCTTCGGTTTTATTTCTCGATGAACCCACAACTGGTGTTGATGCGGTAAGCCGGAAAGAATTCTGGGAGATGCTGAAGGGATTAAGAAAAGAAGGGATCACTATCCTGGTTTCCACGCCCTATATGGACGAAGCCGGTTTATGTGACAGGGTTGCTTTGATCCAGCATGGGAAATTTCTTTCCATCAATACACCACAGGGAATTGTGAATAGTTTTTCCAAACCACTTGTAGCCGTTAAATCAACAAGGATGCTCCACCTGTTAAACGAACTGGAGAAGCAGGATTTTGTTGACAATGTTTATCCCTTTGGGGAATATC
Source organism: uncultured Chitinophaga sp. (assembly GCA_964525285.1). GTDB lineage: Bacteria > Bacteroidota > Bacteroidia > Chitinophagales > Chitinophagaceae > JJ008. Next base: position 1,536 of record CAZGGQ010000002.1, read on the forward strand.
ATCATGTGGTGATGAAGAATAAATCCGGGGAGTCATTGCTTCAGCAGTTTATTCAAAACCGCAGTGATGATAGAGCAGTGTTGCAACAGGCTAAGCCTGATATCGAGGATTGTTTTATTGCATTAATGAAGCCTCCATCCCCTGAAGAGGAGTAAGAAGGAGTCATTACGAATTGATTTTGTCAGGGTATAAAAAAATAATATTGGAAAAAACTGTGAACATTGAAATGCGTAACAACCCATTAGGGGATGGGAGCAAAGTAATTACAGCGGATAATCTGACCAGGAAGTTTGGCGACTTTACTGCCGTTGACCATATCAGTTTTGATGTACACAAAGGGGAGATCTTTGGCTTCCTTGGCGCCAATGGCGCCGGGAAAACTACTGCCATGCGTATGCTTTGCGGCCTGTTATTTCCTTCATCCGGCGAAGCCACTGTTGCCGGGTATGATGTATATAAAGAGAATGAGAAGATCAAAAAGAGTATTGGCTACATGAGCCAGAAATTTTCTTTGTACGAAGATCTTACCGTAAAAGAAAACATGGAATTCTATGGCGGCATTTATCATATGAGTGATAAATACATAAAAGAAAAAACGGGTTCCATTCTTGACCAGCTTCATTTGCAGAAAGAAGCTAAAGTATTGGTGAGATCATTGCCACTGGGCTGGAAACAAAAATTGGCATTCGCCGTATCCATTTTTCATGAACCCGGTATTGTTTTTTTAGATGAACCCACCGGTGGCGTGGATCCGGTTACACGACGGGAATTCTGGAACATGATCTACCAGGCATCCGACAGGGGCACCACCATATTTGTCACCACGCATTATATGGACGAAGCGGAGTATTGCAACCGGGTAAGCATTATGGTGGACGGAAGAATAGATGCATTGGATACACCGGCCAATCTGAAACAAACATATAACGCTTCATCCATGGATGAGGTTTTTTTACAATTGGCGAGAAAAGCAAAACGAAGCGATTAGCTTTTAGCTATTTGTTATACTTGTTTTACTGGATAGAGATCTAATTTTTGTAAACTGGCTAACCGCTAAAAGCTGGCAGCTTATCGCTCAAAAGAATGAAACAATTTATATCATTTGTAAAGAAGGAATTTTATCACATCTGGCGGGACAAACGGACTATGTTTATTCTGCTTGGCATGCCCGTTGTTCAAATTGTGATTTTCGGATTTGCCCTCACCAACGAAGTAAAAAATTCAAAGATCGCTATACTTGATAATTCCAAAGATGCTGCGACAGCTTCACTCACGGCTCAATTAGATGCCAGCCGCTATTTTGACCTGGAAAAAAACCTGGTATCGTATCACCAGGTCGAAGAAGAATTCAGGAAAGGGAAAATAAAACTGGCCATAGTATTTCCCCGGCATTTTGGGGAAGACCTTCAGCATTTCAATAAAGCACAGGTGCAGCTGATAGCCGATGCCTCAGACCCGAATACGGCTAACCAATTGACTAATTATGCCACCGCCATCATCATGGATTACCAGGACCGTATTACTGATAACAGGAAATTGCCCTATACGATCAACACGGGAATGCGGATGTTGTATAACCCGCAACTGAAAGGAGCATTCAATTTTGTTCCGGGTGTAATGGCGATGGTATTGTTACTGGTCTGTACCATGATGACAGCCATCACCATTGTAAAAGAAAAGGAATTAGGTACCATGGAGGTGATCCTCGTTTCCCCGATGCAACCACAACTGGTGGTGCTGGCAAAAGCCGTACCTTATTTATTGCTTTCTATCATTAACATCGCTTCCATATTATTGTTGAGTGTTTTTGTGCTAGAAGTTCCGATAAACGGAAGCCTGGTCTTATTGCTGTTTGAAAGTATCCTGTTTATCCTGGTCTCTTTATCGCTGGGGTTGCTTATCTCGGCAAGAGCGGCATCACAGCAAACTGCCATGTTCATTTCATTGATCGTCTTGTTCCTGCCCACCATTATGCTCAGTGGTTTCATGTTCCCGGTAGAGAATATGCCCTTGCCATTAAGAATAGTATCCAATATCGTTCCGGCAAAATGGTATTACAGCATTGTAAAATCGGTGATGATAAAAGGGCTGGGATTAAGTGGTATCTGGAAAGAGACACTGATCCTTGGGGGCATGATGCTTTTCTTTTTAACGATGGCTATTAAAAGATTTAAAATACGACTGGCATGAGAACCTTAAAATTTTTATTAAGAAAAGAATTCCGCCAGATATCCCGGGACCCGTCTATTATACGGCTGATCCTGATCATGCCGGTCATACAATTATTGATCTTACCCTGGGCTGCCGATTATGAGATCAAGGAGATCAAACTCGCTGTTGTTGACCATGACCATTCCGAATACTCCCGCCAGCTTATCAATAAGATCACTTCATCCGGTTATTTTATTTTAACGGACTATTCTTCTTCTTATGAGCAGTCATTGGAAAAGATTGAACATGATAATGCTGACCTGGTTTTACAAATACCTCAACATTTCGAAAAAAACCTGGTAAAAGAAGATGAAGCAACACTTTTCATGGCTATCAATGCCATTAATGGTGTTAAAGCAAACCTGGGGGGTGCTTATCTCCGGACCATTATCCAGGATTATAACCGGGAGGTAAGAATGGAGTGGATCCAGTTGCCAAGGTTCAGCCCGGAAACACAGATCGAGGTAACACCTTCCAATTGGTTCAACCCGCTGATGAACTATAAATATTTTATGGTTCCCGGGATCCTGGTCATTTTATTAACCATGGTAGGCACCAATCTTACTGCCATCAATATTGTAAAGGAAAAAGAGATCGGCACTATTGAACAGATCAACGTCACACCGATCAAAAAATATCATTTTATTCTTGGCAAACTCATTCCTTTCTGGATCATTGGTTTACTTGTTTTAACTATTGGCTTAACAATCGCCAGGTTGGCTTATGGAATTATTCCTGCAGGAAGCTTCCTCACTATTTATGTGTTTGCTGCTGTTTATTTATTGGCTGTTCTGGGTTTGGGCTTACTAATTTCAACCTATTCTGTAAACCAGCAGCAATCCATGCTACTTTCCTTTTTCCTGATGATGATATTTATCCTGCTTGGCGGACTTTACACTTCCATTGACAGTATGCCGGAATGGGCCAAATGGATAACCCGTTTCAACCCCGTATCCTACTTTATAGAAGTAATGCGTATGGTGGTACTTAAAGGAAGTGGTCTTTCTGATATCAAATACCATTTATTAGCTATGGGTGGTTTTGCGGTTGCTTTCAATGGATGGGCCGTTATCAGTTACCGGAAAAGAAGCTGAGAGTAACCATAATGCCAGGTTACTCTCAACCCTGTTAACTTTATAGGCAGCCTTTATCTCCCTTCAGATGCATCTTCACATTTCTCCACTTCTTTTTCTAATTCTTTTTTAAAAGCCTCGTCACCTTTGTACTTAGCTTCTATTTCATTTTCAAATTTTTTACGGGCCATTTCTGCTGCTTCTTTTGCGGCACCATCAGTGGCTTTGTAGGCTTTTGCATTCAGGTCGCACCATTTTTGGGCGATAGAGGCTGCTGTTTCTTTTTTGCTGCCACAGGATAGTACGGCCACACAAAGAAGGATTACAACACTGATTGATAATTTCTTTTTCATGAGTTAATTGATTTATGGTTTATTGAGTATTCAAAATACGGGTTTATTTGAAAAAAACAATGCGGTGATTGGTTTCGGGAAAACCCATTTCGCTATTTTCCCAATCTTTTTTATATTCGATTATTAAAACGGATCATTATGCTTAAAATCGGACATTTAAAAGCCGGAGATATTATTAATGTGGATGATGAAGGTGTAATCCGGGAGGGCATTATTGTAAGTGTCAGTCATGAGGAAAACCAGGCACTGGTGGATAATGGGGTGCAGGAATTCTGGTACAGCCCGGAGGAGATGCATCCTGTTCCGCTTGATGAAAGCCAACTGCTGAAACTTGGTTTCACCAGGGAAGAGGCGGACGGGGCAGTTAAGTATAAAAAAGACTCTTTCAGGCTGGTAACTCCTAAAAAAGGAGATTTTTCCGATATTGAAATGTGGTGGAGGGAAGACCGCCGTCATTTCCCATTTGCGCTGGGGGTTCATGAATTCCAGAATTTGTTCCATGATATGACCAAAGTCCCACTGGATAAGCCCTGAAAAGCAAAGTGATAGCCGTTTTGTCGGCAAGTTGCCCCCTTTTTCCCCATAACCCCTAAAAATAACCGGGGTTTTTTCTTTTTTAGACCTGATACTCTTACCTTTGCGTTCCGAAAAAATTATGTCGAAACAACCCCTTATTAAACAGGATGGTACGATCATAGAGGCCTTATCAAATGCTATGTTCAGGGTAAAACTTGAAAACGGGCATGAAATACTGGCCACCATCTCGGGGAAAATGAGAATGCACTATATCCGCATTCTGCCGGGTGATAAAGTAGGAGTGGAGTTGTCGCCATATGATCTGACAAGAGGGAGGATCAATTTTAGATATAAATAAGCTGTTAGCTATTAGCCGTGAGCTATTAGCAAATACAAAGAAGAAAGTATAAAATTGTTTAGAACAGCTAACAGCTAAGGGCTGATAGCTAAAAGCTTAAAAAAATGAAAGTAAGAGCATCTATTAAAAAGCGCAGCGTTGATTGCAAGATCGTTCGTAGAAAAGGCAAGCTGTATGTTATTAACAAAAAGAACCCCCGCTTCAAGCAACGCCAGGGATGATCAATAAGCAATATGCAACAGGCAATAGACAATTTGCCAATTGCTAATTGCCAGTTGCCAATTTGAATTTAAAGACATTAAAACAATAAAATAAAATGGCTCGTATTGCCGGTGTTGACTTACCAAAAAATAAAAGAGGCGAAATAGGTCTTACCTATATCTATGGTATAGGACCTTCTACTGCCAAATATATTCTTGACAAGAATAATATTGACCGCAGCAAGAAAGTGAATGACTGGAATGATGAAGAACTGACTGCCATCCGTAACGTTATTACGGAAGAGCTGAAAGTAGAGGGCCAGCTTCGTTCTGAAGTGCAGATGAGTATCAAGCGTTTGCTGGATATTGCCTGCTACCGCGGTCTCCGCCATCGTAAAGGCTTGCCGGTTCGTGGACAACGTACCAAGACCAACAGCCGTACAAGAAAGGGTAAGAGAAAGACAGTTGCCGGTAAGAAGAAAGCAGCTAAAAAATAGCTAACGGCTAATAGCTTTTAGCTATTAGCTTTTAATATGCATCATTAACTATTGAACTAATTACAGATACCCCGATGCAGGTGGAGGATTTGTTCAGGTTTCGCCAAAAGCGGAATTATTTTAAAAATAAAGAGAGATTACCTCGGTACAAAAATTATGGCAAAAGCAAAGGAACAACAGCCGGTTAGCGCAAAAGCTGCCGCAAAGAAAAGAGTAGTGAAAGTGGATTCTTACGGAGATGCTCACATTTCTGCTACGTTCAACAACATTATCATCAGTCTTACCAATAAAACCGGGCAGGTTATTTCCTGGAGCAGCGCCGGTAAAATGGGTTTCAAGGGCTCCAAAAAGAACACACCTTATGCAGCACAGATGGCTGCTGCAGATGCTGCCAAAACTGCCTTTGATGCCGGACTGAAAAGAGTGGATGTATATGTAAAGGGGCCCGGTGCGGGTCGTGAGAGTTCAATCCGTTCTATTTCACAAAGTGGGATTGAAGTAGTGATGATCAAAGACGTAACCCCGTTGCCGCACAACGGTTGCCGTCCACCGAAGAAAAGAAGAGTATAATACGAAGTCGGAAGTCAGAAGACAGAAGTCGGAAAGAGTTTTCAGATTGAAACGGTTTTTCAGACATCATACTTCAGACCTCAGACCTCAGACATAAAGGCCAAGAGCTTTCATTTAAAAAAGGGTGTCCGATTTATTTTTTACGATTTTTTACCGATCGTAACACCGTTTCAAAAAAAATCGAAATGAATAAAAACTATGGCAAGGTATACTGGTCCCAAGACCAAGATTTCCCGTCGTTTCGGTGAACCTATTTTAGGCAATGGCAAATGGCTGGATAAAAACAGCAACCCACCGGGAATGCATGGTGACAAGAAAAAGCGTAAAACATTAGGTGAATACGCTTTACAGCTTCGTGAGAAACAAAAAGCGAAGTACACGTACGGCATTTTGGAAAAACAATTCCACAAAACATTCGAAGAAGCAGCACGCCGCAAGGGTGTAACGGGTGAAAACCTGATCAAATTACTGGAAGCCCGCCTGGACAATACTGTTTTCCGGATGGGTATTGCTCCCAGCCGCCCTGCTGCACGTCAACTCGTAAGCCATAAGCATATAGAAGTAAATGGTGATGTAGTCAATGTTCCTTCTTTTCAGTTGAAAGCAGGGGATGTCATTACTATTAAAGAAGGAAGCAAAGGCAGAACTTCAATTACTGCTGTTGTTCGTGGCAAAAATCCCAAGTTCAACTGGCTTGACTGGAGTGAAACGGATCTGAAAGGTACTTTCATCACTTATCCTGAAAGGGAAAGTGTTCCTGAGAATATCAAGGAGCAGTTGATCGTGGAATTGTACTCTAAATAAGCTGCGTAGCTTTTAGCCATAAGCTAATAGCTGAACAACAAACTATAAACAACAAACTATAAACTTTAAATATGGCCATTTTAAATTTCCAGAAACCCGATAAGATCATTCTGCAAAAAGCAACTGATTTTGAAGCTCAGTTCGAGTTTCGTCCGTTGGAACCCGGTTACGGTGTTACCATAGGTAATGCACTTCGCCGTGTATTACTGAATTCACTGGAAGGATATGCTATCATCGGCGTAAAAATTGAAGGGGTGGATCATGAATTTGCCACGATGAAAGGCATCAGCGAAGACGTCGTGGAGATTTTCCTGAACCTGAAGCAGGTTCGTTTCAAAAAAGCCGTTGATTATGAAGTGGCAAACGAGAAGATCATGTTGTCAATCAAAAACAAAACTGAGTTTACTGCCGGCATGATTGGCGAAGGCACGCATTCTTTCCAGATCATGAATCCCGATCTGCTGATCTGTACATTGGATTCATCTGCCCGCATGGATGTGGAACTGACGATCGGCAAAGGCCGTGGTTATGTGCCTGCTGAAGACAACAAACTAAAAGATGCGCCGCTGGGTTATATCCCCATTGATTCCATTTTTACCCCCATCAAAAATGTAAAGTACACGATTGAAAATACCAGGGTGGAACAAAGAACCGACTTTGAAAAACTGATCATGGAAGTTTCTACCGATGGAACCATTCATCCGGAGGAAGCCGTGAAGCAGGCTTCAAGGATCCTGATCCAGCACCTGATGATCATTACTGACGAGAACATCACTTTCGATAATAAAGAAGAGAAAAAAGAAGACCTGGTGGATGAACAGACCTTACAATTACGTAAAGTGCTGAAGACGCCATTGGAAGACCTCGACCTTTCTGTAAGAGCTTTCAATTGCCTGAAAGCTGCCAAGATCAATTCATTGAGTGAGTTGGTGCAGTATGAGCAGGAAGACCTGATGAAGTTCCGCAACTTCGGTCAGAAATCACTGGCAGAGATTGAGCAGGTGCTGACAGAAAGAGGCTTGCACTTTGGAATGGACCTGGTGAAACTGGGTATTGATTTGAGCGAATTCTAAAACGGATTCTTGATACTGGATTCTGGTTACTAGAATCCAGTATCCAGCATCATCTTTTATAAACAGTAGGTTGTAATTCCTGACACGGTACAACCGAATTTTTTAACCAAAATGGAGAGTACAGGGGATGAGTTAATGATATTTTCACATTTCCACATTTTCACATTTTCAAATTAACAAGTCATGCGTCACGGAGACAAAGTAAAAAATCTTGGCAGAAAAAAAGCACACAGGGATGCGTTGCTGAGCAACCTGGCCTGCCAGTTGATCGAACACAAAAGGATCGTAACAACAGTTGCCAAAGCAAAGGCCCTGAGAGTATATGTTGAACCGTTGATCACCAAGGGTAAAACAAATACAACGCATCAGCGTCGTGTAGTATTCAGCTACCTGCAGGATAAAGAAGCCATTACTGAATTATTCAGTACGGTTGCAGAAAAAGTGGCTGGTCGTCCCGGAGGTTATACCCGCATCATTAAGTTAGGTGCCCGTCCCGGTGATAATGCTGAAACTGCATTGATCGAACTGGTTGATTTCAATGAAATATATGGCAAGGGTAAAGGCGAAGCTAAAACTGCCGCTAAGAAGACCCGCCGCGCCGGCACCAAAAAGAAAGCGGATACTGCTGCTGAAATAACAGAAGAAACAGCAGAAAAAGAAACAAAAGCAGCCAAATAAAAGTGAGAAACATTTTTAATAAGCAGCTCCCTCGCCCCAGGCGAGGGAGCTTTTTTTATAACTGTGAAAAAGTAATTCGCCCGATTCTTTGCTGAATCATTTTATTTGTAAAATATTTCAAATATGCCCGAACAATCTATCCCTGCTGTTTTATTGCTGGCCGACGGAACTCTTGCTCATGGAAAAGCTTTTGGCGCCATTGGCACTACCACCGGTGAAATCTGTTTCAATACCGGCATGACAGGCTACCAGGAAGTGTTTACCGACCCCAGTTATTTTGGGCAGGTACTCATCATGAACAGCGCCCATATCGGCAATTATGGAGTAAAGGATGTTGATGTAGAATCGGATAGTGTTAAGATAAACGGATTGATAGGCAGAAACCTGGAAGACCAGTATTCAAGAAAACTGGCTAATGGATCCATGAATGATTACCTGAAGGTCAATAAGATCGTTTCGATAGAAGGAGTGGATACAAGGGCGCTGGTGGCACATGTCCGGACCAAAGGCGCTATGAACTGCATCATTTCATCTGAGACAACAGATATAGAAATGCTGAAAAAGAAACTGGCTGAAGTGCCTGATATGGATGGACTGGAACTGGCGTCAAAGGTCAGTACAAAAAAATCGTATGAAATGGGTGATGCCCAATCAACGATCAGAATTGCTGTGATGGATTACGGAGTGAAGCAACATATTCTGCATTGTATGGTGGACAGGGGGGCTTATGTAAAAGTGTTTCCGGCAAAAACAAACCTGGGCGAAGTAAAACAATTCAATCCTTCCGGGTATTTTATCTCCAACGGCCCCGGCGACCCGGCTGCAATGGATTACGCCATTACAACTGTGAAAGAAATATTGAAAGAAGATAAACCGCTGTTTGGAATTTGTCTTGGGCACCAGTTGCTGGCACTGGCAAATGGTATTTCAACTTTCAAAATGCATCATGGGCACCGCGGGTTGAATCATCCTGTAAAAAATATTATTTCGGGCAAATCGGAGATCACTACACAGAATCATGGTTTCGGCGTTGATCCGGAAGCCGTGAAGAAAGCTTCTCATATTGAAATTACTCATGTAAACCTCAATGACCGGTCCATCGAGGGCATACGGGTTAAAGGCAAACCTGCTTTTTCTGTGCAATACCACCCGGAAAGCACACCGGGGCCGCATGACAGCAGATATTTGTTTGATGAGTTTCTTCAGCTCATTAAAAATCAACAGAACTAATTGCATACAATTTTGCCAAGCATTACACCAATAACACGAATAAAAATCAAGAGAATGAAATTACACTAACCCTGCCTGCGACAGGCATCGGTCTGCATAAAATTGCGCAGCAATAATTCGCGCTACTCTATATTGTATTTGCCATTTATTATCTTTAAGAAAAAATTGAACATGCGGATCGCCATCATCAACGGCCCCAACCTGAACCTGCTCGGCAAAAGAGAAACCGATATTTACGGCAACATGCCTTTTGAACAGTTTCTTGAATCGCTGAGGAAGAAATACGCCAATATTGAGATCAGTTATTTTCAAAGCAATGTAGAAGGAGAACTGATCAATGAATTGCAAAGAGTCGGCTTCGATCATGATGGTATTATTTTCAACCCCGGCGGCTACACACATACTTCTGTTGCTATTGGCGATGCGGTGGCTGCCATAAAAACAGCAGTTATTGAAGTGCATATCTCCAATGTACATGCACGGGAAGAATTCAGAAAAATTTCTCATGTCTCCGGAAAGGCGGCCGGCAGCATCATTGGGCTTGGTTTGAAGGGCTATGAACTGGCACTTGAGTGGTTTGCCGGCCAATAATTCTCCTGATGCTCCTCATACTGAATAATAATCCTGGTCATTTCTATTTTTCTATTTAACGGTAGCTTTGCCAACGATGAAAATACCCATTGTTTACAAAACTGCTGAACAGGCGCTATCTGTTGTTAAACCCGGCGACCGGATCTATGTGCATGGCAGCGCACAAACTCCCACATTTTTATTAAAAGCGCTTTCCCGGCAGGCCTACCGCTTGAAGGATGTAGAACTGGTTTTTATTTCCGTATATGGTGATGTGCAGGTGGACAAGCCCGAATATGCCGGAATTTTTCATATTAACTCTATGTTTGTTTCTGAAAGTATCCGCAAAGATGTAAATGAAGGCAGGGCTGATTATATTCCTGTCTTTTTAAGTGAGATACCGGAGCTGTTTAAACAAAATATTCTTCCGCTTGATGTGGCCCTTGTGCAGGTTTCGCCGCCGGACAATCATGGTTATTGCTCACTGGGTGTATCTGTTGATATTGCCCGGTCAGCTGTGAATACTGCTAAACACATCATTGCACAGGTTAATCCGAATGTGCCCCGCACACATGGCGATGGCCTGATACACAGCAGCCGGTTCGGCAGCATGGTGTATTGCGAAGATCCTTTGTATGAAGTACAGTTTGGCGATAAAGTATCCGGAGTTGAATTAACGATCGGTGAATACGTTGCCGGGCTTATTGAAGATCGCAGCACCCTGCAAATGGGTATTGGCTCTATCCCGGATGCCGTTCTGCAGTCATTGAAAAATCATAAAGACCTGGGGGTGCATACCGAAATGTGCTCTGATGGTATCATTGACCTGTTTGAAAATGATATAATCAATAATAAATACAAACAGGTTCATCCCAATAAAACAGTCACAGGATTTGCATTAGGGACCCGGCGATTGTACGATTATGTTAATGATAACCCGGCTTTCCAGTTCCTGGATATTGATTATGTGAACGATCCGCATATTATCCGGAGAAATAATAAAATGGTCGCCATCAACAGCGCCATTGAAATTGATATTACCGGCCAGGTTTGTGCTGATTCTATCGGCACTTACCAGTATTCCGGTGTTGGCGGTCAAATGGATTTTATGCGGGGGGCCGCATTGAGCGAAGGGGGAAAACCCATCATTGCATTACCAAGCCGGACTGCTAAAGGTTTATCAAGGATTGTTTCCGTTTTGAAACCGGGTGCAGGAGTAACAACCACAAGGGCTCATGCGCATTATGTAGTTACTGAATACGGAATTGCTTATTTATTTGGAAAAAACTTACGGCAACGGGCTAAAGCGTTGATCAATATTGCACATCCCGACAACAGGGAAGAACTGGAAAAAGCATGTTTTGAGAGATTTAAATTGTTTTAAGCCGAATAACGAAATTTAGCCGTTGAATAAAATAATTAATGTTGGTGACGAATTGCTGCCAATCTATCTTTAACTTCAACCCAAAACTAATTGTTATGAAGAAATTCATCTTCCTCCCGGTCCTTCTTTTCAGCATTACTTTATTTGCGCAGCAATCCGGTATGACACCGAGACAAATTGCAGAACGCAACAAACCCGGTACGGTAATGATCCAGTCAACATTCAAAGGAACTGTCAGTGCCATACAGCCGGAATTTGATCAGCCAGCCGCAGAAGCTCTTGCGTTGCAGGTAAAACAGGAATTGGAGAATGAAGGAAAGTTTACTACGGATCTGTTCTGGAATATTTATTTAAGGACATTTTGTGCCAACATAGACAAGTATATGATGAAGGGCACCCAAACGATCAGTAAAGAATTAGACATTACCATGGTAGGTTCCGGTTTTATCATCACTCCGGATGGATATGTTATTACGAATGCACATGTGGTGGATGAGAATGATGAAGAGACCAAGCAAAGTTTTGCCCAGCAGGCTTTCCAGGAAATCCTGGAAAAGGATGCAGCAGAAGTGGAGCAGTCAATGGGCCGCAAACTGACGGAAGAGGAATCTAAGGCGCTCATTGATGCCAATAGCTGGTATTTTTCTCAAACACTTGTAGTAGGTGATATCAAAAAAGAGTTCAGTGTGGTATTTGGCATTTCAGGAGCTAATGGAAAAATTGTTCCAATGGTGATTCCGGCCAAAATTGTAGCACAGGGTAACCCCATCCCGGGAAAGGATGTGGCAATCCTGAAGATGACGGAGAAGCATACATATCCTACTATACGCATCGGTGACGATCAGGATATGCGGGTAGGCGACCAGGTGTATGTGCTCGGATACCCGGCAGTGGCTACCTTTCATCCGCTGATCTCTGAAGAATCCATATCTGAGGCATCGCTGACGACAGGGCTTGTCAGTGCCAAGAAGAATATGAAGGATGGCTGGGAAGTGCTGCAGATAGATGCCGCCATTACACATGGCAACAGCGGCGGCCCCGTAATGAATGACAAAGGCGAAGTGATCGGCCTTGCCACTTTCGGCAGTATTGACCAGCAACGGAAGCAGGAAGTACAGGGTATGAACTTTATTGTTCCTGCCACTATCGTGGATGAATTTCTTGATAAGGCAAAGATCAAACCCGAAATGAGTGATATATCGCTGGCTTATGAAGAAGCCATGAATCTCTTTGATAAATCAAGATTTAAAAAGGCGCTGGTAAAATTTAATGAAGTAAAAGAAATGAATGCTTCTTTTCCCTTTATTTCCAAATACATTTCCGATACACAAAGGAATATTGACAAGGGACTTGATAAAGGCGCCGGTGGTATTGACCCGATGTATTATTACATTGGTGGCGGGGCCGTGGCGCTGATACTGATAGTGGTGTTGGCAATGAGGAGGAAGAAGAAAGCTGCTTAATTCAGTTAGCGAGGTATAAAAAATGCGAAGTCACTGGCTTCGCATTTTTATATTGTCGCAGGTTTAATGTTCTTCCGGTTCCATCTCCATCTCATCATCATTTGTCGGCCTTCCTGTTACCGCCGGTTTTTCTTTTGGTTTTTTCTTCAGCCAGTCCGGATCTTTTTTCAATCCCTGCACATCAGTTAGCTTGCTTACATATAAACTACGACCGTGTGTGCCGAGTATGATTTCATTTTCCCTTTGCTGGATGGCAATATCATGCACCGGTACAGATTTGGGTAAACCTCCATTCCATGTCATAAAACTATTTCCCTGGTCAAAGCTTACATACAGGCCACCATCTGTGCCAACATATATGATGCTGTCATTTTTCGGATCTTCTCTAACAACATTAACTGGTTCAAAAGGTAAACCTGCCTGTCCGGTAGGCAGGTCTTTACCCAGTTGTTTCCAGGTAGTTCCATAATCATCACTCATAAATAAATAAGGCACAAAATTATCGCTGCGGTAACCATTGAGGGATGCATACACTCTTGCTTCATTATGTTGCGATGCAACAACACGACTAACCCATAATCCATTTGGAATAGTATTCACAGGCGGCTTTCCTTTTTTGGGGGGAAGATCAATTCTTACATTAACCTTTGCCCATGAATAACCTCCATCTTTCGACAAACTAATATTTCCATCATCCGTTCCGGCATATAACAAACCAAACCTCAATGATGATTCACTGAGTGTTGTTAGTGTTCCATAAGGTACATTACCCGGAACTCTCCCGCCTGAGAGGTCTCCCGTCATACTGATGAGTGTATCAGCTTTGTTTAGTGAACGGTAGAGCCTGTTAGCACCGATATAAAATACATCCTGGTTATGCCTGCTTAATAAAATAGGCGTTTGCCAGTTGAAACGGAGAGGTCTTTCACCTAATTCATGTGCCGGCCGCACAGACTTTCGGTCGCCTCTTGTTTTGCGGTTTTGTCTTGAATACACACCAAACTGCGAACCGGCATAAGTAGTGGTATTATCTCTTGTATCCACCTGCACCTGCATGCCATCGCCACCTACCAGTGATTTGTAAGGATAGTCACCGGAACTCTGCCAGCCCGGTCCTGCTACATAAGTTGAAGGGCCATACCATACATTATTATCCTGTAGCCCGCCATATACATTATAGGGCTTGTCATCATCTGTAGTTACTGAATAAAACTGACCAACCGGCGGTGTATTGGCAAAGAACCAATTTTCACCATTATCATATGTAATATTGCAACCGCCATCATTGCCATTGATCATGTGTGAATCTCTTTTTGGATTGATCCAGATAGCATGGTGATCGGCATGTACATTTCTTTTGCTGATACTTTTAAATGTCTTTCCTCCATCTGTTGACATTTGCAGCGGCACACCTGTTATCACTACTTTGTTTTCATTCACCGGTGAGACATATATTTTTCCGAAGTAATAACCATAGGTACTGTAAATCGTGATGTCCTTTGTATTTGTTTTTTTCCAGGTCATTCCTGCATCATCACTGCGGTACACTTCACATCCTGTAATACTGCCCTGGAAACCATCATCGCCGCTGTCTAAATAATCCCAGACTGCAGTTGGTTTTACTTTATCGTAAGCCACCATTTCTTTTACTGTTGCTGCCGTGTATTTGCGCGGGAAGAAGCTTTTTCTTAAAAAAGTATCCAGTTTCTTATTGTCAAGCTGAGCAAACTGTTCTTTGGTCAGATCTTTAAAGTCATTTTTTTTGTAGAGCGAGTCATTCTTCTTTGTCGTATCGGGTTTGGAATTGTAATTGTCAACCACTGCATAAACAATATTTGAGTTTTTGGGATAAACAGCAAGACCTATACGGCCAATTTTATCACCTGTCATAAACCCTGAACCTGCAGCTGAAACTAATTTCCATGATTCACCGCCATCACTGCTTTTATAAATGCCGCTGGTTTTCCCGCTTTCTTCAAACTTCCAGGCCCTGCGGGTGCGGTACCACATGGCAGCATATAATTCATTCGGGTTGGAAGGATTAATGTCAATGTCAACAGCGCCGGTATTGTCATCCACATACAAAGTTTGTTTCCAGGTTTTGCCGCCATCGGTTGTTTTATAAACGCCTCTTTCTTTATTGGATGAATATAAATGTCCCAGCACGGCCACCCATGCTGTGTTATTATCGCCGGGATGCAATTGAATTTTCCCGATATGGTGTGATTCGGGCAACCCAAGATATTCCCAATGCTTTCCGTTGTCGCTGCTTTTATAAACACCAATGCCGGAATAGGAAGAACGGCTGCTGTTTACTTCGCCGGTGCCGACCCAGATGGTTCTTGCCTGCCCCGATCCATTCGGGGTCGCCCAGTTAACAGCGATATCGCCAATAAACAGAACATCTATGCTATCCATGACCGGGACAAAGCTTTGCCCGTTATTAGTTGTGTGCCATAAACCGCCGGTGGCGTATGCAACATAAAATTCAGTGGGGTCGTCAGGATTTACATCGAGATCTACCACCCGGCCGCTCATGATGGCAGGGCCGATATTGCGGAACCGGATGCTATTGAGAACAGATTTCTCTTCCAGCAATTTGCGCTGCTGCAGGCCTTTTAATCTTTCATCAGCTGAAGTAGGATTAACCTGCGACCAGGTTGTTAAAGTCATGCATGCTGATGCAGCAAGACAAATAAATTCCTTTAATTTTGGGAACATAAACAGTGGATTTTGGCGTTATAAGTGCGGAAGTCTGGCGGCTAATAGCTAACGGCTAATAGCTATCAGTTCCCTTTCAAACTTACTAAACTATGCGGTTTATTATCCTTTTTTTTCTTCTTATTTCCATAAACGGCTTTGGCCAGTGGAAGGACTATAAGATAAGTCCCAGGGGTGATACGCTGAACCGGGTGGACATAAAGGATAAAAAGCAGGGGCCATGGGCCATTCATGTAGATGACCTGCGTGGCGAAAGGGGGTACGAAGAAGAAGGATATTTTGAGAATGACTTAAAAGAAGGTGCCTGGAAACGATATTCACTGGATGGTGTAAAGATCGCTGAAGAAAATTATAACTGGGGCAAGCTGAACGGTAAACAGCAATACTTTACGTATAACGGCGGCTTGCTCAGGGAAGAAAGCTGGCGGACCATGGACCCGGCTAATGCCTATGATACAATACCGGTCTATGATATTAAAGACATGTCAAAGGAAGTGGACAGGGTAGTTGTAAAAAATGATGGCTTTGCCGTAAAGCATGGGAACTGGAATTACTATGATCCGACCGAGGGTGTGATAACCGCCACCGAAGTGTACTGGATGAATAAACTGCAAACAGGTGATGGCGATTTGATTAATGATGACGAGATCAAACCAATTAAAGTAAGTTCCTCTAATTCAAAATCAGATACTGTATCCAAAAAAACGGTTACGAAACCCAAAGAAGTGCTGGAATTCGAGAAGAAAAATTCAGGTAAGAAAAAGATCAAGGTGAGAGATGGGAGTACCGGGTATTTGCCGGAGCCTTGAGAAAAAAAATAAGAAATAGGGAATGAAAAATAAAAAATGAAAAAGTGTTACGTGATGTAACCTACTTTCTTATTTTTTTTTGGGCTTATTGGTCGCATGGTTTTGCGACAGTATATTCAACAGTAAACACATTTGTTTGTTTTTGGCCATCTTGATCAGTAAATCCAAATTTAACAGGAACGAAATGTTTGCCAGGTTTTGAAGGAGCTTTGAATATATATGAAGCATATCCCTCTTCACCTACGACTATGGTATTTCCATTAATATTTATTTGTAGCACTACAGCCATGCTGAAGGCACCAAGACCTGCAATAATTTCTATATTATCTCCTGCTTTTACATATTTACTGTTTAGTGAGATAATTGCTGAGTAGGAACTGAAATAACCATGACCATCTAATAGTCCAATTTGTAGATTGCAGAAAGTAGTTAATTTATTTTCTGATAGTGTTACATCATTTTGAAATTTAGTGAGAATTGCTGATGTTTGAAGGGGCGATGCTCCTTTGAAAAATGTATTATAAAAACTCCTATTTGCCTCTTCAATTGTAACAGAAGAGTTTAAAAAAGAAGAAAATTTTTTTTCAAACTCGAGCCGAATAGCTGAATCAATACTTAAAACATTTTCTTTATATTTCATTAAATAAGTAAGTAATTCTTTTGCCTTCTCAGAATTTATTTCTTTCATTTTCTTTAATTGCTCAATACAGTTGAATGCATCAGACGATAATTTTGCTATTTGACTTGCCTTGGGGAACCAAACATCTGCCCTTCTCTTTGTTGTAGCCTTTGTTGTCTTCTCTTGAAGGGATTGTAAATTTATTTGGCTGCTTATTTGTATTGATTTATTTGAACTTTCTAGGTTTTCCTGTAAAGCTTTAATTGCTGCGGTGTTATTTGATTTGCTATTGCAGCCAGAAAAAAATAACATCACAGCTATCACGACTGATTTAGGTAAGCGGTAAAGCATTCTTTCCATAAATATGTGGTTTTAGTGAAGGTAAAGGGGTGGCCTTGTGTCAGGGGAACGGATGATATTTTCAGTTTATTTTCTGAACCGTCCTAATCTTTTCAAAATAATTCCTGAAAAATAGCAGATGATATTGAATGGAATTCCTCCAGTAAGTCCATTCATGTTTGCCTGGCCGCTCGGTATATTCATGTGGTATTTTCATTTGCAGCATTTTTTCATGCAATAAATGATTGGAAGAGTAGAAAGGATCCCCGGTGCCGCAATCGAAAGTAATGGCTAATGAGTCTTTGGGGTAATTCTCAATTTCATTGGTTACTGAATATCTTTTCCAGTTATGGGCATAATTAATTGTATCGCCGAGTCTTTTTATGATATCGTATTTATTACGGGAGGCATAAAGATCAAAACCGCCGCTCATGCTGCCACAGGCGCCAAACATTTCCGCATGACGAAATGCGATGAATAATGCTCCATGGCCACCCATGCTCAACCCGGTAATGGCCCGGCCGGCCCTGTTTTTAATGGTATTGTAATGCGCATCAATATAACCCGGCACTTCCTTGCCGACATAGGTTTCATATTTCATGCTGCTATCAACCGGGCTGTCGAAATACCAACTGCTGTTGCCGCCATCGGGGCAAACGATCATCAGGTTGTATGCATCAACATATTCTTTTAGTTGTGGCACCCTGATAAGCCAGTTGCTATACCAGCCGCCATAACCGTGTAATAAATAAACCACCGGGTAGCCGGCCTTTTTCTTGTTATACTTTCCTGGTTTTATGACCACGCATTTAAGTTCCTTGTGCATAGCATTGCTGTAAATGCTGACAGTATCAACCTCGGCTGCATGGGCCGAAAGAAAAATAAGCAGGAAACAGGGCAAAATGAGCCGGCGAAAGTGCATGGAAAAAAATTTGCTCAGTAAATATAGTTAGTATAATTTTGATATCAAATTGATATCATAAACTAAACTATATGGAAAAGATCATCAAACCATTTTCGGGATTCATGGTACTGATATTATCAATCGTGGGGATCGGGCTTGGTATTTATTTAATGAGCCTTTCAATACACGGAGAAAAAGTTGAGGGCGCGGGGATATGGATCGGAATATTTATGCTGCTTTTATCTGTTTTTTTATTGGGAGGTCTGACTGTTATCAACCCCAACCAGGCAAGGGTCTGTACTTTTTTTGGAAAATATACAGGTACCATAAAAAACAACGGCCTGTTATTTGTAAACCCATTTTACAGAAGACAGAAGATCTCTTTAAGGGCCAATAATTTTGAAAGCGCCAAGTTGAAAGTAAATGATAAAATGGGTAACCCGGTGGAGATCGCTGCGGTAATTGTATGGCAGGTCAGTGATGCCTATAAAGCGCTTTTCGAGATCACAGATTATTCCCAGTATGTAAAAATGCAGAGTGAATCGGCTATCCGGCACCTGGCCACCAGTTGTCCCTACGATGAAATGGAAGATTCATCCGCAGGATCCGGTGGAAAAGCAGAAGTGACGCTGAGAAACGGTGGGGAAAAAGTGATCGAATTGCTGGAAAACGAATTAAGCGAACGATTATCTGCAGCCGGTATCATCATTAAAGAAGCAAGGATAACGCATTTGGCATATGCACCCGAAATTGCCGGTGATATGCTGAGAAGGCAGCAGGCTACCGCCATTGTTGCCGCCCGTTTTAAAATTGTGGAAGGGGCGGTAGGTATGGTTGAATTGGCTTTGGAAATGTTATCAAAAAAGGAGATCGTACACCTGGATGAAGAAAAGAAAGCAGCCATGGTCAGTAACCTGATGGTGGTACTTTGTGGTGAACGAAGTGCACAACCGGTATTGAACACGGGAACATTATATCAATAATCCTTATTCGGTTATCCTGTGAGTAACAAAAAATCATTTGTTATACGAATTGATAACGAGACTTACCGGGCTCTTGAAAAATGGGCCGCCGATGAGTTTCGCAGTGCCAACGGGCAGATCGAATGGATACTATTCCAAAAATTGAAAGAGGAGGGAAGGATAAAAGAGCCTGCTTCGAAACCTGGCAACAAACCTGAAGGGAAAAAATAAAAAAATTCCGCACCGGTTTATCGGGGCGGAATTATTAATTATATCTGAAAAAATCAGAAAGCTTTCTTCTCCTTTGAAGCCTGCATCGGATTCTTGGTGCCGGCTGGAGGGCCAAATCCGCCACCTTGTTGTTTGAACACCGTGAACTTCGATGGCTGCGGTACATTGGGCCATTTATTATTGCTCTCATCAATGTCAGCAGTTTCTCTCATCGGGTCAAGCCGGACAGAGGCTACTTCCTTATCTTTCATAAATACTTTGGTCAGGCCTTTTTCATTCTTTCTCCATACCTGCGCCGGGATCCTTTCTATTTCTTTTGTACCATCTTTATAGGTCCACTCTAAAATGACCGGCATCAGCAAACCGCCTTTATTGGTAAACTTTAATTCATAAAAATTCTTACCGGCTATCCTGTTTTTTGTTTCATCATCCAATGGAGGACTACCAATGGTTGTTTTTACCGCATAGCTGGAAGAATCATAAGTTTCCTGGCCACAGGCATAGCGCCAGTAAAAATCCCGGAGGGTTGTATCCGCATCTGTTTCAAATTTGATGTTATTATCTTCCTTGTTGCGGATCTTTGAAATATCTTCAAACGAGTTTACCTGGGGCTTTTGAAGTTTGCGGTACATCGTGGTGTCCCGTACAGTTGATGCAACATCATCCGTATTTGCTTTAAACGCTTTTACAGTATCCAATGAAATATCGCAGGCATCCGTTCCATAGAACCAGCCTCTCCAGAACCAGTCAAGGTCTTCACCGCTGGCATCTTCCATCGTACGGAAAAAATCACCAGGTTCGGGATGTTTGAAAGCCCATCTTCTTGCATATTCTTTAAAAGAATAATCAAACAACTGGCGGCCCATGATCGTTTCCCTTAATATATTCAAACCCGTCGCCGGTTTGGAATAAGCATTGGGACCAAAACCGATAATGTTTTCTGAGTTGGACATAATGGGTTCCAATTGATCTTTTGGCAATTTCATGTAATCAACAATGCTGTGAGCCGGTCCACGGTTGCTGGGAAATTTATTATCCCACAGTTCTTCAGCCAGGTACTCTACAAATGTGTTGAGTCCTTCATCCATCCAGCTCCATTGTCTTTCATCACTGTTGATGATCATGGGGAAAAAATTATGGCCCACTTCGTGTATCACCACTCCCAGCATTCCATTCTTTGTTCCTTCGCTGTACGTACCGTCTTTTTCTGTCCGGCCGAAATTGAAACAGATCATCGGGTATTCCATACCGCTGCTGGCTTCCACACTTTGTGCAACAGGATAGGGATAAGGAATAGTGAATTTGGAATAGGTTTTAATAGTATGGGCAACAGCCTTTGTGGAATATTTTCTATATAAACCATAGGCTTCTTTGCCATAAAAACTCATCGCCATTACTTTTTTCCCTTCTACCCATGCCGGCATCGCATCCCAAACAAACTTTGGACTGGAACCCCAGGCAAAGTCACGAACATTATCTGCTTTAAAGATCCATGTCTTCCTGCGAGGCGAAGCCGAAGCAATCGCAACCGGATTCCTTAATTCTGCTGCTTTGGCTTCATCAAGTGTAACAATTTCCATTACATCTTTTGTTGTCTGTGCTTTTTGCCAACGGGTAAACTGTGCCGGGGTTAAAACCTGCTGATAGTTTTGACATTCACCGGTGGCGCCGATAATATGATCGGCAGGAACTGTCATTTGTACTTTAAAGTTTCCGAATGTCAATGCAAACTCACCACGCCCGGTAAACTGGTGGTTCTGCCAGCCCTTGAAATCGCTGTACACACAAAGACGGGGATACCATTGTGCCAGGGTGAACAGGTAATTCCCATTATCAGGAAAAAATTCATAACCACCCCGGCCGCCTTGTTTTTGCCGGTTAGGAAGATTATAATACCAATCGATCTTGAAAATGAATTTCTGCCCAGGTTTTAATACAGCGGGCAGTTCAACCCGCATCATCGTTTTATTAACTGTATATTTTAGTGCTTTACCGGTTACATTGGTTATACTTTTGATCTTATCACCAAAGTCATTTGGTTTGGAAGCATTTTCCATTCTATCAACCATGGTTGTAGGGACCCTTTCAGGCATTGTGCTTCCATCCTGGTAATTGGCATTATTGGATGAGCTATGCTGGTTTTCGTCTAACTGCAACCACAGGTAAGTTAGCTGGTCAGGTGAGTTGTTGAAATAGGTGATCGTTTCACTTCCTGTGAGCTTCAGGTTTTTTTCATCCAGTTCACATTTAATGTCATAATCACAACGCTGTTGCCAGTATTTGGGGCCGGGGGCGCCACTGGCTGACCGATATTCATTTGGGGTGGGTAAGATGTTGCCCAACTGCTCAAACTTATTTCCATGGTTGGAGTTGGCGTTGTTCTGAATGTTTTGTGCTAAAAGAAAGCAGCAGGCCATTAATTGTAAACTACAGAGAAGAAATAATTTTTTCATAATAAATGTTGGTTATATTAAAAAGGTAAACGTTCCAGGGTCATTTTCAATGCTAAACTGAATATACCTGCCGAAACAAATATCACCCATTCCCGCCTGTTAATTTTAAGCAGGGTTGATATAGCCCATGCCAGGAGTAAAACAACTGTTACTACTATAATTTGCCCGGCTTCCAGCCCCACATTAAAACCAAATAAGCCCCAGCCCAGGCTTTGATCTTTTGCCAGCATAAACCGGATGGCATTGGCAAAGCCCATGCCGTGAATCAATCCAAAAAAAAGAGCTAAGAAATAATTGATACGTATAGATTTTGGTGTGAATTTTTTCTGAAACAGATTACTGATAGTTGTAATAACAATAGTACAGGGTATCAGAAACTCCACCCAACGGGATGAAAACCGGATAATATCAAGCACACTTAATACCAGGGTGAGTGAATGACCAATCGTAAAAGCAGTTACCAGTATTAAAACCTGCTTCCAGTCTTTCAGTAAATAAATTGTAGCAAGGGCGGTAATGAAAAGTAAATGATCAAGAGCTTCCCAATTCATGATATGCTCCCAGCCCAAACCAAAATAAAACCTGAACTCACCCATAATATTTCTATGGCAATCCTGAAACCATTGCCCTATTTTTAACGTCTGTTCCTTATCCGGCCTGAAAGTAAGCCTCAATTTTGTAACCTGGGAAAATATTGTGTCAATGGCATCATCCGTCTATAAATGGTTAGCAATACCGCTGCTGGCGGTGCTTTCAGGAGCTGCCAAAGCACCTGGGGCCCATCCTTTTCATGTAAGTGTGGTAGAAGTGAATCACAATGCTGTAGATAAAACTCTTGAGATAAGTTGTAAAATATTCACGGATGATTTTGAAAAAGTGCTGACGCAGAACTATGAGACCAAAGTTGATTTGATCAACCCTCCCGATAAGGCTGCCATGGATACACTGGTTAAAAAATATATTGCTTCTCATTTGTTCCTCAGCGCCGACGGAAAGCCTGTAAAATTATCCTATATCGGGTTTGAAAAAGAAAGCGAAGCGGTTTACGGTTATGTACAGGCAGATAATATTGCTTCAGTAAAAAAAATTGATATTATCAATACACTTATGCATGATCTTTTTACCGACCAGATCAATCTCATGCATGTAACTGTGGGTGGGAACAGGAAAAGTACCAAGCTTGATTATCCCGAATCGAAGGCGACATTTGCTTTCTGAAAGATAATAGATAACAGATGGAAGATGATAGTTGTTTCTGTTGAAGTTGTTTAATTGTTTTGCACAATCACTATTGACACTAAACTTTTAACTATCATCTATCAGTTATCATCTATCAGTTATCATCTATCAGTTATCATCTATCATTTACTCATTCATTTCCTCTCTTAACTCCTCGCTTATCTTCACCAGCACTTTATCAATCCGGTGGCCATCCATGTCAATAATTTCAATGCTAAAACCTTTCCAGGCCAGTTTTTCACCCGACCGGGGAATATGTTCCAGTTCATGTAAAATAAAACCGGCCAGGGTATCAAAATCATGTTCGCCTTCATTTAGCCAGTCGGCTTTTTCAAAATAAGTGAGGAAATCATAAAAAGGAATTTGTCCGTCAATGAGGAAAGTTCCATCCTCCCTTTTCCTGATCTCATAATCCGGTACATCCGGCTGGGGCATGTCGCCAATAATTGCTTCCAGGATGTCATTCAGCGTGATCATACCCAAGATGCTACCGTATTCGTCAACAATAAAGCAGGAGTGCAGTTTCGATTGTTTGAATTTTTCCAGCACCTGGTAAGCAGAATTATTTTCCGGTACGAACAGGGCCGGTTGCATGATGTCTTTAAATAAAGTATTGTCGGGACTAATATAGAGATCTTTGATGGATACCACACCTTTGATGGTATCCATTTCCCCATCACAGATCGGGTAAAGGGAATGCGGTTCCTGGAATATTTTTTCCTTGATCTTATCTTCGTTGTCATTCAGGCTGAACCAGATAATATCGCTTCGGTGTGTCATCAGCGAAGTAATGTTGCGGTCGCCGAGATGAAAAACTCTTTCGATTATATCCTGTTCAGCCTCATCAATGGTACCTGCTTGTGTTCCTTCTCCGATCAATGTTTTAATTTCTTCTTCTGTTATTGCGTCGTCTTTGGATCGTTTAATGCTGAAAATCCGAAAGAACAGGTTGCTGGTTCTGTTCAGCAGCCAAACGAAGGGATGTGTGAACTTCGCAAAAGCATTCATGGGTCCCGCCACTAATTTGGCAATACGTTCAGCTCTTAGCAAACCAATCCGCTTTGGTATCAACTCCCCGAAAATGATGGAAAGAAAAGTAACAAGAATAACTATGATGGTAGTGGCAATCGTGTCTGCATACTCCCTGAGGAAGCTTATTTTTTCAATGGAAGGTTGCAGGTAACGGGAAAACCGCTCGCCGGAATAAACACCCGTAAGGATAGCAATAAGGGTAATACCAATTTGGGCAGCCGATAAAAATTTTTCTGGATTATTGGAAAGATCCAGTGCTATTCTTGCTTTTTTATCTCCTTTTTCAGCCTGGTGCTCCAATCTTGATTTCCTGGCCGACACCAGCGCAATTTCAGATAAAACAAATAATGCGTTCACACAAATTAATGCCAGCAGTATGATGATCTCCATTTACAAAACAGGTTGATTATCGAAGGTAGTAAATCTGAACCGCTTATTGAAGGCAGTGTAACAGGGGTAGTGAGTCATTTTCTGTGTTTCTGTGTTTCGGTGGCAAAGAATACAAGCACTGAAGCTCTGAAACACAGAGTTAACGCCGGTCAAAAATTCAAACTGACCTGCTACTTAACAGGGGATGTAAAAAAAAGAACCCGTATATCCCGCCCGCTATTTTCAGTATGAAAGTCAATGAACAGACATCTTTGTATTATTCAACCTGGCTAACTACTGATTCTGAAACCAGTGGTTCGCCCCTGGTTAAAAAACCTGGTTGCCGGCAATAATAAAAGGATTTCAACAATTTTTTTTATCTTCCTGCCTTCTACAGGTAAGGAAACAGGTAAGCCTCTTTTTGATACTTAATACATGTTGAGAATTATTCATTCCCGGTTAATCCGGTGGTTATTGACCACAGGTCTTTTTTTCCTGCTGCTATTATCATTATTACGTTTTGTTTTTCACCTTGTTTTTGCCCCTCCGGGTGAAAAGAATATGCTGGGTGCATTTTGGATGGGATTCCGGTATGATGCCAGGGTAGTTTGTATTTTCCTGGTTATTATTTTCCTGGCCGGGTTACTTTATTTCTTCAGGCCATTCAGCAATACGGTCTCCCGGAAGTTGTTAATGATATTTACAAGGTTCTTTGGTTTGTTGATCATCATAGTTTACACCATTGATTTTTTTCACTTTATATACCTGCGTCAAAGACTCAATGCCAGTTTGCTTAGCTATACAGAGGATGCAAAAATTTCAGCAAACATGGTATGGGAGAGTTATCCTGTTATTAAAATATTTCTTCTATGGGTCATTTGTTTTGCGGGGATTTTTTATGCAACCCGTTTCTTATTGCGTTTCAGTAAAACCTTACCGGAAAAAAAATCCAAAAAAAACCTGGTAGCCGCTTATACCATCAGTTTTCTTGTCTTTGCGCTGGCTATCTATGGCCGTGCCGGCAAGTTTCCGCTCCGGTGGAGTGATGCATACCGGTTCTACAGCGATTATAAAGCCAGCCTGGCGCTTAACCCGTTTCAAAGCTTTTTCAGTAGTTTGAAATTCCGCAAAACAACGTATGATATTCAAAAAGTAAAACAATATTACAGCCTGGTAGCTGCGCAAGTGGGTGTAACAAATCCTGATACGGCCACATTAAATTTTCTTCGGACTTCGGGTGTAAAAGATTCTTTAATAGCTACCCGGCCGAACATCATATTGGTAATTTGTGAAAGTTTCTGCGCCTATAAAAGTTCGATGTGGGGAAATCCGCTAAACACAACGCCCTATTTTAATGAGTTGTGTAAAAATGGAATCTTCTTTAAAAATTGTTTTTCTCCGGCTTACGGCACTGCCCGGGGAATTTGGGCTATCATTACCGGTATTCCGGACGTTGTTGAATTAAAAACCGCCAGCCGCAATCCCAACCTGGTCAATCAAAATACCATTTTAAATGATATTCCGGATTACAATAAATTTTATTTTATCGGGGGCAGTGCCAGTTGGGCCAATATCAGGGGAGTGCTTACCGATAATATTAAGGGCCTGCATTTGTATGAACAGGATGATTACAAATCTTCCGCGGTTAATGTGTGGGGAATAAGCGATAAGGATCTGTTCCTGGAGGCCAACAACATATTTAAACAACAAACCAACCCTTTTTTTGCCGTTATCCAGACGGCTGACAACCACCTCCCGTATACGATTCCTAAAGAAGACAGGCCGTTTATTAAGTTGCGCAGTTTCCCAAAAGATACGCTGGAGAAATATGGTTTCTGGTCTAATGACGAGATGAATGAATATGCATATACCGAATACAGCTTTAAAACTTTTTTTGATGCGGCTGTTAAAGAAAAATATTTTGACAACAGCATCTTTGTTTTTGTGGGTGATCATGGTTTAAGGGGCAATGCCGGCGACATGTTTCCAAAAGTCTGGACAGAGGAGGCGCTGACAAGCCACCATGTACCGTTGTTGTTCTACGCCCCTTCAATATTGAAGCCGCAGGTTGTAGAAAGAAAAGTGTCACAGGTGGATATTATACCTGGTGTCGCATTCCTGGCAGGTCTGCCCGTAAATAATACTACCCTGGGAAGAAATATTTTTCTGAACCCTTCCTTACCTGACAGTAACGAAATCAGTAATCATACATTTATTCTGCAACCGGACAATCATCTTATCGGGCTGCTGACCGGGAAATATTATTATAAATACGATCTGCAGTCAAAAAAGGAAAATGTATTTTCAATACTGAATAATAATCCCCTGCCTCCGGGTGAACCTGACAGTACTTTCTTGCGTAAAATGCATGACCTTACATTGGGGTATTATGAAACTTCCCGTTACCTGTTGTTCAACAACAAGAAGAAAAAATAAAATTCTCAGGATTTGTTTTTTTCGGGTAAATGAAGTTTCCCGAAATATTTGTTGAACAGAAGGCCGGTGAATGTTCCATAAATAATGCCTACCAGCATTCCACCTGCAATATCTGAAGGATAGTGAACTCCCACATACAGCTGGGCATATCCAATACTGCCCGCCCATAAAAAAATCAGCCAGGTCCGGTTCTTAAACAGGTGACGGAATGTGAGAAACAGAAACGTAGCCATGCCAAAATGATTGGCAGCATGATTGGAAATAAAACCCCAACCACTCGGGCAACGTACCAGTAACCGGAGATGTGTCAGCATTTCAGGGTTATTGCAGGGACGGATACGTTCAAACCCGTATTTGAAAAGTTTAGTTCCCGTCATATCCGTTAAAGCAACGGTGACGAGGAAGAAAATGATCCACCAATAAGCCTTGATCCTGAAATTCAGAATCACAAATACGAGGATGAAAAGATACAGGGGAATCCAGGTAATGGAATGGCGCATGAAAGGCATGATGGTATCGAAGAACGGATTTGTCCATTTACTGTTTAATTGTATAAACAGGTCGTGATCCCACTGAATTATTTTTTGCCAAAAAGTGCTTAAAAGGTACATTGCTGCAAAAGTAAGATAAGACGCTAATAGTATTTGCCTCTGCAACAAATATCACAGTTGCTGAAAAGGAGTAAAATATCTTTATTTGTAGTCTTTTTAAAGATAATAAAGGAAATTAAGTGCTGGTAAAATATAAAATACCGAAGACGATCCTGTGGGTCATCAACCTGCTCCTTATCTTCCTGCTGATATTTACACTCTACAGGCTGGTTACTTTTTTTGCTTTCCGGCATAAATTTTATCCGAATGGAATTGGCTTTGGCGATGTGATCCCTTCTTTCTTACTGGGCATCCGGTATGATCTGCGATGGATTGCTTTTATACTGATGCCTGTTGTTTTATTCAGTATGATACCAAGGCTATCGCCTTATTATTCGACAAGGAATAAAAAAATATGGACCACTTACCTTGCCCTGGTTACTTTTATTGTTTTTTTCTTTTTTGCAGCCGGGTTTGTTAACCTTTCTTACAACCAGGCCCCCCTGGATGCAGGGGCTATGAATTTTGTGGAAGATTTCGATATATCCTGGAAAATGATGAAGCAAACCTACCCGTTATTCTGGATGATACTCGGATTACTGGTAGCTGTTCTTTTTTTCCGGTGGATGTATCACCGCAGTCACTGGCAGGTCATTAATAAAACAGAGGGGAAGGGCATTCAATACCGCAGAAAACATTTTATGATCGCTGCCCTTGTACTGGGCGTATTTGCCTGGGGAAATTTATCCTGGCCTCCGCTGGGACGCAACGACAGCTTTAAATTCAGAAATGAATTCAAATCTTACCTCGCCATAAATCCAATGCAGAATTTCTTTGCCACGTTAAAATTCCGGAAACCTGATTTCAATGAGCAAAAAGCAAAAGAAGTTTTCCCGGTAATGGCGGAATGGATGCAGCTTCCTGACCAAAATAGTTTTTCGTTCAGGAGAATAATGGCCCCCCGTAGCGGATCGCTGGAGAACCGGCCAAATATTGTGCTGGTACAGTGTGAATCATTCAGCATGTATAAAAGCAGCATGAGCGGCAACCCGTTGAATGCAACCCCTTTCTTCGATTCTTTATGCAGAAACGGGATTTTCTTTGACCGCTGTTTTGCCCCGCATTTTTCCACAGCCCGGGCTTTATTTGCCATTTTAACCGGCATACCTGACGCACAGCTATTCAAATTTTCAAGCCGCAATCCCGAAGCGGTAAAGCAGCATACGATCATTAACAGCTTTGAAGATTATGATAAGCATTATTTTTTAGGCGGTGACCCTGAATTCAGCAATTTTGAGGGGCTATTGAATAATATCAGGGGTTTGCAGATGCATACGGCGGGGAGTTTTAATTCGCCTGAGATCAATGTGTGGGGGATCAGCGATAAAGATCTTTTCATGGAGGCCAACAATGTTTTTAAGAAACGGACCAAATCTTTCTTTGCCTATATTCAAACGGCAGGTAACCATCACCCTTATGATAAATCCATTTCTGAAAAAGATACCGATTTCAAAAAAGTGATCGTGGCCGATGAAGAACTGAAGAAATATGGCTTTGGATCATTGCAGGAGTTCAATGCATTCAGGTATTCCGATTATTGTATTCAGAAATTTATGGAAGCGGCAAAAAAAGAGGCCTGGTTCGCCAATACCATTTTTGTTTTTGTGGGCGACCATGGCGTAGCGGGCAATTCAGAAGCCATGTACCCGCCTGTATGGACTGAACAGCGGCTCACCGACGAACATGTGCCCCTGCTTTTCTATGCCCCTGAATTATTGCAGCCGCAAAAAAGAAGGGAAGTGGTCTCGCAAATTGATATTTTACCGACCATCGCGGGCATGCTGCAACAATCTTATGTGAACACAGCTTTGGGAAGGGATCTGCTTGATCCTTCCAAAAAAAATAACTATGCATTCATCACCAATACAGCCGGTGCCATTGGCATGGTTACCGATGATTTTTATTTTACCCGCAACATCAATTTCCCGGATGAACAACTGGTGCCTATGCATGCAGGCGTGAAACTCAGTAAACAACAGGAAGATTCGGTAAAACAAAAGCTTTCCGTATTTACCAATGCATTTTTTGAAACGTCGAAATACCTGATCATGAATAATAAAAAGGATTGAAAGCCGGATCCTTTAACCGGCGATCGGGTGACCCACTTTCAGATTTTTTTGATGAGGATATTTTCAGGTTTGGTTTGCAATTATATTTTATAAATTTACATATGCAAAAGAAGCTTCATGTTTTTAATTCCCTGGCGGAGCAGGAAGAATATCATAAGAAGATAATGCTTCAAAGCACGGTGACTGACAGATTCAGAAGGCTTTTAATCATGCAGCAAATGACCAGGTTACTGCACCCGTTACATGACAGGTCCAGAAAAATTCAAATCCGCAAATGGATATCCTGAATAATGAGTTCCTTTTATTTCTCAGCTGTGCACAGAAGAACAGCCTCCGGTATCTGCTGATAAGCGGGTATGCCGTAAATTTTTACGGATACAACAGAAATACAAATGATATGGACATCTGGCTGGCCCCTGATAATATCAACAGGGATGCTTTTATCAATACACTGCTTTGCATGAACTATACAGAGAATGAAATATCTCCTTTGCGCAAAGAAGATTTTACTGTACCGTTTGTAGGAACTGTCGGATCTGCCGACAGCGCTATTGATGTACTCACCTTTGTGCATCGCTCTGTTTCATTTTTTGATGCTGAAAGCCGGAAATGCCTGTTTGAGATCCAGCCGGGCCTTACACTGCAGGTGGTGCCTTATGATGTGCTGAGGGAAATGAAACTCCGTTCGCACCGGGAAAAAGATATGTTTGATATTGCCAGGCTTGATGAAATCAGGAATTCAGAAAACAAGGATTGATATTCTGATTTTCCAATGCATTTTTTGAAACAGCGAAGTATCTGATCATGAATTATAAGAAGTATTAAGGAGTATTTTTCTTCGAAATAAGGATAAGCCTCGGTGTCTTTCTTACATCATAATTGGAAAAATTATAATCTCCAAAAACTTCCTGCACCTGCAAACCCTGGAAGGCAAGCATCTCCGTAAATTCTCCCAGTGAAAATTTGGCGACCCTTTCAGTGTTTTCAAATGGTTTTGATAATGAAGGGTCAGTTACGGTGATCTTTTTATAAAAATGTGTTTCGTCATTCCAACGGAGAATATCGTAACGGCTGTCTCCAATTTGTTTTACTTCGCTATGCAGCAGGTGGTCTTCTGCATAATACACATTGAGGTAATCGATCACAAACAGCCCGCCGGGTTTCAGGCTTTTGGCAATGGTCCTTATGGCATCATCATGTTCCCTTCTTGTATTGAAATAGCCAAAGCTGGTGAAGAAATTAAAAGCATAATCAAAATAATTTCCCCAGAAAGGAAGACGCATATCATGAACAAAAAAATCGAGATTGTTTTTTTCAAACTGTTTGGCATAAGCAATACTGTCTGGTGAAATATCAATTCCCGTTACATGGAAACCCATTGAAGCAAGCGTTTTACTATGTCTTCCTTTTCCGCAGGCAACATCCAGCATCCGGCTTCCGGGTACCGGTTGTAAATGTGCGATCAGTTTTTTTATGAAAGCATCAGCCTCCTGCTCGTCCCGTTCAAAATAAAGCTTATGATAGAAAGGAGAATTGAACCAGTTCTTATACCATGCCTGCTCAGCCATCAGCAAATATAAAACACCCTATAGTTCGATTGAAGTTCAATTTTGGAGTTGGATGTTGGAGGTTCGATGTTATGAGGTTTTTGGAACTCATAGGGGTCTCCCTGAACATCCAACTTCCAACAGTATTAAAACCAGAACTGCGAATAGTTCAGTATTTTCGGACCTCGTAAAACTAACATCTAAGATCAAACATTCATTGTGCCACTGATCAAAAGCATATCGGGAATAAGAGGAACCATCGGGGATAAGCCCGGCGAGAATTTAACTCCTGCTGATATTGTGAGGTTCACCGCTGCATTTGCCAGCCTGCTGCTGGAAAAAAAATCTTTAAGGGGAAAAGATAAAAAAAAGAATAAGGAGTCTGCTTCACCTGCGGCTCGCAGGAAGATGGTCATTGGCCGTGATGGACGCAGCAGCGGAGAAATGGTTCGTGGCTTTGTAGCGGATACACTGATCAAAATGGGTATTGATGTAATTGACCTTGGTTTATCTACAACCCCTACGGTGGAAATAGCAGTGAAATCGGAAAAGGCCATCGGTGGAATTATTATCACTGCCAGTCACAACCCTGAAGAATGGAATGCCCTGAAATTGCTGAACAGGAGAGGGGAATTCATTTCAGCAAAAAGAGGATTGAAAGTACTGGCTCTTGCAGAAAAAAAAGATTTTGTCGTTGCTGTTGCCGGTAAACCCGGAACAGTAATTACTGATGACAGTTACCTGCAAAAACATATTGATGCCATTCTGAAATATCCCCTGGTAAATACAAAAGCCATTGCGAAGCGGGAATTTAAAATTGTCGTGGATGCTGTCAATTCCACCGGGGCCATTTTTGTTCCGGCTTTATTAAAAGCATTGGGTGTAAATGATGTGGTGCTGCTGAACGGGGAAGTGAATGGAAAATTTGCTCATAACCCCGAACCACTGCCTGAAAATCTTACCCAGCTCAGCAAGGAAGTGCTGATGCAGAAAGCTCATTTGGGTATTGCCGTTGACCCGGATGTGGATCGTCTTTGTTTTGTGTGTGAGGATGGCAGCATGTTTGGAGAAGAATATACCCTGGTAGCTGTGGCAGATTATGTGTTGAGCAAGCGAAAAGGTAATACGGTCAGCAACCTGAGCAGTACCAAAGCATTGAAGGAAATAACACTCAAGCACCGGGGAGAATATTTTCCTTCGGCCGTGGGAGAGGTGAATGTGGTGGAGAAGATGAAGGAAGTAAAAGCGGTGATTGGAGGCGAAGGCAATGGCGGTATCATCGTTCCTGATCTTCATTATGGCCGCGATGCGCTGATCGGTATTGGTCTTTTCCTGAGCCATTTGGCTGATCATAAAAGAGGGATCAGATCACTCCGGGCAATGTACCCTGATTATTTTATTTCCAAAAACAAGATTGAATTATCCGCAGGACCCGGTGGGGAGAAGGGCATTGATGTAAAAGCGATCTTTGAAAAGATCAAAAAGAAATATAAAAAGAATCCCATCAATACCGAGGACGGGTTAAAGATCGAATTTGATAACGACTGGGTGCATTTGCGTACTTCCAATACCGAACCCATCATCCGCATTTATGCTGAAAGTGATCTGGAAACAAAGGCTAATAATATGGCGATGCAGTTGATGAGGGATGTGAAGGAGTTTGGATAGAACGCCAATGTTATGAGCCGTTGAAATATTAATGTCCAGGCTTTATTTTTCCTTTAAATGATTCTTGGAGTACTTTAATAGTTTCTTTAGAAAAATACCAATAACAATATTCTTCACCATTAAGACCAATATCCCTAAATATCTTAAGATCTGCTATCATAACTGGACCATGAATAGTTTTATAAATTTCATTTACAAAAGTTCCTTTACCTATAGCTGGGTCTTCTACAATTGCTATGGCTGTAATTTCACCACCCGATGCTTCAAATAGAGGTAGGCCTTCGTGTTTTCCTCGATACTCCATGTGATAATTCTTCAATTCTATAGAGAAGCCAGTTCCGGAATAAAAGGTTTTCATACTGCATTTCAGATTTATTGGTGTAACGGTTTACCAGTAATGACGCCCAACACATAAATTTACGCCACTTCCTGTACATATTTTACTCCTGTCAGCCCGTTGCTTATCTTTGCGAAAATTTTCTTATACCCCTTTAGGGGATAGGGGCTTATGAACCGCATCTATTTCGATAACGCCGCTACCACTGCAC
Organism: uncultured Chitinophaga sp.; assembly: GCA_964525285.1. GTDB lineage: Bacteria > Bacteroidota > Bacteroidia > Chitinophagales > Chitinophagaceae > JJ008. The sequence goes on from CAZGGQ010000002.1 coordinate 35,112, forward strand.
TCGACAAAGAAGTGCTGGATGCCATGTTGCCTTATATGACTGAAAAGTTTGGCAATCCTTCTTCTATTTATTCTTATGGACGGGAATCCAGGCTGGCGATTGAATCAGCAAGAAAAACTGTTGCTAAATTATTGAATGCAAATCCCGGTGAAATATTTTTTACCAGCGGTGGCACAGAAAGCAACAACACAGCCATAGGGGCTGCCATCAGGGATCTTGGTTGCAAACATATTATCTCATCAGCCGTAGAGCATCATGCTGTGCTGCATACGGTTGAACATTATGATCACGAGGAAATGGTGACCACCAGCCATGTAAATCTTTTCAGTAACGGCCATGTGAACCTGGACGATCTTGAAGAGCAAATTTCATCTCATAAAGAACGCTGCCTGGTTACTTTAATGCATGCGAATAATGAAATTGGCAATATCCTGGATATTGATGCAGTCGGCGATCTGTGTAAATCATACAATGCAATCTTTCATTCCGATTGTGTGCAGACGGTGGGTCATTATCCATTGGACCTTCGCAAAACACCTGTTCATTTTATTTCTGCTGCGGGTCATAAATTCCACGGGCCAAAAGGCATTGGAATTTTGTATGTAAATGATAATATCCATATCAAACCTTTTATCCTTGGCGGCGGGCAGGAAAGAAATATGAGAGCTGGCACAGAAAACCTTTATGGCATCGTTGGTTTTGCCAAAGCCCTTGAAATGGCCATGGCTAATTATGAAACCGATAGCCAATATATTCAGTCGCTGAAGACTTATATGATAGAACAACTGAGAAAAAGCATCAAAGCTGTTCAGTTTAACGGCGACCAGGAAGGCAAATGTTTATATACGATATTAAGTGCTGCTTTTCCGAAATCAGAAAAGTCAGAAATGATACTTATGAATCTTGATATGAACAATATCTGTGTGTCCGGCGGTAGCGCCTGTAGTAGCGGGGCCGATATAGGCAGTCATGTTATCAGGGCAATCAACAATAATCCCAATTTAGTGACGGTTCGTTTTTCATTCTGCAAACACAATACAAAAGAAGAAGTGGATACAGTGGTGGCGAAATTGAAGGAGTTGATTTAGAAGCCCACCCGACCTCCCGGAGGGAGGAGACCATTACATCTTCATAATTGTGCATTATACTCTCTTCATCGAAAATAAAGATTGTCTGAGAATAAAAATAGTTGCCGCTTTATGGGTCTGTGCAAAGCAAAGCCTTCCCTTCGGGAAGGTTTGGATGGGCTTTACAAATAATACCACGGATTCCGCTTCGCCGCCCAGATATATTTCCTGATATTTCTCCAGAAAGCCAATATCATATAGATGATTATCGGGGAGCCAATCGTCAGGATAGAAGTGTACATGAAATATTGCCGGATCTTGCTGGTGGCAATACCCATCCGGTTGCCAATGGCTGTGCAAACGCCAAACGCATTCCACTCAACAAAGTTTTTAAATTTGTTCATAGCACTAAGTTAAAAAAAATGAACCATCCAACCAATCAGGAGTTATTCAGACCCCCGATTTTCGTATTTTTGCAACACAATAACAGTCAGTAAGTCATAATAGTCGTAAAAGTCATATAAGTCAAATAGATCAAATCAGTCATATCACTCATTTCAGATTAGCTGTTGTAATTGACATATTTGACCTAAGTGACCAAAACCCTTCAAACTCAATCGAATGATTTTCGACCTCGACATCATCAAAAAAGTATACGCTGCAATGCCCGGCAAGATCAGTGCAGCCCGGGAAATAGTGGGTAAGCCCTTAACCCTGACAGAAAAAATATTATACGCTCATTTATCCAACCCGGCCAGCCAACTGCATGTGCGTGGAAAAGATTATGTGGACTTTGCCCCGGACAGAGTTGCCATGCAGGATGCAACAGCGCAGATGGCTTTATTGCAATTTATGACGGCAGGCCGTTCTACAGTGGCTGTTCCTTCCACGGTTCATTGCGATCATTTGATACAGGCTAAGATCGGTGCTAAAAAAGATCTGCAGCTAGCATTAGAAACAAATCGGGAAGTCTATGATTTCCTTGCTTCCATTTCCAATAAATATGGGATCGGTTTCTGGAAACCAGGCGCCGGTATCATTCACCAGGTAGTGTTGGAAAATTATGCCTTCCCTGGCGGCATGATGATCGGAACTGATTCACACACTCCCAATGCCGGCGGATTGGGAATGATTGCAATAGGTGTAGGTGGCGCTGATGCTGTAGATGTAATGGCTGGCCTGCCCTGGGAATTGAAAATGCCAAAGATCATCGGCGTAAAATTGAAAGGTAAAATAAGTGGATGGACATCGGCCAAAGATGTGATCCTTTGGGTAGCGGGGCAACTGACAGTGAAAGGAGGTACCGGGGCCATCATTGAATATTTTGGTGAAGGAGCTGATAGTTTGAGTGCCACGGGAAAAGGGACCATTTGCAATATGGGCGCCGAAATAGGAGCCACTTGTTCTTTATTTGCTTACGATGACAAGATGAGCGCCTACCTCAAAGCAACCGGCCGTGAAGAAATTGCCGCATTGGCCGATGGCATTCGTCAGCATCTTCGTCCCGATACAGAACTGTATTCTGATCCAAAAAATTATTATGACCAGTTGCTGGAGTTGGACTTAAATACACTGGAACCTTATCTCAATGGTCCATTTACTCCCGACCTGGCTACCCCGATCTCCCAATTAAAAGAAGTGGTGGCGAAAAATGGGTGGCCGGATAAAATAGAAGTAGCATTGATCGGCTCCTGCACCAATTCATCTTATGAAGATATCAGCCGTAGCGCTTCCATCGTAAAAGATGCCATGAACAAGGGGCTGAAAGCTGTTTCTGAGTTCACCATTACACCCGGTAGTGAACAGGTTCGTTTTACTATAGAAAGAGATGGCTTCATTAAAGAATTTGAAGAGGTGGGCGGCATGGTACTGGCTAATGCATGCGGACCCTGCATCGGCCAGTGGGCAAGGCATATTGACGATCCTAACCGCAAGAACACTATCGTTACTTCCTACAACAGGAATTTTGCAAAAAGAAATGACGGGCTATCCAGCACACATGCATTTGTCGGCTCGCCTGAGTTAGTAACAGCTTTGGCGATGGCGGGAACTCTTTCATTTAATCCTCTCAAGGATAAATTGAAGAATGCAAAAGGTGAAGAAGTGATGCTGAAAGAACCCACCGGCTATGAATTACCTCCAAAAGGGTTTGAAGTTGCTGATGCCGGTTACCAGGCTCCTGCTGCTGATGGCAGTGCCATACCGGTAAAAGTATCTCCTGATTCAAAACGCCTGCAGTTGTTGGAACCATTTAAAGCATGGGAGGGCACAGACCTGAAAGGATTAAAACTTTTAATAAAAGCAAAAGGAAAATGTACCACTGATCATATCTCCATGGCAGGACCCTGGTTAAAATTCCGTGGACATCTGGATAATATCAGTAACAACATGCTCATTGGAGCTATCAATTTCTTTAATGAAAAAACGGATTCTGTAAAGAATCAGCTCAGCGGTGAATATGGTCCTGTGCCAGATACTGCGAGGGCTTATAAAGCAGCAGGAGTCGGCAGTGTGGTAGTTGGCGATGAGAATTATGGTGAAGGTTCATCAAGAGAACATGCAGCCATGGAACCAAGACATCTTGCTGTAAGAGCTATTTTAGTAAGAAGCTTTGCAAGAATTCATGAAACCAACCTGAAAAAACAGGGAATGCTTGCACTCACTTTTGCAAATAAAGAAGATTACGATAAAGTACAGGAAGAGGACAGCATTGATATCGTTGGTCTCAGTTTATTTTCTCCCGGCAGATCCCTGACCGTAATACTCAACCACAAAGACGGCAGCAAAGATGAAATTGCCGTGAATCATACTTATAATGAACCGCAGATCGGCTGGTTCAAAGCAGGAGGAGCATTGAATGTAATAAGATCGGAGTTTTCAAAATAATTATCTTGCATTCCCGCATGACCCAGGCCCGGGTGCTTAAATAAATATGGATAAGAATACCTGATCAGGTGGTCTCCAACGGGATATCCCTTTTCCCAAGCCTTTAATCAACCACCGGCCCCCGGTAAAAAAATTGTAAATACAAATTTTTAAATTCCGGCTATGATGAAAATCATGGAAAAAGTATACTATAAAAAATACTTTGCTGAACTGAAATATTACAAACTATCAAACTGGTGCAAGATGAAAATACTTCAAATCAAATTCACGGCTATTGTACTGACCATCTCTTTAATTGCTATTCTTGGCATGTCTAATTGCGGACAAAATGATCATGCTAAGAAGTCTGATGTTGTTACTGAACCTTTAAAAAAAGAAGTGGAAACAGCTACTGTTACAACCGACAGCCAGCTTGCTGTACCTGTTACACCTGTCAACATTGAAAAACCAGCCAATACACAGCCGGAAGTAAAAACAGAACTAAAGAAAGAAATAGTGCCTGCTGCTAATACGAAATTGCCGGAACCGGTTAAAAAGCCAACAGTTGTACAACCCGTGGTTACCAATAATAAACCTGCGCCCAATACCAATATAACTCCGGCTATCGACAAAAAGCCCGTCCCGCCTGTAGAGACTCCCGTAGTGCAGGTTCCCGAACCAATAAAGCCAAAGCCTGATACAATGACTAAACCTGTGGAGGTTACAAAACCGGTGGTTGTGGTTAAGCCGCAACCTGAACAGGGTAACTGGATTGTTCCGTCAAAATATAAAAATATGACGAGTCCTTTTGCGGCTGACAAGGAAGCTTATGACCTCGGAAAAACAGTATATGGTACTCACTGCAAATCATGTCATGGGGCTAAAGGAGACGGCAAAGGTCCTAAAGCCGCTCAACTTGACACAGAAATGAGGACTTTCCTTAGCGCAGAATTCCGGGCTCAGAAGCCCGGAGAGGTTTATTACAAAACTGTCTTTGGACGTAAGGACATGCCAAAATATGAAAATAAGATTCCTGATGATGAAGAACGCTGGGCTGTTGTTTATTATATAATGAGTTTAAAATAATGATTTTTTTACAATGCGGTAAAAAAAATGTACATATTATTTTGCCACTTTTCTATTAATATGGGCTTGGTTTCTTCATTGCTTTTAATTGTGAGTATCAACCCCTGTTACTGGTAAGCCTGTCTTAATCATCTCAGGGCATGCATTGAAGAACATCATACGGCAGGCAGATTTAAATCATATTTTCCCCGGGTTAGTCATCCTACCTTCTCGCAAATTTATTACCATGAAGCACTATCACATCGTCTCCCGGATAGCAATTTATTTGTTGTCGGCAGTTCTTATCGCTTTTGGAATTTTTTCTTTTGTTTATCCCCGTGATCTGTTGGTGTATGTGCCGGTCGATCTTCCGGGTGGAATTAACTGGGCCTATATAGTAGGTGTTGGGTTCATCCTGGTGGGCTTATCTTTTTTGACTAACCAGTATGTAAAAATTACCGGTTACATTTTTGCCGCCTTGTTGCTCATTTTCATATTAACTATCCATTTGCCCAACTACCTGCATGCCGGGGCCAAAGAAATGCAGAAACTGGCCCTAATCAATATGCTGAAAGATGCGGCCATTATGGGTTTTGCGTTGCATATTGCTGCAGGAGCACATCACCAGCATTTTCACCTGGAAGAAAGTGATTAAAGAAAATGGGATAGCGCAGTGAAAGAATTTGTTTCTCACCCTTGTTGCTGGGATCTTAATCAGGTCTTACATTTCAAACATAAATGCTAAATATAATCAAACCCCGAAGCAAATAAAGGACTGTTCTCAGTTGCATTAATTTCTTGCAGGGTCATATTCTGGTAAGATGCCATAATATAAACATCAGAGTCTTTCACAAATTTATTGATCAATCCCAGCCTGCCATACCGGGTCAGTGCCTGTCGCCAGGGACATTTTTCATCCATCCATAACAAGGCAGATTTTAATTTTTCCTGCGCCAGCAATCCTTCAAATAACTCATGAAGCTGCTTTTCTTTTCCTGGTTTGAAACAGATGCCCTCGAAGGCGAGGAACATGAATTTTTTTGGATTGAATAACCTGTTGAGCAGGGGAATGCGGGGCACAACGTTGAGAATTATTTTTCCCATAAACCCTGGCATTTTATTGATCACCCAATGTGCTTTATGAAACTGGCATCCGGCCACTATTTCATTATTTTCTTTAATCACATAATAGTTGTCGTGCATAAAAAGGTAATCAAATTGCACCAGGGCATGCTGGCTGTATTGATCTTTCAATAAAGCAAGCACTTCCTGTTTTTCCGGTTCAGCAATAACCTGCCTGATCTTTTTGGATTTTTTCGGAAAAAACCGGCTGAAACCTGTTGTTTTAATAGTGCCAATGTTATGATAGCCTGCCGACTCAGCAACTTTATAAGAGCTTTTATTTCCTTTTTCGACAAATCCCACAAAAATGGTTTTCTCCCTTTCACCTTCACGTATAGAACTCATGACCTCTATAGCCAATCGCTTTATAACTCCCTTTCCACGGATTAATGGCGAAGAAGCAAAATACCGGGTATAATAATAGTTAAAAGTTTTACCGGCCACTGTTACCTGTGGATTGCAAAACACAGCCGTACCAATAATTTTCTCTTCTTCAGTTATGAAAACAAGGTAAGGGTTCGTGATATATTTGAAATGCTCGGGAGTATTTTTATGCTCATAAACTGCCCCATCACTTCCCCAGGAGATACTGTCTAAAAAATCAATGGCCTCCCTGGATATGCCATGTTCTTTCCAGATAGAAAAATTGCCGTCTCTTAACAATAATTTTCTTTCCATTTAATAATAATTTACACCTGGTATTAATCCGGGCAATGATATACTAAGGAATAATGTATAATAGTATTTATTTTTTTCGTGTGTACGATTATCAGTTATCCGCATTCCAACTGATCCTGAATTCTTTTGGTTTAAAAATGGAAATATCCACCACGGTTACTTCTTTGTCGTCGGGCAGGATAATTGTTGCTTCGCAGGCATTGATGATATCTTTTTCAATATCAATACCGGGCATTACCATAATCAGCACCAGGCCTTTTCCGGTGAGGGTAAAGACACCCACATTGGTAATATAAAATATTTTCTTGCCCGACTTCAATCCCTCGACCCCGTTAAATGTAACCTGGTCAACCTGCTTTACAAACTTAGGTTTCCCTTTTTTTGATAACAGCAACTTATCAGCTTTGATTTCAAACTCCCCACCTGACATCCAGGTACCGACAAAAAGAACAACTTTTGCTCCTGAAGCAATATCAGGGAAACCACCTGCTCCCACATACTCTGTAATTTTTTCCCCTCTTTTTGATGCATTGACATTTCCATGGCTGTCGATCTGCAGAAATCCTAATATAGCCGCATCCAGGTCACTCAGGTAGCGGTAAAATGTTTCAGTGGAAGATTCAAGATGCTGCGGATTGGTGGAAGCACCGAAGAATACTCCCGCTGCAGGAAGGCCTCCATAGGCTCCGGCCTCGGTGGTAAAATTAATGCCATGCTGCAGGTTATACTTTATTAACTGGCTGACAACTTCCTCCGGGAATCCAACGCCAATATTTACCAATGCCCCTTTTCTTGTTGCTTTTACAAAAACCATAGCACCTAATCTGCCAAGCAAATGATCTGTTTTACCCCGTACAGGAGTAATTTTCAAAAACCGGTTAATGAACCTGATTTTCGTATTTGCCTCAACAGCGTTTTCTTTAGAACCGGGAGTAAACATGGGCCAGAATTTTTTCTGTTTCACACTGGCGGTTTGTTCGTTATAGGGATGAACCACGATATAATCAATATCAGCGGCCGGCATACTTATCATCGATTCATTTTTGGGTATTATTGCTGAAACGGTTGCGATAACTTTTCCACCATTGGATTTTGCAGCTTTGGCCGAAAATTTATTCTCGGAAATCGTGGCGGCATGATGAAAATAAATATTTCCATCCTTGTCTGCATAGGGCGCCGAGAAAAATGCAATGTCAATACGTGGCATGCAATACCGTAATAAATCCCCGTCTGCAACAACTAATTTATTTTTTGCATGTTCAGAAATGGCTGTTCCGGCTCCGGTTCGGGGATCAAAGAATGTATTCAGGCCAACGATAGAGGAAAAATGATCCTTTGGATCTTCCCTGCCCATTTCTTCCAGTATAAAAGACATTACACCCTGCGGAAGTGCATGTAATTCCAATTTCCCTTCTTCAGCCATTTTCAACTGGGCTTTAGCCGTTTCATGATGCCCTGTAATATAACATTTCAATAATCCCTCAAGCCCGATTTCTTCCACGGTGCCGGGAACTTTTCCCCTGCCGCCCTGTGCGGCAATATTTATCCATGTTAGTTCCTGTGGGTGACCGGTTTTCTGAAATTGTTCCCGGATGGCCCAGAAAAAAACGGAACATCTTGCATTGCCGGCAATTCCACTGCTGATGCAAACTGATCCGTCCGGGATCAGTGAAGCAGCTTGCCGGGCCGTGATAAATTTTGATGAAACATTTTCCCCGGGAAGAAGATCAAGGTTCTTTTTATTCCAGTTCATCCTCCAGTAAATGAGATGAGCAATCGTTTTAGCCTTTTCGAAAAGCGTCATAAACTTCGTTTGTTTTAAAAAGATATACTGCCTTCACGGAATGCGGTTGATTCAATAATGGCATTGATAAGATAAGGAACTCCCTTGTCCATACTTTGAATGGCATTTTTTAATGCCTGTTCAAATCCGTTAATAGAATCTGTTCTTTCTCCGTCAGCTCCAAATGATTTTGCGATCAGTTGGTAATTGGAACGCGGTATAACAGTAGCGGTGTCAGCTCCCAATAAAGTTACCTGCTCCCGTGCAACCTGGGCCCATGATCCATTGTTCCCGACAATAGCACAAACCTTTAACCCCAGTTTAGTAAACGTATCAAATTCTGTAATGCTATAACCGGCACTTCCATCCCCATATACAATAAATACATAATCTCCGGGATTGCATAAGGCAGTTCCAATTGCAAAACCAGCACCAGCTCCCAATGTGCCAAATAATCCGGCATCAAGCCATCCCAGCGGCTTCCTGGGATGAAGAATATAAGAACAGGTAGCTGCAAAATCACCACCATCAGCAATAAATATCGAATTTGAAGGGAGCAGTTGTTCCATTTTTTTAAATAAAGAAACGGGGTTGATGCTATTTCCGCTTCGTGCCGCCATTTCATTTATCTCAGATTCTCTTTTAGCTTCCTGCTCTTTCAATTCCTTTTTCCAGTCATTCCAAGAAGGCCAGGCGGATGTTTCTTTTTGTAATGAAATGATACAATGGGCAGGGTTGCAATGAATCGTTTGTTGCGGGTTAATGTTTTTCCTGAGTTCAGGCTTATTCAGGTTAATAGTGATCTTTTTGGCTTCCCGTGAAAATCCACTTCCATAATTAAGTCGGAAATCAACAGGAAGCCCCGCCAGGATGATCAGGTCGGCTTTTTTTAATGCTTCTTTTCTCTTGTGATGGAAATGAACAGGATTGTTTTGTCCCAGCAAACCTCTTGACATACCGCTTAAGTAGGTGGGTATGCCGATTGTATTGATAGCTTCAGCTAATTCTACAGCCAGGGCGGGTTCAAACATGGCCCCGCTACCTATAACCAGCACTGGACTGGCAGATTGATTGATCAGACCAGCCAGTTTCTTCAATTGCCTCTTGGTTGCAACAGGAGTATGATCTTTTTTTGCTGCAGGAAATGTTTTTTGTTTCACTTCTTTAAAAAGCCTGTTGATATGATTTTGGATATACCATTGAATAACTTTCTTTTTAAAACTATTATTTTTTTTGCGCTGGATTGAAGAATACCAGTCCCTGACAATAGCTTCATCATACAGTATATCTGCAGGACATTCCATAAAAACAGGTCCGGGGACCCCATTACCGGCCACTGATATTGCCTGCTGCACCGCCGGCCCCAGTTTTTTTAATCTTGAAACTTTATATATTTTTTTTACCAATGATTTTACTATGGAAACCTGGTCAATATCCTGGAGGGCGCCCCTGTTGCGGAGCAGCGTTGCTGTTGCTCCTGCAATAACCAATATGGCTGATTGTGCCAGTTCTGCATTTTTTAGCGGAGTAATGCAATTGGTAATACCCGGTCCTGCGGTTACAACCGCCACCCCGGTAACACCGGTTAATCTTGATACAGCATCTGCGGCAAAGACGGCAGTGGCTTCATTGCGCACATCAATAACCTTGATACCGGCTTTTTCAGCCTCAATATATACCGGGGATACATGTCCGCCGCAAAGAGTAAATAAAAATTTTATTCTTTGCTCTTTCAATGCCTGAGCAATTATGCTGCCACCATTCATAAATAAATTTCCTTTTAAATGTAATGAAAATCGTTTTGAAATGTTATGAGCAGGAAAAAAACATATGAAATACCTGAAGTTTTAAACGTTAATGTCTGTCAGGACTTATTTTTTCAGGGATTCAAATTCTGTTGATGAAAGGGTTTCTTTCAGAGGGTATAACATGAATTTTTTATGATTCAGGAAATGGATAACTTGTATGAAAGAAATTGTATGATGCGCAGGGTATTGTTCTTATTTTTCCTGGTAACATTTTTACCTGGTAATATATTGGCACAGCCCGGTAAAAACAAGACTGGCAAAAGAAAAAAACCGGAAGTAATAGCTTACTATGCCGGAGACCCCGCTACCATGGATAGTTTCCCGGTAGAAAAATTAACACAGATCATTTTCAGTTTTTGCCATTTACAGGGAAACAGGTTGTATGTTTCCAATGCCCGTGATAGCACGACCATCCGGAATCTGGTACTGCTTAAAAAAAGAAATCCAGGTTTAAAAGTATTGCTGTCATTAGGTGGTTGGGGCGGATGTTTTACCTGTTCTGCTGTTTTTTCAACTCCCGAAGCCAGAAAAGAGTTTGCACAGTCTGTAAAAAAAGTAAACGATCATTTTCAAACAGATGGTATAGACCTTGACTGGGAGTATCCCGCCATACTAGGTCCTCCTGGTCATCCCTTTTCAGCTGCTGATAAAATTAACTTCACGGCGCTTTTACTGGAACTCCGCAAAACACTGGGCAAAAAAAAGGAAATAAGTTTTGCCGCCGGTGGTTTTTCATTATACCTGGAAAAGTCCGTTGAATGGGAAAAAATAATTCCACTTGTTAACAGGGTAAACCTGATGACATACGACCTGGTACATGGATATAGTACCGTAACCGGGCATCACACAGCTTTATTTTCCACACCCGAACAAAAGGAGTCAACCGATAATGCTGTAAACTATCTTCTGTCCATCGGCGTTCCTGCCGGAAAACTGGTTATTGGTGCAGCGTTTTATGCAAGACTATTTGAAGGAGTAGAAAATGTCAATAATGGGCTATATCAACCTTGTAAATTCAGAAGTGGGGTAAGCTTCCGGAATTTTGCAACTGTTTTTTCTCCGGAAAAAGGTTTCGCCTATTTCAGGGATAGTATTGCCGCTGCCCCTTTCTTATACAACAAAACAGAGAAACTGTTTGTTACATTTGATGACAGTATATCTATTGAACAGAAAACGCAATACGTTATCAGCCGGCACCTGAACGGTATTATGTTCTGGCAACTGATGGATGATAAGAGAATAAACGGATTGCTGGATGTCATTGACCAATCCAGGCGCAGGTAAACCATGTTACATTCTTATTCTGCCACCCCTCCTTCAAATGTTTTCCAAAGAAATCATAGATACCTGTTAAAAAAAATGATTTTCGTCATTCCTTAACTAATGTTCATATTTATTTTATACTTTGCTTTTTATTTTTCGGGGAAAACCCTTCGCATGTCGAATGATTGCTTAACTTTTTAATTTATTGCTGTATGATTGCTGAAAAACAAACTGCTATCGAAACATTTATGGAGATGGTGAAAAAACGCAACCCCGCCCAGCCTGAATTTCACCAGGCTGTTTACGAGGTAGCCATGGCCGTTATTCCTTTTATCGAAAAACATCCTGAATACAAAAAGGCCAACATACTGGAACGTATGATCGAGGCTGAAAGGATACTCATCTTCCGGGTTCCCTGGATGGATGATCAAGGTAATTACCGGGTGAACCGGGGATACAGGGTACAGATGAATAATGCGATCGGCCCTTATAAAGGCGGGTTGCGATTTCACCCCAATGTCACGCTAAGTGTTTTAAAATTCCTGGCTTTTGAACAGGTATTTAAAAATTCGCTGACAACCCTGCCAATGGGTGGGGGCAAAGGTGGGTCTGATTTTGATCCCAAGGGAAAATCAGATAATGAGGTGATGCATTTCTGCCAGAGTTTCATGACCGAACTCTTCCGTCATATCGGCAAAGACACCGATATACCTGCCGGCGATATAGGTGTTGGTTCAAGGGAAATTGGGTTCTTGTTTGGGCAGTACAAACGGCTTTCCAACCAGTTCAACGGAGTATTAACCGGGAAGGGCTTTGCTTATGGTGGCAGCCTTATCCGCCCGGAAGCCACCGGCTATGGGCTATTATATTTTGTGGATGAAATGCTAAAGATGAAGGGAGATTCAATCAAAAACAAAAAGGTACTGATCTCTGGTAGTGGCAATGTAGCGCAATATGCCATTGAAAAAACTCTTGAATTCGGGGGTATTCCTCTCACCGCATCAGACAGCAATGGTTTTATTTATGATCCAAAAGGGATTGATGCGGATAAGCTGGCTTACCTGATGGAACTAAAGAATACGAGGCGTGGACGTATCGTTGAGTATGCCGAAGAATACGGATGCGAATATTTTGAAGGAGAAAAACCATGGAAAATTCCCTGTGATGTTGCTTTGCCTTGTGCTGTGCAGAATGAATTGGATGAAGAAGATGCAGGAATGTTGATATCTAACGGTTGCAAACTGGTAGCTGAAGGAGCCAATATGCCAACTACACCAGGAGCGATCTCGGCATTACAGGAAAATGGGGTTCTGTATGCACCGGGAAAAGCAACCAATGCAGGAGGTGTGGCAGTGTCAGGACTGGAGATGTCGCAAAACTCAGCCCGCCTATACTGGACAAGAGAAGAAGTAGAGAAACGGTTGAAGGTTATTATGCAGAAAATACATGAGCAATGTATTGAGTATGGTAATAATGGCGATGGGACTGTAGATTATTTGAAAGGAGCCAATATAGCCGGTTTTGTCCGTGTGGCAGATGCTATGCTGGCCGAGGGGCATGTTTGATATAATCCCGATAGGTATCGGGACAAAATACTAAGCCCCGTTGTGCTTTCACAGCGGGGCTTTTGATTGGAGGGAAGATTTTTTTTAATTAATAGATGTCAGTAACCGCCCATTCGGCAATTCACTGGAAGAGTAATACAACTTTAACGTATTTGTGCCACCTTTTTTCAAACCCAGGATATCTTTCACGGGTAATGACATCGCAGCAACCGGTGCAGATACATCGGGATAACGAAATTCCTTCAACAAATTATTTTGCCCGTCTTTGATCATGACAATCCTGTTTTTACCCACCCTGCCGCAATGATGATATTTGATGACCAACTGGTCGTTTGAAGCGGCTGGATTCAACTGCAGGCTGTTTAAGGCATTGATATCGCTGCCATATCGCTGGATCACAACTTTATTGTTCAGGGATATTTCAAAACCTTCACCACCGGGTTTCGGTGAAAAAGAAAGAAGCGTTGCGCTTATGGCAACCAGCGTCATTGTTTTACTGATAATTGATCTCATGGCCATGTTTTTAAGTTAAAAAATAAAAGAAGCTGCGTTTTGCAGGTTTGTCAATACAAAAGAAATATACCGGGAGGCGGAATAAAAATTCGTTTGATGAGAAGACAGGGGGGCTTGATGAATAGCGTTATATCCTGGCGTGCAAGACTGCTTTTGCTTAATTTCACCTGTATATTTAATTTAATATGCACAGGCTAAAACCCGATGTTGATATTGTCCTTGATATTTTAAAAGCAGTGCTTGAGGCACAGCCCCTGTCATCTTTTACCCAAAGCCTGCTCCACCAGTACCAGGAACGGGGAGGGTTGAGCAAAAAACAATTACAGGGGTTGTACGGAAAGGCACAGAAAGTAACGAGTATACCTGCCGGGAAGCTGGCAACGTTAGAAGCCATTATATTAAAAAGACCAACAAGGGATAAATCTCCGCTGCCTTCATCTGAACCACTTTATTTAAAAGATGAAGAAACGGGCAGGATGATTGAAGCCATATTGAAAAAATATCCGCAGCACAAAAGAGTATTGTTTTATAAATCGAAGTATGATAATAATGAAGTGTTACCGGCAACTGAGATGGCTGAATTGCAAAAATTCTATAAGTTGCTCCGGTGATCGCCTTGCCATTTTGGCTTATCTTAGACTGATCTAAATACAATTTTATGTACATCTGTCAATGGTCCCTGGAAATTGTTTTTGGCAAACAAAAACAAGCTCTTGATATTATGAAAGAATGGGGAGCGGAAAAGTTCCGGTCTTCCCGGTTTTCAAAATCAAAAAGTAAAGTATATGTGGGCCATATCGGCGAGTCGCCTTCACTGGTTATTGATGAATATGAATTTGAACAGCTGGAAGATTTTACGATGGCACTATCTGAAATGGGGCAGCCACAGTTCAAACAATTTTCAGACGCTATTGCTCCCCTGATCGTTCCCGGCACACAAAAATGGAAAGTATTCAGGGTCGTGGGATGATTTCAGTTTGGTTGGAGGATTTATTTCTTTTCTGCTTATGCCGGAAATAAACAAAGCAAACGGCCCTAAGGTTACGCATACTTTGAATGATGGTAGCTCCTATTATTTTCAGGTCGAGCCACAAACCGGCCTTCCGGACATATTGGGCATCCCAGTAATAGCGGAGAATAATGCTTTCATAATCGGCGGTAATCCCATGATAACCGTTAACCTGCGCCCAACCGGTTATACCCGGTCTTATCAGGTTCCTGAACTGGTAAGAGGGTATTACAAAGGAAAACCGGATACAATCAACCAGCATATGTGGCCTGGGGCCAACAACACTCATCTGTCCTGCTAATACATTAAAGAACTGCGGCAGCTCATCCAGGTTTGTGCGCCGCAGGATCTTCCCCGCTTTTGTGATCCGTTCATCATTTTCTTCAGCCGGTCTTTCATCAGCTTCCTGGTTTTGGATCATGGTCCTGAATTTGATGCAGTAAAATGGTTTTCCATTTCTTCCAATTCTTTTTTGGCGGTAAAAAACAGGGCCTTTGGAATCCAAAATGATAACCAGTGATATCATCGGGATAAGCCAGCTCATCAGCAGCAATAAAACGAGGGTTGAAAAAAGGAAATCAAAACCACGTTTAAGGAATAAATACTTTTTCCTGCTGGCAACGAAACTCCGGATAACAGCGTTTTGGCCTTTAGCTGACCACTTCCCGGCAGTCATTCTCTGTGCAGCCGTATGGTGGAAAGAAGTACTCAAACCATATATCAATTATTCAAATGGTTAAATCGGAAAATTCAATAGAAGGTTGCTTTTGGGAATGATACAATCACCCATACATATTACGGGGCTTAACCTGCTTGAAAATTTGCAGGATTATACTGCCTGCAAAAAGGGAGTAGTAGAGACACTGGCTTATTTTGATATTTTTCATTACCCGCTGACGAGTGGTGAGATCAGGCAATTCCTGCCTGTTAAGGTTGATGAAAGATTCCTTCAGGATTGTCTTCATGAATTACAGGAAGAGAAAACTGTTTTTCTCTCTCATGGTTTTTATTCCATTCAAAATAACCCGTTACTGGCTCACCGGAGAAGGCAGGGAAATCAATGGGCTGAAAAATTATTGGCAAAGGCATGGAGGATCGGCCGGTTTCTTTACCAGTTTCCTTTCGTAAGAGCGGTAGGCATTTCAGGTTCTTTATCCAAGAATTATGCTGACGAAAAAGCAGATATTGATTTTTTTATTATCACAAAAGCCAATCGTTTATGGATAGCCAGGACCCTGATGCACCTGTATAAAAAACTCACTTTTCTTACGGGAAGGCAACATTTCTATTGCATGAATTATTATATTGATGAAAAAGCATTGCTGCTGGAAGAGAAGAATGTTTTCACAGCTATTGAAATCAAAACCCTGTTGCCTGTAAGTGGTGAACAAACTATGAAGTTATTTTTCGGAATGAATAATTGGGCTAACGAATGGCTGCCTGCCTGTAATTACAGGCGCCAGGAGAAAACAGATCCCGGGGTATCGTTGTTCAAAAAAATCGTAGAATGGATGTTGAACACAAAGGCTGGGAATCGGCTTGAGAATTATCTTTTCAATCTTACACAAAACCGTTGGAAGCGGAAAGTGGAAAAAGGAAAGCGGAACAAAAAGGGACAAGCTATGGACCTTATCACCGGGAAACATTTTGCCCGGTCGAACCCCGGGGCGTTCCAGGAAAAAGTACTGGCTTTGTATGAGCAAAAATTGGTAGGATTGAAACAACCGGCTTGCCAGGATACTTTCACCGTTTCTTCTGTAAAGTGATTATATAATAATCCCCAATTGCTTTCCACGGCCATTTGCATTTCCAACTGGTCTCTTTTTTTCCCAGTAACCGGTACAACCGCGGATGCTTTTCTTCAAAATGTTCCATATAAGAAGGCGGAACAAGGCTGCATAACCCCTCTAAAGCAACTACCTCAAAGGAGTTTTTTAGGTGCTTCCGGATAAATGAAGGATCATAATACCAGCAACGGAAATATTCTCCTTCGATCCTGGCTTTTGTTCCTTTACTACCGCTGAAACGTCGGAAAGCAGTCTTGAATTTTCCTTTGAATAAGAGTAAAAATTCCCAAAGGCAAAACCTTGGGAGTAAAACTAATGTAACAAGACCACCGGGTTTTAATAAATGAGAAAAAGAATCAAGCACTTTTGGTAACTGGCTTGTGCAATTCAGCCCCGCAAAATTTGAAAAGATAAGATCATACGGTCCTTTATGATGCAGTCCATCCAATTCTGTAAAGGAGCAAAGCTCAAAACCAACAGCACTCTCCAAATGATTTTCTTTTATTTTTTTAATGGCCAATTCCTGCATGCCGGCTGAGATATCTGTTGCGTGAACAGTATGGCCCTGCCGGGCAAAATAAAGGGCATCTTCTCCCGTACCGGCATTTAATTCGAGAATAGATGAATGGGGAGTCAAAAACATTGCAACATGTTCCCTGACCCTTTTTCTTTTATACTGAATGATGTTGTTGTCATTGTATAGCGTATCAAAATGCGGGGCCTGTTTGCTGAAAGCTTTTGCTGCTGCCTGTTCATATATGGTTGTTGTATCACTCATAGTGCTGCCGTATCAAAGTGCTGACTGCTCACAGAGCCCAGTGGGCGGGATTCCGTGAACAATTTTTGTTTGGCGAACCATGTGGATGGATAATAATACAATAAGGATAATACTTTCCTGATCTTTTTGAAGCTGAAAGATGCCGGTTTGGCAAATATCGTTTTCATCGTTTCAATAGCAAGGTGTTTACGATAACTCTTGTGGACAAACCTATGTAACTGTTTATAAAAAGCCGGGGCATAGGTATTACGAAACATCAACGCCAATTCATCCGAGTCTGTCCAGTTGGATTTATACTGCAATTGGGCCTTCACTTTTTCATAAAATAAAGTACCGGGCAGGGGATAAGAAACAGAGATGCCAATTTCATAAGGTAACAAAGTATTTATCATGTCAATGGTTTTGACAATATCCTCTTTTGTTTCGCCGGGATAACCGAATTGTATAAAGAAAGAAGGCTGTATATTATTTTTCCTGAGCAAATAAGTTGCTTCAAAGATCTGTTCCACCCGGGTGCCTTTATCCATAGCATCCAGTATCTGCTGCGAACCGCTTTCAGCGCCCATCCAGATATTTTCGCAGCCCGCCCTCGCCAGGTCCCGGATATGATCTTCCTGTAATAACAGATCGGCTCTTGCCTGTATCTTAAATTTAAAATCCAATTCTTCTTTTTCCACCAGACTGGCAAACTCATGCAGCCAGCCGGGTTTTAATCCAAAGATGTCGTCGCAAAACCAGATATGATCGAATGCATATTTGTCTTTCAGCATTTTCAATTCGGCAACCACATTCTGCGGCGATCGGGAATTGTAGCGGTTGCCATAAATAGGCTTGGCGCACCAGTTGCATTTAAAAGGACATCCCCGGGTGGTGGCCATGTTCAGTGAAAAATAGCCTTTGTGTTTCAGCCATGTTTTACGGTATGGCTCAATATCAATGATGTCCCAGGCAGGAAATGGAAGTTGATCAAGTTCCTTCATCACATTTCTCCGCACCGTTTTTATTATAGCGCCCTGGCAATGGTATGCCAGGCCGGGAATGAGTAAGAAATTTTTTTGTCCACCTGATCCTTCGGTTTTTTCTTCGACCGCTTTTACCAGTTCTGCCATTGTTTGTTCCGCCTCACCTAAAATCACAAAATCGGCGCCTTCCTGTAAATATTGTTCAAAATGATCAGTGGCATCAGAACTGGAAACAATAACAATGCATCCTTTTTGTTTTGCAAACTTCATCATTTCAAAAGCCGCTTCCCTCATATTAGTGAGGCACATCTTGGTGAGGTAGTTGAACCCGTCGTCATAGATCACAAAAAAATCCGGATGATGCTTTTGCAGCGGTAATATTACTTCCTCCGGTCCGTAAGCAAACATAGTATCAAGGAAAGAGACTTCGTGACCCTCCTGCCGCATTACCGCAGCAGCATATAATGTACCGATGGGTGGATACGGTTGCCCTGTAACCCATTGTTTGGAATCAAACCGCATGAAATAAGAGTGGGAAAAAAGGATCTTACTCATTTAATTCAGTTTTGTTCCCGGTGAAAGATTAAGATAGCACACACATTTTATACAGGTACCATTAGTCTCCATATCGAGTTCTTTACGGAAACGGATGCCATCTTCACTGTTCAGGATCATATCCAGCGATTGTTTCCGGATATTTCCCATCGGGGCATGGAAAAAACAGGGCCGGACAGTTCCGTCAGCTTCAATTACGGCAGAAACCCAGGGAGCATTACACTTTTTATAAGGGAAAGGTGTTTTTCCATAAAAAGCGGCATAATAGCTGTAAATTTTTCTGAGTTTTTCAGGGCTTTCAGCAATAAATCCTTGTGCAAAATCTTCTTTATATTCTTCAATCAGTTGCCCGAGAATTGTATTTAGTTCAGCCAATTCATTCTCATCCGGCAAAATTTCATGCTGTCGCTGATCGCTCCATAAAATCTCCCTGTTGAAGGCATGACTGCTGACATCTGCCGGCAAAAAGCTGATCTGGTTGAATCCGGTTTCCTTCGCGGCATTAATAATAGCAGGCCAAATGGGGAAGTTCAACCGGTGAATAACTGTTCTTGCATTTATCTTAAATGCAGGGTCGATGCTTTTGATGTATTGCACGCCTTCTTTTAGTTTTTTGAATGCGCCGGGAATATTCCGGATCCGGTCATGAATTTCTTCGTTACCATCAAGGGATACAATGATGTCATTTACATATAATAAAAGTTGTTCTGCATTCCTTCTTAATGTAAGCCCGGTGGAGAGTAATGACAGTTTTATGTCCTGCTTTTTGAGTATTTCACAAAATCTGAAAAATTTTGGATTCAGCAGTGCCTCGCCACCCGACATGACTACCTGCCGTGTTCCCAGTTTCTTCAAGGAACTGAGTAACCCCTGAATATCTTTTTCTGTAAGCTGTTTCAGGTTTTTATTGTCTTTCCAGATATCACACATCACACACTGGCAGTTACAGGCACTATGCGGCATCAATATGACGATGGGTAAGGCGCTGATCCGGTCGGTATGTAAGGTCCTGAGCCTTTTATACGAATGATATAATGACTGCGTGATGTTCATACTACTATTTCTTTATACAGAACCAGGGAAAAGGATTTTTATTATTTGAAAGCCGCTTGATAAATGAGGGTCGATACCGTGTTTTAAAACGAAAAGAGTTCAGTTCATCGGTTGAATGGTGAAAATAGTGTTCTGTCATTTCCGAAAAACCAAGATCCCTGTAATACTTTGCGGTACATTCTTTCGCAACATTGATTTCTCGGGGCTTGTAAAAAAAACTGTCGAGAACATGTATCTCACCGTTTGTTTTCAATTTCCCCATGGCCTGTCTTATTGTTTCCTTTAATGAAGAAAAATACTGGATACTTGCCGCGAAAACAATAAAGTCGTACCCTTTCTCCTCTAATCTTTCTGCATGTATACCACCAGGAATAAATTGCAGGTAAGGGATATGACTGAATACCCTTTCGGCCTGGCACAATTCTGAAAGATTTACATCAGTACCTGTAACATCATAACCATTTATAGAAGCCAGCCGATGGGACAGCCAGCCGTTGCCACAACCCACCTCAAGTATTTTCATCAACCCGAGCCGTTTTTCAAAATAAAGCGTTAGTCTTTCGCAGGATTCTTTTCTTAACAGCCATTCAGCATAATGAGGATGGTCCCCGGAAATATCCGGCAAATGCAACACTTCTTCATCGCTATATATCCGTCCTTCTTTATGCCTGACGTCAATATATAGTTGCTCAAAACCGGAAGACATTATGTGGGTTCCTGTCGATATCACTATTTCATTTCTATTTTATAGATAAAATTCTTTTCAAGCATATTTTGCTTTGTCAGCATAAGCTGAAGTTCAAAGCCATTCCTGTCCGCCGCTGTTTCTATCATGGCTATATCGCAACCTTCACAAAGAACCATGATGGTTTCCGTTTTATCATGAATGTAGCCTGCCAGTTGACTGAATAAACCTGAGAAATATTCACCATACTCACCGCAAAACCAGGCATAGTCCTGAAGGGTTACAGGTTGTTTTTTGTAATAAGGAGGATTGATGGCAATAATATCGAATATCCCGCCTGGTATGCCAGCAAAAAGATTGGATTGAATTATTTCCAGGATCACATTATTTAGCGCACTATTACTATAAAGATAATCTATTGCAACAGGATTAATATCTGTGGCAGTAACCAGGGCACCTTTTTTTGCAGCTTGTATAGCAATCAGACCACTGCCTGCACCCAATTCCAAAAAATTCTTATTCTTCAGGGAGAGCCCGGAAATATGTTGAAGCAACAATTGTGTACTTGAAAAAAATCCGGGATGAAAAACCTGTGGCGGAATTTCTAATTTAATGCCGCCCCATTTATGCACTCTTGTTTTAGAGAGATATTTTACCAGCAGGGGTTTATAGGTGTTTGCCACAATATGTTTAAATACAGTTCTCAAAATCCTTCCAGTTCAGGTTGGCGATATTTCCATAATACTTGCAACGCTTTCAATTCGTAGGGCTTCCAATACAAACCAGTCTTATACCGAAAAGTAGAAAGACCTTTCAGAATCTTTCTTTTAACACCTGTCAGTCTTATATCGGATACTGTAGGATAGTACCCGTTCAGCACCGTTTCAAAATCCTTTATTTTATTGATCATCTCCGGAGTCAGCCAGGGTGTCAGCGGATTTTTCCGCAGGTCAAAATTTTCCCATTGCGGACTGATCCAGTCTTCCAGTCTTTCAGGAAAGAGAAACCCGGTTTGCAATACTTTGTTGTACATATCACTTCCTTCAGTCGGCACCGGGCTGTACACATATATGATGATCTCTGTTTTCGGATTAATTTGTTTTATCTCTTTAATAAAAGCAATGTCCCCGTCAATCTGTTTCATCACCTGATCGGGAGAATCAGCCGGCGTGCCAAGAACAAATGAGTATTCTGGAATGATATCAAACTTTGCCATTCTTGCTGCAAAACTTCGTATACCATCGGCTGTCTGTGTTCCGCCTTTATCCATTTTTTTTAATATCTCATCATTGCCTGTTTCGGCGCCAAAGAAAATCATCTGACAGCCGCTTTCCCGCATGAGGGATAAGGATTCATCGGAATATTTATCAACCGTATCAATACGACCTTCACCCCACCAAACCATTTTCTCCGGTTTGATCAAGTGGGCGAATTCCATCGTTCGTTTTTCAGATACAAAGAAATTATTATCATGAAACTCAATGGCATTGCCACCGAAATTTTCTTTCAAATATTTAATGTCATTATAAATAAGCTGTGCTGATCTGCCTTTCCACCGGGCATTATAAATGGGAACTACAGCACAGAACGAACATTTAAAAGGGCAACCATAACTGGAATGATAAGCAATGGTCTTTGTTCCCAGGTAGGTTTTGCCGAGATAATGGTGAAGGGGATAGCTTTGATTCAATTTTTCATAGGGCAGAGGCGGTAATTCATCTGGCTCATACAATTCATCTTTGGCGGTTTTAATGATCTGTCTCCCTGATTTATAAATAAGGTTATGAATTAATTCATGAGGCGTATTGTTTTCCAATGCATCCAGTAATGACGGAAATGTTTTTTCTCCTGGTCCGTTTACCACAAAATCAACAAAACCGGAATTCAAAACCACTTTGGATTGATTGGAGGGAAAATACCCGCCCCAAATGATAGCGATCTGTGGAAAGAGTTCCCTGATTTTCTTTGATACAGGAATGGCTTGTTTCAGTTGGGGGCCGGGCATGGAAGTTACACCCGCATATTTGAAACTGCCATCTGATAAATAACGATGAATTTTTTCCCAGGGATCATCTTCCAGGTTTCCATCCACAATTACATAATCATACCGTCCCTCTATGGATGAAGCAATACTGAGAATAGAATTAGGTATCCTCGGTTTATAATTGGCGCTGCGGGGATTAAATAAAAGCACCCTGTTCATGAAAAAATATTGTTATGTAACTATTTCTTTTCCAATCGGGTTAGTGAAGTAAATAGTTGCCCGGAAGCTGGTTATTTTGCCTCCAGGTGGCATAGACATTATGAATATGTGCCAGCGTGGATAGACTATCCTGAAATCTTTGCCCGCAAAGGGTTTTAAAGAGCATTACCCGATGGATGCCATGGATAAATGAATCATGGAGTTCCAACTCCCGGTAAAAAAGGGTCAATTGTGGCAATGGCAGTTGCAAATGGGCTGATACCCCGTCGCTAAAAGGATAATTCTCCTTATCCTTCATTTCCTGCATATGATTTTTGCCAAGGGCATAAGCAGTTTTATAAAAGTTGCTATGTACCTCTGAAAGCAGGATGCGGCCTGCAGTGGTAACCTGATGGCAGGCCTTACCATCATGTCGGAGAGAGATGATATAATGATCCTCATTGACCGGCCCGTGAAGATCGGTGGGAAAAAGATTAAAGCGATTATTTTGCCTCACAGTGACCAGGGAAATATTTCTCGGGATTGAATAAGCGATCTGAACCTGTTTATACAAATTGCCGGGCAAATAAACATTGCCGGGTTTTTTATGATAAAGCCGGTTATGCAATTGGATCATAAACTGGTGAAAGTGTGAAATAAAGCGATGAGACCCCTTGACTCCCTCGTAATAAAGGATCGTTTCATTACCCGCTTCCTGTTCTTTTATTTTTTTAAGCCGGAGCATGGCAATAGCATCCTTTTGTGCAAAAGATTCGTTTAGTTGCCATTCATGCTGTGTAAAAGCAATGTTGATCGTTGAAAGTTGAACGGAATCGGTCAAAGCGGGTAATAATGAAAAGATAAGAGGATGGTATCCCACAAAGGAATGCAGCTTTGTAATATCTTTAATTACACGCCCCTCATTGATGAGGAAGGCATGAAGCGGCTGTTCAAAAGATTCATGAGCAAGACAGAGATATTCCTGCGGGTAATAAAGGCCGTTGAGCTTGTTCAGTATTTTTTTCAACAACTTCATTTTTAAAACTAAAGAAAATATTTTCAGTAACTGAGGTGACAAAAAAATATGCCGGCTTTATTCAGTAAATACTACCACTTACGAAGCAGGCTGAAAGGCCTGCCCAGGGATATAGCCTGGCAACTGGGACTGAACCGGCAGCTTGTAAAAAAAGCAAGGGGGTGCAGAATCCTGCTTTATCATGGCGTTTGTATTCGCCAGCCACTTCAGTTTAATACACTTTTTTTGAAACTCAGATCATTGGAGGCACAGCTTCGTTTCTATAAAAAATATTTTCATATCGTCTCCTTGGATGATTATTATTATCAGCGGTTTAGTAAGGAAAGATTTAATATCTGCTTTACCTTTGATGACGGGTTTACCAATAATTATAAATATGTTTTGCCCCTGCTGGAGCAATATGAGATTCCGGCTGCTTTTTTCATTACGGGTATCCGGGAGGCAGGATATGATGTTTTATGGAATGATGTCTTATCTCTTGCCAGTAAATATGGACCGGATAAAATAAGATTCAGAAATGAAAATTTTGAAAAAAGGGGAAACGGGAGATACATTTCTTCAGTAACCGGGAATTTATTGGTGGATAACCTGCGGCACACCGGTTTTGAAGAGAAAGCAGAAATGATGAACCTGTTGGGTTCATACAAACAAAAAGCTGAAATTGATTATTGGCTGCAGATGACTCAAGAGGAGATTAAAACATTATCGGCCAGTAAATGGGTAACGATTGGCAGTCATGGTTATTATCATAATGATCTTGCAAAAATCCCGGTTGAAAAGGCTAAAGAAGAAATAACCCGGTCAAAACATTATCTCGAAAAGATTACCAACAGAGCAATAAAAGCTATAGCATTCCCTTATGGTTTGTATACAAAAAACATTGTGTCAGCAGCAAAAAATGCAGGATACAGTCAATTACTGGCAACAGAATTCCAATTTCACGATGACAGCGGGGACGCCGCCATAAGAGAAAGGCTTACGATAAATCCATTTATATCCAACATAAACCAGGCACATGCAAACTTCGCCGGAAATAATAAATGAAGTAGCGAACAATCGGTACATGGTTGTCCGTTTGAATAAGAATAACCTGAAGGATTTGGCAAATCTTTATTCAGAAGTTTATAATTCACAACGGCCTGTTGATTACTTTTCTAAAAAGTATGATACCGCTTATACCGGGGTTGAATATGTTGGATATATTGCATATAATAATAACAAATTGCCAGTAGCCTATTACGGGGTCATTCCCTGTTATATTCAATGGGAAAAAGACAGGATACTGGCTGCCCAATCTGCAGATACCATGACACATCCGAAGCATCGCTTCAAAGGAATGTTTGTTGATTTGTCCAATAAAACCTTTGACCTGTGCAGGGAACTTCGTATCCGGCTGGTCTTTGGATTTCCGAATCAGAATTCTTTGCACGGAGCTGTAAATAAATTAGGCTGGAAGATGACAGAGACCATGGATTGCTTTACAATTAAGATCAGAGGCTTGCCATTTGCAGCATTTCCCCAAAAATTTGGCCTCTTAAAATTTATTTATTTAAAATATTCTTCTTTTATTCTGAAAAATAAAGCGTTGCCCCTGAACGGAATTGCAAGTTCTGTATTGGCAGATGGTTATGCCGCCGTTTGCCGGAGTGCTGAATATTTACAAAATAAAACATACAATAATACAATAATCATTGCTGAAGAAGATTCAACTATCTGGTTAAATATCAAACATAATTTATTGATCGGCGATATGCAGGGCGTAAATGAATCAAACTTTGGTACTGTTATTGGCCGGCTAAGAAGAATTGCAAATAAACTAGGGATTAAACAAATTCAGTTTCATTGCAGTCCCGGAACATCTTTGCATAAGCTATTTTCTTTATCATATAAGGGAACGCCTGCATTTCCCTGTTTATTCCAGGATTTCGACTCACCCATCCCCCCGGAAAAAGTTAAATTCACCCTCGCTGATATGGATATCTTCTGATAATATTTTAGGCCATCAAGTATGAAATTTGTTTTTACCAGTTATACCAGCTCACCGGAATATGGCCAGCCTGCTGCGTGGCTGAGACGTATTGAGGGATACAGGGGTATTTTAGAGAGCCTGGCCAGGGTTAACGAAGTGATCGGCATTGAACGGATCAACTATAAAGGGAGGTTCCGGCTAAATGCAGTTGATTATTATTTTATCAGGCAGAAGAAAAAAACAATTCTCTTTCCACGAAACATGCATCGTCTTATTAAGAAACTGAAACCGGATGCCGTATTTGTAAACGGTCTGATCTTCCCTTTACAGATAATACAATTAAGACTTAGGTTGGGAAGTTCGGTAAAAATTATTCTCATTCATCGTTCGGAAAAGCCATTTACAGGGCTAAAAAAATATTTGCAAAGAATTGCAAACATATTTGTGGATGCATATCTGTTTACTTCTTCTGAATTCGGACATGATTGGGTAAAAAAAGGCAATATAGGGAATGTAAAAAAAATCCATGAAGTTATGCATGGTTCTTCTGTTTTCCGGCCGGGGAGCAGGACTGATGCATGGAAAATGTTATCAATTACAGGGTCACCGTTTTTTTTGTGGGTCGGGAGACTCAATGAAAATAAAGACCCCCTGACAGTTGTGAAAGCCTTTAAAAATTTCTTATTTCAGGTACCAACCGCCAGATTGTTTATGATCTACCATACGGAAGAATTGCTGGAAGAAGTAAAAAAACTAATTGCTGAAAAAGATAGTATAAAACTAATTGGCAGGGTTGAGCATAGTAATTTACAAAACTGGTACAATGCAGCTGACTTCATTATTTCCGGTTCGCATTATGAGGGAGGTGGTGTAGCCATTTGCGAAGCCATGTCTTGCAAATGCATACCCATTGTGACTAACATTATATCTTTTCGGAGGATGACCGGCCCGGGAAAATGCGGATTGCTTTATCAGCCCGGAAATGAGGCTGATCTTTTAAAAGCTTTGTTACAAACAAAGGAAATGGATATCGAAACAGAAAGAAATAAAGTGCTGAAGCAGTTTAATGAAGAACTTTCTTTTGGAGCTATTGCCCGGAAGATCGAACAGGTAATCGTATCACTTGGAAAGCAAAAATAAATGTTTGATAATTCCACATCTCCTAAGGTAAGCATCATCATGCCAACCTATAACCGGGCAGGATTAATACTGGATACTATTGAAAGTATTTGCAAACAAACCTATCCCCACTGGGAACTGATCATTGTGGATGATGGTTCTGAGGATAACACAGAAGAGATCATTGTGCAATTAAAGGACGAAAGAATTAAATTTTATAAAGCCGGGAGAATAGGAATCGGAGGGAAAATAAAAAATACCGGGCTGGGAATGGCAAAGGGTGAATTGATCGCTTTTATAGATTCAGATGATATCTGGGCCGCTAAAAAGCTTGAAAAACAGGTAACAGCACTCCAGCAAAACCCCCGGGCAGGATTTTGTCTTACGAATGGATACAACTTCAGGGAACCGGGTAATCCGGTCGATTATTTTTATAAGGAAAGGGAAGGGGTGAAATACGAAAATGTTTTTGTTGACTTTTTCAAATCCGAAGTGGCTGGTTTTACACAAGCATTACTTTTTCGTAAAGTATGCCTGGATAGTACCGGCCCGTTTAAAGAGGAAAAATCTTTTTCTGACCTTGAATTCATCATCAACCTTGCTTATAAGTTCAAAGCTTTTATCCTTTTTGAACCCTTGGTATTCCGCCGCCTGCATGACTCCAATTATTGTACACCCAATTGGGAAAAAAGTTATTACGAAGGAATTGAAATTATCAAATCAAACCGGCAAAAACTTCCATCATCCATTGCAAAAAATGCATTGTTCAGGACCTATATGAATTTTGGTGAAAAATATTTAACGTACTCCCTTCCCAAAAAAGCGATAAAATGGTTTTTGAAAGGCTGGCAATATAAACCCCTGAGCATTGTGCCCTTTAAAAAAACCATTAAATCCATATTGTATTTTTTAAGAAGCAAATAATTGCATCATCTTTTTTACTGACGCTTCAATTTCATAAGGAGTGACCCGGGCAAATTCCGTAACAGGTGTTTTTAATAACTTCAGCGTTTTTTGGATCATTTCTTCCTTACTGCGGGCAATATGCCAATTTTGAATGATGGAATACATAGGGTTTACGAAACTGACAACCTGTGCTGCAGCATGAAGCGCTTCGATACATACCACGCCAAAACCTTCATAGGATGACGTGTGAAGAAAGATTTTTGACCTTTGCATCCAATGCAACACTTCAGCATATGGCAATTCCCCGGTAAGAGAAACAGTGGATTGCAATCCCCTGTTTGTGATAAGTCCCTGCAGCCTGACTCTTTCCGGGCCTTCACCAATCAATAAAGCCTTAACCCATGGAATTTGCTTTTTTATTTCAGCAATGACCTGCAGAAAAATATCATACTGCTTCAATGGGATCAATGAGCCTGCAGCAAGAATATCAATATCTTTTTCAGCAGGAAGAGGTCGGAATTGTTTTGCATCTATACCCGGCGGAACCAGATTAAACGGCCTGATGCCATGATTATTTTCGAATTCATCTTGCAGAAAATCGGATAAAGCAACCAGTTCTTTGGGACCCGGCTTCAGCCTCTGCGGATATTTATTTTCTTTTTTAGCATCCTGTCCCAATACCCAGCAATAATGTTTAATGCCATGCTTATCGCCAAAATGTTTACCGATCCATGCACATTCATTACACCAGAAGCTTAGCAGCCCTATTATAATTTTTGTTTTATGCAGCTCCGTTAACGTTGCATTTATTTTACTTCGAAGTACTAAACGGTTCAAACCACCTTTGTTCCTGCCCGAGAATGGAATGACTTCTATGTCAAACCATTTGTATTTTATTTTGTGATAAGGATGTTGAAAACTTAGCACAACGATTTCCAGTTGATGATACAATTCTTTCAATAAACGGATAAAAGATTGCTGCAAAGGCAGGCAGGTGCTGTCCGCCTCGTTTTCCGGAAACCCGGGAGTAAGAATGATGAATGTCTTTCTTTCATTGTTCATTTAGAGAAACAATTTTGTTACAGAAGGCAAGGCTTTTTTTATCATGGGTGATCATGATAATAATTTTTCCATTCCTGCATAATTCCCTGCAATGCTCAAGTATTGACTGTGTTGACGCCTCATCCAGTTCATTAAAAGGTTCATCCAGCATGATCAGATCAGCTTTTTTATACAGGGCCCTTGCCATAGCAATGCGTTGTTGCTGGCCCCCGCTGATATTTTTACCATTTTCAGTGATCATCTTTTCCAGCCCTTCCGGGTAGGTTTCCACCAGTTTGTCTACTCCTGATACTTTTAATGCGAAATCCAGCCCGGTCTTATCATGTTCATCTTCCTCCAATGTAATGTTTCTCAAAATCGTATCATACATAAAGAAAGACTGCTGCCTGACACAGGAAATAGCCGGCCAGTATTGTTTTGCCGTTTCATTGCTGACTGAGTTATTGTTGATCAGTATATCCCCCGAAGCAGGTTTTAAAAACCCCAGCAACAGATTCAGAATAGTTGTTTTCCCAATACCGGAAGCGCCAGCAATGCCTAAAAAATCTCCTTGTTTTACTGAAAAATAAAAATTATTCAAAACGATCTGACCGGAATATTGAAAGTTTATACCCTTCAGTTCCACTGATCGGATGTTTACAGGAGAAATGTTTTTAATGATATTCTCTTCTGTGTTGGCCGTTAGTCTCAGTTCATCGGCTGAAAATTCATAAGCTTTTATCTGGCCGGCCAGGTTGATCACTTTTACAACACCTGGAATGATCTTATAGGTTGCCGCCATGAATGCCGCTACCGTGATAAGGGTATTGCTATCGTCATTACCTGACCATTTGGCAATGACGATCAGGATAAACAAACCAAGTACCGCAAATATCTCGATGATCCTGCCTGGTAGTCCCTGGAGAGATAGCGAATCGAACAAATTAGCACTGAATTGCCGGCGGTAATGCAGAAATCGTCGCAGGAAGAAACCGTTTCTGTTATAAATATTTCCTTCTACATATCCTTTAAGAGCATCAAGCAAATACTGGTAAGACCGTTCATTGTTGTTACGAATATTTTTTTTGACAATAGTAAGACGATTTTTCAGAAAATAGAATACTGCAATGACCGGTGGCAGCAATATTAATAGCAACAGCAGGAACAATTTAGCATTGAAAAGCAGAATGGCAATAATGGTGATGGTGATGAGTGACAACTGTGTAATGATCTGTTGGAGGCCCGACAAAACCTGTTGGGAAAAATCAAAAGGTTGAAGCGCTATTTTACGGATCAGGGCAGAAGAATCAGTATGCACAAACTCTACAAACTCAGCCTGCTGGTAACTAACAAGGCTATTCCGTGAAAGCCTGACGGCAACCCGGCCTGTAAATGTATAATGAGCTTTTGCAATAAGGTAACCGGCAATGTTTTTTATACTGAATAAAACAACAAACAGGGCTATCAGTGACACAGAATTTTTATCAGCGAGCCAGGCGGGTAAAAAATGAAGAACAGGGGTATTACCCGGCTGCACATAGAACTGGATGATCCACAGCAAGGCGACAAGGGCGAGAATATCTGCAATGCTGATGACAATACTCATCAGGATCAGGATGACAAATTGTTTTTTTTCTTTTTTGTCAAGGATTGCCCATGTATTGTTAAGTGTATTATTCACCTGTTTTAATAACCGGTTAGCAGAACTTTAAATGTAGACTGATTTTTTATAAGAAGAAGGATATGAACCCGGAAAGAAAAATAAAAATAACTGACTAGCCTTCTCCGGCGGCTTGTTTTGCTTCATTTTCGAAAAATTTTGTCACAGGGGATATGATCTTTTTCGGTTTTGACCGCTGCAAACGATACAATTTGCTATATTTCATAAACACCTGGTGCGATGTGTGAACAGCAATGACAAATCCGTCGAACCGGTCAAGAAAACCTAAACGAAAAAAATAACCATTAATAAATGCCCAGGTTGGTCTTGCCAGCATTTTAAACCATGAACTTCGCCGGCCCCGGGCATAAAGTGATGCGGCTGAAATGGAGCTAAGCCGGTTATTTTGCCACACCAGGTCATCGGGGGCGGTAAATGAATAATGCAATATGTCACCGGCAAGCTGTCCCACAGGAAAATTATGATCAACTTCTATTTTATCATGGGGATTCATCCCGGCCCAACGTGCACAACGACGGTCAAGCAACCTGATCTTTGAATCAGGATACCATAGACCATGACGGATAAAATGACCGCAATAATTGGTGCAGCGGTTCATCCGGTAGGCCCGGCAGGAGAAATCATTCTTTACCCCCAAAATAGAGGCAGCCAGTTTTTCATCCAGCGCTTCGTCAGCATCAAGACTCAGTACATAGTTGTGAGAGGCAAGTTGAATGGCCAGGTTCTTTTGTCCGATATATCCCCTGAATTTTTCCTGGTGAACAATGGCGCCGAGGCTGCGGGCAATATGGACTGTCTGGTCTGTAGAAAAGGAATCCAGAACGATGATCTCGTCAGCTACTTCTTTTACTGATCTTATACATCGTTCGATATTCTGTTCTTCATTAAAAGTTATTATGACGGCTGACAATGGATGCATAGAAAAAGGAAAGTACCCTGCAAATCGTATTAAAACGGTTAAAGGTTGGCTGCTTTAATCCCGGGAAAGAAATAAAGGGAAAAAAGTAAAGATCAGTATCCCATATTGCGTTTCAAGTACAGATTCTGTGAAAGCATGGAAAAGCAGCAATAAAATAGTAAAACGCACAATGTTGTTTTTATTTCTCCAGGCTATCTGCAACAGGGCAAAACAGATAAGCAGGAAAAGCACAGCTCCCGGGATACCATTCTTTAACAGTGATTCGAGTAATTGGTTGTGAGTATTGTATATCAGGTAACCGATGTCGTCAGTACCGGGTTTACCATGATACATATTTCTTGAAATATATTTTTTGTTTAAAAGCAGTTGGGCATTTCCGGCTCCGACACCTGTCCACCAGCTTTTGTTTTCATTCAGTATTTCGGGTACCAGCTTCCACTGAAGCAGCCTGAATTGAAGACCGTTGAAATAATCGGCGGGCTGATAGTTGTCCTGTTGCACAATAGCCAGGTCACCCTGTACAATTTCTTTAAACCTGTTGCTGACCGGATTGCTTGTCATAAATAGCAATGAAATACCCACAAAAAGAAAAAGGATAAAACCAACGAAAATTGGTTTCTTCAGCTTGATTCTCTTACTTAAGGTCAAGAAATAATAAAGAAGGTAAACTCCGTAAAAGAATATGACCAGTTTTGATGAAAGCAGTATCAGCAGTAAAGAGAAGAAAGAAACAAGTATCAAATGGAGTACCCGGTTGAACAGCCATTCCCTTGTTTTCACGGTTTCCATCAGAAATAAAAGATCAACAAAAACAAGCAGCGAAAAATAGACAGCATGCTGCTTCAGTGGACTGACAAGGGGATGATAAAAAAAATGGGTAGAATCAGCCGTATTTATATAATGAATGAAAGCCATTGATAGGCAATAAAGACCCGCGGCAGCAAGCAGAATTGAATAAAAGGCTAATAATTTTCTCCGGGTTGTACTGTTTATATATGCACAACAGCAAACAGCCAGCGGAATAAACAGCAATCCTGTCTTTAATTGGATCTGGCGCCAGTCTTCTGCCAGATTATGGCTGTTGAAGAGTGAGGTAAACTGGAATAAAAAGTAGATAATGCAGCAGGCAATAAAAGGTTTTTTCAGATTCTCCGGGATGAATGACCCGGTTTGTTGTTTGTTAAAAAAGATCCCGGTCAGCAATATCAACCCGGTGCTGATACTGCTGACAGCCCTGAATGAAAAGATCAAACCCGTAAAGAAAAGAAGATATAGAAACTGATTAAGAATTGAAAGGGTATTGCTTTTATTAAGGCCCGGTTTCATTTCAATCCAATTTATCCAACCTTTTCTTTTGATCCCTGCCGGTTTATTGCCCGGGTCTTAAGGCCTTGCTTTATAGAACTGATCAGCGCAAATAAATAACCAATGGAGAGAAATACCATCAGGCCTATTACCAGCCAGGGTATCAGGTTAGGACCAACCGGCTTTCTGAATTTTTCAAAACCCTGTAATACCTGGATGGCATTGGTAAACTCCAGGTTTTCCCGGAATGCAAGAAGTTTTTCATTCATTTCAATAAACTGCCTGTTTACACTGGAACCGTCAATGATCAGTGATGGCGATGACCTTTCTTTTCCACTGATTATATTCTCGACTATCTTTTTTGTTGAATCCAGTTTTTGGATCTCTGCACTTGTTTTGTCAATGAGTTCTTTAAATGCAGCTTTTTTGACATCCAGGCGCTTCTTTATGTAAGCGTTGTTTTCAAAACCATAAACAAGCCCGTTTTGCAATTCATCCAATATTGCGTTATCGGTTACCAGCACATCAATGGAGAACCCGTTGGGGTTGAGCTGTGAAAACACCTGCTGGATCTCCTTTGCCTTTATCCGTTTGACTTTAGGCAGGATCTCTTCCCTGCAATGAAGCGCATTGATCAGCGCATTATATTCCTTTTTATTCAGCAGGTCATTCCAGTTATTAACGATCTGTATTTCTTCCTGGTTGGTAAGCAGGAACGAATGAACGATCATCCTTGATTTGTAGGTTTTAGGGATTGAAGAAAAGAAATAAAATCCCATGGAAATGCCTAAGAGGGTAGCAACAATAAAAACCCACCGGTATTTCCTGAAAAACAGGATGCTCCGTTCAATTAATAAAAACAGGTCAATATCTTCTGATGGTACAGTTTCGTTTTTAACATCCGCATTCATAACACAAGATTGTTTGGAAAAGGAAAGTTAGGGAATGAATCGCATAATTTCTTCCCGGTTTTCTTTTTATTCCCCGGCGGTCAGCTGCAATAAATATTTCCGGCACTCTGAACGGAAAGAATTGTTTGGGAGTTGCTTTAAAAAATAAAATGTAGTTTTCATTTTCAGTGGATTTACTATTACCATTATTACCTTCGTCATCATTTATGCCAATTGAAAAAAATAACAGGCTCATTTATAATTTTTTCTCCCTTGGAGTTGTTCAGGTTATCAATTCGTCACTGCAATTGCTGGTTATTCCTTATGTGATAATAAGGATCGGCGCAGCAGGATATGGGGTGATTGCCATTGCCCAGGTGGTTATGTTCTACCTTTCAACTTTTACCGAATATGGGTTTAACCAAACGGCTACACGGACCATTTCCGTTAACCGGGATGACGGGGGAATAGTTTCGCAGATTTTTTTCAGGGTCCTTTTCTCCAAACTGATCCTATGTGTTATCGCTTTTGTGATGCTATTGCTATTAGTGGTGACAGTTCCGGTTTTCAGAACTCACCTTTTATTATACCTGGCGGCATTTGTTTTTGTTGTAGGCCAGGCATTGCTTATGAATTGGTTTTTCCAGGGGTTGGAAAAAATGTGGTTCATCGTGCTCACAACTCTTATTGGCCGTATCCTGTTTGTTGCGCTTGTTTTCCTGTTTATAAAAAACAAGGGGGATGATTATCTATTTCTTTTTTTCATGGGGATCGGGAATATCCTGGCAGGAGTGATTGGAATACTGATCGCTTACCGGCTTTACAGGTTTAAATTTAATAATCCCGGCTGGGCTGAAATTTTAGAAGAATTAAAGGGAGGCTGGCATTTTACTGTTACCAATCTTTCCATGAATACCTGCCAGTATGCCAACATATTTGTTTTGCGTTTTTTTACCAATGACCTTATTGTGGGTTATTTCAGCATTGCCGAAAGAATATTTTTTACGGTGAAGCAGGGCCTGGTTATTTTTTCTCAAAGCGTTTATCCAAGGGTATGCCTGTTGGTCAGGAATGGAAAAGATAAGGTGACCGGTTTCTTTAAAAGGATTTATATCCCATTTTTGCTCTGTGTATTGGCCGGCAGCATCCTTTTGTTTGTGTTTACACCACAGGTATTATTCTTTTTCAGTGGTAAAGAAGCTGTTCATTCGGTCTTCATTCTCCGGATGTTGTGCATCGTGCTGCTGGTCGTTTGCCTGAATATCCCATCAACCCTTACGCTGCTGGCGATGAATCGGAAAAAAGAGTATTTCAGGATATATACATTGGGAGGGATCTTAAATATTTTGTCGAATATCATATTAGCCTGGTTCTTTCAAACAAACGGGACGATCATTGCTATTTTCATTACAGAGATATTTATTACTGTGGGAGTAATATATGAAAGCAGCAGGGTTCATCTGCCCGAAAAGATCAAACCAGCATGATCAAATGGATACCCCCAAAGTTTATATACTAATTCTGAACTACCTGCAGTGGCAGGACACAAAGGATTGTCTTGAATCTGTGCTAAGATCTTCATACGGCAATTTTTCCGTAATAATCATTGACAATAATTCAAAGAATAATTCCCTGGAACATTTAATTGATTGCGCAAAGAATGCTGCGATCGAAGCAACCGGCTATAAGATATATAAGCGGGAAATGCTTAATAGCCAGGTTGACTGGCAGGGGCTTCCCCGCTTAACTTTTATACAAAATGATATTAACGCAGGTTTTGCAGGCGGAAATAATATTGTTCTTAGTATGCTGGCCAACCTGGACGCTTATGTATGGTTGTTGAACCCGGATATGACCATACGGGAGGATACTTTGACTGAGCTGGTAAATTTTTCTGTTCATAAAAATTCCGATTGTATTATTGGCGCTGAGGTCAGGTCATATTCAGGCAACCGGGAACCACTTTTTTACGGTGGAGGTAAGATCAATTTTTTAACCGGGACTGTTCGATTGGTCAATAAGCAGGAAGCTATTGACAAGCTTGATTATATCTCCGGCGGATGTTTATTTACTCGTGCGGCTAATTTTAAAAGATGGGGGCTATTACCTGGAAAGTATTTTTTGTACTGGGAAGAAACTGACTGGTGCTACCAGGCGAAACAACTGGGAGTTTCATTATTGGTTTGCTTATCAGCCGTATGCTATGACAAGGTGAGTACAGTGATCGGGAAAGGTTTTTTAGCTGATTATTATTATTGCAGGAACGGCTTATTATTTATTTCTAAATTCAGGAAACGGAATGTGCCGGTAGCCTTGTTTGCCATGAAGATAAGGTGGTTGAAAAGGGTTTTTACCGGGCAATGGGGCAAGGCAAGGGGGGTATGGAGGGGAACAATTGATTTTTTAAAAAAGAAATTCAATGAAGCTGAATAAATATTTTCCTTTTGTCTTTATCTATTTTTTTATTAACTCGGTGGGTTTGCCATTGGGATTGACCTATACCGCCCTGTTGGGTCCTTTTTTCTATATCTGGGTGCTTTTGAAGCGGAAGAAAGAGGTATTGTTTCCTTTTATTGTTGTTTTATTGCCTTTTATTATCATCCATGTTTTTATATCGGGGGTCGATCTCAACAGTTATTCAATTGCTTTGCTGAATATTATTTTCATTTACTTTTTTTGCCAGGCTGTATATACTTTTTTGAAAATGCCGGTTGACCATGAGAAATTTTTTAAACGGATACTGATCATCAACTTCATATTTTGTCTTATTGCATTGATCTTTTATTTTACTCCTTATTATCATTTTTTCTGGATCCGGCAAAACATTACACAGGGTGTTGCCCAATTTCTGCGGTTGAAAATGTTCACGTATGAAGCGTCCTATTATGCCATGCTCTTTGTCCCGGTATTTCTTTTTTACCTGCTTCAATATCTTTTTCAGCAGAATAAAATAAACAGCAAACTGCTCTTGCTCATGATATTCCTTCCTTTAGCGCTGTCATTTTCAGCAGGGGTTACAGGTTGTTTGCTGCTCGCAGGTTTTATTACATTCCTCGTTCATTTTCGCCGGCTGGCTCCCAAAAGAAGAGTGCTTAATTCCTTTATCACTATTTCCGCGGCCTGTGCTGTGCTCCTTTTTGTTTTGGTCTTTTTCTTTCGTGATAATCCTTTCTTCCTGCGACTGGAAAATATTTTTTCAGGGGGTGATACATCCGGTAAAGGAAGAACAGGGAATGCTTTTATCCTGGCTACAGAAATTTTAAAAGAAAAAAATGAGTACTGGGGCATCGGCCCGGGTCAGCTTAAAATTATCGGGAGTGACCTTATCCGGAGTTTCTACCTGTACACCGATTTTAAGCCTGTTGCCATTCCTAATGCTGCCGCCGAAACACTTTTACTACTTGGCTGGATTGGTTTTTCATTCAGGTTGTTTATTCAAATGTTTCTTTTCTTTTATGCAAAGGTGTGGACTAACTATTTCCGGTTATTGCTTTTCCTGTTCATGTTTGTTTACCAGTTCACCGGTAGTTTTATCACCAATACGGCTGAGTATGTGATCTGGATAATGGCTTTTACCAATGCATTTCCTGCTTTCGATGTAAAAAAGAAACTTGAAAAAACAACCCTTGCTTTGTAGATCAAATTTATTCCGCCTCATTTACAAATACTCAGCATCAATTGTTCATATGCATCAATGATCTTTTCAGGATTGTAAACGGATCTTATTCTTTCGAGGTTTACTGTTATTCTTTGCTGCCGGACAGTAGCATCGGGAGTCATATTCATCAGTACAGCGACTTCATTTTCTGTTGAAAAATAATCAGCTTCATTTTGCAGAACAGCTTTATTGAAAACGTTGTCATGTGCGGCAATGTCACAGCCACAGGCCATCGCCTCCAGTAATGACGGGTTCGTGCCGCCAACGGAATGCCCGTGAAAATAAAGTTTAGAATAATACCGGAGGTTGTTTAATAATGCCATGTCAAAAACGGGTCCTGCATAAATAATGGTTAAGTGGGAATACCGCTTTGAAATATATTTACCAAAATGTCCGGAGATATCCCCGATCAGCAGCAAAGGGAAGAGTTGGCCGGATGCGATATATCCTCTTATGATCATTTCTATATTATTCTCCGGTTCCATCCTGGCTATTACTATAAAATATTCATAGGGTTTAAGTTTGTATTTATCCAGGCTCCCGGTAGTCGGTGTTGTAAAAACAGTGGCGCCGTAGGGTATCAATACAGATTGCTTCTTGTATGTGTCCAGTATATGTTGACGGATAGCCGGGGAGTCGGCAACCAATACATCAGCATTCTTTACTGCCAGTAACTCTGCCCATTTCAGGAAGCGGCGGGTAAGCCTGTTGTATTTGCTTCGTTTCCATTCAAGCCCGTCCATATTAACAATGTTCACGGTTTTTTTTGGCCAGCGCCGGTGCCATATGGAATCACTGGTATATCCCAGGTGGAGGAGAATGTCGAAATTTCTTTTGCGGGCATCGTTGATACAGTTCCGGTCATACAAAAACTGGCCCGCTGTGCCCATTTTATGTTCCCAATCTTTGCAATGAACAATTTTTACAGCATTCCATTCTTTTTCTTTGTAAGGATGCTGATCAGAATTGTAAACATAAACTTCATGACCTTTTCGAACCAAACCCGCAGACAAATCCCCTGCGAATTGTTCATATCCTCCGTAGTTATTGGGAATGCCTCTTGATCCAAGAATGCCAATTTTCATTTGTCTCAACTGCTTAAAACTTTTTTGTAAACGTCTAAGGTAACAGCCGCGGCCCGATGCCAGGTAAATTCCCGGAATATTTTTTCCTGCAATCCGGGTTTCCATTCCGATCGGGATGCTTTTCTCACCGCACCAAGTATGGATGCAGGTTTTGCCGGATCACAGTAAAAGGCATTGTTGCCAAAATAATCCCGGGTATATCCCTTATCTGTAATGACAATATTGCATCCCATTGCCGCTGATTCCAGCGAAGAAAGACCGCAGGTCTCAAACCAACTGGGCAGCACATGCACTTTTGCCTTTTTATACCATGTCAGCAGTTCCTCCTGCGGTATATAACTTATGAACTGAATATTGTTGGAAGCAATTTTCCTGCAGTGCTCATAATATTTTTTTTGATTGGGCGCAGGCGACCCGATGAGAAGCAGGGTAAATTCAGTATTGTTCAGTGCATTTACCAGGTTAAACTGATTTTTAATTCCTTCGATCCTTGCTGCACAGATCACAAGTTTTTCGGACCTGATCGTTGTTTGGTCAGGTAGAAATAATAAAGGATCAATGCCATTCGGTACAACCGTATAAGTTTTACTTATCTTATACTCTTTCACCAGGCTTGTATATTCAGCCTCTGAATTAGGAAGCAGCCAGGATGCTTTTTCAATTACCTCTTTTATGCTTCGTGCCTGGCCTTTAAAAAGAAAACTTTTACTACGTAGACTGTCTTTTCCGAGCAACCACCTGCCGATCGTTTTGAAATATTCATTGGAAGCAGAAGAAAACGGGCTGAAAATAAAACCGGTAATTCCTTTCCTGTGATGCCGGTCATATTCCCCGTAATCAATGAAAATGGGAGATAAGACAAATGGTTTCCTGCTTTTTGATATATGATGAAGCATGTCTGCGGGACGGACAATATTGAAAAAATGCAGGAGGTCATACGGGCTGTAGTCAATTTTTAAAGCAGCCGGCAGAATGTCAACCTGGACTCCCAGGTTTCTCAGTTGTTTGGCAGTTTGTTTAATTTGTATTGAGTCCCCGCCGGGAGCTTTATCTAGTGTGGATCGGGTAATAAATGCAACTTTCATTGGAAATAATCAGTAAATACTTAATCGGTCGTAATGATATCCACAAACGTATAAAAAAGCTGATAAGCAGCCTTAAAAATAAAAACCATGGCTTGCCTTTTTAGTTTCTTGCAATATTTTATAAGTGGGTAAAACTGTTATAATCTTTCAAAACCTGGCTGGATAATTTAGGAGTTGCGGTTTTTCAACCTGGCGGAGCCGCTTTTTTGAAAAAACCGGTCTTAAATTGTCATTACAATCACTTCTTCAGGGATGACTAAGAACAGGAAAATATATTAACTTGTAAGGCCTTTAGGGGTCAAAGGGGCAACCTTTTATTCCTCTATGGCGATTTACTAACGAAACACTATTCAAAATTGCTATCTGCAGAGGAACTTACCTATCATGTTGAGGCTTGTGCCGTCAACAACAGGGAGAGCCAGAGAATATTATATGGCTCTTTTTACGGGTATGCCATGGCCATCTGTGATCGTTACGCCAATAAACAGGAAGATGCGGTGGAAATACTAAACGATGGGTTTCTTAAAATTTTCAGGGAAATACACCACTACCAGCCAGCTTATGCAGATGTGATCAGTTCATTCAAAGGATGGCTACGGAAGATCATGGTATATACCGCTATTGATCATTTCAGGAAAAACCAGAAGCACCAGATGGTTACACAATTGGATAATGTGGTTTATCATATACCAACCATCAATGAAGATGCCATTGAAAAATTATCCTATGAAGAGATCATCCGAGCCATCCAGGAATTATCGCCCGGGTATCGCACTGTTTTTAATCTTTTTATTATAGAAGGATTGAGCCATGACGAAATTGCCAGGCATCTTGGCATTTCAACCGGTACTTCCAAATCCAATCTTTCCAAAGCAAGAAGACAGTTGCAGAAAATTTTATTTAAACTAAATAATATAAAACTTGCCAAGAATGCAGTTTGAAGAATTTGATAGTAAGATCAGGGAGGCGGCTGACCATCACCACCCGGCCTATGATGAAAATGCATGGGCCCGGATGGAAAAACTGCTGAACAAACATCTTCCGCAGGAAAATGATAACCGGAGAAGGATCATCTTCTTTTTATTTTTCTTCCTGCTGCTGGGTGCTGCTGCTGTTTGGCTGTTCAGCAGCAAGCCATGGAGCAGAACCAAGCAGGTGGCAACAGCAAAAACTACCATTCAACAATCAACCGGGGAACAACTATCGACGCCTGTTTCTTCTAATTGGGAGAATACCAATGCTGATGATAACAAATTAAATAAAGAAGCGGTTACCGGCATAAGCGTACCGGGTAACAGTACAACAAAAAGTAACCCGTCCTCTCCGGATCAAATTGCAGTATTGCTGAATCCGGGTTATAAAAAAGACAGGCAAAGTAATATTCTTGTAGCAACCGGGATTGGTAATAAGAAAACTAAAATCGATCAACCGGTTCTGAAATTTAATAACCCTGACCCGACTGACAAGAATATTAAGACGGACCCGATGGACAAGGGCCAGGTTGATGCTGCAACAACAAATACAACTGCTGCTACTGTGATTCCCGATCAAAAAAATAATAAGAAAGAGGTGGTTGCAGATAAAGATATTACGCCAATAACAACTAATACAAAGCCCGTTGTGAACGTTCCATCCGATAAAGAAAATACAAATAAAGACAATACATCACTGGTTCAAAATTCCCCGGAAAAGAAAACAAAGGATAAAAACAAAAAAAGGAACAGTTTCTTTTTCACCTTATCTACCGGACCTGATGTTAGTGCCACAGGGGGTGATCAGTTAGGGAAAGCAAAGTTGTTCGCGGGTGCCGGAATGGGTTACACTTTTAAAGACAGGCTGACCATCAGATCTGGTTTTTACAGCGGTCGGAAAATTTATACATCTTCTCCGGATTCTTATCATCCTCCCGCTACCTTCTGGAATTATTATCCTAATCTTCAAAAGGTGGATGCGGACTGCCGTGTATATGAAATACCATTATCTCTCAGCTATAATTTCAGTCATTCTTCGAAGCAACAGTTTTTCGCTTCAGCCGGAATTTCTTCATTGCTGATGAAGAGGGAGACGTATGATTATTATTACAAATACACAGCTACAGGACCAACAGTAAACAGAAAATATACTATCAAGGATCAGAATAAACATTATTTTTCCATCCTTACTTTGTCGGGAGGGTATCAAAAGAATATAGGAAAATCTCTCTCGGTTACTGTGGAGCCTTACCTGAAACTACCATTGAGCGGTATAGGATTTGGAAATGTGAAGTTAAACAGCGGAGGCATTCTTCTTTCTGTAGGTATCAAACCTTTTGCCGGCTCCGGCAAACATTGAAATACTCATCGTTGATCTTATTGTCAGCAAGAGGCAACCAGTCAGACAGAGAAACCGTTTTGATCAAAAAGATGCCGCTTGTGAAGAAGTTTGTAATCCCGGTTTATTTATGTGTGATAATTCTGTTATTTGGTTTCATTATTTATTCATGCGGTAGTAAAGGTGGTGGGGTCAATCCACCTTCCAATCCCTGTACAGGAATAACAATCACCGTAACAGGAACTGTTGCCAACCCATCTGCCCCCGGGGCAAGTGATGGAAGTATTACTGCGTCTGCTTCCGGTAGCAGCGGACTAACTTTTAGTATTAATGGGGGAGCATTCCAGGCTTCGGGTAATTTTGCCAACCTGCCAGCTGGTTCTTATTCTATTGTAGCGAAAAACGGAAATGGCTGCAGCGGCTCAGCAACGTTTACATTAATTATGCCCAATCCCTGTGCCGGAGTCACTATTACTGTAACAGGTACAGTAGTTCATCCGACAATCGGGAACAATAATGGAAGTATTTCAGCATCAGCTTCCGGAGGCGCCGGTAGTTTTACTTTTAGTATAAACGGAGCTGCGTTCCAGGCATCGGGAACTTTTTCCAATTTAGGCGCCGGTACCTATACCATAACAGCTAAAGATGCAAACGGCTGCACCGGTTCAGCGGTCTTTACATTAATAGCAACAAATCCTTGCGCTGCTGTTACTATTACAGTAACCGGGACAGTAACCAATCCATCAGCGCCGGGAGCTACTAATGGCAGTATTGCAGCATCAGCTTCCGGGGGCGCTGCTGGCTTTACTTTTAATATTAACGGAGGTGCATTCCAGGCATCAGGAACTTTTTCCAATTTAGGTGCAGGCAATTATACTATAATAGCTAAAGATGTCAATGGCTGCACCGGATCAGCAGTATTTACATTAATAGATCCTAATCCCTGTGCCGGGGTTACGATTACTGTTTCCAATGTAGTTACAAATAATACACCCTGCCAATCTCCGCCAACCGGTTCAATTACAGTAACGCCCGGGGGTGGAACGGGTCCATACACTTATAAGTTAAATAGCGGAGCTTTCCAGTCATCCAATATTTTTTCCAACCTTTCCGCAGGAAATTATTCTGTAACAGCAAAAGATGCCAATGGCTGTACCGGTACTGCTAATGCTTTGCTGACTGACCTGCCTGAAGGCCCGCTTTTCGCTGCTGTTCGCCTGGTATTACAAAATAACTGTGTAAGTTGTCATAATAATGTGCAGGCTGAAGGCGGAATGAACTGGACCATTGACTGCAACATTGTAACATTCAAAAATAATATTAAATTAAGAGCTGTTGATGGTAATCCATCACCCATGCCGCCAACAGGATTACTGCCAGCATCTGAACGTCAGAAAATAGTTAACTGGATAAATGCGGGAGGCAGGTTCACCGATTAAAAGTTTTGGTAGTGTTTTATAGTGTGTGGTTTAAAAGGGTTTCCATTTCCGGAGACCCTTTTACTTTCCCCAACGGAATGTTTTAATATCAAATCCTGCCAGGTCAAGCACCCTGTCAACAACTGTGGCTGCAACCTGTTCAATTGTTTTGGGTTGGCTGTAAAAAGAAGGAGTAGCCGGGCAAATAATCCCCCCGGCAAGTGTTATGGTTTCCATATTCCGGATATGGATAAGATTGTACGGCGTGTCCCTGACAACACAGATCAGTTTTCTTCTTTCTTTCAGTATTACATCGGCTGCCCTTGTAATAAGGTCGTTTGAAATACCAGCGGCAATCCTACCCAATGTGCCCATCGAGCAGGGAATGATGATCATGGTATCATATTGGCCGGATCCGGAAGCAAACGGAGCCGAAAAGTCGGTGCTGCTGTAAAATTTCAGCAAATTTTTTTTTTCCCGATAGATATCAGGATCATTTTCCAGTTCGGTTTTCCAAACCTCCCTTGCATTATCAGTCATTACAATAGAAAGTTCGGCCCACTGTTCTTTAGCTGTTAGCAGTTTATCAAGAAGAGTGGCTGCATAAATAGAACCGCTGGCGCCTGTAATGGCTATCACTGTTTTCTTCATAGATCAATAAACCGGGAAAACCGGTATAGTTGAAGCAAGTTAAAATAATAAATGCAAACGATTGTGATATGGTTGACGCCGGTTAATTGGAGTTGGGACATTGAGTAGAATCAACAATTTTGTGTTTTTGGTACATATTTGTGCAAAACCGGCAAAAAAGGGGACTATAAATTTTGTGTTATGTTATTATTAACGATATTAGCATTGAATTTTCATAGGATAAGGTTTAATGGTTAATGGTTTTTGATTAGGGCCCCCCGATTTTCATCGGGGGTTCTTCTTTTATACCCTTTCCCCGAAAAGGTATAAAAGAAGAAAAATAAGAAATAAGAAACAGAAAAATTAGGAACAAGAAAGTCGCTTCGGAGCAACTTTCTTATTCTTTAAAATGCCTTTGGTTGTTTGGCCGGCGGTCCTGGTTTTTGCGTGTTTTCATTACCCATGTTTTCCAGTATCCAGCGGGTCATCTTACTCCACAGGTGAAAAGTGGTATTATCCAGCATACCGCCGATACCATGATTCTTGTCAGGGTAGTAGGCACTTTCAAAATCCACATTGCTTTTCACCAGCGCCTTAATCATCTGCACACTATTTTGAAAATGCACATTGTCATCAGCTGTGCCATGGATGATCAGGTACTTCCCT
Source organism: uncultured Chitinophaga sp. (assembly GCA_964525285.1). Taxonomy (GTDB): domain Bacteria; phylum Bacteroidota; class Bacteroidia; order Chitinophagales; family Chitinophagaceae; genus JJ008. The sequence goes on from CAZGGQ010000002.1 coordinate 79,570, forward strand.
TTTATTTTATCTGTAAAATTAATAGGTGAATTATCATCATAACCTTTCGCATTTTCCTGCGGTGTACGCATATATCTTTCGGTATAAATATTGTCATAATATCTCCAGTTGGTAACCGGGGCCACGGCAACAGCCGCATTAAACACATCAGCTCCTTTTGTAATTGCCAGTGAACTCATGAAACCCCCATAGCTCCAGCCCCAATGGCCAATATTGTTCTTGTCAACAAAAGACATGTTGCCCAGGTATTTGGCCGCATCAATCTGGTCTTCTATTTCAAATTTGCCTAATTCCTGGTATGTCTTTTTCTTAAACTCTTCTCCCCGGAAGCCGGTACCAGTATTGTCAACACTTACAACAATGAATCCTTTTTCTGCCAGTATCTGGTGCCAGTAACTAACAGCTCCAAAACGGTTGGCCACCTGTTGTGAGCCCGGCCCGCCGTAATTGCAGAACAAGACAGGATATTTTTTTGAGGGATCAAAATTAAAAGGCTTCAGCATCCAGCCATTCAATGTATCGCCTTTACTGTTGGGTACCCTGATGAATTCGGCTTTGCCAATGGCATATTCATCTAGTTTGGCTTTCAGTTTATTGCTTTCATTCACTGTTTTTACCAGCACTGTACTGATCAGTTTCTTTTTATTTACCGTTATGTTGTTCAGCGTTACCAGCTGTGGTGTATTCAAATCAGAACGGAAATCATAAAACCGAGAAAAACTATCGTTCAGTACGATGCGGTGCCAGCCTTCGCCCTGGGTAAGCCGGGTTGTTTTTTTACCAGCAAAGTCAGTCACAAACAGGTTCCTGTCCATCGGGCGGGGATAAGCCATCATATAATAGATCAATTTATTCTTTTCATCTACCCCGCTTACATCAGTTATCTCATATTTACCATTGGTGACCTGTGTTTTTGTTTTGCCGTCGAGGCTATAGAGATACAGATGGCGGTAGCCATTCATTTCACTGGTGAAAAGCAAATTCTTTCCATCCTTCAAAAACCACCAGTCATCATTAATTTCAACGAAGTATTTATTTTTTTCTTCATAAAGAAGATTGGAAACCCCGGTTTGAGCATTGGTCAACAATAGTTTTAAATTATCCTGGTGGCGGTTCATCCAGAATATAACCAGCGAATTGTCATCCTTTGTCCATTTGATGCGGGGAATATAAATATCACCCTGTTCGTATTGGGCTTTTATATCCCTGTTATTGGCCACCTCATAAATATGTATTTCCACTTTGGAGTTTTCCTCCCCGGCTTTGGGATATTTATAGCTGTATTGTTTGTTGTAGCCATTATCAAACTGTGTGAATTCATATTCTTTTACATTGGTTTCATCAAAACGATAATAGGCGATGTAATTTCCTTTCGGGCTCCAGTCATAGGCCCGGGTAAATTCAAATTCTTCTTCATATACCCAATCGCAGTTTCCATTGATGATAAAATTCCATTTGCCATCGGTGGTAATCGCCCTTGTACTTTTGGTCGCAATATCATACAAGCAGAGATTATTATTTTTTACAAAAGCGATCTTGCTTCCGTCGGGTGAAAGAGTTGGGTGCATTAGCTTTTCATTATCCAGTTTTGTCAGCTTTTTGGAAACGGCATCATAGAGGTAAACAAATGCTTTGGAAGAACGACGGTAGATCTGTTCAACTCCTTTACGGATTAAAACAGTGTTGGGATAAGCGGAGCTGTACATTATATCTTCGAACTGGCCAAAAGGTTTGCCATTTTCATCTTTCAGATCTTCGGCTTTTACCTCCGGGTCTTTGCTGGCATGGCCAAAGTCAGCCGTTACCGGCTCGCCGCGGAATGTTCTGTTTTTATAAATGTCTTCTAATGTGATTTGTTTCTTTTGTGCCAGGGCAAACAAGGGCAACAAAATCAGGGACAGGAAGATCTTACGCATGATGAGTACTTTTTTATGGGCATAAATGTAGTGGAATAAGCCCAAAGGGGCTTGCCGTACATGTAATAAAGAAGAAATTAAAAATAAAAAATTTAAAAGTGGCGGCGTAGTGTATTTTACTTTGTCATTTCTTATTTCTCATTCTATTTAGAGTCTGCCATATCAGGAATAGCTTCTACCCGGTATTCACCGGCCTCCAATTTTTTCTTGGTTTCTGAAAATGCATTCAGCGTGGCCTGGATATCTGCATCCGTATGTATGGCTGATGGGATCAGCCGGTAAATGATATGCCCTTTTGGAATAACGGGATAAACAACAATAGAAGCAAAGATGCCATAGTTCTCCCGCAGGTCCATTACCATCGCTGTGGCCTCCGGTACATCGCCTTTCATATAGACAGGAGTAACGACGGAATCAGTATTACCAATATCAAATCCTCTTTCTCTTAAACCATTTTGCAGCTTGCGGGCATTGCTCCATAGTTTTTCTTTCAGTTCGGGATGAGTCCGAAGTAATTCCAGCCTCTTCAGGTTGCCGACCACCAATGGCATCGGTAAACTCTTGGCAAATATCTGGCTGCGGCTATTGTAACGGATATAGTCAATGATCTTTTTATCGCCTGCAACAAAAGCCCCGATGGATGCCATTGATTTGGCGAAAGTGGAAAAGTAAAGATCAATTTCATCCTGGCATCCCTGTTCTTCCCCGGCGCCGGCTCCTGTTTTTCCCAAAGTGCCGAAACCATGTGCATCATCTACCAATAACCTGAACTCATACCCGCCTGCCGGAAGGTCAGGTTTTTTCTTAAATGCTGCTATTTCTTTCAACTTTCCCTGGTCGCCGGCCATACCGAATACACCTTCGGTAATAACCAGGATGCCGCCGGCTTTTTGTTTTTCAATTAACGCAGTAGCTCTTTGCAGTTGTTTTTCGCAATCTTCCACATCATTATGTTTGAAAACATAACGGTGACCGGGATGCAAACGCAAACCATCAATGATGCAGGCATGGCTTTCTCCATCATATACAATTACATCATGGCGGCTGCATAGCAGATCGATCAGGCTGACCATGCCCTGGTAACCATAGTTCAGGAGAATGGCATCTTCTTTGGAAACAAAAGCAGCCAGCTCGGCCTCCAATTGTTCATGAAGATTGCTGTTGCCACTCATCATGCGGGCACCCATGGGTAGCGCCAAACCATATTTGGCAGCACCCTCTGCATCCGCTTTGCGAACCTCCGGGTGATTGGCCAGGCCCAGGTAATTATTCAAACTCCAAACGATCATTTCTTTGCCGCGGAATTTCATGCGGCTGGCTATTTCTCCTTCCAGTTTTGGAAAGGCAAAATAACCATGGGCTCTTTCACGGTGCTGACCGATAGGTCCTGCATGTTTCAGTAAACGTTCAAAAATATCTGCCATAATTGATTGGTGATTTTAGATTGCAGATTTTAGATTTCGAAAAAGAGTAAAAGCATTTATTGTAAGTCCTAAATCCTGCAAATTAACTAGCTAATCGCTGCAAAAATAAGGGATTGGGCCTAAATCAGTTGCCTGATCTTCGTAAGTTCATGATCATCATGCTCGGCCACAAAGAACAGGGAATCAACCAACCGCATGGGTTTTTGCAGGCGTGGATGCAGGGCAGTGAGGGAGGCCGTGGCTTCATCAAAATCTTTCACTCTTGCAATCAACTTGCTTCTTGAATCCACGAATTGTTTCAACAATTCATCTACGGGTTTTAAATTATGATTGGCGCCATTTGTTTTAGTATTGGTCATATCGGCTGCCCTCAAGGTTTGTTTGTGTTCCAGGAAATCATCTATTCTTCCATTCCATAATTCTTCAAGGTCGTATAGATGTCCTGCCACTTCTTTGATGGACCACTTGCCATCCTTTTTGAAGCTCGCTTTTTTATCAGAAATATTCTTTAGCATCGCTTCCAGTTGGAGCAAGCTGCCACGAAGCCGCTCAACGATCACCGGGAATAATCCAACCGGGAAGTTGAATTCAAATTTTCTTTCTATCCAGGGTGTTTGTGTGATCATTGTTTCATTACTTTTTCGAAGCAAAGGCTGTTTTCAATTCCAGTATACTGCCCGTAGTTTGGAATAAGTTTGTACCCGTTCTTATTGTAAAGTGCGATGGCTTCTGTTTGTCTTTTCCCGGTTTCCAATATGCACTTTTCAAAGAATAATTCTGCCGCCCATTTTTCTAATTCAATCAGAATTTGGGTGGCAATTCCTTTTCCCCTGCTCCCGGGCAATGTGTACATGCGTTTAATTTCCATAATGCCGGGGGCGTATTCCTTTATGACTCCGCAAGCAATTGGGTTATCATTTTCATACGCAACAACCACATATTTAATTTTGTCAATCTTATTGAACTGGGCATAAAATGCATGTTCATTGCCATCTCTTTTGGCCAGATCGGCATCAAGCCATTTCACCAATTCAATGAAGTCCTTGTCGTCTGAGTTTGTTCTTCTTATTTTAATCACTTTTTTTGCTTGCATCTATTCTCTTATACAGGTCAGGGATCAATGCTTTAAAAAGTCCGGCGGCAGCATTAATATTTCCTTCGAGATCGCCATAGGTTTGACCACCGCAATGATCAACATATCCTTTTACTTCGCTGCTACTACCGGAATAAAGATCTAAAATTTCCGAAGTGCCGCCGGTACAGCCCGTCCCACTTGTTTCCTTCCTGTTTTTAATATGAAGATCATTGATCGCTGTTATAAAGGAATCAAAGCCGGCTTTTGTCAATACGAAACTGTTTTCCGATATGATCTTACCATAAACATCAATGGCAAAATAAACCTTACCGGTTGTTACCCTGATCGTATAACTTCTGTGATATTGCGGGGCCGTGGATGCGTCCCGGAAATTATAGATAAGGGTGTCGTTGTTGCTGTCCTTTGTACTGACATTATCCGGAGTTGGCCTTTTCATGGCACTCAGCCCTTTTTCTTCATTCAGCATCCGGTAATTGAGGAGACGATATTTCGGATTGCGGAGGAGTTGCTGAAATTGCGGGGAGATCAATGCGTTGAACTCTGCGTTGCGGTGCTTACTCATATCCTTTGGCCCCCATGGATTGGCATCTTCCATGGCATTCATTTCCGGTGTGTCAAGTCCGATATGTACAACAAACAATTTTGTTCCACCGGGTTGCAGTGTTCTCAGTTTAAGCATCATCGAATCCGTTTTATTGGCGGGAGTAGCAAAATACCAACCTTCGACCCCGACTTCATCATAGTAGCGTGAGATCCCGAGTTTGTATTCCGCGGCGAGTTTTTCAACGATCATTCTTGTTTCCAATGTTTGCACGGCGGCTCCCATGTGATAGTCAAGATAGTCGATCTTTAATCCTGCATACAGCGCCTTTTCTATCTGTGCACGGAGTTCTGTTTCGATCTCACTGAGTTTTGGGTTGTTACCGAAAAGTGCACCGCGGGAGGGGAAGAAAAATCCAAGCGAATCAACAAGGGTTGGAACAGTTTGCGTACCTGACACCGGTCCCCAGCGGTATTGTTTCCATTCGGAATTGAGTGTAAGGTGTATGCCGATGGAAACGTTTGAATATTTCTTTAGTAGTTCTGCTGCTTCGGCAAACCATGGGCAGGGAACCATCACAGACATGGAGACAGGCATGCCGGTTTCCAGCACTTCCCCGGCGGCGACATTCACGGCGTGGCACATGCCGATATCATCGCAGCGGATCAGGACAGGGATCTTCTCAATTTTTTCTTTCTGTGCAAAGCAGATGGAAGAAAATAAGAAGGCGATTATTATTAGTGAATATTTCATTATTGAAAGTACGAAACTTGACTGGGAAGAAGCCGCTCTAATAATTCCATCTGAACCTTTTCTTTTTGAAATATGCTATAAAAAAAAACTTTCGTTGACGCCTTTACATCGTTATTACAATTTTTCCTTTGTGTTCTCCTTTACCAAAAACCCTGAATGCTTCAGGAACTTCATCTAATTGATAGGGTCCATCTATTACAGGTTTGATCTTACCGGCTTCGAAAAGCCCGTTCATATAAGCTAAATCCTTGTTTTTCTTCAGGGCAACAAGTCGTATGTGCTTTTTACTGATCATTGAAATCCACGGCACCAGCAATAAAGACTGGAGAAGCCGAAGCATGGACCCCCCCCCACTGTGACATACACTCCATGGCGACATAATGCCCGGGCATAAGCGAACATCGAACGATTTGTCTTCACATCAAGGATCAGGTCATAACACTTGTCATTTTTTGTGAAATCTTCTTTTGTATAATCAATGACATGATCAAAGCCCATTGAGCGCAGCATATCCAATTTACCGGTACTGTCAACACCCGTTACTTCAACCCCGTATAATTTGGCGATCTGCACGGCAAAAGTACCAACACCACCGCCTGCACCATTGATCAATAGTTTTTGACCTGGGCGAATTTTTCCTTTATCAATAAGGCCCTGTACAGCCAGCATGGCTGCCTGTGGTATGGCCGCTGCTTCTTCGAAACTCATGCTGGCAGGTTTCAGCGCTAATTCTTTTTCAAGTGCACAGACATACTCGGCAAAACCTCCCCAGCGACCGCTCAGATCACCATACACATCATCACCTGTTTTAAACAGGGTTACACTTTTACCAACGGCTTCAATTCGTCCCGCAATATCGGAGCCAAGTATTTTTTTCTTCGGTTTCAGAAGGCCGTTTATCAGGCGATTGATAAAGTCACCATGGAGAAGGCCATCATCCCAATCATTTAGTGATGCCGCATAAACTTTTACCAGGACCTCATCGTCCTTCGGATAAGGTTTATCTACTTCTTTGAGCTGAAGAACATCAGGGTTGCCATATTTTGTGTAGATGATGGCTTTCATTTAAGTATCCATGGTGATGATAACATTCCCTGTTTTTTGACCGGTTGCCACGTATGTAAATGCTTCAGCTATTCTATCTAACGGATACTTTCTGTCTATCACGGGTCTGAAGCTTCCTTTTTCAATCAGGTCTTTAATAAAAAGAAGTACCGGGGTAATGCTTTTGGGAGGGGAGAAAACAACCCTTTTTCTGCCAAAGAGCGGCGTAATAAACACCCACAAAAAATTAATGAACCCATTTGATGAAGTGAAAACACCTTTTTTCGTTAATAGTTTTTTGCATTTCAGAAAACTGCTTTTGCCTATAGCGTCAAAAACAAAATCATATCGCTCCGTATCTTTTGTGAAATCCTCCGTTCTGTAATCAATTACTTTATCAGCGCCCAATGATCTTACCAATTCCGAGTTCTCAGCACCGCACACTGCTGTGATATAAACTCCATAGTATTTCAGATATTGAACATAGGCCGAACCTATGGCTCCCGTTGCACCATACACCAATGCTTTTTGTCCCGCCCTGATTTTTAATTGGTTGAACTGCGAAGCAGCATAAAATGCTCCTTCCAGGCAAGCTGCTGCTTCATCATACGTTAAGCTGGCAGGTAGTGGAACTATTGCTTTTGTTGCTTTCATTTCCGGTAATATAAAATATTGCGCATGGGATCCGCAACCAAAGACACCGCCAAAGCCCATGATCTTATCGCCGGCTTTAAATGATTGTACTTTGGAACCTGTTGCAGCAATTTCTCCCGTAAAGTCAGACCCAATAATGGATTCCCGTGGCTTGAATAATCCCGTAAAAAAACGCATGAAAAAAGGTTTGCCTGAAAGTACATGGCAATCACTTCTGTTTACGGTGCTGGCATGTACTCTTATCAGCACTTCATCATCTTTTGGAGTAGGTATGGCAAGCTCTTTTATAGTTAGATCTCCCGGTAAACCATATTTTGAACGTACAGCGGCTTTCATTTTATTATTTCACTTTATTTGCCATTTGTAAACTGAACCAGGTCCCACAGGTTGCCATAAAGATCTTTGAAAACAGCGACAATACCATATGCTTCTGTTTTAGGTTCTCTTACAAATTGAACCCCGTTGTCCCGGAACCTTTGATAATCTCTCCAGAAATCATCGGTCTTTAAAAAAAGAAAAACCCTGCCGCCGGTCTGGTTGCCGATCCGGCTTCTTTGTTCATCGCTTACGCCTTTGGCAAGTAATAAGCAACATTCACCAGTGCCCGGCGGCTTTACCAGCACCCATCTTTTTGTTTCGCTTTGCGGAGTATCTTCTACTAAAATAAAGCCCAGTTTCTGCGCATAGAATTGAATCGCTTCGTCATAATCATCGACTACTAAGGCAATATGGACTATTTGCTGATTCATTTTTGGCAATCATTTATTCAGTCAGTTACATTGCAGGAGGAGACTCGAAGAAATTGTCATTGGAGCTCCACTATTCTTAAATCACTAACTTCAATTTGTCCTTCTCCAGGCATATATTGAAGATGAATTCTAAGATTGGAATTAAATTTTGGATCAAATCGTAAAGAACATCGTTCACCTTCTATCGATGGAGTAGCGTAGGGAATCGCCATTTCAGATCCATGTGGGTCAATACCAATATTATCATGGCACCACAGTTGAAATTTACCAGTGGTATTTGCTAATGATTTAACAAAACAAGAAACTTTGTATAACTTTCCTATGGTCAATATATCCTTTAGATTTATATGACAACCATCAGTTTCAAGTCTCGTTCTAATGCCTCTGAAGATCATCTTATCACGTTCAATAAAACTTACATCGCTTCCCCAATGGTTAAGAATCCAATTATGATTAATGGGAATTTTTAGATATGGTTCTTCTTTGAGGGGAATAACATCTTCTGATTTATTTGTAGCCGTCTCAGTTTCAGGAATGAATTCTTCAGTAGGGCCTGTTTGAGTTTCGGTTTTTGCTGTAGGAGAATCCCTTTCAATATCTTGTGATAGCTTTTTGTTTTTCAATTGCTGTTCCACAAGTCTTAAGCTTTCCATTTTCTTATTATTTTCATCCAGCCGGATCCAGCCTTGAATTCCTTTAATAAATAAAACAATTCCCAGAATAAAGGAAACCGCTGAAACGATAAGGATAACTCCAGAAAAATAGGAGGAGAAATATTGTCTTTTTCTAATAATACTTTGAGCAATTTCTGTATAGGTCTTCAGGTCGGCGTCCTTAATTAATAGATCAAATTGTTCTCTAAAAAAAAGCCAAGGCAAAAGAAATGTGAGTCCAATTAAGAAAACTCCAACGGAAACAAAAAATTTTCTGAGGTCATTATATTCAAATTGGCTCATTTGGTTTATTTGTAATAGCGTTGATACTTGCCTTGCCGCAAGTTCTTGTTCCAAATTTACTTAATTCTCAATGTAAATTGGAACAAAAGCTGTAGTTGTTATTTCAACTTCTTCTGCAAATTCTGATCTATCGCATCCAAAAATTCCTCCGTATACAAATAATGCTCCCCATGATTCACTTTGTTTCCATGAATACAAACCGCAAGATCCTTGGTCATCCTTCCTTCTTCCACGGTTTCAACACAAACTGCTTCGAGTGCAAGGCAGAAATCAATCAGCGGTTGGTTGCTGTCTAATTTTCCACGAAAAGCCAGACCTCTTGTCCATGCAAAGATGCTGGCGATAGGATTGGTGCTAGTAGGTTTTCCTGACTGGTGTTCACGGTAATGTCTTGTTACCGTGCCATGTGCCGCTTCAGCTTCCATTGTTTTTCCATCGGGTGTAATTAATACAGATGTCATCAAACCCAAAGAACCGAAACCCTGCGCCACGGTATCACTCTGCACATCGCCATCATAATTTTTACAGGCCCATACAAAATTGCCATTCCATTTCAGGGCGCTGGCCACCATGTCATCGATCAGGCGGTGTTCATAAGTAATACCGGCGGCGACAAACTGTGCTTTAAATTCTTTCTGATAGATATCTTCAAAGATGTCTTTGAATCGTCCGTCATATTTTTTCAGAATAGTATTTTTTGTGGAAAGATATAAGGGCCATTTTTTATTCAATGCCATATTAAAACAACTTCTTGCAAAACCAGAAATGCTTTCATCGGTGTTGTACATACTCATCGCCACACCATCACCTTTAAAATTGAAAACTTCAAATACCTGTGGTTCACCACCAGCTTCCGGTGTAAAGGTCATCGTCAGTTTTCCTTTTCCTTTTATCACAGTATCTGTTGCACGGTATTGATCACCGAAGGCATGACGACCAACAATGATGGGCGCCGTCCAGTTAGTTACTAATCTTGGTACATTACTGATAACAATCGGTTCCCGGAAAACAGTTCCATCCAAAATATTCCGGATGGTTCCGTTCGGGCTCTTCCACATTTGTTTCAGATTAAACTCTTTCACCCTTGCTTCATCAGGTGTGATGGTAGCGCATTTTATTCCCACACTGTATTGTTTGATGGCATTGGCTGCATCCACCGTTACCTGGTCATTGGTCTGGTCACGGGATTCAATACCGAGATCATAATATTTGATGTCAAGGTCCAGGTAGGGGAGAATGAGCTTGTCTTTGATGAATTTCCAGATAATGCGGGTCATTTCATCGCCGTCTAATTCCACTACCGGGTTTGCAACCTTGATCTTTTGGGGCATACAATTTGTTTTTATATATTAACAGTCAGCATTTTGTCGCTTTTAGCGGCCGGCGGCAAAACTAAGATATTATCCTGAGCCTGCCTGTCGGCAGTCAGGCTGGTATTTGAGATTGGAAAGCCCGAAGAACGTTAAAATAAAAATCATGCCCTGCCTTGATTTGAATCAATTATTTATCGTAGTTTTTAGAAGTAATTAGTAGCATGGAAACGGTAAGGCCACTTCATGATTACCTGGACAAATTTGTTAAGCTTACAGATGATGAGTTTAACCAGATTTTTTTGCCCTGCACCAGGGTGAGAAAGTTTGGGAAGAAAGAAATACTGACCCGGGCCGGGGAGGTAGAAAATCATATCAACTTTATACTCAAAGGACTTATCCGTAAATACTACAGGAAGGGCAGTGAAGAATTTAATACACAACTTTCTTATGAAAGACATATCATCCACAGCCAGGAATCTTTTCATAGCCGCACTCCTTCAGAGTATTTTATTGAAACCATTGAAGCTTCAGTAGTAGCTTCCATTACATATGATGACCTGGAAAAAATATTTGGCCAGTCAATAAAATTGGAGCACCTGGGACGTATGGTTATAACACACACTATGGTTATGAAAGACAAATGGCGGATGCAACTGGTGAAAATGACTGCCAGGGAGCGATTCCTGGATTTTGTAACCCGGAACCCGGAACTGATGCAGCGGGTGCCGCAGAAATTTTTAGCTTCTTATCTTAATATCAAACCGGAAACGTTCAGCCGGTTCAAACATTTGCTTCGGAATTATTCGAGGAAGGTAGAGACGGGATGAGCGACTGAATGGTGAATGGGTTCCTTCAAACCGATAAAGCTTTACAGTGTATAGTTATTTGCGATTGACCATTCACCATTGACCATTCCCCTAAACATTCACCACCAAAACCGGAATTTTCAACTCATGCCTCACCGTATCAATGGTTTCTCCATAAATAAGATCCTTGATACCCCGGTGTCCATGTGCCCCAATGACCAGCATGTCGCCATTTGATTCTTTTACCAAACGGATGATCTCCTTTGCCCGGTCATTGAATCCTAAAAAGCCTACCGATGCGATCCCTTTTTCTTTTAATTGCAGCACATAACTGTCAAGATGCTCCTGGTCATTTCTGGTTTCCAGATCATAGGTATCTTTTTCCATTAACCGGGTAGCGGGGCTTTCAACAATATGAATCAGCACATAGGAACTGTCTTTATTTCCCTGCCCGATGGCATGACTGATCAGTTTGAGGTCGTTGTTACTAAAATCAAGCGCTACCACTACTTTTTTATAAACGGGTACAGTTATTTGTTGCAGTTCTGCAGCATCCGGATGAAGCAGCACAGGAATTGTAGTTGTTTTTTTGCGCATAAGCGGATAAAAAATGGCGACAAGTAATAACGTAAGATAGAATAATCCGGCCAGTATAATAATAGCTTTCCAGAAGAAACTGCCCGATGATGCAAAGAATGAAACAGACTGTCCCACCACCATGCTGATATTCAGGTAAACGAGAACAGCCGCAACCAGCGATGCAAGAAAAATAACAAAAGGCTTGATGACAAACTTGCCCATTGTTTTTTTATCACTGGTAAAATGTATCAAAGGAATAATTGCAAAGCCAAGTTGCAGGCTCAGAATTACCTGGCTTAGTATCAAAAGACTGTCAATGTTATCTTCTCCATTAATTAAAATCACAACCACCGCAGGGATGATGGCAATTAACCTTGTCATCAGGCGGCGGATCCAGGGAGCAATACGAAGCCGGAGATATCCTTCCATCACGATCTGGCCTGCCAAAGTACCGGTGATGGTGGAACTCTGACCCGAGGCGATCAATGCGATAGCAAAAAGGATGGGAGCAAGGTTTGTGCCCAGCATGGGAGCCAGTAATTCATGTGCCTGTTTTATTTCAGCCACATCTGTTCTGCCTGTTTTGAAGAAAACAGTAGCTGCTAATATCAATATAGCGGCGTTTACAAAAAAAGCAAGGTTGAGGGCAATGGCGCTATCAATAAAATTCAGTTTCAATGCCCTTTTTATTCCTGCATCATCCCGTTTTATTTTTCTTGTTTGCACCAATGCGGAATGCAGGTACAGGTTGTGTGGCATCACCGTGGCTCCGATAATGCCAATGGCAATATATAAGGCTGTGTTATCCATTTTATGCGGTACAAAACCTTTTACCACTTCTCCAAGCTCAGGTTTTGCCAGGATGATCTCGATCAGGAATGACAAACCGATAACAGCCACCAGTGCAATAATAAAAGCTTCCATCTTTCTCATGCCCAGCCGCTGAAGCAGTAAGAATAAAAAAGTATCCAATACAGTAAAACAAACGCCCCAGATAAGCGGTAGCCCGGTCAATAGCTGTAAACCGATGGCCATACCAAGAATTTCAGCAAGATCTGTAGCAGCAATAGCAATTTCAGCCAGGCCGTACAATGCATAGTTGATATAGCGGGGATAAGTTTCCCGGTTGGCCTGTGCCAGGTCTCTTCCTCTTACAATGCCGAGCCTTGCAGATAAACTTTGTAAAAGCAAAGCCATTAAGTTGCTCATCAATAATACCCAGATGAGTTTATAACCAAACTGGCTGCCACCTGCAAGATCTGTGGCCCAATTACCCGGATCCATATATCCAACGCTTACAAGATAAGCGGGGCCAAAAAATGCTAGTATTTTTCTCCATCCTGTTCTTTTAAGGCTGGTTGTGTCCACACTTTGATGTACTTCACTTAGCGAGGGATAGTCGTGTTTATCATGCGCCATACTTCACAAAAATATTTTTTGCCAATTGTTCACTGATAGTGAAAGGCAATTGCTGACGGATCTTTATTTCCATCGAGTTATCAAAATCAAATTTCTTTTTCACTTCCAGCCTTGTGCCGATGCTGATGTTTTTATGTTTCAGTAGTTCCAGCATTTCACTTGACTGGTCACTCACATGACTGACAACAGCAATTTTATGGTGGACCAGTTCAGTAATACAAACCTGTTTGCTGGTTTCTATTTTACCATTGGCATCCGGTATCGGGTCGCCATGCGGATCGACCCGGGGAAATCCGAGGAACTTATCTAATTTATCGATCAGTTTTTTACTGCTTACATGTTCCATATGTTCTGCTATGGCATGCACTTCATCCCAACTGAATTTTAACTTTTCTGCTAAAAAATATTCCCAGAGCCGGTGGCGGCGGATGATTCCCAACGCCACTTTGCTGCCTTCATGGCTCAGGCGAAATCCCTGGTAGGGCTGGTAATGGAGTAATTTTTTGGCCTTCAGCTTTTTCATCATGTCGGTAACCGAGGCCGGCTTTGTCTTTAATTCCCGGGCCAGTTCATTGGTGGTTACGGTTACATCATCGCCCTGGAGGTGAAAAATAGCTTTGATGTAATTTTCTTCGCTGGTAGAATAATTCAGCATGTCTAAAAATAATTTTAGACAAAGCTAAAATATTTAACCAAAATAACAAAATTAGTATTGAACAGATGATAGATGACAGATAAAAGATGATGGTTTTTTAAAGCATTTAGCTGATTAACGGTAAGGTTTTTCAAGTATCAGTTTGTGGCTGATCCGATAAGATTATTTCTTCCTTAAGTAATTATCATCTATCCACTGTCAGTTATTATCTATCCACTGTCAGTTATTATCTTATTTTCGGGTCACAATTTCCCGCCATGACCGGCATAAGAAAATCAGCACTGTTCCTGTTTGCCCTTGCTTTGATTGCGGGCTGCCGGCATAGAAAGATACCATCCATGTCCGGGGAAGAGTCTGTACAGGTATCTGATTTTATTGAATTCTTTCAGCCTGTTCAATTAAGTTACCGGCTGGCCGATACTATGTTGCCAAAAAAAGAAAAAGATTCCCTGTTGATCAGTTACAAAGTATTTACACAGTTTGTTCCTGATTCAGTAATAATCAAAATTTTTGGAAAAGGAGTGAAGCCGAAAATATATGCATTGGGAAAGGCCGAAGAACCTAAAGCTGAAACCTACCTTTTTGTAAAGACCGTGACCAGTGATAAGAAGGCTGTTCTCCTACTTGCTTTTGATAAGAAGCAGCAGTTTATTGCCGCGATGACGGCGCTGCGCCCCGATGCCAATGCGGCTACCCTGCAATCAGTGACCATGGACCGGAAATACACGATCACAAAAACAGTGCTGCGCAAAAATGCCAACGGAAGCATGAGTGAGGGAAAAGACGTATATGTGCTGAATGCAGAAACAAAGAATTTCATGCTGATCATGACGGATGCGCTGGAAGACAAACCAACTGAACTCATTAACCCGATCGATACATTGCCCCGCAAGAATAAATTCTCCGCTGATTACGGATCCGGGAAAATGAACCTGGTTTCCATCCGGGATGGCCGCAAAAATGACCGCATAAGTTTTTTTATTCACTTCGAAAAAAATAATGGGAACTGTACCGGTGAATTAAAAGGGGAAGCTTTGTTTCGTTCCTCCAATACGGCAGAATACCGGGAAGACGGCGATCCCTGCATCCTGAAATTTATTTTCAGTTCCGGGTCCGTAGCACTGAAAGAAGAAGAAGGCTGCGGTTCACGCAGAGGGTTGCAATGTTTATTTGACGGAAGTTTCACAAGAAAGCGGGAAGTAAAACCAAAGAAGCCTGCTAAAAAATGAGAAATAAGAAATAAGAAATGAGAAATAAAAAATAAGGAATGAGGAATGAGAAAGTAAAGGAATACGAGACATTATGATTTTTTATTTTCAACAATTTATCCCGCAATACCCATGATCATCGCTGCAACAACTTTCTTTTCCGGATTTCCCTGTATCTTGCGGCTTCGTGTAAATTGAACACATTATGAGTTTTACGAATTTTTCTGTTCCTTACCCTGCCGAAGAACGCTATAGCAAAAAAATTGCTTACTTCTCCATGGAGTTCGCTACGCACCAGCCGCTGAAAATTTACAGCGGTGGTCTTGGCTTTTTGGCGGGTTCGCATCTGCGCAGCGCTTATGAGTTAAAGCAAAATCTTGCCGGTATTGGTATTTTATGGAAGTATGGTTATTACGACCAGGAGCGCAACCAGGACCAGACATTAGATGTGGCCTGGAATGAAAAACAATTCAGCTTCCTGGAAGATACCGGCATCAAATTCCAGATCAACATCCATGAACATCCTGTTTGGGTAAAAGTTTTTTACCTGGATCCGGAAACTTTTAAGACAGCGCCGCTGTTTTTATTATCGACCGATGTTCCGGAGAATGATTATGTGTCGCAAACAATTACACATCGTTTGTATGATGCCAATGTGGCCACCAAAGTGGCGCAATTCATCTTACTGGGTGTTGGCGGCGCCAAACTAATGGATGAAATTGGTTTTAATCCTGATCTCTATCATTTGAATGAAGCGCATGGCTTATCTGCTGCTTTTTATTTATACAACAAATACCAGAACAATATTGAAGCGGTACGGGAAAGGCTGGTGTTTACAACGCATACCCCTGAAGAAGCCGGCAATGAAAAGCATGATATTTATCTCTGCCACAAAATGAGTTATTTCTGTGGCTTGTCGGTTGATGAGGTAAAACAGCTTACCGGCAATTCCGCCGACCAGTTCAGTCATTCACTGGCAGCATTGCGGTTTGCGAAATTGGCCAATGGGGTATCGCAACTGCATGGGCAGGTATCAAGGGCCATGTGGAGCAAATATGAAAATATTTGTCCCATCATTTCAATTACCAATGCTCAAAACTGGAGTTACTGGGCGGATAAGCAACTCTATAAATTTATGGAGGCCGGTGATGACTATGGTATTGATGACCGGAAAAAATATTTAAAGAAAAGAGCTTTTGAAATTGTAGCAGACCAGACAGGTAAAATATTTAGCCCGGATGTTTTTACGATCGTCTGGGCCAGGCGTTTTGCCGGGTATAAAAGAGCCGGAGTGCTTACTACCGATGAGGAACGTTTTGACAAGCTGATGAAGGACAGCAAATACCCGGTGCAGATCATCTGGGCCGGTAAACCTTATCCCGTTGATCATCCTGCCATCAGTGAGTTTAACCAGTTGGTGCATTTAAGCAAACAGTATAAGAATATGGCAGTGCTGATCGGTTATGAACTTACTTTATCGAAGCGGTTGAAACAGGCTGCCGATGCATGGCTGAATAATCCGAGAGTTCCGAGAGAAGCATCAGGCACCAGTGGCATGACGGCTGCCATGAACGGCGCTGTGAATTTTTCTACCGATGATGGGTGGATACCTGAATTTATCAATCATGGTCATAATGGTTTTGTGGTTCCTAAAACTGATTATGCAAGTATGGCCGTGCATGAACAGGATGAATATGACCTGAACCATTTATACGAAATTTTAGAGAAAGAAATTCTTCCTCTATACTACGATGACTATTATACCTGGAGGCAGGTCATGAAGAACGGGATGCGGGATGTTCGTTTCCGGTTCGACAGCAACAGGATGGCGGGGGAGTATTATGAGTTGTTGTATAAGTGAATGGTGAATGTACCACATAGGTTTGTACTAGAATATTATATTGAAGATTCTATGTCCAATATAAAAAACATTCTTATTCACTTTTTATCTTGTTGTATAATTATATCAGTGATAAAATCTTTTAGAAGCCTTCCCCCTGGTAATGCCTCCCGGGTTCTTTTTCTTCCATACCAACATGCCCGAAATTAACCAGGACACCCGGTTGCGGCCATAAAATCACTATAATTCATTGGCTAACAATACTTGCACTTTTGAAACTTTGAAATGCGCCGAAGTCAGGAAAAATCTGACCAGGCTCATAAATAATTAACTATGATGATTATAATTTCAGCAAATAAAATTAAAGTCTTTAGACACGACCTATAGCAAAAAATTAAGTTGCAAACAGGGAATGCCGAAAACTTTACAGAGCAGGCCATAACTTTAATTTGATCAGTATGACTAACACAAAAACCGCTCTTTTTATATGGCAAAAAAACAACATTCAAAAGGTTTCTTTGATTGTATCAAGACTGAAGAATTTAATAAAAACTAATACTCATTTAAGGAAAACCTTTGTATTGTTCCTGGTCGTTTTTATGGTATCAATGCAGCATCCGGCTACAGGTCAATCAACTTCTGGCATGAACCTGAAATTGGAATTACCAGGCTATTGGGCTCACCTCAGCTATATCGTTACAGGTGCGGAATTTGGCGCACCAACGGGTTCAGACAGGGGCAATGTAGGAAGCCGGCAATACATAGGTCAGCTTACGGGAAATGAATTGACTGTATCAGGTACTGCGGTAAGTGATAATGAATCGAGTGGACCGGGGTCCGGTGATTACTACGAGCTTGTTGTTTTCGTTACGGTAGGAAAAGAGAGTAAAAAATATAATTATATTGCTCCAAAAGGCGAAAAGCTGAGCAAGCCATTCTTTCTGTCTGTACCAATAGATCCTGGCGCCACATCAGGTAGTTTCACGATCAGCTTGCTTGAACATAATGCAAAATGGGGTCAATATGGCTGGGTCGTCACAGGCAGTCTTTCAAGAAAACCCGTAACAAAACCTCCCCAGATTAAGCCTACGCCACCTGTGAATGTTTTGCCTGAAGGAAGTAGAAAAAGTGCAGCCCGTTTCTCAGGAATGCACGGACAGGTAGAAATTCTTCGTGCTGGTGCAGGACCCGATGGTTGGAAGAGTGCAGAACTTGATGATGTTTTGAATGTCGAAGACCGAATCAAAACCGCTGAAGATGCAGACTGCATCCTCAGCTTTGCTGATATGTCAACGTTTATCATGAAACCAAAAACAGAAATCGTTATCATTGCTCCGCCTGATAAAGACAGTAAGATCGGATTGGTTATGGGAAATGTATGGGTCAACGTCAAGAAAATGGTGAAAGATGGATCCATGGAGATTGATTTGAACCAGGCTGTAGCAGGTATCAAAGGAACCACCTTCGTGGCATCCACTACAAAAACTTCATCTACATTGAAAGTGATCAGTGGATTGGTTTCATTCAAATCAAAAGCAAATGGAAAAATTTTGATGGTGGGTAGCGGAGAGTCGGTTACTGCAAGCAAGACCGGGCTTTCGGCCAAGACGAGATTTGATGTCGCAGCAATTTCGAAAGAATGGGATAATGTTAGAAATCACCGAAATGCCGGGGTAAACGGCAAGGAATCGGTTGTTTTCAAATTGCAAAGTTTGGGAGGAGTAAGCGGGAACCCTTCCAGCAAGACGGTTTTCAATCTTTCCAGCCCAACACAAATAACCAGGATATTGACCTATCACTGGAATGGGGGACGGGGAGCCACCCCGGGAACTATTGGTTTAAGAAATGTGAAAACAGGCCAATTGCTCGGCACCTGGAATGCGATGGGAAACAATAGCAACCCGAACACCCCCGGCGAACCGTTGCCTAAAAGTTCAGGTACTGCGCCTTATTTGTACTGGACGGCACTCCCAAATATTACTGTGCCGGCCGGAAGATATGAGGTGGTTGATTCCGATCGTACAACCTGGTCAACTAATAGCGAGATGGGGAATATGGGCCTCGCCTGGGTGTATGGTAAACAATAACCGGGGGATATACAAAAAGAACGGGCTATTTCAGTAATCGGCTTCAGTAGCGGGCGGTTTAATAACATCAGTAAGGCCACAAATAGTTCCTAAGGCTTGTAGTAGAGAATAGGGTCTTATTTATTGAAACTGCTCAATAAGTTCTTCAGTTGTTTTTATGACAGGATAAAAATCAACCAATTTTTTTATTACTCCCTCCACCAAAGCATCAGGGCAAGACGCTCCGCTGGTGATTAAAATTCTTGCCGTCTCTTTTTTCAAAAGATAATCAGCCGTCATCAATTCTTCCTTTGTATGAAAGTTGTAATGAAGTATCTCTATGGCCGATAAAATTTTTTCCTCATTGTTAATAAAATAAGTAGGCAATTTTTCTTCACATAACTCAACCAAATGAGAAGTATTAGATGAATTATAACCGCCAACGACAATCGCCAGGTCAGCATCTGTTTCTAACATACCGCTTACGGCAGTTTGATTGTCATTGGTGGCATAGCAAAGCGTATCTCTTGTATCGGCAAATCGTTCTTCGCTGTTTCCCGGTTGATATTTTTGTATCATTACCTCTTTCAGAAAATCAGCAATGGCTTGTGTGTCGCTGGCCAGCATGGTGGTTTGATTGACAACACCGATCCGTTGCAGATCTTTCTCCACATCAAAGCCATCCGAATATTGTCCTTTGAATTCAGTATAAAAATCAGCCGCAGCTTTTACACCGGTTATATATTTCGCTAATTCTTTTGCTTCCTGCATGTCCTTGACTATGACGGATGGCGCATGGGAGGCAGCATGTGAAAAAGTGGCCCTGGTTTCTTCATGTTTTGGTTTGCCATGAATAATGACCGTATAATCTTTTTTAGCGATCGCTTCGCTGCGGTTCCAAACTTTCTCCACGAAGGGGCAGGTGGTATTAAATTTTTCAGTTTGAATACCAATGCGCTTTAATTTTTCTTCTATTTCCAATGTTGTTCCAAAAGCTGGAATCAAAACAATATCATCAGCAGTAATTTCTTCAAAAGGGATCAGTTGTTTTCCATAGGTATCCTGTAAAAACACAATGCCATGTGCCTGCAGGTCGGCATTCACCTGCGGGTTATGGATCATCTCGCTCAGCAGGAATATCCTTTTACCGGGATTTTCTTCTACGGTTTTAAAAGCGATCTCGATCGCATTTTCCACACCATAGCAAAAACCAAAATGCCGGGCAAGATAGATCTGCAGGATTCCAAAGTCAAGCAGGGTGGGGCCGAAGTCCTTTTTCATCTTGTCCGCCTCTTTCCGCTTTTTTTTAATGGCGGTGATCAAAGGACTCCGATAAATGATGGGAACTTCGAAACTCTTCATTCAGCAAATTTAGTGAAGTCAGACTTCGGTAGTGAATCAGTTTGAAATACACTAAAAGAGGTTTTCTCAATTGTTGTCGTCCCGTAGGGACGAAATGTTGGTAGAAATTAATATGTGATGTTGTTATTTGCCCCGTAGGGGTAATACAAATAATCTTTCAGGTTTGTTTTGCCCCGCTGGGGCAAAACTAATCCATAATGTTTTTTTTCTACCAACCTGGTGTCCCTGCGGGAAAAAAAATCAACCCGATACACTACCCACTGCTCAGACTTCCGAACTCATACATTAGTTTTTCTTATTTTCACAGTAAACAACAGGCATGCTTAAACTTCTGTTTACGGTTGCAGCCATTTCATTATTGGCAAGTTGCAAAAATGATTCAAAACAAAATTCCGTTTCAATGGACAAGAACTCTGTATTTAAAACTGTTGACTGGGCGCACAGCAGCAATATTTATGAAGTGAATGTGCGTCAATATACTCCTGAAGGAACTTTTAGGTCTTTTGCCGGTGAATTGCCCAGGCTAAAGGAAATGGGTGTGAAAACAATCTGGTTCATGCCTGTCACGCCCATTGCCCAAAAAAATAAGAAGGGTTCGCTGGGCAGCTACTATGCCTGTTCAGATTATACATCCATCAATCCTGAGTTTGGTACACTGGATGATTTTAAGAAATTAGTTAAGCAGGCACATGAAATGGATTTCAAAGTCATCATCGACTGGGTGGCCAACCATACCGGGTGGGATCATGTTTGGACCCGGGAACATCCTGATTATTATTTGAAAGATTCCTCGACCAATGATTTTAAGATTGCTTCCGGTATGGATGATATCATTGAACTGGATTATAAAAATCCTGTTTTGCGAAAAGCAATGATCGATGCCATGCTGTTTTGGATAAAGGAATGTGATATTGATGGCTTTCGTTGCGACCTTGCCTTCTGGGTAGAGCTTCCTTTCTGGAAAGAAGCAAGAATAGAAATTGATGCGGTCAAACCCGTTTTCTGGCTGGGTGAATTTGATGAACTGGATAATCCTGAATATGGCGAAGCCTTTGATGCCAGCTATACCTGGACATGGATGCACCGAACGGAAGATTTCTATAAAAAAAACCTGGCCACCGATTCATTGTACACGGTATTAAAAAAATATGATGACCTGGGTGACAGTACCATGCGGGCATGGTTCAGCAGCAACCATGACGAGAACAGCTGGAATGGAACGGAGTATGAAAAATATGGCGATATGGCGAAAGCCCTGGCTGTATTCAGTGCCACATGGAATGGAATACCCCTGCTTTATTCCGGGCAGGAGTTGCCCAATAAAAAAAGAATTAAATTTTTTGATAAGGACAGCATTCACTGGACCGGAAATAATGAACTGAATGACTTTTATAAAACCTTGCTGAATCTCCATAGTGATCACCCGGCCTTACGTTCCGGTGACTTCATGGTTCAAACATTCCGTATCAAAACGAATGACAGCAAGCATGTATTTGCTTATTTAAGAAAGAAAGGCAATAAAGAAGTACTGGTGCTGCTTAATCTTTCCAAAGAAAACAATCTCCATTTCGATATAACGGATGCAAAAGTGACCGGGACCTTTAAAAATGCATTTTCCGGTGCCGCCAATGATTTCACAACTGAAAAAAGTTTTGAAATGCAGGGATGGGAATTCCTGCTGTATGAGAAATAACAGGCTGTTATTATTTTGAAAGAGGCAGCGCCGGTTTTACTTTTTTGCCGGTAGTTGTAAATTCAAATGATGTGGTTTGAATGATTTTATCAGGTATTTTAATGACGGGTAAGAAACTTCTTAAACCATCCTTTATTTTTTGCTCATCAACCTGCAGCAATGGTTTTGATTTTACAAAAGCAATAATAATTTCTCCTTTCAGGTTATCTTCTTCCCCGGTTACATACACATCCTCAATGGAATCAAGCCGCAGCAGCGCATTTTCAATTTCGACGGGATGGATATTGACGCCGTTTTTAATAATCATATTGTCTTTGCGCCCGCACCAGATGAGGTAGCCGTTTTCATCTTCTTCGGCAAGATCACCTGAATGCAGCCACCCATATGCAGAAATATTGGCCAGGTGCGACCGGATCAGTAATTCTTTACCGCCCCCCGGCTGCGATTCAAGCCGGTACTGTATTCCTTTTAACGGAGTGCCCAATGCATGAATATTTTTTTTCAGCATTTCATAATTGGCAACAAAAGAAGTGCTGGCTTCCGTACTCCCGTACATGCCAAAAACATTTGTTGTAAGATGCTGCGAAATATCCTCCAGTATTACTTCATTCAGCGGGGCCCCGCCACTGATGATCAGCCTGATAAAATGTTTTTTCCCTCTCATATTCGCCGCAACACGGTACAGGGATGAAGGCACGCCGGCCAGTAAATCAATTTTTTCCCTGGTGAGCAATTCTGTTATTTGCTGCTGATCTTTATTATCTGTGATCATAGCTTTTTTCCCCAATACCAATGCAAACATGAGTGCTGCATAACCAAAACCATGCGAAACAGGAGAAGCAATATAAACGGATTCTCTTTTGTCAATACCGGTATATGTAGTCAGATGCGCAAAGGAACGTAACCAGTAAAAGATCCCTGTTTTTTTCTCAATCAGTTTTGACTGGCCGGTAGTACCCGAAGTGGAAAAAACAACAGGGGCATATTTTTTTGACAACACTGTTCCCTGTGCAGAGGATGCAATTATTTTATCAATATTACAGGCATTCTCCAGGTTGAGTTGTTCCGGTTCTGCCGTGAATAAATAGCAGGGTTGCGGTTGTTTTTCCCTGATACATTTTATATCGGTGATATGAGCCCTATGATTTACCAGTAATACTTTAATGCCAAGATTCTGTAAGGCAAAAAGGAAAATAATATGGCCGGGGGTATTGTTACATGCAAATACCGCTGCTGTATTGTTTTCAATATACGGTATGCTGTTGCGGATGGCAAAAGACAACCGGAGCACAGCACTGTATTGTTCCCTGAAATTAATGTGCAGGTTGCCATCAGTAAGGGCGGTTTTTTCAGCAAACCGGTCTGCTGCCAGTTTTAAAAGAAAGCTAAGATTCCTGCCATGAGTGGCTTTTGCCCTTGCTACCAGGAACAAGGTCCGGGGTGTAATTAACCGGAGCCGGATAAGTTGATTAATGAACGGCATGGCTGTCTCTCTTTTTAAGGTTTCTTACCTGTAAATGATACCACAAACCGGGTAAGAGTGCGTTAAAAAAAACGGGGAGACCCAGCCACCAGGGTTTGTACTTTCTTTTCTTATGTGTAATAAGACGGAGGATTACATTTACCGCTTTGGCCTTACTCATAGCCGGCTGATGATGTTTTTTTTCGTTCACCATGCTCATACCTGTTCTCACCAGTGGCAGGTAGGCTGTACTTACATAAACATGAATGCAGCGTAATTCCGGTTCCATACAACGCAGCCATTGATCAAATGCTGTTTTGGATGACTGGTAAGCTGACCAGCCAGCTGTGGGGGGCAATAAAACATTTAGTGCAGAAACATTTATGATATGGCCCTTCCTTTCTTTTATTCCGGATAAAATACCCAATAACAGTTGTACCGGTCCTGAATAATTAGTGGCTGCACATCTTTTTGTATCATGAAACCTGCCAAGCGATGCTTCCAGCCCCCGGTTGATGGATTTTCCTGCATTGTTAACAAAGATGTCAATACTTAATTGCAGGGATGAGAGGTTTTGCAGCAAAGTATTGATCTGCAATTCATCCCGGAGATCTGTATTAAATATAAGTGTTGTACAGGGTTTATTGGCAAAATCAACCTTGAGTTGTTCCAGTCTTTCAGCAGTCCGTGCAACAAGTACCAGCGTTACTTTATAATTGCTGAGTGTTGTTGCCAGCAGGGCCCCGATGCCGTAAGAAGCGCCGGTGATAAGAATTGTTTTATCTGTAACTGTTTCAGAGAGCCTTTTTTTATTTACTGGTTTTACAGGGAACAACAATCTTTCCGGCAGGCTCTGCCGGTTATTATCATCATAATCTGGGTTGGATAGCGGGTTCATTCAATGGTTCTGTACAAAAATAGCAGTGTTGGGTTACTTATTTAAAATAAACAAAGCCGCCCCGATTGATCGGGGCGGTCTTATCATTTATTATTTTTAATAAGTCCCGGGTTGCCGGTTAAACTGCAGAATACAGGCAGAAATAACCGGTTCTGTTATTCTTCATCTCCTATATTCAGCGGATACCTGTAAATGCCCTCATACCCAGGGTACATTCCTTCCAGCTGGATACTTTCACCCCGAAGGCTCCTGATCGCCTGGCTTAATTGATCTATGCTGGTAATATCAATACCGTTCACGCTGGTGATAATAAAACCATCCTGCATTCTTGTTTTGCTGAAAGGCCCGCCGGTTTTTATTTTCCTGACCAGCACGCCGCCTTCAATTTCATATTGCAAAGCTTTTTTCTTATCGAGTGTTTCCAGGTCTGCTCCCAATTTTTCGCCAACACTTGTTGAAGCTGCCAGTTGATCATAGGTTCCTGTTTTACTTGTTAACGTGGCAGAGGTTGTTTTTTCTTTCCCGTCTCTTTTATACGTGATATTTATTTTTTCTCCTGTATTATAAGAAGAAACTGTTGCCTGGAGTTCTGTCCATGAATTGATAGGCACATCGTTTATTTTGGTGATAACGTCTCCTCTTTTAAGGTCTGAGGAAGCTGCTGCGCCATCTTTGGCCACTTCGCCGATATGGGCGCCATCGCCGGCTTCCATTTTATCCTGGTCGGCCGAAATACCGAGGTAAGGTCTTTTTACATCACCGAATTTGATGAGGTCGTTCACAATTTTCTTAACCAGGTTTACCGGGATCGCAAATGAATAACCGGCATAAGTTCCGTTAGGTGCATAGATGGCAGAATTAATACCCACCAGTTGCCCATCGGTACTGATCAGGGCGCCGCCGCTATTGCCCTGGTTGACGGCCGCATCTGTTTGAATGAATGATTCAATAGGCGTCTGGCTTTGACGGCCATTCACTCCGATATTTCTTCCTTTGGCGCTGACAATGCCCGCCGTTACGGTTGTCTCTAATGTTAACGGGTAACCAATCGCCAGCACCCATTGCCCCAATTTTACGTTATCGGAATTGCCATATAATAAAAAGGGAAATCCGTTGCCATCAATTTTTAATACGGCGATATCGCTGCTGGCATCTTTGCCGATCACTCTTGCTTTATATGTTTTTTTGTTACTGAGTGTTACCGATACTTCATCAGCTACACCGGCGCCGCCATCTGAAACAACATGGTTATTCGTGATGATGTATCCATCCTCACTGATGATGACACCACTGCCGGATGCTCTTTGTTCGGGCTGCATTTGCGGCCCAAAAGGCATATTGAAAAACTGGTTGAACCAATCTTCCATTTCGTTGCCGCGGCTGCGGGGCAGTTGGTTACTTATTTTTTTGGCCGGAATTTTTGTTTTGATATGAACCACGGCAGGCACCGCTGCATTAGCTGCTTTGGTGAAATCAATTGGATCACCGGCCCCCGTAGCATTATCAAAGAAGCCTGCATAATTTACGGGCACTTTTCCATCGGCAGACTGAACGAAGGGGGATGAATTTTTGGGGACCAATTTACTGTAAACCCATACGCTGCCAATGGCAGACACTGCACTCACTGTGATGATCAGCAAAAGTTGTTTAAGTTTCATAGCGCTTTATATTTAATAGCTGTTTGTTTTACCTGGCAATTTTATCAAATTTTATGCCTTTGCTTACAAAGTAACAAACTGTCAGCTTATACCTTATTGCCACCTGTTTAGTTTAACAAATCTTTACTAAGAGCTTCGTACTTTGATGACCCCGTAAAATTATCAAGATTTCACGAAATTTGAAATACAGTTTCAGAGATCGCAGGACACCACCCATTAATCAGCCAATTATAGTCGGCTGATCGTTTCCCTCTCCCTAAGGGGCAACTGATCCCGCGAATGGCGGGAGAAAGTTGGGAGCGAAGCTCGGATCAGCATCTTTAAATGTCCAAGTTGTTGAAGCTGGGGTACCTCAGTTTGAAACTGATACATTTATCTTTTAAAGATCGCAAAGAAACTGAAGGGTGTCAACAGCATCAGCATAGTCAGTGATGGAAGGCGATTGGCTCATGCCGAAAAGGATGAAGCCCTTACCCACGATGCATTGCAGGTCGGCATTTCCTGCCAGGGTTTCCATCAATTTATCTTTATCAGCATAAAATTCATAATTGAGCTGGCTGATGGGGGAAAAAAGGGCCGGTTCCTCAACCAGCAGGATGGAGCCATTGGTCATGTAGTGCTTTTTATTCAATAGGTCCAGGGCCAGGTTGTAATCATAGTTGTTTTTGTATTTGTGATGGCCGGCCAGCCAGTTATATTTTTTGAATGCCTCCAGTAATGGGATGAAGTCATATTCTTTCGGAACACAGATCTTGGTCACATTCCGGCAGCCCAATCCGAAATACTGATAAACATCATCGGCCAGTTTTTCCAGTTCTTCATTAGTTTCTTGTCCTGACAGGATAGCCACCGAAGTTCTGTTGCGCCGGATGATATGTGGATATTTCCCAAAATAATAATCAAAATACCGGGATGAATTATTGCTGCCGGTAGCAATATAGGCGTCACAGCCCTTCAGCATATCAGAAAACTGAACAAGATTGTTTATCCCGGCATCCCATTCGCCCATTTTTTCAATCAAATGTTTGATCAAAACCTTGTCTTTGGAGGAAAGCCTGATCATGGCTTTATGACCACTGATAAAGACTGAAAGAAAGTCATGAAAACCAACGAGGGGGATATTGCCGGCCATGACAATGCCAACGGTTGACAATTCAGAGTTTGTAGTTTTTAGTTTACAGTTTGCCGACCATTTCTCCAATGCATCTTTTTGCAAAAAAGTACGGGCAATATTGGCGGTGGCCAGGTCAACGAATTCCGGGATGAACCACCCGTTTTCATACCCCGCTTTATCTTTGGCCTGCTGCCATGTATTCTCATCCGATAAAATATATTCACCAAGCCGGACCAATAAATCAATACGATATGGTAAATTCATTCCGGGTAATTAAATTTGCTGCAAATGTAACCCTGAACCCCAACATACAATTTAAATACTATGGCTATTAAGATCACTGAAGAATGTATCAACTGCGGCGCCTGCGAGCCGGAATGTCCCAACAATGCTATTTATGAAGGTGGCGTGGAATGGGCTATTGCTGACGGCAATACGGTAAAAGGACCCTATACATTACTGGATGGAACGGTGGTGGACGCCGATCAGAAAAATCCACCGGTAGCTACCGACATCTATTATATCACTCCCAACAAATGCACCGAATGCCAGGGATTTCATGAAGAACCGCAATGTGCTGCTGTTTGCCCGGTGGATTGCTGTGTACCGGATGAAATGTACAAGGAAACAGTTGATGAACTGATGGATAAAAAAGCAAGACTTCATATTTAACCAGGTGCTTATCCTGTGCATAAATTCTGCCGCCCGGATATGGATTGGTAAAATAAATTTTCTATCTTACAGTCATATCTCAATATAATAGCAGTGAAAGCTGCTCAATCAGTGACGGGTGATATGTTCCGTCGTAAAAAGGTGAAGGAGAAACGGCCTTCACCTTCCTTATATCCAGCCCCCCCGAACTCCGTTCCCAACCTTCGTAAACTCGGTTACCCGAAGGGGGCTTTTGAAGAGCCAATTAATTCGGACGGCGCTTATAATAACGAAAAGTTTATGATATTTTTTGTTAATGCTATTTGATAAATGTCCCGGGCGTTGGGGGTCTTAAAATTTTCTGCAATATTTGTATGGTAAAACCACATTAAACACCCACATGAAGAAGAACATAGCTCTCGTTACCGGGGGTTTTTCCGGCGAAGCAGTCATATCCTACAAAACCGCTGTCACTATTGACAATAACCTTGACCGGAATCTTTTCAATGTTTATAAAATTGACATTAACCCCCGGGGCTGGTTTTATGAGCTGACCGATGGACGAAAAACGGAAATAGATAAAAATGATTTTTCTCTCCAGATTGATAACGACAGTATAAAATTTGATGCGGCCTTTATCGCTATGCATGGCACTCCCGGTGAGGATGGAAAACTGCAGGGTTATTTTGATACGCTGGGAATTCCATACACCGGTTGCAATGCGGCTACATCAGCATTGACCTTTAATAAACGATATACCGTGGCCGTTGCTGCCTTTTCCGGCATTGATGTTGCCAGGTCGGTGTTATTTGTAAAAGATAATTTCAGCAGCCCCGATGAGTCGGTTGAACATTTGAAATTTCCCGTCTTTGTAAAACCCAATAACGGGGGTTCAAGTATCGGGATGTCAAAAGTGAATAAGGCATCGGACGAACTGGGAGCAGCTATTGAAAAAGCATTCAAGGAGGATAAAGAAGTGCTGGTGGAGGAATATATCAGGGGCCGGGAGTTTACCGCCGGTGTTTTTAGATCCAAAGGCAATATTATTGTGTTGCCACTTACAGAAGTTAAGGCTGATGCCAGCCAGGCCTTTTTTGATTTTGAAGCCAAATACCAGGGTAAGTCTTCAGAAACCACGCCGGCGGAAGTGGATGAGGTAATCGCTGATAAAATACGAGACAGGGCCAAAAAAATTTATGAAGTTTTCAATTGCAGGGGAGTAGTGCGGATCGATTTTATTTACAATGAGGAGACCGGTAAGCCTTTTATGCTGGAGGTAAATACGATCCCCGGTCAAAGTGAAGCCAGCATCGTGCCGCAGCAGGTAAAAGTGATGGGCTGGAGTTTGAAAGAATTCTATACCAAACTGCTGGAAGAAGCAATACAAATGTAGATAAGGGGAATTTTGTAATGTTGAATCAATGTAGAGTAAAGTATTATTTATGCTAAAAGTATTTGATCAAAATTTGGATATGGCATTTATTTTAGCCGTTTGGGATCTTGTATTTATTTTAACTATTTTTTTACTTTTCTCCCTGGCATTGTTTATTATATGGTTTTTAAGGAATATAAAAAAACGTCCTTTGTGGGCACACATACTGGCTGGCATTCTGCTGGCACTAAGCATCTTTGCTCTGTTCCTTCTTTCGCTGAAATGGATAACGCACCATGGCCGTTCCGCTACCGTTCCTAATGTTGCCGGGAAAAGTTATGCTGAAGCAAGGAAGCTTCTTAAAAAAGCCGGCTTCGATGTAGAGATCCAGGACTCTATTTATGTTGATACTATGAAACCACTGTCGGTTATTAAGCAGATCCCCGATGCAGACGAAGTGGTTAAATCGAACCGTACCGTATATCTAATTATCAGCAGGGACGTGCCCCCGATCGTTGAAATGCCTAATCTTGTTGGGTACAGTTTCCGCAACGCAGAAATGGTGCTGAAAAATATGGACCTGAGGATCGGTGATACTACTTTTAAACCCGACTTTGCTAAAAATGCAGTGCTGGAGCAATTATATAATGGTAACACGATAGCACCCGGCACAAAGATCAGGAAAGGAACTGTTATCTCACTGGTGCTTGGCGATGGGGTGGGTAAAAGAGAATTTACTGTGCCGGTGATCACCCGCATGCAGTTTTGCGAGGTAAAAAGAATTCTCGAAGAAAGCGGGATTGTTATCGGCGCTATCGTGGCAGATGCGGATGTTACTGACACCTGCAGCGCCTGGATATATAAACAAAACCCGGAGCGGTTCAATGACGAAAAAAAATTGAATCATATCCGTACCGGGCAAACCATTGATGTATGGCTGCAACTGGATAAACCTTCCCGGAAAGACAGTGCAGATCAAGACCTACTCAAACCAGCAGATAAAGACATCCTCAAACCATTATAATAACTGTTTATGCAAAACATTTCTGTTGAGGAATTAAAAACCCGCATGGATGCCGGCGAAAAGATCAACCTGTTTGATGTGCGGGAGCCGCATGAATATGCTGAATTTAATCTTGGCGCAAAGCTTATACCGCTTGGTAAGATACAAACCATGCAGATAGATGAAATAGAAGACCTGAAAGAAGAAGAGGTTATTATGTATTGCCGCAGCGGACAAAGAAGCATGCTGGCCTGTATGTTCCTGGATACATTGGGGTTCAAAAACACCAAGAATCTTGTTGGGGGGGTGCTGGCCTGGCAGGAGAAATATAGTCGTTAGTCATTAGTCGTTAGTCAGGAGTCGTTAGTCATTAGTCGTTAGTCATTAGTCGTTAGTCAGTAGTCGTTAGTCAGGAGTCAGAAATTCTGTGTTAACTAAAATAAATGGATAATTCAAACACTTTGTGAGGCTCAATAGGCATGAATGATTGGCAAAAAATTTCATTTATTAAAAATCAAATTGTGATTGAAGAGGATGTTATAGCCGGGAAGGCTGTTTTTTATATAAAAAAAGAAGAAAATTTAGACCACAGGCCCTTAGACATACAAATCCCTTCTTTAGTATTTCAATTAGACCAAGAGACTGTGAAAAAATTTTAGCTGTCATAATTCAGGCAGAAAAAGTTAATGGAGAAGATTTAATAGGATTAAGATATTTAGATGGGGGGAATGGAATCTGTTCATTAAATGAAGTAGAATTTATTAAGGGAGATATACAAATTCATAATTCGTAACTCCTGACTAACGACTCCAGACTCATAACTTAACATTTACTCCAATCATAAAATTGGTTCCCGCCATCGGGAAATAATAGTTGTTGACAGACAACTCTCCTCCGAGGATATAATTGTAGGTATAGCCGTTGGGCTCATATTTAGTATTCAAAATATTATTTACCTGCACAATGAGATTTATTTCTTTAGGGCATTTCTTTTTGATCGTGTAAATAACTCTTAGATCCTGTACAAAAAAAGCATCCAGTACACGGCCATTGTTTTGTGTATTGTCGAGATATTGTTTGCCCACATATTTATTCAGCAGACTCAGTTCTGATCTTTGAGTTGGCAAAAAATTTATTGTTGCCCCGCCAACAATGTTTGGCGATAAAGCAATGTCAGTTGACTGGTAGTTATTTATTTTCTGCCCGCCGTTGTCATAGTCATCGATGTACTCTGTAAAGTTTTGCATCTTGTTTCTGCTGATAGCAAGATTAGCCGAAGCATTTAACCATGCATTGAATTTGATGGCTCCCTGCCACTCAATACCGGCCCGGTAACTTTTAGGAATATTGGTTCTCGTATAAGCACCCACATCATTTATCTGCCCGGTCAGTACCAACTGATCTTTGTAGTTCATATAATAAAGCGTTGCTGACCAGGTATAATTGTTTTTAGTTCTTTCAATACCGAGTTCGGCATCATGCAATCTTTCAAATTTGGGTTGTTGTGCAGCACCGGCTTCAAAATCATCCCGGTTGGGTTCTTTATTGGCAATGCTGAATGACAAATAACTTTTCCAGCCATTCTTTGCATAACTGATACCGGCCTTGGGATTAAAGAAATCAAATTTGTTTCTCAGCAGCAAGCCGGGATTATCCCGGAAGCCATTAATATTATATTTCACATGGCGGTATTGCAGGTCATAGAAATAATTCCAGTTTTTGGCAAACTGTGTTTGTTCTTTGAGGTAAATATTAAAGTCGGTTTTCAAAGCGCCGGGATCATACCAGTTCTTCAGATCCGTTAATCCTTTTTCTGCCCAAATTACTTTTCCATAATGCAACCCGTTATACCGGCTGATGCCGCCCCCCAGGGTAGCCTGTGTTTTATTGTCTTTATACTGCAGGGAGAAAATATTGCCATAAAATTCATTATTCAGCCACAGTTGCCGTATCATATCAGACCTGGTTATTGGCGAACCTGCTGATGGAGGATCAGGCAGGTTGTATGCTGCATATTCCTGGTCTGCTTTGTATTGCTCATAATATCCTTCGCCATTCGTGCTGAACAATGCAGTGCTGAATGAAAAACGTTTGCCCAACAATTGATTAAAGAATAGCTGGTAGTGATCCTGTTTATAATTATCGGTTTCATTATCATAAGGCTCGCCCGGTTTTTCGGTGCCGGCATAATTAATGCTGCGATTGCCTGCTTTCAGATCGGCTTCTGCAATACCATACCATGCCTGGTAGGTTTTTTCTTTGCCGGAAAAGATATTCAGCCTTAAAGAAGTTTTTTTGCTGATATAAGCGGTGGAGAAATGAAGTGATTTCAGATCACTGCCTGCCCTGTCAATAAAACCTTCACTGCTGATCCGGGATAAACGGGCCTCCGTCATAAAATGATCACCCAGTAACCCGCTCCCGGCTTTCAGCGTATTTTTCCAACTGTTGAAGGATCCATAACTGTTGTTGAATTCAGCATAAGCGTCTTTGTTGACCTCGTTCGTGCTGAAGTTGATGCTGGCTCCAAAGGCACCTGCCCCGTTGGAGGAAGTGCCAACGCCACGCTGTACCTGTATGCTCCCGGTTGATGAAGTAAAATCCGGCAGGTCCACAAAAAAACTTCCCTGGCTTTCGGCATCGTTGTAAGGAATACCATTCAGTGTCACATTAATTCTTGTGGCATCGGCACCCCGGATGCGGATACCAGTGTAGCCAATCCCGTTGCCCGCATCGGAATTAATGACCACCGACGGCGTTTGATTCAGTATAAAAGGAATATCCTGGCCGAGATTTGTTTTGCTTATTTCTTTTTTTGAAAGATTTGTTTTTGTGAAAGGTGAATTATCGGCTGCCCGGATGGCCCTTACTTCTACCGGTGTCAGCAGGTAAAAACTGTCTTTGACAGGTTCTTCTTTTTGGGCAGATATATAGCTGCAGCAAAGAATTGAAAAAACGGAAATGGCAATCCTCTTCATTTTTTAAATTTCATCGGGTTAAAAAATAAGAGGGAAATGCTGTTGAGAAAGGTCAAATGGAAAAACTCCTTCCCTTCGCAGGCATTACCCTGACCAGGTTCTACGGGTTTGATCTCAGATTGTTTGCCTGCTTCGTCAATCTCAGCATGACAAATAAACACCCCGGGGAACTGAAAACTAAAGCCTTTGAAATCAAAGGCTAAGAACTAGGGCAAAGATAGGCAGGAAAATATTTCTCACTGCATGTAACTTTTCTACGCCATCTTTCGTACTAATCCTTAAACCATAGTTTATGAAGAAATTGTTATTATCCTTTTTAGTGGCAGCAATTAGCACCGGAGCTGCTTTTGCCCAAAAGACGTTCAGTGAACCGAATGCAGAAAAAAGAAATGTGAGCGGTTACCATGCCATTGAAGTTTCCGGAGGTATTGACCTCTACTTATCGCAGGGTGACGAATCGGTTGCCGTGAGTGCATCGGAGATCAAATTCCGTGACCGGATCAAAACAGAAGTAAAGGATGGGGTATTGAAAATATGGTACGAACATAACAGCAATAGTAATATCAGGGTCGATATGGAGTGGGGCAACCGTAAAATGAAGGCTTATGTATCTTTTAAAAACCTTGATAAACTGGAAGGCAGCGGCGGTTCTGATATACTGGTAGATGGCGCTATAAAAGTAAACACACTGTCACTCGGCGTTTCCGGGGGCTCAGATTTTGAAGGGAAAGTGGAAGCAACCGATCTGAAAGTGGATGCCAGCGGGGGAAGCGATGTAAAAATTTCAGGGACGGTCACCAAACTGAATATTGAAGCCAGTGGTGGCAGTGATTTCAAAGGCTATGAACTGGCAACAGATATTTGTAACTTAGAAGCCAGTGGCGGCAGCGATATTTATATTACCGTTAATAAAGAACTGAGTGCAGAGGCCAGCGGGGGCAGTGATGTTTTTTACAAAGGCAATGGATCTATCCGTGAAATGAAATCAAGCGGTTCTTCCAGCATCAGGAAAACAACGCGTTAAGAAATAGTAATAAAAATAACTATCCGCATATAACAACCTTGAAATGGAACCACATAGTCATATAGCAAACAGTAGAAGAAAACATATTGGCTTCCAGGTGAAGTCTATATGTTCTATGTCTATATGGTTCAAATAAATTATTGGTTGCTTCATCCGGATAGTTAATTAATAAAATAAAAACCAGGAGATGAAAAAAATATCTGTATTGTTATTGGGATTGCTGCTGGGAGCAGGCATGTATGCACAACATGTAAATGATCCCAACGCTGAAATAAGAGAGGCAAAGAATTTTCATGGTATCAGCGTTTCCAGTGCGTTTGATGTGTACCTGAGTCAAAGCAGTGAAGAAGCAGTGGCGGTCAGCGCTACGGAAACAAAATTCCGGGAGCGTATCAAAGTGGAAGTGAAAGCTGGTATATTGTATATTAGTTATGACAGCAAAGGAATGAGTTGGGGCAGCGGTAATAAAAAATTGAAAGCATACATTTCGTTTAAGCAAATTGATAAGCTCTCTGTCAGCGGCGCCTGTGATGTGCTGATCACCGGCACATTAAAAGCAGATCAACTGGATATTCATCAATCAGGGGCCAGCGATCTGAAAGGAAAGATCGATGTAAATAAACTTACTGTTGATCTCAGCGGCGCTTCCGATATGCTCGTGAACGGAGCCGCCGGCGAATTGAATGTGGAAGCCAGCGGCGCCAGTAATTTTAAAGGCTTTGACCTGGTGACCGATGTTTGCAATGCATCGGCATCCGGGGCCAGTGATATAAAAGTTACGGTCAATAAAGAATTATCGGCCCATGCCAGCGGCGCCAGCGATGTGCGGTATAAAGGGAATGCGGTGATAAAAGATCTGAAAAGCAGCGGATCCAGCAGCGTATCCAAAGGATAATTTTCTTTGCATAAAGAGGTATAACATGAAAAACGTTTCCCGATCAAATCGGGAGACGTTTTTTCTTTGGTTTATAGCCCTCATACGGCTACCTTTGCGCCGCGAAGTAGAGCAGCGGTAGCTCGACGGGCTCATAACCCGTAGGTCGGGAGTTCGATCCTCCCCTTCGCAACGAAAAAGCCATCCAATAATGGGTGGCTTTTTAAACTTTTCTAAACAGTTGCACATCAACTGGCAAAGATTGACTACCTCCTCCATTCTTTCAGCCCGAAGTGTGCAGCTTTAGGCTATATCAATGAAATCAGGTTTCGTCAACATATTCGGTCGCCCCAATGCTGGCAAAAGCACGTTGCTTAATGCCCTGATGGGAGAGAAACTGGCCATCGTGTCGCCCAAAGTGCAGACAACCCGGCACCGCATCAAAGGGATATTGACAGAGAAAGAATACCAGGTCATTTTTTCTGACACACCCGGCATCATTGAACCCAAATACAAACTGCATGAAAAAATGATGGGGGCCGTGAAGAATGCACTCGAAGATGCGGATGTGGCCCTGCTGCTGGTGGACATGAAAGAGAATTGGAACGAAGCGGATGAGATATTTGCCGCCCTGAAATTAAAAGTGCCGGCCGTGGTGGCATTGAATAAAATTGACCTCGTCAGCGAATCAACCATCAAAGAAGCCGTTGATTTTTTTGCTGCCAAACCCTATTGTAAAAAAGTGATCACTATTTCTGCCCTGTCAGGAATTAATAAAAAGAAACTGATCAACGGGTTACTTGAATTTTTACCCGAAGGAGAACCCTTTTACGAAGGCGATGACATCAGCGACCTGAACACCCGGTTCTTTGCCAGCGAACTGATACGGGAAAAAATTTATGAACTGGCCCAGGATGAAATTCCTTATCACACGGCAGTGCTGGTCAGGGAATACCAGGAAAAAACAACATTAGTTAAAATTGTTGCCGACATCATCGTTCACCGGGAAACACAAAAAGCAATATTGATCGGCGATAAAGGATCTATGATAAAAAAAATCGGAACAGCCGCAAGAATGGATATAGAAAAATTTATCGGGCAGAAAGTTTTCCTGGAATTATTTGTAAAAGTGAAGCCGAAGTGGAGGGAGAATGAGATGCAGTTGAAGGAATATGGATATTAAGGTGAATGGTGAATGGTGAATGGGAAGAGTCTTCGGATTGACTATTCACTATTGACCATTGACCAAAATCGAACGAAATAATTATTAATAAAAGAAAGATACTTAGAACACAACATGTCATTTACAGTAGCAATAGTAGGTCGTCCGAACGTAGGAAAGAGTACACTCTTCAACCGTTTGCTGGAGCAGCGCAAAGCCATCGTGGATGATGAAAGCGGTGTGACCCGTGACCGGCAATACGGCATTACGGACTGGAACGGCAAGACCTATAACGTTATTGATACCGGCGGTTTTGTGGCTGGCGGCGAAGGCGCCTTTGAAAAAGAAATTGCCAAACAGGTTCTGATCGCGGTGGAAGAAGCCAATGCCATCATCTTTATGGTGGATGCGGCCACCGGGATAACGGCTTTGGATGATGCCATGGCCGCTGTGCTTCGCCGGAGTACCAAGCCGGTTTTTCTCACGGTCAATAAAGTGGATGATCATAACCGCTTGCTGGAAGCATCGGAGTTTTACAGTCTTGGGTTTGAACATATTTTTTTTATTGCTGCTGCCAGTGGCAGCGGCACCGGTGAGTTGCTGGATGCGGTCACGGAATTGATACCTGCAGAGACGCAAAATCTTGCATCTCTGCAGGTATTGCCGAAATTCGCCATCATTGGTCAGCCCAATGTGGGTAAATCATCTTTGCTGAATGCACTCGTTGGCGAGGAGAGAACCATTGTCAGTGAAATTGCCGGCACCACAAGGGATACCATTCACACCCATTACAATTTATTTCAGAAAGAATTTATTTTAATTGATACCGCCGGCATCCGCCGCAAGGCCAAAGTGCATGAGGACCTTGAATTTTATTCCGTCATCCGGGCCATCAAAGCGATGGATGAAGCCGATGTTTGTTTGCTGCTGCTGGATGCAGAAAAAGGAATTGCGGCGCAGGACCTGAACATTTTCAGCCTGGCCGTAAAAAAGGGAAAGGGGATCGTGGTATTGGTGAACAAGTGGGATCTTGTAGGTAAAGAAACCAATACCGCCAAAGAGTACGAGACAAAATTAAAACATAAGCTGGCGCCATTTACCGATGTGCCCATCCTCTTTATTTCGGCCAAAGAAAAGACAAGGATATTCAAGGCCATTGAGCTGGCGCTGGAAGTGTATGAGAACCGGCAGCGGAAAATACCCACTTCCCAACTGAATGATATCATGCTCAAAGCCATCCAGTCCTATAATCCGCCGGTGGTGAGGGGCAATTCCATTAAGATAAAATTCATTACACAGTTGCCGGTAGAAGTGCCTTCTTTTGCTTTTTTCTGCAACTTCCCGGACGATATCAGGCAGCCTTATAAAAACTACCTGGAAAACCAGCTGCGGGAGAATTTTCCGTTGACCGGGGTGCCGGTACGTATTTTTTTCCGGAAAAAATAAAAGGGTCTCATTTTGTTCGGAGTGATCCCGGATCTGACCTGCCAAAGCGGGATGACAATCACTCCGGTCGGCATGACAAGACCCGGGGTAATTGAGGCTTCATTATAAGTCCGGACAAAACTCAACCTGACAAACAGCAAATCCCTTGATTTCCATCAATGAGTTTTTAGTTCAACTTTAAAAAAGCCCTGCTTCAATTTGGTTATTTCCGGTATCCGGCTACCTTTGCGCCTCTCCCGAAAATTATCGGGATTAAAAATTTAAAAAAAAGTACAATGAAAAAAGTATTCTCAATTTTCGCTATCGCAGCCATCATGGTTGCCTGTAACAACAGCTCAGACAAGAAAAAAGACGAACCCAAAGATTCTACCAAAACAGAAACCCCGGTTGCCGACACTACCAAACCTGTAGCTGATACAACAAAACCTGTTGCTGACACTACCAGGCCGATGTAATCATTGTATCGTTTACAATATTACTTCTTGCAAGAAGCTTCCCCTGGCGCTACGGTCAGGGGATTTTTTTTGCTGAGGGTTACCGGCTTTTTTAAAAGTTATCAAACCTGTAAACTTTCCTGAAAAATAAATGTCAAAATCCCCCGGGCAGCCAGTCTTTTTTTCCACACAGGCCCCAAATTTGCAGTGAGTAACACTTAGTTAAGAGAGAATCCTTAACTTGCCAGCTATCCAACATCTCTGAAAACCTTTTCGAACCATCCGCACCCGCAAAAAAACTAAACAGGTAGCTATGAAAAGGTTTTTACTGTCTTTCCTTGTGTTGTTTGTAATGGGTGCTGCATCGGCACAAGTCACTGTTTTTACTGATAATTTTAATTCAAGTACTGGCGCATCATATACTGCAGCTGCAGGACCAATTGGTACCAGTACAACCTGGTCACTCTCTTTAAGTGGAACAGATTGGGGAGCAAAAATTGATAATAGCATTCTGGATCTAACAAATGACGCTAGTGGAGCAGGCAATGCAATCGGCTGGTGTTTTGGATATACACCTACCGCATCCTTTGCTGCTCCATATACACCTACTCTAAATACTAATGTTGGTGTTGTTACTTGGACTTTTAACATGCGGCAACCAAGAGCAGACCCGGCTGGGTTTTCGTCAGGGAATTATGGAGTTGCTTTCGTACTAGGGGCCACTTCTTTAACAGCTGCAACCGCCGGCAACGGTTATGCAGTTGTATTGGGAAATGCAGGTTCAGTTGATCCGATCCGACTAGCAAGATATACAACCGGTTTGCAGGGAACAATAACAGATATTATTACCAGCAGCGGTGGATTTGCAGATATTGGAACTGAGTATTTGAGTATAAAAGTTACTTATACTCCTTCAACCGATACATGGGAGTTATTTTTAAGAGATGATCTTGGTGTTTTTGCTGATCCTGCTGCGGGTGTTTTAATATCACAGGGTACAGCGCCAGATGCTACTTATACCGGAGGGAGTCTGGATTACCTCGGTGGGTACTGGCAAGGAAGTACAACACCGATTCAGACTGCTTATTTTGATAATTCTACTGTTACTGTTACTTATCCCAATACCATTACTACCGGCGCTGTTACTGGCGCACCATTTACATTAGTAGATTGTATTACACCCGGACCGGGAACTGTTGCCTTTACATCTACTGATGTATTTGGTGGTGCCAATACCTTTACCGCACAACTATCTGACGATATTGGATCATTTGCCTCTCCAATCAATATTGGATCTTTAGGACCTTTAGGAGGTACAGCCCCAAGTGGTATAATAACAATTAGTATACCTGCCGGAACTGTTTCCGGTACTGGTTATAGAATAAGAGTAGTGAGTGATAATCCGGCTATTACCGGATCTTCTTCGGCAGCATTCCAGGTAATACAGATAGGTTTGTGTGGTTCTTCCCATACGGACTATTACCGTTCTGTTACGTCGGGTGACTGGAGTGACCCAACAACATGGGAATCTTCTACTGATAATCTTATCTGGTTGACACCTGCTACATTGGCCCCAACATTTAATGCCAATACTATTTTAATTAGCAACGGTCACACAGTCACAATTGCTGCGGATGCATCAGCTGATCAGCTGACTATACAATCTGGAGGCATTCTAAATCATTCTAATGGTATTGTTTTTACATTAAATAATAATGTATCTGGTACGGATATGATCATCAATAGTGCTGGTATTTATGTATTAAATGGCACGCAACCAACAGGTACAGGTACTATTGATGTTCTCAGCGGCGCGTTCGTAAGAGTTGATGCTAATCCTGCTCCGACAGAGTCAGATGATTTTGCTTATGGGAATGGTAATGTTACTTTTCGTACGGGAAGTATATTTGATTGGAATACCAATCTTTACACGCCTGAATGGTCCGGACGAATATATTTTACAATCACAGAAAGCCCGACATACAGGTTTTCACAAACACCTAATTTTACTTTAGGCGGAGGTACACTTACTATTATATATGGTATTCTTGAAGCTAATTCAGCTATAACTATAGTGGGTGCAGGCACTAAAACATTTACTAACGGCATCATTGGCACGGGCAATATAGATGCCAGCACCGCGGGTTCAGGGGAGATAATTATTGATGGAACAACATCCGTATTGGGCGGAGGCACACTTACCTTGCAAACCGGGGTGCCTTTGCGGATAAACGGCAGTACTGCCAGCATGACCAGCAGCAAGACCATAATGGGAGATATTAATTTATCCGGCAACAGTACTATTGTGCTGGGCGCTTTTGATCTGACGGTATCCGGATATTTTTCAGGCTATGGAACTACTGCATATGTGCAAACAAATGGCGCCGGCTATTTGAAGATATTAACTGTTACCGGTCCAAGGGCATTTCCTGTTGGTTATTCATCCTGGAACCTGGTTAATATTAATAATGGCAATTCTGCCGACTTCTCTGTCCGGGTAGAAGATGGTATCAATCCCCCTATTTCATTTCCTACCTATGGTATCAACCGTACCTGGAATATTTTTGCTTCTGCTAATACCTCAGCTGTTGAAGTTGGTTTTCAGTATGCAACGGCGGATGCAAATCCCGGTGTTAACCCTGGGGTAGATTTAATGGAGGTATTATTATATTCATTAGGAGCCTGGAGTGTTACACCCAACAATACCAATATCACACCTACCGGCGCTAACCCCTGGTTAGTAACTACTACAGCAACAGGTACACTTACCATATCCACTACTCCGGTGCCGTATGTGTTGGGTAAAAGCGGGGGATGGATATTGCCTATTGAATGCATCATTTCAACCCGTGCACAAAAAAGAAATAATACAGGCATCATCAGCTGGACGGTGAACAGTTGTTCAGATGTAAGCAATTTTGAAGTGCAGCGTTCCGTCAACAACTCCGGTTTCCGGACCATCGGCATTGTTGATCCTGTAGTTAATCAAACCGATTTCAATTTTACCGATGCAGCATTGGCAGGGGGCACTAATTTATACCGCATCAAAGTGAATGGCTTTGCTACGGGATCTTCAAAGTATTCCAATACGGTGGCGATCATACATAACAGCAATGACCTTTTAATTA
The DNA here is from genome assembly GCA_964525285.1 of uncultured Chitinophaga sp. GTDB lineage: Bacteria > Bacteroidota > Bacteroidia > Chitinophagales > Chitinophagaceae > JJ008. The sequence goes on from CAZGGQ010000002.1 coordinate 120,848, forward strand.
CCACGCTTGCTCCTAACCCGGTTCACAACAGCGCCTTGCTTACAATTAGTACAGGCCGCGCTTCTGTGGTTAGTTTTAAAGTGTATAATATGTCAGGCGGCCTGGTCAGGCAATGGCAATCCAATATTGCCGAAGGCAACAATGTGATCGAAATGAATGTTTCTGAACTGGCGCCGGGAGTCTATACCTTATTCGCATCCAACAAGGAAGCAAAAACTGTTTCCCGTTTTGTAAAGCAATAAACTCCGCCTGGTTCGGCTGACGAAGTAAAACTAATTGCTTGGCCTCTTCCTTTCAAGAAGGAGGAGGCTTTTTGTTTGCTGTAATACCAGTTGAAGTGTTTGTCATCCCGAAAGATTTTTTTGTCAAAGGGACATTCGATTAGTCGGAAACACAAACATTTCGTTCGGCATGAAAAATCCCGAAAGGTTGGGGTTTATCAAGAAATTCAAACAGAATCACAATCCGGCAATCACTTCTGAACAGTTTATTCGTAGAACTACGATGCTCATAATAAATATTTACCCCGGATAGCTTGCATAATCAAATCCCGGTAAGTAATTTGGCAACCTTAATTAATCGTACTACGAAATCTACTCCTTCCTGAAAGCTCCATTATCTTACCCTTTCATTGAATGAAAAACGGAATTGCTGGTTAATAAATCAGTGATCGACCCATCCACCATTCCTGTTGAACAGCCAAAAGAAAATTTTTAATCACCAATCTGTTCAATATGAAAATTTTTTTTATTCCAGCCATGCTATTTTGTATTAGTTCCGGCCATTGCCAGTTCACGGCTGAAAACAGCAGCCTGCTTCCCGATCAAATTACATTTAACCAGTTGCCGGAATCCGGCTCAGCAGCATTCAAAGTAACTAAAGAAAAAATAAAAGTGGACAAAGCGGATCGCTGGAAGCTCAATGGTAACAGGTTATTAACCGGTGGCTTACTGATGCTTTCCGGCTCTGCCAAAGGGTTTAACGAAACACTTGAATTCAACTGGAAGGGATTCGAGGCCGTTTTTCCAAAAGCCAATCCCAAATGGTTTTACCCGCAGGAAAGTTTTAAGAATAAATACAAAGAGGGCGACCCGGCCAAAGGGGAGAAATTTCCACTTTCATCATCGGTACTGGTTATGTTCACCGACCAGTATCACCTGAATAATTTTATTCAGCGTGGTTCGATAACAGCAGCCCTTGTGATAAAAATAGGGGAGGGGAAAAAACCTTTCCGTCATTATGTTTTTGATGCCTTGTATTATACAGCCTGCTACCAGCTGGGTTTTGGCTCTGTGTATTATTATTTTAAAAGCAGGATGTGATATTGTTTCGCTGCTCAACTGAGCTGAGCAGCGCAGCATACAGAAAAACAGCTAACTGAACCTCGCAGTTAGTTCAGCTACTTTATTTTTAAAAGAGGAACAGGCTGCTTGCTGTTGCTGAATAAAAATGTTGTCATCCAGCTTGCCGATCACTTTTTCCATTTCCTTTTCAGTTTCATAAACCATTTTGCGGAAGGGATTGCTGTAATCTTTGGCCCTGGAGTCATAAATGGCTTTTACCATCCATTCTTTGCTGCTGACAGCCTGCTGCAAAAGATCCAGGAAAAGTTTTTTGCTGAATCTTGATGGAGACAGTTTCAATATTTCCAGCAGGGACGCGAAGGCATGCCTGAATTTTTCAGCAGGGTACCTTGAACTTTTGTCATTGTAAAATTTATGGACTTCATCCCAGCTGTTTATTTTTCCGGAACGGATATTCCGTATCAGTGTATGCAGGTCTGCTTCGGGGATCAGTTGCCCGCCGATATTTTTCCATGGGTTGCGAACGGGTTTGCCGGGTAATGCCTGCAGCAATTTTTGCCAGCTGGAAATATTTTTTTGCTCTATAAAACGGATCAACTCTATGGTGCCATAATAAACGATCAGCTCTTTAAACAGCTCGTAAGCCTCCGGCACTTTTACTAATTCCACATTGCGATCGCTATTCTCAAAACCTTCGGCCAATATTTCCAGGTTGCCGGCTTCATTTTTTTCCAATAATTGCTCGCCGGTTTTACGTAAATCTTTCTCAGCAATTATCTTTTTATTTTTTGTTGCATAAGCTTTTGCCGTAAACTGTTTCATCAGTTGCAGGCCATCAAACAATTCATTCACGCTATCCGGCGCCAGGAAATCGTATTCGATCACCTGTGTTTTATCGGTTCGTTTATCCCGGCCTTCATATTTGTCCGCATTGCGGGCCAGTGCATACATGTTGTACATAAACCAGTAACCGGGCATCACCTTCAGTTTATCATTGCTCACATCATTACTCACCAATGAAAAGGGAAGTGGAATATTCAGTTCCGCCGGAAAATCAGCTTTGGCGATCAACGTGAAGGAAGCAAACTTTGAATTATGCTTCAGGCTTACGCATAGCCCGGGCCAGAAGCCACGGCCGGCCAGCAATTCGCCATCGGCGCCTCTTGAATTATGGTTGGAACCGATCGTGGCGCCGGCAGCCATATTACTTTGACCAAGAACGGTTGAAGCGCATAAAAATGAATTGTTGTGGTGCTGCTCATGCGCCGGGAAAATGAGTGAATTCAATACTTCGCAACAGGAGATGGTGGAGTTATCACCGAGGTAAGAGTTGATCAACCTGGCCCCGTATTTTAATTGCGAATTGGCGCCCATCATGAAGCGGACAGCCTTGACACCGTAAAATATACGACAGCCAAATCCTATGATGCCATTCACCAGTTCGCATCCTTCACCGATCTGGGATTTTGCTTCGGGAGAAGAATTAATGGTGATATTTTTTATTTTATTGGCGCCTTTGAGATAGGCATCGCTGCCGATCCACACGTCTTTGATGATCTTGCAATTCTTGATCACGGTTCTGTCGCCGATCTTTCCGTAATAACCCCGCTGCGTATCAAATTTTTTATCGGTGAATTCCTTTAATTGTTGCAGCAGCTTTTCATCATCCCGGTGTTTTGACCAGAGCCATGCATCGCCTGCCAGCATGCCGTTGTAAGGCAATACAGCCCGCCCGGCATTTTCATTGCAGATCTCCATCCAGATGCGGACGGATTCTTTTTCGCCAACTTTCAGTACACCGTTGCCAAATTTGGAATGATCGGTGGTGGCCAGTTCATTGATGTTGACCAGCATTACTTCATTGCCCGTAATATAATGGCTCATGAAGTTGACATTATCAATGACCACATTGTCACCGATATCGCAACTGATAATGGTGCTGTGATATAAACCTACCGGGAGACGAAGGTTGTTGAACTCGGCGAAATACGATTCCAGTTTGCCAATGCGTACCAGGCCATAAAAAGAACAGCTAATTACCAGTTTGGGATCAAAACCATCAGCGACCAGCAACTTGTTCCAGTCGTCGGAAGTATTGGCATTGCGTTCCAGGATCTTTATTTCATCATCCGTCAGCTTACGGTACCTGGTGCCGCTGCGGTTCTGGATATTACGGAGATGGTATTCATTCTTTCCTTTGGGAATAAATTCTTTTGGGATGAAATTGTATCCCAAAGCAGAGATTGGTTTTTTGCTGATGTGGTTCATGTATTACTGATTCTGGATTCTTGATTCTGGATGCTGGATTCTGGATGCTGGATTCTGGATTCTGGATGCTGGTCTCTTGCTAACAAATGCTTAGTGGAAAATAAATACTTTTTGTTTAACTGCGATCTTTCTTTTTGACAGCCGGCATTCAACCAGAATCCAGCAACCAGCATCCAGTTACTCCACCGTCACACTCTTCGCCAAATTCCTCGGCTTGTCCACATCACATCCTTTTGCTACGCCAATATAATATGCTAACAACTGCAAAGGCACCACACTCAGCATGGGCGCCAGTATTTCATCGGCTTCAGGAACGACCATCACGTCATCAGCAAGTTCCCGGCAAACTTCATCGCCTTCGGTGATCACAGCGATCACTTTTCCTTTCCGGGCTTTTATTTCCTGCATATTGCTTACCAGCTTTTGATGATAGGCGTCTTTGGTGGCAACAAATACAACCGGGAGGGTTTCATCTACTAATGCAATGGGGCCATGTTTCATTTCCGCAGCAGGGTAACCTTCGGCATGGATATAAGAAATTTCTTTCAGCTTCAATGCTCCTTCCAGCGCTACGGGAAAATTATAACCCCGGCCGAGGTAAAGAAAATCATGGGCATCTTTATATTTTTGAGCCAGCACCCTGATATTGTCGCTGTGATTCAGGGTCCAGGCCACTTTTTCAGGTACCTGTTGTAATTCATTCAGCAGGTTCATGTATCGTTCTTCTGAAATGGTTCCTTTGATGTAGCCGATCTTCAATGCGATCATAGTGAGTACGGCCAGCTGGGCCGTAAAAGCTTTGGTGGAGGCTACGCCAATTTCCGGCCCGGCATGTGTATAAGCCCCGCCATGACTTGTACGGGCAATGGATGAGCCAACAACATTAACAACGCCGAGTATGATAGCGCCTTTTTCTTTGGCATTTTCAATAGCTACCAATGTATCGGCTGTTTCACCGCTTTGGGAAATGGCAATGATCACATCGCCTTTATTGATGACAGGATTCCGGTAACGGAACTCTGAGGCGTATTCCACTTCCACATTGATGCGGCAGAGTTCTTCAAAAATATATTCAGCCACAAGGCCTGCATGCCAGCTGGTGCCGCAGGCTACCATGACGATACGGCTGGCCGTCATTATTTCTTCGGCATATTGCTGAATACCACTCATGGTGATGCTGCCTTCGGTGGCATCTAATCTTCCCCTCAGGCAATCATGGATGGTTTGAGGCTGTTCAAAAATTTCTTTCAGCATGAAATGCTCATAGCCACCTTTTTCAATAGCCGCCAGTTCTATATCGAGTTTTTGAACATAGGGTGTGATCTTTTCATTGCCCAGATTTTTCAGGATGAGTTCACCCGGTTTTACAATGGCCAGTTCGTAGTCGTTTACATACACCACTTCTTTGGTATATTCCAGCATGGGCGATGCATCGGAACCGAGAAAATGTTCGCCCTTGCCGATCCCGATCACCAACGGGCTGCCTTTCCTGGCGGCAATGATGGTATCGGGTTTATCTTCATCTAATAATAAAATAACATAGGCGCCGGTCACTCTTTTCAAGGCCACCCGAACGGCTTCTTCGAGATCGCATTTGTTATTTTTTTTAATTTCTTCAATAAAATTCAGGAGGACCTCCGTATCCGTTTCGCTCGTGAAGCTGTATCCTTTATTGGTAAGTTCCTTTTTTAACTGGGAATAATTTTCAATGATCCCATTGTGAATCATGGCCAGTTTACCACCCGATGACCGGTGGGGATGTGCATTCAGATCGCTGGGTTCGCCATGGGTGGCCCAACGGGTATGGCCGATACCAACATGAGCATGAAGATCTTTACCAATGATGGCATCTTCCAGCTCAGCCACTTTCCCTTTTTTCTTATAGATCTTCAGTCCGCCGTTTTGCAAAGCAACGCCGGTGCTGTCATATCCGCGATACTCCAATCGCCTCAGTCCTGTTATGATAATGGGGTAAGCTTCCCGGGGGCCGGTGTATCCAACAATTCCACACATTGGTTTTAATTTATTGCATCAAAGATATTGAATTCGAATTGTCCGCACAGGGCAGATTGTTACGGATAAAATGAGCAGTTAAAAAATTGAGAATAGATGATAATTGATAGGGGATAGCGGACAGTAGTATTTTATGCCGGTAGAATAGAAGGTGATAAACAGGATTAAAATACAGAATATTGCTGTTCAATAAGTAATTTCAACCTTTAAGAAATTATCATCTATCCACTATCATTTTTTTATGATTCTCCCTTCACTTTTTATTTCAGCGACTCCGGGAATGGGCCGGGGTGTTTTTACCTCCGAAAGCATTGAAGCCGGAACCATCGTGGAAGTAGCGCCGGTAATCGTTATGAGTATGGACGAAAGGAAACTGCTTGACCAGACACTGCTCCATGATTATATTTTTGAATGGGGCGGGGATAAACAGCAATGTTGCATGGCGCTGGGCTACGTGCCGGTTTATAACCATTCTTATAAAAGTAATTGCGAGTATGAAATGCATTTTGAAAATGAAAACATCAGCATCAAAGCGGTTCATTTTATAAAGACCGGGGAAGAATTATTTATCAACTACAATGGTAATTGGGATGATAGCAAGCCGGTTTGGTTCGACACTAAATAAATTACTGCGACAGGGCTTATGGTTCAAAGAAAATCCCGTGCTGCCAAAGACAGAACGGGATTAATATTTTTTAAATACCACCCTTATTGGAAAACAATCTGACCCCTGATCTCACCACCGGGGTAGGTAGCCGTGTGAATGTTCATATAATAGAACCCATTCAGCAGATCCAGCTCTTTAACTACAGATCCATCAACCAGCATGGTGCCGGAAAATTTACCTGTTGCAGGATACAGGGTTGCATTGGGTGTAGCAAGGCCGTTCGAGGCAGTAATGATATTCTGAACAACCCCGGCATTATAACCAGTTGGAGCCAATCCGTGAATGTGCATAGCAGCAACAGGTCCTGTCAGGCCGGACCAGATTACTGACCAGCTCAGCAAGCGGGTTTCTTTTGAATAAGAAACATCCATTATGCCAATCGCAGTGCTTGTGTTAAGTGGGTTGTTTTCCTGGGCGGCAGTCATAATGATTCCTTTCTTCTCATAATCTGTCGTCTTTTTTTTCTCGGCGATCTTCTCGCAGGAACTAATACCCAAAACAAAAACAAAAAGTAATGAGGTTAAAGCAGTTAGTTTGATCAATTTCATGATTGCGGGATTTGTGGTAAAAATAAGAAGTTTTTGGAAAAGACAATATTTTTCGAAAAATAGGGGATATCTGTGGGAAACCTGTTATTTGCCGGGGAGAAAGACCTTGCACAAGGGGAAAGGAAAAAAGTAGGGTAGCAATTGCGTAAAATCTCTTTTTCTCCACTGAGCCTGTTGAAGTATTTCTGAGGGCGATGCCTTTATTTCAGCCTGTTTTTGATCTCCTGCAGCTTCAGCAATGCTTCAACCGGAGTAAGGCGGTTGATATCCAGGTCCCGGAGCAATTTTCTTATTTCTTCAAAGGTCTCACTGTGGGCATCAAAGATGGAAAGCTGCATTTTTGACGTTGACAAGTTTTTTATTTTCTTTTCCAGGTTTCCCGGCTCTGAACTCCCGTCCCGATAGCTATCCGGACCCGGCTCCGAACTATTCTCATGAATACTTTCCAAATGTTTGAGTATCTCATTGGCTCTTTCGATCAATGATGGCGGCATTCCTGCCATCCTTGCAACATGAATACCAAAACTGTGCGTGCTGCCACCCCTGGCCAGTTTCCTTAGGAAGATGATCCTATTGCCTGCTTCCTTATTGGTGATATGATAGTTCTTTACCCTGGAGAATTTTTCTTCCAGTTCATTCAGTTCATGATAATGGGTAGCAAAAAGGGTTTTGGGCTGCTGCGGGGAATTGTGCAAATGTTCGGCAATGCTCCATGCAATGGAAATGCCATCATAGGTGGAGGTTCCCCGGCCAATCTCATCCAGCAGGATCAGGCTGCGGCTGCTGATATTATTAATGATGGATGCAGTCTCATTCATTTCCACCATAAAAGTGGATTCACCGCCACTGAGATTGTCGGAGGCGCCGACCCTTGTAAAAATCTTATCGGTCAGGGATATTTTTGCATCCGATGCCGGTACAAAACTTCCCATATGCGCCATCAGGGTGATAAGTGCCGTTTGCCGGAGCAGGGCGCTTTTACCGCTCATATTCGGCCCTGTCAGGATGATGAGTTGCTGATCGGTTTTATTTAATTCAAGATCATTGCTGATATAAGATTCCCCGGCAGGCAGATTTCTTTCAATGACGGGGTGACGACCTTCGTGGATGATCAATTCTTCGCCCAGGTGCAGCATTGGTTTTTTATACCGGTGATGAATAGCATTATTTGCAAAACAGCAAAGACAATCCAGCACAGCAACTATATTACCGTTTGCCTGAACGGGGGCCAGATAATCAGACAACTCATTTAAAAGGGCTTCGAAAAGTTCCAATTCTATTTTTAAGATATTTTCTTCTGCGCCGGTTATCTTTTCTTCATACTCTTTCAACTCGGGAGTGATATATCTTTCAGCATTGGTCAGCGTTTGTTTCCGCATCCATTCCTGCGGCACTTTGTTCTTATGTGAATTGGTAACTTCCAGGTAATAGCCGAACACGTTGTTAAAACCGATCTTCAGGGAAGAGATGCCCGTTGCTTCCGCTTCTTTCTGTTGCAATTGTGTAAGATAGGATTTGCCGCTATGGGCGATCTTTCGCAATTCATCCAACTCATGACTTACGCCGCTGTTCATCATGCCGCCTTTCACTACTAATGCGGGGGGATTATCAACTATTTCTTTAAATATTTTATCAGCAATGTAGGGACAGGGATTCAGCGCATCACCCAGCCGTTTTAAATATTCATTGGAAGATGAAAGGCAAAGTTGTTTGATGGTGTCCACCTGTTTCAATCCCCTTGCTAACTGTAATACCTCACGCGGGTTGATCTTTTTCAGCGGAATTTTAGAAACCAGCCTTTCAATATCGCCGCATAGTTTGATATGCTGTGCTTTTTTATCCCGCAGTTCCGTTTCTTTGATCAGGTGTTCAACTGTATCCAGGCGTTCATGGATCTTCTGTATATCTTTCAGCGGAAAAACGATCCATCGTTTCAATAACCTGGCGCCCATCGGCGAAACCGTGTTATCAAGAACAGCAAGAAGTGTATGGTTTCCCTCTGTATTCCCAACAACTAATTCCAGGTTCCTGATAGTAAAACGGTCCATCCACAGGAAATCATCCCGGTCGATCCGCTGCAATGAAGTAATATGCTGCAGGTTGGGATGCTCCGTATCTTTTAAATAATGAATGATGGCCCCGGCGGCGATCATCCCCTTTCTCAGGTCATCAATACCAAATCCTTTGAGTGAATGTGTCTGAAAATGTTTCAGCAGGATATCTTCAGCATACGTGTTGTCAAATATCCATTCGTCCAACGTATACGAGTACATCTTACTGCCAAAATATTCTTTGAAATTTTTTTGTTTATGTCTTTGAAAAATTACTTCAGCAGGTTTGAAACTCTGCAATAATTTATCAGCATATTCCCTGTCGCCTTCAGCAATTAAAAATTCACCGGTTGAAATATCAAGAAAGGCCAGTCCGTACAGATCATTATCTGCAAAATGAACCGCCGCTAAGAAATTATTGCTGTGATGATCGAGTAATTTATCATTGACCGCAGTACCCGGAGTCACCATATCGGTCACACCTCTTTTTACAATGCCTTTGGCCATTTTGGGATCTTCCAGCTGATCGCAGATGGCAACACGAAGCCCGGCTTTTACCAGTTTATGTAAATAGGTATCAAGAGCATGGTGCGGAAAACCGGCGAGATCGGATGAGGCAGCAGAATTATTATTTCTTTTTGTCAACGTAATTCCCAGCACCTGCGAAGCAACCACAGCATCCTGCCCGAATGTTTCATAAAAATCCCCGACACGGAACAACAGGATCGCATCCGGGTATTTTTGTTTGATAGCCCGGTGCTGCTGCATCATTGGTGTATCGGAGGTTGCTGCTTTAGACATGGGGGACAAAAATAAGAAAGTGTTTATGTAACATTTATTCTTTCTGCATCACTTAAAAAATTAAAGTTGCCATGAAAAAAATTCTCCTGTTATGCGGGATCGTACTATCCTATGCCGTATCCGACGCACAAAACCTGACCCGTGAAAGTACTGACACTGTTAGAACAGATGCCACAATTAATAATGCAACTGTCTATTTTGGGTATGGGGCCGAACTCACGCATCAATCGAAAGTAAAAGTGGATGGGGCTACCAAAATAATTGTCATCAGCCAGCTAAGCACAACGGTAGATATCAACAGCCTGCAGATAAGCGTCCCGGAAGATGTGGCGCTTTTGTCACAACGATATAGTGTGTTTTATCCGAAAAGCCCCCCTGTCGTTAAAAGCAAAGATGTTGAAAGACTGGAAGACAGTATAGCGTTGGTGGAAAAAGAAATTGGCCGGATCAATAACCTGATCGTGATCGAACAGGAAATATTGGTGAAGACCGGCTTGCTGATCGAAACCACGATCAATACCAGCGGGAATAAAACCATAACGAGTGAAGAGTTATTAAAATTGCTGGAATATTACAATGGAAAGATCGATAGATCAAAAACAAATATTTATAATCATAACCAGAACATCGGCCTTCAGAATAAACGTATTGAAGACTTCCGGAAACGGATTACCACTTTAACAACGGTGGCACCGGTTGCCCAAAAACCTTACGGCCAGGTTTTCCTGCAGGTCATTTGCAAAAAAACGGGTGAGATACCTGTGGCATTGTCTTATTATACCACCAATGCCGGGTGGACCGCTATTTATGATATCCGGGTAAATTCAAAAACCAATAAAGTGAAAATGGTGTATAAGGCATCGTTAACACAAACAACGGGCATTGACTGGAAGAATACCAAACTTACATTGAGCACAGGAACACCCAACTTTGGTGTCACAGCTCCTGTACTCACGCCCTGGTACCTGCAATTGTATGTCCCGGGTCTTTATACCGATCTGCAAAGAAGAGCGGCACTGGGTAACGCATCAAGAAATATGATCCAATCCTATGATGATGAAAAATCAATGTCTGAAGTAGTGGTGGTGGATGGCCTGGGGCAGCTCAGACAGCAAAAACTAAAAGACAAAACAATTGACCCAAGCACCCTGCAGCAATATACCACATTGAACGAAGGACAGTTGAACACCAATTTTGAAATTGACCTGCCTTATGATATTGAAAGTGACGGGCAACTGCACAGTGTGACCATCAAGGACCAGGAGATCTCCTGTACCTTAAAAAATTATGCAGTACCCCGGATGGATAAGGATGCTTACCTGCTGGCCGAAGTGGCCGATTGGCAAAATCTCGATCTGTTACCGGGCGATGCCAACATTATCATGGATGAAACCTATGTTGGTAAATCAATTATTGATCCCAATACAACGGCAGATACATTGAATTTATCATTGGGCAAGGATAAGAGAGTTGCTGTAAAACGTTCGCTGATCAAAGAAATGAGCAGCCTGAAAACAAGCGGTGGCAATACAAGACAGCTATTCACCTATGAAATATTGGTGAAGAATAATAAAGTAACGGATGTGAACCTGTTACTGAAAGACCAGTTCCCGTTGAGTACCATCAAAGAAGTGGAAGTGAAACTGGAAGATGGCAGCGATGCGATGATCAATACGGAAACCGGCGTGCTCACCTGGAAGATCGATCTGAAACCAGGAGAGAGCAAGAAAGTCCGGTTCAGTTACAGTGTGAAGTATCCAAAGGATAAGAAGATCGTGAATTTAAAATAGAACTAAGAGAAAAAAGGAGAAAAGGAGGAAAAGAGTACGGAGTGATCGGTCCTCCTTTTCTCTTTCACTTCTTTAATCTCTTAGCCAAAAATTTTCCGGATTGGAGTCAAGAGTTAGTAAGAGTAAAAGCGGAAAGGATTGATCTGTACTCTTTTTCTCTTTTACTCCTTTAATCTCTTAGCCTAACTTTGCCCGATGCGAAAACTTTCGATGGCTGAACTGGGCCGGAAATCCGTGGAGGAATTCAAAGGATCAGATAAATTTCCCATCATTGTTGTACTGGAAAACATCCGCAGTGCCTATAACGTTGGCAGTGTGTTCCGCACGGCCGATGCTTTTTTGATCGAAGCCATCTATATTATTGGTTATTCCGCCAAACCCCCGCATAAGGAAATAAAGAAAACGGCTTTGGGCGCCGAAGAAACTGTTTTGTGGAAGCATTTTAAGACAACTAAAGAAGCCCTTAAGGAATTAAGAGCTGAAAAGTATAAAGTATATGCAGTGGAGCAGGCGGAGAATAGTTATAAGTTACACAGGGCAAGCTTTAAACAAAATGAAAGGATAGCTGTGGTCTTTGGAAACGAAGTGACAGGTGTGGAGCAATCGACGATTGACAGTTGCGATGGTTGTATTGAGATCCCGCAATTGGGCATGAAACATTCATTGAATGTTGCTACAGCAGCCGGAGTGGTTCTATGGGAGCTGGTCAGGAATAAAATATCCCCGGCGGTAAAAGGAAGAACGGAACATTAATACCCCTGAACGATGTTCGCAACCTTCGTTTCACTCGGTTGCCTAAAGGGGAGCTTCGAAACTTGTAAATTGAGCATTGAAAATTGATTATTGAATATTCCCATGGGTAAAGTAAAAAGCTATCTCTCTCTCATAAAATTTTCCCATACCATCTTCGCAATGCCTTTTGCGCTGATAGGATTCTGTTTAGCATTATTTGAAAATTTATCAGTAGTTCCGGGCAGGCATACAAAAATTTTTCCACCTCGATTTCCCTGGAATGAATTGTTGTTAAAATTTATTTTGGTAGTCCTCTGCATGATCTTTGCCCGCAGTGCTGCCATGGCTTTCAACCGTTATCTCGACAGAAGATTCGATGCAAAAAATCCAAGAACAGCGATAAGAGAAATACCTGCCGGGGTTATCAGGGCAAATAATGTACTGTTATTCACCATTGCCAATTGCCTATTATTTATTGCCTGTTCTTTCTTCATCAACAGGCTTTGTTTTTATCTTTCCCCTGTTGCGTTAGCGGTTGTATTGGGTTATAGTTATACAAAAAGATTTACACCGCTTTGTCATTTAATTTTGGGAATAGGTTTATCACTTGCCCCCATTGGAGCTTATCTTGCTGTCACGGGGTGCTTTACACTATTACCTGTTATCTTTTCACTGGCTGTTCTTTTCTGGGTCAGCGGGTTTGACATTATTTATGCGATGCAGGATGAGCAATTTGATAAGGAGAATAAACTTTATTCTATGCCTGCCTGGCTGGGAAAATCAAAAGCATTACGGATATCTGAATTATTACACTTATTAAGTGCCGGAGCGGTGGTTGTTGCGGGATGGTATGGAACCTTTGCTTGGTTATATTGGATCGGTGCCGCTATTTTTACCGGTATGCTATTATATCAGCACTCCATAGTAAAACCAACTGATCTTAAAAAAGTGAATATCGCATTTATGACAGTCAACGGAGTTGCTTCGGTGGTTTTTGCGGTATTTGTGATAGCTGACTTATTTTTAAATTAGAATATTAGCAAGCAGATTATCATGATAGTGATGATAATTTATGATCATCTGTGTACATCTTAATAATCATAAAAATCTGCGTTCCAAACTATGTCCAGGATTTTAGCGATTGATTATGGCTTAAAACGAACCGGCCTCGCCGTAACTGATCCCTTGCAGATAATTGCCACGGGTTTAACAACCCTTCATTCAAAAGAATTAATACCGTTTCTAAAAGATTATTTTACAAAAGAAGCAGTCGAAATGATAATCATCGGCTGGCCGACCAACTGGGATAATACCGACACCCATGCCACCCCGTTGGTGGAGAAATGTATTAAAGACCTTCAGAAGAATTTTCCTGCTATTCCCGTCAAAAAAGTGGATGAACGATACACTTCCAAAATGGCGAAAGACGCGATGCTGGAAATGGGCATGAAGAAAAAAGACCGGCGGAATAAAGCGCTGGTGGATGAGATCGCCGCAACTATAATGCTGCAGGAATATCTCAGGGGATTGCAGATTTAAGATTGCAGATTTTAGATGGAGAAAAACAGCTTTGATATCAGTAAATTTGCACCTGGAATTTTCAATCTTAAATAGTAAATAGTTAAATGATTCTTCCCATCGTAGCATATGGTCACCCGGTACTCCGAAAACTGGCAAAGGACATTAGCCCTGATTACCCGCAGCTGAATAAGTTAATTGAAGATATGTGGGAAACTATGTATGCCAGCAACGGCGTGGGCCTGGCTGCGCCGCAGGTGAATAAAGATATCCGCCTTTTTATCATGGATAGTGAGCAGATCTTCCGCAATATGGAAGAAGACGACGAAAAAAATGAATATGCTGATGCGCCGGGCATCAGGCAGGTTTTTATTAATGCGCATTTAGCAGAACTCGACGGGGAGGAATGGCCTTACAATGAAGGCTGCCTCAGTATTCCAAGGATCAGGGAGGATATTTACCGGCAGGAAACTGTTACCCTCCGTTTCCTGGATGAAAATTTTACGTCAATAACAAAAAACTTCGCCGGGCTCTCCGCCAGGATCATTCTTCATGAATATGACCATATTGAAGGAAAACTTTTCATCGATCATATTTCCCCGCTTAAAAGAAAACTGATGAAAGGCAAGTTGAATGATATTTCAAAAGGCAAAGTGAATGTGGACTACAAAATGCTTTTCCCGGGGTAGTTTTCAGGGGTGAAAAGATATACCACGAAAGTGGTATTTTTTAATTGGATTTTAATAAACCCTCATCCTCATCTTTTATTTTTTTTATATTATTTTTTTTGCAAACGTTGATCCGGTAAGGGTTTCAGGCCTTTAAATATACCGGCAACCTTTGCCCGAAGAGAATCTTTTTTTGCAGGGTCAGTATTTCAAAGCAAATCCAAAAAAATAATATGAAATAAAATTGGGTGATATGAATCTTCTGTTTAATTTGCATTAGTTTCAATCCCGGTTAAGTATCTTCTTTAGTTAGCAACCATTATCCTTATAACAGCCAAAATTTCCTTCCCTACGAGTGATTTGATAACCATTTAAAAATTACGCTTATGAGAAGAAGAATTACTCTCTCATGTTTAGCGGTGTTCCTGGCTGTTTCGTTTGCACAGGCTCAGGTTCCTTCCTTAAATCCTATTAACGGCGTTGTACCGGCTATTTTAAATGCAGCCGGTGGCACTTACGACAATCCTTCGTCGTATTACCGTTATGAATGGAGTTTTGGGGAACTTTTGCTGATCCAGGCTTTTGCACCGCCCGATAGTTCAGTGCTCGTTACACAGGGTGTATTGCAGCCCTGCACTGATCAGTTAGGCTACTCTCCTTTTACTGTGTTGTTTGATGAAGGGGACTATAAATTATTTCCCAATCCTACCAGCGGCAAGTTTGAAGTGGATTTCTTTGTAAGAACGCCGGGGCAGATGAGTCTTCAGCTGATTAATTCCATTGGGCAGATCCTGTCGAAAAAGAGCTATCATTACGATGGTTGTTGTCGTATCGAACTGTTCGACATATCGCATCTTCCCAACGGGCTGTACTTTGTAGTAGCAGACTTAAAACCTGACATCAACCGACCGGGAGATAACCTGGAAGTGATCCGCCACAGCGGATTGAAGGTGGTCAAACTGAATGAAAAATAAACCTGAAACCAAATACAAAAACTGAAAAGCAATGAAAAAGATTTTATCAATATTGGCTGTTATTTTAACTGCAGCCATTGGAGCATACGGCCAGTTGGCACCAGCTCCCGGTATATTTAATTACCAGGGTGTGGCCCGCAACAGTGTGGGCAATGTGCTGATTAATCAAGCCATAGCACTCCGGCTGACCATTCATGATGGTACGCCTGTAGGTCCGGTTGTGTACCAGGAAACAAGGGGAGTAACGACCAATCCTTTTGGATTGTTCAACGTTCAGGTTGGAAGTGCCGGTGCAACGAGTGTAACCGGATCCGTTCAACCACTTACAGGTGGTGGTGTAACACCTTCACCCTGGGTCTTGGGCTTGAAATACATCCAGGTGGAGATTGACCCTAATGGAGGAACATCCTTTATCAATATCGGTACAGCACAAATTGCTTCTGTACCATATTCACTTTATTCATCATTATCTAACGACTTGGTTTTACCCTATAATAAAACGCAAGCCGATGCAGGAACTTTGTTCAGGATCAACAATAGCGGTACTGGAATAAGTGGCGCCATTATGGGAACAACAAGCTCCAATGCAGGCAATGCATGGGGAGTTCATGGCCAGGTAAACAATACATCAGCCGGTGGATTTTCATCCGGTGTATTGGGAACCAACCTAAGCACTACTGGTTTGGGTATCGGTGTTACCGGTTCTCAGAACGGCAGTGGCTGGGGAGTTTATGGTACCACACCAAGCGGGATTGGTGTTTATGGAGCTTCCACTTCCGGATTTGGTGTGTATGGTTCATCTGTTTCCGGTACCGGTGGTTACTTTTTATCAACAAGCGGATTAGCATTAAATAGTGCCGGTAACCTTCGTCATACAGGTATCGGTGAAGGCGCTCCGCTTCCTCCTAATACCTTCAAATTATTGGCCGGTGATCCGGTGGGTAATGCCACCTGGCAACATGCGTCTGCAATTGGTTTGGTTAGTGGTTCGGGCACTTTAAATTTTGTTCCCAAGTGGACACCGAATACGACCACTCTTGGTAACTCACAGATATTTGATAATGGAACGAATGTTGGAATTAACACAATAACACCTGGCTACAGACTCCAGGTTAATAATGGCGGTGGAGATGGTATATTAACAAGATCAACCGGAGGATTTACTATAAATGATATTGATGCCTTCAATGGTGATGCCGCCTTAAGATTTTTGAATGGCGGTGCGTTTCGCTGGAACATTCGTAATGATCCGGCTGGTAATGATCTTCAGGTTTTTGACATGGGCGCCGGTACGGCCAGGATGAGATTATTAACTGCAAATGGTAACCTTGGTATAGCTACAGGTACTCCTGCTTACAGGCTGGATGTGGATGCTACCACTGCCGGGGGTTCAAACGGTATTCGTGTTCGTCATACCAGCTCCTTTGCTACAGTTGATATTATGGGTGTTGGTAATGACCAGGCTCTTCGTTTTGGTAAGGCTGGCGTTTTGTATTCTGGTATCAACACATTGCCGGATGGCGACCATATAAACTTTTTCAGATTTGGAAGTGGAGATCGGATGGCATTGCAGGTAAACACTGGTAACCTCGGTGTTGGTGGTACCGTTATCAATCCTGTTGCGAAAGTTCATATAAGAGGATTTAATACAGCAAATAATCTTTATTCATCTTCAACAGGATTTCTTGGTGCAACAGGTCTTGGTTCAAATGATGTAACGGCACAACCTACCAATGAAAAATGGGGCATACATACATTTGTGAATGGCGCAGTGGGAACTCAGCATGCAATATTTGCAGAGCCGGGTACTACTGCTGCTATAAACACCGGCCTTTTCGGAAGAGTAAGTACAGCGCCTGCGGGCGGACAATCATTTGCTCTTTTTGCATTTGATCCGGTAAATAATGCCAGCACATGGGCTGCTACTATCCGGGGTCGTCTTCAATACCAGGATGGCACACAGGCTCTCGGAAGAGTATTAAGAAGTACAGATGCCAACGGTAATGCCGAATGGGCCACTTTAGCAGCTGCAGGCCTGGTAGCCGGTAGCGGCACCCTGAATTATATGACCAAGTGGACCCCGGATGGTAATACGATTGGTGATGCATTGATGTTTGATAATGGAACAAACGTAGGTCTTGGTACTGTCACAGCTTCTCATCGTTTCACTGTTTCTCATGGCGGTGCTACAGGCATAAGCGTAACTTCTACTGCAGGATTTTCAGTGGTTGATATCAACGCACAAAACGGCGATGCTGCCCTGCGCTTTGGAAACAATGGCGTTAACCAGTGGAATATGCGTAATCGTCCCGGTGATAATTATTTAGAAATATTTGAATTAGGTGGTGGTGGAAGCCGGGTTGTTATCCAGGATGCAACCGGTAACGTAGGTATCGGCGCCACTGTAGCTCCTTCTTACAAATTAGATGTTGAACATGGTGGTGCAACTGGTA
>CAZGGQ010000002.1:138734-161453 GCA_964525285.1 uncultured Chitinophaga sp.
CTTCTTACAAATTAGATGTTGAACATGGTGGTGCAACTGGTATCCGCAGCCTTTCCACCAGCAGTTTCTCTGTGGTGGATATTGATGGATTCAGCGGCGATGCAGCCCTTCGTTTTCAAAAACAAGGTGTAGGTATGTGGAATACCCGCAACCGCCCGGCTGATGATTATTATGAAATATTTGAATTAGGTGGCGGCGGCAGCCGGGTTGTAATACAGGATGGAACGGGTAACGTAGGTATCGGTGCCACTGTAGCTCCTTCTTACAAATTAGATGTTGAACATGGTGGTGCAACTGGTATCCGCAGCCTTTCTACCAGCAGTTTCTCTGTGGTGGATATTGATGCTGCAAGTGGTGATGCCGCTTTGCGTTTCCAGAAAGCCGGCGTAAATATGTGGAATATCCGTAACCGTCCTGCTGACGATTATTTAGAAATATTTGAATTAGGTGGTGGCGGTAGCCGCATGGTTATCCAGGATGCTACCGGTAACGTAGGTATCGGACAAACTGTTGCTCCGGCTTATCGTTTAGATGTGCAGCATGGTGGTGCAACAGGTATTCGCAGCCAGTCAACAGCTTCTTTCTCTGTAGTTGATATTGATGCTGCAAGTGGTGATGCTGCTTTGCGTTTCCAGAAAGCCGGTGTAAACCAGTGGAATATCCGCAACCGTCCAGCTGATGATTATTTAGAGATATTTGAATTAGGTGGTGGCGGCAGCCGTATGGTTATACAGGATGCAACCGGTAATGTAGGTATCGGTGCTACTGTAGCCCCTGCTTATAAATTAGATGTTGAGCATGGTGGTGCAACTGGTATCCGCAGTAAATCTACCGCTACTTTCTCTGTAGTGGATATCGATGGTCAAAATGGTGATGCTGCTTTGCGTTTCCAGGTAAACGGTGTTAACAGTTGGAATACCCGTAATAACCCAGCTACTAATGACTACCAGATCTTTGAACTCGGTGGCGGCGGTGAAAGAATGAGAATTGATGACGGTACTGGTAAAGTTTGGGTAAATGGCGACTTTACTGTATTGGGTGTAAAAGCCTTCACCATGGATCACCCTCTTGATCCTGCTAATAAGTCCCTGATGCATGTCGCTGCTGAAAGTAATGAAGTAATTAACTTTTACAGTGGCAATGTAACTACTGATGCAAGCGGAAAATCCGTTGTTAGTCTTCCTGATTATTTTGAGGCTATCAATAAAGATTTCCGTTACCAGTTAACAGTGATTGGCGCTTTTGCCCAGGCAATTATCAGCAAAGAAGTTAGCAATAACAAATTTGAAATAGCAACAAGTCAGCCGAATGTAAAAGTAAGTTGGGAAGTTAAGGGTGTTCGTAATGATGCCCACATGCAGAAGAATCCTTTTGTTGCAGTACAGGAAAAAAATGCAGCACAAAAAGGTAAGTATTTTGACCCTGCAGCATATAATCAACCTGAAAATAAAGGTGTAAGTTATGATGCCAATTTAAGTTCTTCATTGCAAGATGTGAAACTATCTCCGGCAAAAGTTGCTAATCCTTTAAACACTACAGGTGGTAGCCTGGATTACACTGCTCCTGCAACCCCAACCAACAAACCAGTTGATAACAGTGGTAGTGTTGCCAATGTTGAACCCGCTAAAGCTGTTGTAAAAACACTTGATATCAGCGGAAGTGTTATGCAGACTGAAGCTAATAAACCATCAACTAAGAAGCCGGATGTTTCAGGTAGTGTTTCTGAAGAAATGCAGAAACCAGTTATCAAAACACAGGAACTCAAATCTGGCAAAACAATTGAACCTGTAAAACAAGTTAAGGAAACACTTCCTGCTGTTTTGAAAGGCACATCAATGGATCCTGATGCCAAGCCGGTAATGCCTGCTGTAAAAACTCCTGATGTAGTAGTACCTGCACAGAATTCAGGAAATACACAGCCCGCAGCTGAGCAAAAGCAGGTATCCAAAGAAAACAATTCAGTTCCTTCTTCTACCGTACCAACCAAGAAGGATTAATCAGCGCAGATTAAAACCACATAAGAACAGAACAAGAAGGCCCCGGCAGGGCCTTCTTTTCATTTTGAGCTTCACGTCAGCCTCACCCTTTCATCAATCCATCCGCCGCAGCTGAGCGTTTTTCACTCACCGACCGGAGAGGGAGGAACGAAATCTCTTCCGGAAATTGCTGCTGAAAGGGTAAGGCGGCTATTGCAGAAAAAAAGAAGACCAGCCAACTATCTTCAACCTCACCCCTAAAAACTTTTCATAAATAAACGAAATAAATTTTCAAATTCCCCTCCCCGGGTGGAGAGGAGAATTTGAGGATGCTGCCCGTTCTGAAAAACCTTTCCTGTCGGGGTGAAGTCAAAAAAAGAAGGCTAACCCGGCTATTTTATGCCTTACCCCTCATCAACTAGTAGCAAAACGTTTTTCCCCCTCCAGCCGGAGAGGGAGGAACGAAATCTCTTCAGAAAATTGTTTCTGAAAGAGTGGTGCCGCAATTAGAGAAAAAAAAGAGAAGACCAACCGGCCTTCTCTTTAAAATAGTTGATGTAGTTTATTTATTGCCCCTTTGGTTTTGTTGGAGTTTTAACCGGTGTTTTTGATGTTCCCTTCAGGTTCTTATCACAAACATCCAGGTTTCCCTTGGCCCCGGCAAAATCCGGGAATAATTTCAATGCCTGCTGAAAATCAACTTTTGCACCCGCAAAATTTTTAGCATCCATTTTCAAAACACCCAGAAGATTGGCTGATGCTGCATCTACCGGCACAGCCTGCTGGCTGCCATCGGCCATAGTGAAATTTACACCGATCCTTTTACTGGTTGTATCAGCCAGCGCAGCTCTTGCAGAAGCTTCACATTCAACCGTCCGTTTCAGCTGGTACTGGCAAATCCCCAGTTTATAAATATGATAAGGATTTTTTGTTTTTGGAACCACCTGTTCATAAAGTCCGGTGGCTGTTTTGGGATCGCCGAGTTCATCATAACATTCAGCAGCACGGGCCATAGCATTCACATTTTCAGGAGCAGCTTTGTACACTTCTTCAGACAGCAGCAACGAACTGTAATAAGATTTGACATTAAAATACAACATCGACAACGTGTCCTTATAAGGTATGCTATTGTCAGCAGCAATGTAGTTTTGCAGGGCATTAATGGCTGCATTTGCATCATTGTAGGACAAAGCCTGTCTATACACTTTCTGGTAATGTTTCCTCAGCGCAACACTGTCCTGTGCGGCAGCGCCGGAAACAATCAGTACAGCAAGAAATAGGGGTATCAATTTTTTCATCATTACAGGTTTTTGATTAGTGGATAAAAATAGGAGTTCCTGCTTAGATTATGAAGAAATTCACCCTTCAAAATTTTAATTTGCAGCATGAACCCGGGAATTATACCGGGCTTCTTTTTTATTTTACCTTTCTCAACTGCTGCGCAGCAGGTGCCGGAAGACTTGCAAATAAGGCCCGGTTATCAACCAGGTAAAAAATGGCAGTATATTATTATCTGACATTACCAACTGAATTGGCATAACTTCTCCATTTTTCAATTACCTGTTCCATATCTTGGGGTAAAGCTGCTTCAAAAAAAACTTCTTTGCCGGATGTTGGATGAATAAAACCCAGTGTCTTTGCATGCAGGGCCTGCCGCTGGCATATCTGAAAACAATTGTCAACAAACTGCTTGTACCTGGCATACACAGTTCCTTTTACAATTTTATCGCCGCCATAAAAATCATCATTGAATAAGGGGTGGCCGGTATATTTCATATGAACTCTTATCTGGTGCGTACGGCCTGTTTCCAAAACACATTCCAGCAGGGTTACATATCCAAACCTTTCCAGCACCTTGAAATGGGTGATGGCATCTTTTCCATGATCGCCTTCCGGGTAGGCTTCAAATAATTTCCGGAACCGCAGGTGACGGCCCACATGGGCTTTAATGGTTCCGGTATCGTTTTCCATATCACCCCAAACCAATGCCACATATTGCCGCCTGACTGTATGGTCAAAAAATTGTTTAGCCAGTTGCCGCATGGCTTTATCCGTTTTCGCCAGCACCAAAAGACCGCTTGTATTCTTATCAATACGATGCACTAATCCGAATCTTGGTAATAATTCTTCTGAAATTTCAGAGTTTTGTTGCTGCAGGTACCAGGCTATTCCATTTAGTAATGTCCCTGAATAATTGCCACTGCCCGGGTGCACCACCATACCGGCCGGTTTGTTGATGATCATCAGGTCTTCATCTTCATAAACAATGTTCAGTTCCATTTTTTCGGGAACAACATCTGTTTCTTCGGGGCTCAGGTCCGAATAAATGATGATCGAATCCAGCGGTTTTATTTTGTAATTGGATCGTATTTCCTTTCCGTTGACCATCACGAGGCCCAGGTTGATGGCCTGCTGCAATTTATTACGGGTGGCTCCTTCAATACGGTTGGCCAGGAATTTATCAATTCTAAGGGGCTCCTGTCCTTTATCAATAGTAATACTGAACCGTTCGTACAGTTCATCATTAATGTCCGATATTCCGGGCTCCTGCTCTGGTAATTCGTCTTTCATATTCATTATTCGCAACAAAGATACCGGATGTGTGCTTAGTTGTAATTTTGCCATCCAACATGATAAAGCAGAAGATCATATTCAAAGACCTGGGCTTAATGGATTATAAATCCGCATGGGATTACCAGGAAAAATTATTACAGGAGAATGTTCAGAAGAAGTCGTTAGGCTATAATCATGAGTCTGGAGTCATAGGAAACCGACTCCCGGCTCCCGACTCCATAATTACGACTCAGCACTACCTTCTTTTCACCGAGCATCCTCCTGTTTATACATTGGGAAAAAGCGGGAAGAAGGAGAATGTTTTATTGGATGATGATGAGTTGAAAGAAAAAGACATTCAGTTTTTTAATACCAACCGGGGAGGAGATATTACTTTTCATGGCCCCGGCCAGGTTGTTGGCTACCCGATCCTTGACCTGGAAAAATTTTGCACCGATATTGGCAAATATCTCCGCAACCTGGAAGAAGTAATTATTCTGACCATGGCTGAATATGGTCTTAAGGGGGAACGTTCACCTGGTGAGACGGGAGTGTGGATAGAACCGGGGCTGCCGGGCAGGGAAAGAAAGATATGTGCCATCGGTGTTCGCTGCAGCCGGTGGATCACGATGCATGGATTTGCTTTTAATGTGAACACTGACCTTGCCTATTTCAATCACATTATTCCCTGTGGCATCATGAACAAACAGGTTACTTCACTGGAAAAAGAACTGGAAAAAAAAATAAGCATGGAAGAAGTGAAGGAAAAACTGAAAATGAATTTTGAAGAAGTATTTAATGCGGAGCTAATAGGGTAAAAGAGTGAACGAGGTAATGAGTCAAAAACACCATTAGGAAATGGCAGGAATTTCAAATTACAACACTGTCCTCTTTTCTCTTTTGATCTCTTTGCTAAAAATCTTTCTCCAAGTAAAATTTATGTGTTTCCAGCAGTTTGCCGTTTTCATATAATTCAAACCTGAACCAACCGGCATGATAAAAGTTGGTCTTATCGATCTTAAAATCTTTTTCTTTGATTTCTTTTAATTCAAACAGGGAGCTGCCATCTTCCTCAAAAAATTTTATAGAATATTTTTTGGACTTTTCATCGTCCGGCAGGTTGATACGGACGTATCCGTCACGATTGGTGTACACATGCAGGGAAGGAGTAAAAGCATTGGATGTTGGTTTGGTATAATTAGGATTAGGCATAGCCGAGGAATCGCCCCATTGTAAATTATCAATTTTAATAACTATTGGTTTTGCAGGAACGATTACCAGTTTACCATTCACCATAATTGTATCCGGCTTTGCTTGAACAGCAGCCATTTTGCGGGCTGTATCCAGTACGGGTTTTTTAGCGGCACTAAAAAGGTAAACACCTTTATCCAGTAATATATACAGACGGTAAAACATGTGATCATTGGTGGCCTTTACATCCATATAACCGTTTTGAATAGCTGCCGGATCAGGGACAGTAAGAATGGTTTTATATAAATTAAGACTGTCAAATGATCGCTGGATACTGATTTGCCTGATATGGGGATAATTATTGACCCACCCGATAATGATCCGGTTATTCCCTGCATTTTTCAACGTGAAATGGGGTAGTGTGTCCTGCGAATAAAGTATGCTGCATGTACTGGTGGTAAAGAGCAGGAATGACAGGATCAGTTTTTTCATGTTATTAAAACGGGGAAAGGATTGGTTTCATGTATGGGCTGAAGCAAAGATAGGGTAGCAACAGAAAATACTTAAAATATTAACGTTCCCTTGCCCAGTGAAACATTGCCTTGTAATCCCCCGCTGTGAATAAGTAAGAGCCTGCTGCCGGATGGAAAATAAGATGCAGTTACCAGATCGTTAATGGCATAAAATAATTTGCCGGTATACACAAAGTCTGATGGTATGGATGTTAGCCGGTAAAATTCATTCATGAATTGAATCAACCCGGGTTTGTATTTGGCGTAACCACCAAAATGATATTCATGTACGATATCAAATTTCATTTCGTTTCCCGGGAGCAATGACTTTACCTGCTGTTCAATCTCAAAATTATTTTTCAATACGCTGATAGCAAGAATTTTATTTTTCGCTCCGCTTGCCTGCACTAAACCTGCCGTCATGGTTCCGGTGCCTGCCGCGCAGCAAATATGTGAATAGTTCTCTTTTTCCACGCCATCCAGCATTGTTGCTGCTCCTGCTGCCCCTTTTATTCCGAAGCCACCTTCGCTGATAAAATAAGTATCATCACGAATGATTTCCTCCGGGATATTTTTCCGGCTGTAATCTTCCCGGCTCGTGAAGATCAGCTGCATGCCCATTGCCTTTGCCAGCTTTAGCGTTGGGGAAAGTTCAGCGGCTTCTTCGCCACGGATAATGCCGGTAGCTGCGAAGCCATTTAATCGGCAGGCTGCTGCTGTTGCTATGATGTGATTTGACCAGGCGCCCCCGAATGTCACGATCTTTTTTTTATGCAATTGTTTTGCATCTTCAAGGTAATAGCGGAGTTTGAACCATTTGTTGCCGGAAATAACGGGGTGAATTTTATCCAGCCTCAAAACAGACAGCTCAATATTTTTTGCAGTAAATAACGGAAGGGATAAGCGATCAAGCGTAATATTAGTGAGATTTATATCCTGCATAATAAAATAACCGGCTTGGCGAATTTACTTTAAATTCGGGCGCAATTTTGAAAAGGAAATGAAACCTACGCTTGTAATATTGGCTGCCGGTATGGCTTCCCGCTATGGAAGTATGAAGCAGGTCCAGGGTTTTGGCCCGGGCCATGAAACCATTATGGATTACTCCATCTATGATGCCATCCGGGCGGGGTTTGGGAAAGTGGTCTTTATCATCCGGAAAGATTTTGCTGATGGGTTTAAAAAAATATTTGAACCAAAACTAAAGAACCGGATTGATATTGATTATGTTTTCCAGGAAATGGATGCATATATAAACGGGTTTGAGGTGCCGGCAGAAAGAACCAAACCCTGGGGAACAGCCCATGCGGTGCTTTGTGCAAAGGATGCTGTAAAAGAGCCATTCGCTGTTATTAATGCTGATGATTTTTATGGCAGGGAGGCTTTTCATAAAGCACATGATTTCCTTGTAAAGGGTAGCAGTCAAAAGCTTTATTGCCTCATCGGTTATGAGTTGATCAAAACATTATCCGATCATGGATCGGTAAGCCGTGGGGTTTGTGAAGTGGATATAGATGACTTTTTGGTTGCCATTAATGAAAGGACGAATATTTACAGGGAGGATGATAAAATTGTATATGAGGAGAAAGGCATTAAACATGAAGTGTCCTCCGCTTCAAAAGTGTCAATGAATTTCTGGTGTTTTGATGTCTCCGTGTTTGACCTGGGTGAGAAAATGTTTCATGATTTCCTGGAGAAAAATGTTGAAAATATTAAATCGGAATTTTTTATTCCGATCATCGGGGATCAGTTCATAAAAAAGGGATTAGGAAAAATCAAAGTGATCCCAACGTCCTCTCAATGGTTTGGCGTGACCTATAAAGAAGATGCACCCGGAGTTGAAAGAAGTTTAAGTGACTTAATAAAGAAAGGGGAGTACCCGGAGAAACTCTGGAGTTGAAGCTCTCAAAAAGAACCAAAAACCAGGAACCCATGCCTGCGTGACGGAGTCGGGCAGGAAAAAAAGTAAGACAAAAAAGGAAGAAAAAATACAAATGGATCCGATTTCTGATTTGAGATTTGTATTTTTTTTGTTATTTATTTCTTGTTATTTGCTTCATCCAGATAGTCACTTTATTTAAAATGAAAAAGCTATTCATCTGTGACGAATAGCTCGTTTTTTTATAGGGATTATTTGAATCAGTCTCCTTTTACCATAAAAACACAATCCTGTATCTTCTTTACCTGTTGTTTTTTATCAAGCCCGCGGATAGTTGACTTAACAGGCAATTTCAAGGATTGATAAGCGGTATCTTTTTTCAATTCGTCAATCGCATCAAAAATATATTTCGACTGGATGGCAAAGGCCACGCCTTCGGCTTCCGTTTCCTTATTACTTAATATACCAATGACTTCACCATCATGATTAAATACCGGTCCGCCACTGTTGCCGCGGTTGGCAGCGATGCCTAACTGGCAACTGAGTGTATCGCCATTGAAACCGGTTCTGGCACTCAGGTATCCTTCACTATATACAATATCATTACGGGGATAACCTAATGTATAGATAGGCTCTGCTACATCATTCACTGTTTTGCTGATCCCATATGGGAGTGATGCAACCGGCTTAAAATCTTTGTCTTCAATTTTAAGAATGGCAATATCCCGGGTATTATCTGTTTTCAGCACAACAGCCCTGTATTCTTCGCCTTTGCTGTTGATGACCGCAACATTTTTTGAATTGCGGATGATATGGGCATTCGTTATTAAATAGCCTTTGCCATCAATTAAAAAACCTGTGCCACCTGATTTAAACTGTATGGATTTTTTATCAGTTTTTTTGTCTGTGTTAATTTGGTCTTTAAGAGTATTCACTACGGCTTTCTGGTTCCGCTGCTCATCTTTTATTACCTGTAGTTGACGGTTCAGATCCTGAATTTTGCTATCTGCCTTTGGTGACAATGTCCAAACAAGGGCGCTAATGGTGAGTGTGGTAACACCTGCAATGACCGCAGCAATAGCAGCTACCCTTTTATATCTTTTCCATAAGTAAATGACTTTGGCCTTGCCGGTCAGTTTTGCCGAGTTGATCTTACCCTGCTCTGCCAGGTTTGTATGCACATCATGCAATGATGATTTGAATTTCTTCCACTCACCAAAGCGGTTCATTTGTTGTAAAAACAAAGTATGCTCCACCACTAACTGGTCAATTTCTGAATTGGTCTTGCGGAGGTTTTCAAAATACAGTCTTTCGTCCGGGTTCATTTCACCCCGGATGTATTTTTCAACAGCGTCTAAAATTTTAATATCATCCATCACTGTTCCCGTTTTTATAATGTGTAAAAAATATTTTTTTCAGTCTCATCAGGCACTTGTACTTCTGGTTCTTGGCATTATCAGCATTGGTGTAGCCAAAACTGGCTGCGATGACCTGCATATTCTGTTTCTGCAAATAATAGGCTTCTAAAAGACTTTTGCAGGGCTCGCCGAGGCTTCCGATGGCCTTATCCATCATCTCAAATTCGGCGTTCCGCTTTTCATGTTCTTCAATTTCGTCATCTACCTGCACAGAAAGTTCAAGACTTTCTACCGGGGGCGAATACCGATTGAGTTGTTGCAATCGTTTGAGCCATAAACGCCGGCAAACCGAATACATATATGTTTTGATCTGGCAGTTAAGCTCAAAACTTCCCGACCTGACCCTTTCATAAAGAACTATCATAGCTTCCTGGAAAACATCTTTGGCATCATCTGACGAGCCGTTGTTGTTGATTACCAGGTTTTGAACCATGTTGAAATTTTGCCGGTAAATGGTCTCAATGGCTTTTTTGTCACTGGCGGCTAAACCTTCCAACAGGGCTTTTTCGTTATTCTCTGGGTTCACAGTTCCGTTATTTAATACCGGATTTTAAAAATAGTAACCCCATTCCAAAAAAAAAATTAAAAAAGCCGGGTTACCTTTTTCTTTTCCGGGTATAAACAGCGAAATATTTCAAACAATCCAAAAAAATCACAAAAAATGAAAAAAGTACTTGCAATTGCTTTGATTGCTGCGTCATTTGCAGCTTGTAACAACAGTTCTGACAAAAAAGAAGAGAAAAAAGACAGCGTAGTAGTTACGCCTCCGGTTATTGATTCAACTTCTACGCCTAAAGATTCTACTGTAACAGCGCCAGTAACGGATTCAGTTAAGTAAGATTTTCATATGGCAAGCAATCGTTAGAGGCCTTCCTGTTCACAGGAGGGCTTTTTTATTTACAGGCTTTCGTATCCGTTTGATCAAAATACATTGGTCTTTCCCCTTTTTTAAAGCTACCTTTGACCCCTCTTATCAATCAATAAAGTCAATCTAATCAGTGAACACATTTGAATCGTTGGGTATTGAAGAAGGCCTGCTTAACTCTATTAAATCCTTAGGTTTTATACAGCCAACCCCCATCCAGGAGAAGGCAATTCCGGTTCTGTTACAGGGCACCAAAGATTTTATCGGGCTGGCCCAAACCGGCACCGGTAAAACGGCGGCTTTTGGTCTGCCCCTTTTACAACTTCTCAATAAAGAAGACCGTTTCCCGCAGGCATTGATCGTTTGCCCTACCAGGGAATTATGTCTTCAGATCACCAGTGACCTGAATACATTTAAGAATAAAAAAGAACATATTGCAGTTACAGCCGTTTATGGCGGCACTTCCATCAGCATGCAGATAAGGGACCTGAAAAAAGGAACCCATATCGTGGTGGCCACCCCGGGCCGTTTAATTGACCTGATAGAAAGGAAAGCTATCAATCTGGAAAAGATCCATTATGTAGTATTGGATGAGGCGGATGAAATGCTGAACATGGGGTTTAAAGATGATATCGAGTTCATTTTAAAAAATACGCCCAACCGCCAGAGCACCTGGCTCTTCAGCGCCACGATGCCGGTTCAGATCAGGCAGGTCAGCAAAAGGTATATGGAAAAACCTTTTGAAGTTACTATCGGAAAATCCAATGCGGGGGCAGACAATATCGACCACCAGTATTATGCCACTCAGCATCATAACAGGTATGAAGTATTAAAGCGCATCATTGATTTCAACCCCGGTATTTACGGAATTGTGTTTGCCCGCACCAAGGCAGATACACAGGATATTGCCGAACGATTAACAAGGGAGGGTTATGATATTGATGCCATACATGGCGACCTGACACAACAGCAACGGGATAAAGTGATGGGACTTTTCCGGGATAAAAGCATACAACTATTAATAGCGACCGATGTGGCCGCAAGGGGAATCGATGTAACTGGTATCACACATATCATTAATTATGAACTGCCTGATGACGTGGAAGTATATACACACAGGAGCGGCCGTACAGGCCGGGCAGGCAAAAGCGGGATCTCCGTTTCCATTGTAACGCCGAAAGAAATTTACCGCCTGCGACAAATAGAAAGAATATTGAATTCCAGGGTTCACAAAATGGATGTTCCCACCGGTAAAGATGTTTGCCGTAAGCAATTTTTTCATTTCATTGATAAAATGCTGCAGGCAGATATCAGTCATGGGCAATATGAAACCTACCTGCCGATGTTGAAAGAGAAATTCGGAGCAATAGAAAAAGAGGAAATATTACAAAGGGTAGCTGCATTGGAGTTTGACCGTTTCCTGAAATATTATGAAAATGCAGCTGACTTGAATATGCGGAGTGATGACAGGAGGCCCGAAAGAAGAGGAGAAAGGACGGAGAGGCCTTCATCATCAAGAGACAGGGACAGGGATACTAGCGGAAGAAGTTTTAGCGGTGGAAAAGGTTTTCAGAGATTATTTGTAAACCTGGGGACAAAAGATGGTTTTTACAAAGCAAGTTTCTTACAGTTCATTCTTGATATGAGTGATCTGAAAAAAGAAGCGCTGGGTAAAATTGATATGAAGGAAATGACAAGCTGGATCGAAATTGAGCCATCGGCCGGCAAAAAGATGATAAAAGCAATTGATGGTAAGAACTACCGGGGCCGGAAGATCAGGATGAATGACGCAAATACCGGCGGCGACAGAAAATAAATTGACAGGAAGTTGGATTTAACGAAATGAAAAATTAGATTTGTTACATGACTTTTACAAACGCATACCGGGGTTATTATTACTACTTTATTAAAAGTGAGCCGGAATGCTTTTGTTGAATACAAAATAGAAAAACAACTAAGAATCAACATAAAGAGAATCCCGGCCGGGTTGGTCGGGATTTTTTTTTGAGCGGCCTCCCCAAACCCCTCGCAAGGAGGGGCTTAAGAGTCTCAAAGAAAATAGTTTTCTTATTGAATTATAAAACTAACATCAATGGAAATATCAAAAAAAGAAGGGAAAGAAATAAACGGCAAAAAAGTAATTACCATCATCGGTGTAGGTTTAATCGGAGGTTCACTGGCGATACGTTTGCATGAGAAGAAACTAGCATCAAGAATAATTGGCGTGGATACTAATGATGCCCATGCAAAGAAAGCTGTGGAACTGGAGCTGGTGGATGAAATTTTGCCAATTGATGAAGCCATTGAGCAATCGGATGTGATTGTGTTGGCAATTCCGGTTGATAAACTGGTTGGGTTGCTGCCATTAGTATTGGATATGATAAACAACCAGGCGGTTTTGGATATGGGTTCCACAAAAAGACATTTGATCGAAGCTGTTAAAAATCATCCGAAGCGGGGAAGATATGTGGCCACTCACCCCATGTGGGGGACAGAATACAGCGGCCCGGAGGCAGCGGTGAAAAATGCATTTGAAAACAAAGCGGTGGTTATTTGTAATGCAGAAGAAAGTGATGCGGATGCATTGAATTGGGTAAAAGGAATGTATAAAAAGATCGGCATGCACATATTGGAAATGGATGCAGGGGCGCATGATCTGCATGCTGCTTATGTCAGTCATATTTCACATATCACTTCTTTTGCACTGGCCAATACGGTGCTGGAAAAAGAAAAAGAGGACCAGGCTATCTTTGAAATGGCCAGTTCGGGTTTTGAGAGTACCGTCCGGTTGGCCAAAAGTCACCCATCCATGTGGGTGCCTATCTTTATGCAGAATAAGGAAAGTGTGCTGGATGTTTTGAAAGAACATATCGCTCAGTTGATGCGGTTTAAAGAAAGTATTGAAAAAGATGATAGTGAATATTTGGGGAGGTTGATCGAGGAGGCGAATAAGATAAAGAGGATAATAAAGTAATGAATAAAGGGTTCATCCCCTCCCTGGAGGGGCGAAATTAGGGAAACATTATTCTGTGAGAAACCGGGGTGGGTCAAAAAATGAAACGACAAATCATTCCATACAATCCAAAACTGAAAGAACTGGCCAATCAACTTCGTCAGAACATGACCTTTTCAGAAGTAAAACTATGGAATGAAATAAAGAACGGGCAAATGATGGGATATGATTTTGACAGGCAACGGCCCGTCGGAAACTATATCATTGATTTTTATTGTAAGGATTTACAACTCGCGTTGGAAGTAGAAGGAATTACTCATCTGGATGAGAAAGTAATTTTGATAGATGAAATAAGGCAGGATGTATTAGAAAATCTTGGAGTGAATTTTTTAAGATTCGATGCGATGTTAGTAGTGAATAAAGTGGAAGCGGCAGTAAGGGAAATAAGAAACTGGATTTTGGATTATGAGGAAAAGAATGGAACTAGTGAATATGTATTAGTAAAGAGAATGAAATTGGAAAATCCAAAATCAAGAAAGAGGTTGTAACCCACCCCTGCCCCTCCCGGGAGGGGATTCCGGGCACAGCCCTCGCTTTGCGACGACTCAGAACTGAAAATGTTTTGTGTTGATGATGCAAGTGATAAAACGAATTTGGATTTAGTTCACATCCCCTCCCTGGAGGGGCGAATTGAGGAAAACATTATTCTGTAAGAAACCGGGGTGGGTTGCTGAGCAGTGAACCGAACGATGAACTGTGCGACGCAACGAAGCTGATAGTAGCACAGGTGATGACAACATAAAAATTTATCTTTACAAATATGCAGGCAACAGAAAAGGCAACAAAAGAATCGGTGCAATCAACCTGGGCAAAACGTCCTCTTATCATCAGCGGGCCATGCAGTGCCGAGACAGAAGAGCAGGTATTGCAAACCGCACAGCGATTGGCTGCCACCGGTAGAGTGGATATGCTCAGGGCCGGCATCTGGAAACCCAGGACCAAACCCGGCATGTTTGAAGGAGTCGGTGCTGATGGTTTGCCCTGGTTGCAAATGGCAAAAAAAATAACCGGCTTACCGGTAACCGTGGAAGTAGCAACGGCCAAACAAGTAGAGGATGCATTGAAGTTTGAGGTAGATGTTTTTTGGATTGGCGCCAGAACAACTGTCAATCCATTCAGCGTACAGGAGCTGGCTGATGCATTGCGGGGAACCGATGTACCGGTGCTGATCAAAAATCCTATCAATCCTGACCTGGAATTGTGGACGGGGGCGGTTGAAAGAATCGCCAGGGCCGGCGTGAAACAAATCGGTTTGATACATCGCGGATTTTCTTCTTACGGCAATACTGAATACCGCAATGCTCCCATGTGGCACCTGGCGATTGAAATGAAACTGAAACATCCGGATATGCTGATGATAAATGACCCATCACATATCTGCGGCCGCAGAGATATTTTATTGGAAGTTGCACAGAAGGCTATTGATCTGGACTATGACGGGTTGATGATAGAAAGTCATATAGATCCGGATAATGCATGGAGCGATGCGAAGCAGCAGGTGACACCGGAACGATTAAAAGAAATGCTGGATGCAATCATCTGGCGCAAAGAAGACATTAACTCTGATGAATATCATGCGGCATTGGAAAAGTTACGTCAGCAGATAAATCATTTGGATGATGAACTTATGCAGATACTGGGTCAGCGGATGAAGACGGCAGAACAAATTGGTAAATACAAAAGAGAAAATAACATTACCATTTTACAAACCAGCCGCTGGAATGAAATTATTGAACGGGCTTTTATGAAAGGGGATAGACTCGGGTTAAGCAAAGAGTTCATAACGAAGTATTTTGATGCGGTGCACATGGAGAGTATCAATCACCAGAAAAAAGTGATGGACAGCCCCCTGTCTCCGCCGGATGGCGGAGGAACTTAGGTTTGATGATGCTAAAATGCATTCAACATAACTAAAAGGAGTAAAATATTTATGTTACAAACTGTATTGCTACTTTCATCGTCCCTTGCGTCGCACACTTCAACTGAAGTAGCACGGATGGGCAATTATGAATAACAAAAAAAACTTAGTGCCACTTTGTGCCTTCGTGTCTTTGTGGTTCAAAAAAAATGGACAAATTCATTTGTAAATTCTCTAATTCAACAACAGATATCTATCTGGCCTCAAGCATCAGCCATCTTAAAAAAATGACTGATCCGAAAGTAACAGTATTAATTACGGATGAGAACGTTTATAATGCCCATACTAAACGATTCAAGGGATGGAATACGATTGTGCTGAAACCCGGTGAAGAATATAAAGTGCAGGCAACAGTGGATGCCATCATTGAAAAGCTGATTGAAATGGAAGCTGACCGCACAACGACATTGGTTGGCGTGGGCGGTGGAGTGATCACAGATATCACCGGTTATGTGGCTTCTGTTTATATGCGGGGCCTGCGGTTCGGCTTTGTTCCGACTTCTATATTATCATTGGTTGATGCTTCGATTGGCGGAAAAAATGGGATTGATGTGGGAATATATAAGAACATGGTCGGGCTAATCCGCCAGCCGGCTTTTATCCTGCATGATATGGTTTTCCAGAACACCTTACCACAAGTGGAATGGCAAAATGGTTTTGCTGAGATAATCAAACATGCCTGTATAAAGGATGCAACGATGTTTGCTGAACTGGAAAGAAACACGTTGAAGACATACCAGGGCAGGCAGAAATCTATTTGTGAATTGATCCGGCGGAATGCCATCATTAAAACAAAAGTGGTGCAGAAAGATGAGTTTGAAAAAGGAGAGAGGCGATTGTTGAATTTCGGGCATACGATCGGTCATGCATTGGAGACACAATATGAACTATTGCACGGACAGGCAATAGCCATCGGGATGACCTATGCCTGTCATATTTCCGAACAATTAACAAGTTTCAAACAAACAGGCAGAGTTGTAAAGCTGTTGGAGAAATACAATCTTCCAACTTATGCATCTTTCAACAAGCAAAAAGTATTTACAGTCCTGAAAATGGATAAGAAAAAGGAAAGAAAAGAAATTAACTATGTGGTGCTGGAGAAGATCGGGAAGGGGGTAGTGAAAAGCATTTCATTAAATCTATTGGAAGAAATTATTTCAAATCTTTAAAAGTTGTATTTCCCCTTTAGGGGATAGGGCATGAAAGTCAGCATACATCCATCTCAATTAAAAGGAACCATCCGGGCACCGGCATCCAAGAGCTCCATGCAAAGGGCTTTGGCGGCGGCTATATTATCGAAAGGAACGAGTAGTATTTATAACCCCGGTCATAGCAATGATGATAAAGCAACCATGAAAGTAATTGAAGCTTTGGGGGCTACAATCAAAATTGGAAAAAATAAATTAGAAATTGAAAGTGGCGGTGTAAATCCTGTAACTAATGATATCAACTGTGGCGAAAGTGGTTTGGGTATAAGAATGCTGACCCCAATTATTGCATTGAGTAAAAAAGAGATCACTATTAATGGTGAGGGAAGTCTTTTGAACAGGCCTATGGATTTCTTTGATGAAATACTACCTAAGCTTAAGGTTAAAATAAAAAGCAACAAAGGTAAACTACCGATGGTCATACAAGGCCCGATACAGCCGACGAATATTGAAGTTGATGGTTCATTAAGTTCTCAATTTTTGACAGGTTTGCTGATGGCATATGCGGCCCCCCTAAATCCCCCACAGGGGGGGACTTTAGACTCCGATAATTCAACAATTTCAATAAAGGTTCATAACCTTAAAAGCAAACCTTACATTGATTTGACTTTGGATGTAATGAAACAGTTTGGATTGAATGTGCCAGAGAATAAAAACTATGAGGAGTTTATTTTCAGAAGAAATCGGACTCACGACTCAGGACTCACGACTCACGACTATACTGTGGAAGGCGATTGGAGCGGCGGCGCATTTCTACTCGTAGCAGGTGCTATTGCAGGTCCGATAACAGTCAGGGGATTGGATTTAACTTCAACCCAGGCAGATAAAATCATAATAGATGTGTTGACGTTAGCTAATGCGGGTATTGCTATAGAGGCAAAGGAAATAAAAATTCATCCGGCTGCAATAAATGCATTTGATTTTGATGCTACAGATTGTCCTGATCTGTTTCCCCCGTTGGTAGCCCTTGCTGCTTATTGTAAAGGAGAAACAACGATTAAAGGCATCGGCAGGTTAATGAATAAAGAAAGTAACCGGGCATTGACATTAAAGGAAGAGTTTGGCAAGATGGGTGTTACCATTGATCTAAAAGATGATCATATGATAATACATGGCGGTAAAGGAGTAAAAGGGGGTAGGGTACATTCCCATCATGATCATCGCATTGCAATGGCCTGTGCCATAGCTGCATTAAAAGCAGATAGTGAATCAATTATTGAGGAAGCCGGGGCGGTTAAGAAATCTTATCCTGATTTTTACAATGATTTAAAATTGCTGGGGGCATCAGTATCTTTACCATATCAACAATTCAATTTATAGCGCTTGAATTCATTCGGCCGCATATTCCGCATCTCCATTTTTGGCGAATCGCATGGCGAATCAGTCGGCATTGTCATTGATGGTTGTCCTGCCGGTTTAGCATTGAGGATTGAAGATTTTCTGCCCGACCTCGAAAGAAGAAAAGGAGGCATGCAAAAAGGAACGACGCCAAGAAAAGAAGAAGATCTGCCGATTTTTAAAAGCGGGATTTTCAATAATAAAACAACCGGGGCGCCGGTCACTATTTTATTTGAGAATAAAAATGTGCGTAGCTCCGATTATGAACAGCAAAGAGATGTGCCCCGCCCGGGCCATGCAGACTTTGTGGCAAAAGCAAAAGCAGGTGGATTTGAAGATTACAGGGGCAGCGGACATTTCAGTGGGCGATTGACGGTGGCATTGGTAGCAGCCGGGGTGATCGCAAAGAAATTGTTGAACCTCATCCCCGGCCCTTCTCCGCAAGCGGAGAAGGGAGGAGTCTTCGTAGCATCTAAAATTCTCGAAATAGGTGGGGAAAGTGATTTAGAAAAAGGTCTGCAAAAAGCAATTGACAACAAAGATTCCATAGGAGGTATTATTGAATGTCGTGTCAACGGGTTGCCGGTTGGTTTGGGAGAGCCATTCTTTGATTCGGCTGAATCCTTACTCAGTCATATTGTGTTTGCCATCCCTGCTGTTCGTGGTATTGAATTCGGAACAGGTTTTGCCGCAGCAAAAATGTTTGGAAGCCAACATAATGATGCGATTGAAAATATGCAGGGTAAAACAACTACCAATCATGCCGGTGGAGTAGTGGGTGGATTGACGAATGGAAATGAATTGGTATTCAGGATCGCCATCAAATCAACATCCTCTACACCCAAAGAACAAACCACACTCAACTGGGAAACAGGAAAAGTGGAAACCGTTTCTGTAAAAGGCCGTCATGATCTTTGTATTGCCCTGAGAGTGCCGGTTATTTTAGAAGCTGTTACTGCCATCGTATTGGCTGACCTTCTGTTATTAGAACAAAGAATCAAAAGAGTTTTAACCCAAACCCCCTAAAGGGGCTTATCGAATATGCCTATAATTTATCATGTCACTACAGTAACGGAATGGAATGTTGCGAGGGAAAAAGGATATTATGAACATCCTTCATTGAAAGACGAAGGTTT
Source organism: uncultured Chitinophaga sp. (assembly GCA_964525285.1). GTDB lineage: Bacteria > Bacteroidota > Bacteroidia > Chitinophagales > Chitinophagaceae > JJ008. The sequence continues at coordinate 157,742 of CAZGGQ010000002.1, forward strand.
TATCCATTGCAGCCACGAACACCAGCTAGCCGGCGTGCTGGAGAGATATTTTGCAGGTAAGGCTGACCTGGTAAAACTGGTCATTGATACAGACAAACTCAGCAGCAAATTTGTTTTTGACTGGTCTCCTTCTCTGGCCGATACCTTTCCTCACGTTTACGGGCCGGTTAATGTTGATGCGGTAATAAAAACAGAAGATATTTTGTAATTAACCGGGAAACTATTTTCTCATATTTATAAACCTTTCTTCAACTTTTTAAAATCAATATCCAGTATTTCAAACTTATTTCCATTTACCAGGTAAAAATGCCACCATTCCGTTTCCAGGGCCTTAAACCCGTATTTCTCCATCATTGATCTTAATAAACCACGGTTCTGCAAAATTTCTTCCGGCAGATTGGTAAAGCTCTGATGGGCGGTATCTGTAAAATTATCAAACCCGGTACCCATATTCAGTTCCTTGCCTGTTTTCAAATTGATGATGGTCAGGTCAACGGCAATGCCCCGGTTATGCCCGCTGCCTTTTGAGGGGTTAGCCACATATCGTTCATCATGCACCAGTTCCCAGAATTTTACCGTAATTGAAAAAGGGCGGTAAGCGTCGAAGATTTTTAATCCCAGGCCATCTTCATTTAATTCCTTTTGAACTTTGTGCAATGCGGTAGCTGCAGGCAGACGCATAAAAGTTGTCGTGGTTTTCTCGGGATACATCAACCGGCGCATAAAATTATTTGATGTGGCATAGCGCAGGTCGTATACGATCCCGGGAATAAAGGTCTTTAACTCCACCATTCTTTTTGCAGAATCCATTTTAACCTGTCCACGGTAAACATCCGGTTTGTCGGTTACCGGCGGCCGAACAAAGCCGGAATCCTGCGCCGTTGCATCCAGGAAAAGGGATGTTGAAAAAATAAACAGCCATGACAGTTGAATATAGAAACGTTTTCTTACTTTGTTAAGCATATCCAGTTGGTTCTGTGCAGGTAAATTAGTGTAAATAAATGGATATTACTTTTCGCCACTACAGCACATTATGAGGATAAGGGGTTTTTTGTATCCGGCCATCATCAGCATACTAAGCTTGTTTGTTTTTGCTGCCTGTAATAATAAAAGCAAACAAACAGGAGGAACTATTGCCAGCACCCCGGAGGATCTGCAGGAAAAAACGAAGAACCTGATCGGGACTTCAATGGAACTGGCTGTAAACAATAATGGTAAGCCGGAAGATTCAACTATATTATTAAGCCAGGCAAGAGTTGCAAAGCTTTTGTATGAAAAAAATAACTTTTCCCCAATCTGGTGCAGTAAGGAACAATGGCTTCCGCCGGGAGATTCTTTGTGGCGGTTTATTGAAAAAGCCCAACTATCGGGTTTATTCCCGGAAGATTATCATGTTAAAAAATTAAGGGCGATCCGGGAAATGTTTATTAATGACAGCGCTGCAAAATCAGACAGAAAAGATGCAGCGCTGTGGGCTGCAGCGGATATGATGCTGACAGATGCATTTGTGAGGATCATAAAAGATATAAAGCTGGGGCGGCTTCCACAGGACAGTGTTACACTCAGAAAAGATTCTGTATTAAGTGATGAATTTTATGTGCAGCAGTTTGCAGCATTGCAACAAGCCGGATCAGTAACTCATGTGGTACAATCATTGGAGCCGAAACAAAGAGGTTACAGGTTATTAAAAAAAGGCATACAAAAATTCCTGGATAGCGCCGATTACCGTCAGTTTACAATTGTGCCTGCTCCCGGGAAAAATGCTGTTCAATATAAAAAAGCGTTGCAAAGACGTTTATACGAAGAAGGTTTCATTGAATCAGACAGCATATCCGCTGATTCAATGCAATTGGCAGAGGCTATTAAAAAATTTCAGCAAAAAAAAGGTATTGCTGTGGATGGGAGGGTGGGTGAGGGCACCCTCCGGATGTTGAATATTAATGACCGTGAGAAATTTATCCGGGTCGCCATCAGCATGGATAAGTATAAAATGTTGCCTGAAAAAATGCCATCGAAATATATTTGGGTAAATGTTCCAAGCTACCATCTGCAGCTTATGGAAGGGGATTCGGTAAAAATTTCTTCAAAAATTATATGCGGTAAACCAAAAACAAGTACGCCATTACTCAGCAGCGCCATTTCTGAATTAATAACTTATCCTCAATGGGTGCCGCCACCCAGTATTGTTATGAAAGAAATTTTGCCGGCGGTTAAAAAGAATCCCGGCTATCTCGCCCGAAAAGGATTTAGCCTGTTGGATTCAAAAGGGGAAGAAGTGGACCCCTACTCAGTGGATTGGTCAAAATACAGCAAGGGCATACCCTACCGGGTTGTACAGGGCAGCGGTGATGCCAATGCCCTTGGGATATTAAAATTTGTGTTTAGCAACAAATATTCGGTTTACCTGCATGACACGAATCAGCGATACCTGTTCGGGCAAACCATGCGGTCATTAAGCCACGGTTGCGTACGGGTGCAGGAATGGGAAAAACTGGCTTTTTATATCCTTAAGAATGACAATATCAATTCAGGGGTAATCGGTTATTCAAAAGCTGATTCTGTGCGAACCTGGCTGCAAAAAAAACAGAAACACAGCATAGCCATAAAGTATAAAATGCCCTTGTTTATCCGGTATATCACCTTTGAGGGGAAAGATGGGGGCATCGTTTTTTATGATGATATTTACGGGAATGACAAAATGCTGAGGGAAAAGTATTTTGCCGGTAAATAGTCAATTGGGTCAGGCAGGAGATGCCCGCAGCCGTCAGATCGGTAATTTGGGGAAAAATCATTTTTCCCAATATGGTGAATATGAAGGAAATAATTTATTTTCAGATATTGAACTTACCAGTTATTTTTGTTCAGTTTTCTAACCAAACTATCTCTTTATGAAGAAGATACTCTCCGTATTGTTTGCGGTATTTATGATTATTCCAGTTTCCTATGGACAAAAAGAAAATTACATAAGACCAAAAGCTATTGGCGTAAGTTTCTTTTTGAATGACTTTATCACCCCAAACAGGATACGAACCACCTCCCTCAGCCAGGTGATAAGTGATAAAAAATTTGCCAGAATGAGGGAAATGTCGCCTGGCCTGTCGCTTCATTATTTTAAGGGGCTGACAAATCATGTTGATTTTGCGGCCAACATCGGAGGGTCTTTTATCAATTACCCCATGCCCAACAAGGTTTTCTTCAATGATAATTTTCTGTTGGAAGGCAGCGCTACGGTAAACCTGAAAATGACAACAGAGCAATACTGGGTTCAGCCCTATGTTATTGCCGGTGTCGGGGGACATAAATACAAATATTTCTTTGGCGCTTTTTTGCCGGTAGGGCTGGGGCTAAAAGTAAATTTCTGGGATGAGGCTCATCTCTTCATAACATCAACCTATCGTATCCCCATTACTCTTGAAACGTCCAATTATCATTTACAGCATAGTATAGGAGTAGCTGGAGCATTAAAGAAGAAAGAGCCAAAAGTGATACCTGTATTAGACCGGGATAAGGACGGCGTTCCTGATAATATTGATGCTTGTCCCGATGATCCCGGACCTGCTGCTTTGCAGGGTTGCCCGGACAGGGATGGAGATGGCATTCTCGATAAAGATGATAAATGCCCGGATGTAAAAGGCCTTGCCCGCTACCAGGGTTGCCCGATACCGGATACAGATGGCGATGGCATCAATGATGAAGAAGATAAATGTCCGAC
>CAZGGQ010000002.1:161553-178523 GCA_964525285.1 uncultured Chitinophaga sp.
GATGGCATCAATGATGAAGAAGATAAATGTCCGACCGTTCCGGGACTGGCCCGTTACCAGGGTTGCCCGATACCGGATACAGATGGCGATGGCGTGAATGATGAAGAGGACAGGTGCATTACTATTCCTGGTCCGAAAGAGAACTTTGGATGTCCTATCATTCCCCCGGAAGTGAAGAAAAGAGTGGACCTGGCGGCGAAGAATATCTTCTTTGTTACCGGCAGTTACAAATTACAGGCCTCTTCAAACAAAGGATTGAATGATGTGGTTAAGATCATGCAGGAAAACCCGGGAATGATGCTGGCCATTGATGGTCATACCGATTGGGTGGGCAGCGAAGAAATGAACCAGACCCTGAGTGATAACCGTGCCGGAGCAGTTAAGACCTATCTGGTAAGCAAGGGCATTGATGAAAGCCGTATCACTTCTGCCGGACATGGTGAAACAATGCCAATAGCTGATAATAAAACAGCGGCTGGCCGTCAGAAGAACCGTCGTTCAGAGATGACACTTAGTTATTATAAATAAGTAAACGACTTATAAATGAAATGTCCCCCGATAGTTATCGGGGGACATTTTTTTTTAGTAAAATAAAATTCAAAATTTTACATATCGTTCTATCAGTTGCTTATCAATTCCTTTTTGTCTTGCCTTTTTGGCCTGTCTCCGCAAAATAAATTCAAAGAAGTTCATCCACCCGGGCAGGTTACTTTCACTGATATCAAATAACCAGGCAAGAGCCAGTTTGTCTTTTGGAAAACCATTCGGCTTGCATAATCCGTCAGTCGCAAGTCCATATCCTATCTGCAGGGATTGTTCGAAACCGCGGCTGGCCGGTCTTAATTCAACCCTGAACCTGCAGGGGCCGCCACCCCGGTTGCGGAACATGTGGTTGACATTGGGTTGGGCAGTTGCTGACTGACCCGGCTGCAGTTTATGGATTGTTTTACCCAACTGCACCTGCACTTCTCCTTCGAGGCATTCAAAACTTTCTGAATAGGTTTTATGATAATGCAGCCCTACAGCTCCGCCATCAGCCAGTTCTACTTCTACCAGGGTGTAGTCGCCGTTCGTATCGGAATGGGTTTTTAAAAATGTTACCTGGTCTTTCTGGATCGGGTTATAAATTTTTCTGTCCATGATTTAGTATTTAGTAGAAAAAAATTGATGGAGGGATTAAAATATTATTGGCCCTAAACCGTCTCTCAGGAGAATTGAAAGGCTGATAATAAAAAGTAAAAACGATATCATTAATGCCAGCAGGAAGCCAATTATTACCTTCATTGTTTTTGTATTGCTGGTATTGTATTTCCAGACAAGCGGTATAGTTACCAGTGGTGTAAAGAACATGGCGAACCAAAGTATTTCTCCCAATAGATCCATATAGTTCCTCTTCTAAGTTATTGTTTTTTGGGAACCAGCACCGGGTTTATCCACAGCAACTATTAAGAAACACTTAAGCCTGTATTTTTCCACCATTTTCCCCTACCTTTGCGCCTCCAAATTATAAAGGGGTAATTTATCATGGCTGACTTAAAATTTCAAAGAAACTTCGGTATTGCGGCCCATATTGATGCGGGCAAAACCACGACAACGGAACGTATCCTCCGCTACACCGGTATGATCCACAAGATCGGTGAAGTACACGATGGCGCCGCCACTACCGACTGGATGGAACAGGAAAAGGAAAGAGGTATAACTATTACCTCTGCAGCGGTTAGCTGTGAATGGAAATTTCCTACTAAAAAAGGGGTGGCTGATGCTAACACAAAAAATTATTATTTCAATATCATTGATACTCCCGGTCACGTTGACTTTACCGTAGAGGTTGAACGTTCGATGCGTGTACTGGATGGTTTGATCGCTTTGTTCTCTGCTGTGGATGGTGTAGAGCCTCAATCAGAAACAGTATGGCGCCAGGCAAATCGTTATAATGTTCCCCGTATCGGTTTCGTCAATAAAATGGACCGTGCCGGTGCTGACTTCCTGATGGTAGTTAAGCAGGTTAAGGAAATGCTCGGATCCAAAGCTGTGCCCCTTCAATTACCAATCGGCGCTGAAGATGATTTTAAAGGTGTAGTTGACCTTATCAAGATGAAAGGGGTTATCTGGCATATGGAAACCGAAGGAATGACCTTTGATGAAGTTGAGGTGCCGGCTGATATGCTGGAAGAAGCGAATGAATGGAGGGCCAGTTTGGTGGAAGCCGTAGCTGAATATGATGATAAGCTGATGGAGAAATTCTTTGAAGATCCCAATTCCATCACCGAAGATGAATTGCATGAAGCAATCCGTAAGGCAACGGTTGACCTGAGTATAGTGCCCATGTTGTGCGGGTCATCTTTTAAAAATAAAGGAGTACAAACCGCATTGGATGCTGTTTGCCGTTACCTGCCCAGCCCTGTTGATATTGCACCGGTGGAAGGTATCAATCCCGATACAGGTGAAACCGAGATACGCAAGCCCGATGCAAAAGAACCTTTTGCAGCGCTGGCTTTCAAAATAATGACTGACCCATTTGTAGGTCGTTTGGCTTTCTTCCGTGTATACTCGGGCCACTTAAAGGCCGGTTCGTATGTATTGAATGTAAGAAGCGGTAAGAAGGAACGTATCAGCCGCATCATGAAAATGTTTGCCAACAAACAGAACCCGATAGATTTTATTGAGGCAGGTGATATTGGCGCTGCAGTTGGATTTAAGGAGATAAAAACCGGTGACACCCTTTGTCATGAAGACCACCCGATAACATTGGAGAACATGTTTATCCCTGAGCCGGTTATTTCTGTAGCGGTAGAACCAAAGACCCAGGCCGACGTTGATAAAATGGGTATGGCGATCGCCAAACTGGTGGAAGAAGATCCTACGCTGCGTGTAAGAACAGATGAAGAAACAGGGCAGACGATCCTTTCAGGTATGGGTGAATTGCACCTCGAGATCATTGTTGACCGGATGCGTCGTGAGTTTAAAGTAGAAATAAACCAGGGGGCACCGCAGGTGGCTTATAAAGAAGCTTTCCAGGCTACTATCGAACACCGTGAAGTGCTTAAAAAACAAACGGGTGGCCGTGGTAAATTCGCTGATATTGTTTTTGAGCTTGGCCCCGTTGATAAAGACTGGCAGGCAGAGAATCCTGATAAGAATTACCAGTTTGTAAATGATCTTTTTGGCGGATCCATTCCCCGTGAATTTGTTCCGGCTATTCAAAAAGGGTTCGAACAGTCAATGACCACCGGTGTATTGGCAAGTTACCCGGTTGCCAATATGAAGATCCGTGTATTTGACGGCAGCTTCCACGCGGTTGACTCTGACTCTATGTCATTTGAATTATGTGCCAAAGCAGGTTTCCGACACGCAGCGCTAAAAGCCAAACCGGTATTACTGGAACCGATCATGAAAATGGAAGTGGTAACTCCTGATCAATACATGGGAGATGTAACCGGTGATCTGAACCGCCGCCGCGGAATGATGGAAGGTATGGACAGCCGCAACAATGCACAGGTGATCAAAGCCAAAGTGCCGTTGAGTGAAATGTTTGGTTATGTGACCCAGCTTCGTTCCATGTCTTCGGGCAGGGCATCTTCAACCATGGAATTCTCTCACTATTCCCCTGCCCCGATGGGTATTGCTGAAGAAGTGATCGCAAAAGTGAAAGGAAAAGTAAGCGCATAATTATTCTGATAGACTTGTAGTAAAACCCCGTCTTCCCTCAGGCGAGACGGGGTTTTTTTGCCCGGTGGATAAATAATTAATTATGATCAACCCATTAAAGAAGAGATGGCATCGTGTTTGCTAAAAATAGTAAGGAACTCAGTCCGTTTTTAGAATTCTTTGATTGGCGTTGGCCAATTCATGAAAAACAAAATGTTCAAGATCCCATTTGTTGTGGGGTAAGGTTTAAGGACTCAGCAATGAGTCCTTCTTTTTTTCCTGCAGCGGGGCGTTAAATACATAGAATGACCCAAAAGCAGATGTGACAAGAGTAATAAGGTAAAAAAGGAGGCTGATAACAACAGAGGTTTCCTGTGCCAATGCAAAATATTTTGAACCTTCCAGGAAAACAACTTCTCTTGCTCCAAGTCCCCCGATAGTCAGAGGCAATACAGCCACAACAGAAGAAATAAGGAAAATAAAAACATATTCAGTTACATGAGCCGGAATGCCCAGTGCCGCCATGATGAGATAAACAGAAACAACCTGGGATGCCTGCACCACTATTCCAAGTAAAAGCGTTGGAAGGAAACTCGGAATAAATTCTTTCAGCCAGAATTTTAAAATGAAATAAAGAGTGAGAACTGCCAGTACTGCTCCCGCAACGATTAGTACGACATATAAATCATTTTTAAGAACCAATAAAGCATAAACGGCAAGTATCAGACCCAGTCCCAATAAGCCGCTGAAGCGGTCGAGTAATACAGCAGTGGTTGTCTTTTTATAAGGGATCTTATATTTTTTTGCCAGCAGAATTACCTTGTAAGCATCGCCGCTGATGGAGCCGGGAAGAAATAAATTATAAAACATTCCCAGCCAGTACAATTTAATGTTTTGCCTTTCAGGAAGGTGGATATTGATATTCCTGAAGTAAATATTCAACCGGATTGCCGCAATCAGTTTGGAAATAATAAATGCAATCAGGGCCAAAAAAAGAAAAAACCAATTGGCATTCCGCAAAGCAACCCCGGCTTTGGCAAAATCAATTTTTTCGGAAACATACCAGAGGCAGGCAACGGTGACTGCTATTTTCAGCAGCAATTTCAACCACCGGGCGGCCCGGGATTCTTTCCGTTCATTATCTTCCATTATTGATGTAAATTGTTGCAAGTAAACTCAAATTGATGACAAAAAGAATACTGCCCGCTATATTCATCATTTTCTTTGCTGCTGTTCTTCATGCCCAGGACAAACCGCTGACTTACGGGATGAAGATCAGCAAGACGACAAAAATCAAGAAAGGGATATATAAAATTGATGCGCCTGCGAGGATGGAAGAAGCGGTTATCATCATTGAAGGGAATAATATTATTATTGATTTCAATAATGCAGAACTGAAAGGAAGTAATAAGACAAAGAGACCGGATGAGTTTGCCGGTGTAGCCATCCTGGTTCAGAATAGTAAAAATGTAACCATCAAAAACCTGAAAGCCAAAGGATATAAAGTTGCTTTGAGAGCCACCCATGTTGAAAAACTCACAATGGATAATTGCGATCTCAGCTATAATTATCGTCAGCATCTTAACAGTTCACAGGAAAAGGAAGACATATCCGACTGGATGAGTTATCATCACAATGAAAAAGATGAATGGTTGCGGTATGGCGCTGCTATGTATTTGAGGAATTGCAATTTCGCAATAGTCAAAAACTGTAAAGTTACAGGCGGGCAAAATGCTTTGATGATGACGGAGTGTAATGATGGAATTATTATGAACAATGATTTTTCATTCAACTCAGGTATAGGTATTGGAATGTATAGGTCACGTAATAACAGCGTGCAATTTAACCGGCTCATTTTTAATGTCAGGGGTTACAGTCATGGTGTTTATAACAGGGGACAGGACAGTGCGGGCATACTCGTATTTGAACAGAGCAGCGATAATCATTTTTATTATAACAATGTGACCCATGGCGGTGATGGATTTTTTCTGTGGGCGGGGCAATACACTATGGACACAGGCAAGGGCGGATGCAATAACAATGTTTTATTTGGCAACGATTTTTCCTATGCCCCAACGAACGGTATTGAAGTGACATTCAGTTCTAATTATATCAGTCAAAACAGGATATTTGAATGTGATCATGGTATCTGGGGTGGTTATAGTTTCAATACAACAATCAGGGAAAACCAATTCCGTGATAACCGGATCGGAATTGCGATAGAGCATGGGCAGCGGAATCTTATTGAGAATAATCTTTTCAGCGGGGACAAGCAGGCGATCAGGATCTGGTCAAATAAACTTGAACCGTCAGACTGGGGTTATCCAAAGTACCGTGATACAAGGAGTGTGGCCTATAATATTTCGATGAACAGTTTTAATAATAATCCCCTTGTATTCAATCTCAGCCGTAGTGATTCCTTGTGGATCCACGATAATACTTTCAATGGAGCCCCGGCGAATTACTTTAAGCTCGATTCAACTATCATAAACCTGGATTCATTGTTTGATCCGTTTTCAACAGGTTCGCCGGTAGAACCTGTCGTATTTATATCACACAATAAATGGCCATTTGAAGGGTCCGGAAAATTCAAGGGCAGAAAAAACATCCTGATCACCGAATGGGGGCCTTATGATTTCCGATATCCTATTATCTGGAATATTAACCCAATGGACACAAGTGATATAATGAAATTTGATTTGTTGGGTACGAAAGGTAAATGGCAAATCAGGAATTATAAAGGAGTGCAAAACATTTCGTCAAATAAAGGAGAATTCCCTGACAGCATCACCGCACAAAAGGTAAAGGGTGATAGAACAGATATTTCAATTGAATTGGAATATACGGGCCCGGCAATCACAACTCCTTTTGGAGAAAAGATCGTTGCAGGGAAGCCTTATAAATTTTCATTTCAAAAATTCTTCCAACCCATAAATTGGGAAGTTCTCTTTTATTCATTGGACACATCGAATCATAATCCCATCAAAACCGGAACACTTTTTTCGATGTTTGAAAAGAAAGCGCCTTTTAAAACAGAAAAAGTAAATAAACTGGACTATGCCTGGTGGGGCGGAATCAAAGAAGCGGGGGTTAATCATCCCCAGTTCATTACAACCGCTGCAGGAACTGTAGAAATCCCAAAAGGAGATTACGAACTTTCAGTTACCTGGGATGATGCAATCAGGGTATATGTGGATGAAAAATTGGTCATTGATGAATGGAATCCTTCCCGCTACACTTTTGATGAATCTCCCCATAAAAAGGTCAGGCTTAGCCTCGGCGGAAACCACAACTTAAGAGTTGAGCATATTGAGCTGGGTGGGTTTGCCACTTTAAGCCTGAAACTGAAGCCCGTAGAATAGATTTGGAGAGCCATAAATGGTTTGTCCACAACGTATAAATTTCTTTTCCAACTATTTGGAGGATATAGCTCTCAACCCTACCTTTGCACTCCCAAAAGAAAATTGGGTTTTTACACATGTCTCAACGTATCAGGATCAAATTACAGTCTTACGATCATAACCTGGTGGATAAATCAGCGGAAAAGATCGTAAAGACAGTTCGTAGCACAGGCGCAGTGGTAACGGGCCCTATTCCCCTACCTACCCGTCGCAAGATATTTACTGTGCTTCGTTCGCCACACGTAAACAAGAAGAGCAGGGAACAATTCCAGTTGGCTACTCATAAGCGTTTGCTGGATATTTACACCTCTTCTTCAAGAACCGTGGATGCATTGAGCAAACTGGATCTGCCCAGTGGAGTGGAAGTAGAAATTAAAGCATAAAGGCCCATCCCCGCCTTCCCGAAGGGAAGGAGTTTGAGTCTTAATGCATAAATAGTTCTTACAAATACAAAATGTCTATCTCTCAATCCGACAGTTGGCGGAAAAAAGAGCTCTGGAAATTAAAACAGCTTCGGAAGTCTCCCCTTCGGGGAGATTTAGAGGGGCTTTACATAAAACAAGCCATTCAGGGTTTGTTTACTGCCGGTACTTCCCGAGAAAGGAAAAGGTCGGCGGCAAACGGGGATTGAAGTTCAGACTTTCATGGTCTGAAATGTCCCAATAATCCTGCAGGCATAAATTGAACAAACATGAAAGGAATTATTGGGAAAAAAATCGGGATGACCAGCATCTTCGATCCTTCGGGCAAACAAACGGCCTGTACGATCATTGAGGCAGGCCCCTGTGTAGTTACCCAGGTTAAAACAACCGAATCAGACGGGTACAACGCACTTTCGCTTTCTTTTGGCGACAAAAAAGAAAAGCGCTCCACTAGATCTGAGGTTAATCACTTCGCAAAAGCTCAGACCTCTTCCAAGAAATTTACAAAGGAGTTCCGCAACTGTTCCATTGAGAAAAATATTGGTGAAACGATCACTGTTGACATTTTCGCTGAAGGCGACGATGTGGAAGTAGTTGGTACAACAAAGGGTAAAGGTTTCCAGGGTGTTGTTAAGCGCCACGGGTTTCATGGTGTGGGCGGTCAATCACATGGTCAGCATGACCGTAGCCGTGCCCCGGGATCATTGGGTAACTCATCGGATGCTGCCCGTGTAATGAAAGGAATGAAAATGGGTGGCCGCATGGGTACTGATCGTGTAAAAATGAAAGGACTGAAAGTAGTAAAAGTGTTTGCTGATAAAAATTACATCCTTGTCAGCGGTTCTGTTCCGGGTTATAATGGTTCAATTGTTTTAATTCAGAAATAACGGACAACCCCGATATGCATCGGGGTTATTAAAAAGATACGAAAATGCAAGTTGAAGTTTTAAATACAAAAGGAAAGAAAACAGGAAGATCAGTGGAACTGCCCGAAGAGATATTCGGTGCTGAGCCTAACAACCACGTGATCTACCTGGCAGTAAAACAATACCTCGCTGCGCAGCGCCAGGGCACACACAAAGTGAAAACCCGTGCTGAAGTGCAGGGAGCCAGCCGCAAACTGCATCGTCAGAAAGGAACCGGTGGCAGCCGTAAGGGTAATATCCGTAACCCGTTGTACAAAGGAGGGGGTTCCATTTTTGGACCCAAACCCCACCTGTATGATTTCAAATTGAATCGTAAAGTAAAGGACCTTGCTAAAATTTCTGCCCTTTCTTATAAAGCAAAAGAGAATGCGATTGTAGTTGTTGAAGATATTACCATGGATATTCCAAAGACAAAAACATTCATTGATATTCTTGGTAACCTGAAAGTAGCTGATAAAAAAATCATGTTTATTCAGCCGGAGTATAATGATAACGTTGAATTGTCCTTACGTAATGTTCCTTCTGTTCTGGGCGTATTGTTAAGTGACATCAACACCTATGACATTGTAAATTCTGAGGTACTGGTATTAACGGAAAGCGCAGCAAAGATCTTTTCAGAAGAAGAAAAAGCCGAAGCTTAAGACAAATGTGAAAATGTGCTGGTTTGCAAATGTGGAAATGTGAGAATGTGAGAATGGTCAGCACAGGATTCGATAAGCTCTTTTTAATAGTTTAACAGGTAGTGTAAGATTGGGGAAACTCATTTTCACATTTCCACATTTTCAAATTTTCAAATTTTTTTCAGATGAAACTTTCTGAAGTATTGATAAAACCCATTTTGACAGAAAAAGCAAACGCACAGCAGGATAAACTGCGCCGCTATGCCTTCAAAGTGGATAAAAAAGCAAACAAACTGGAGATTAAAAAAGCTGTCGAAGGCTTTTACGGAGTTACAGTAACCAATGTGAACACGTTGGTATCTCCGGGTAAAAATAAAAGCCGCTTTACAAAAGCAGGTGTGATCTCAGGCCGCAAGCCGGGTTACAAAAAAGCTTTTGTTACAGTAGCTGAGGGTGAGAACATTGATTTGTATTCAAATATTTAAAAGACTTTCATTACTGAGTATTTAGTACTGAGATAAAAGAATGGTCGGCAAGACCGCAAATATTGCAAACAAAATCTAAGTACTGAGTACTTAGTACTAACATCTAAAGAAATGGCATTAAGAAAATTTAAACCGGTTACAGCCGGAACCCGTTGGAGAATCGGGAATGCGTATGCAGAGGTTACTACCAATGTTCCTGAAAAGAGCCTGTTAGAAGCTAAACCAAGAACCGGTGGACGTAATTCTTCCGGTCACCTGGCTATGCGTTACAGGGGTGGTGGTCATAAGCAAAAATATCGAGTAATCGATTTTAAAAGAAATAAAGCCGGTGTTGCAACAGTAGAGTCAATCCAATACGACCCGAACCGTACTGCATTCATTGCTTTGTTGAATTATGCTGATGCTGAAAAGCGTTACATTCTTGCACCACAGGGATTGCTGGTTGGAGCCAAAGTAGAAAGCGGTGCTGATGTTGCTCCTGAAGTTGGGAATGCCTTACCGATGAAGAATATGCCATTGGGTACGAATGTTCACAATATTGAAATGCAGCCGGGACAGGGTGGTAAATTGGCCCGCAGTGCCGGTTCTTCTGCCCAGTTGACCAACAAAGAAGATAAATACGCCATATTAAAAATGCCTTCAGGTGAGTTAAGAAAAGTGCTGATCAATTGCTATGCAACTGTTGGTGTTGTAAGTAACAGCGATCACTTTCTGCAGAGCATGGGTAAGGCCGGACGTAACAGGTGGAGGGGGATCAAACCAAGAACCCGTGGTGTGGCCATGAACCCTGTGGATCACCCGATGGGTGGTGGAGAAGGTAAAGCTTCAGGTGGACAGCCCCGTAGCAGGAATGGTCAGTATTCAAGAGGGTTGAAGACCAGAACAAAAGGTAAAGGAAGTGATAAGATGATCATTCAACGTAAGGGCGGAAGTAAGATATCGAAATAAAAATGTGTAAATGTGCAGGGGTGAAAATGTGAAAATTAAATTCAGGCCTGCATTTAAAAATAGATAAAAAAGATTTTGAGAGTGGAGATCATTTTCACATTTCCACATTTTCAAATTTTTAAATTTAAAACATGGGTCGTTCAATTAAAAAAGGTCCTTATGTAGCTACTCACCTTGAAAAAAAGGTGCTGGCTATCAATGAAGGAAAAAACAAGAAAAGTGTTATCAAAACCTGGAGCCGTCGTTCTACGATCACTCCTGATTTTGTCGGTCACACTTTTGCGGTACACAATGGCAACAAATTTATTCCCGTGTATGTAACGGAATTCATGGTGGGGCATAAGTTAGGTGAATTTGCACCTACCCGCCAGTTTAAAGGTCACTCGAGTAAGAAAATTGAAGCAACAGCATAAACAGTCATGAGTCAGTAGTTCAGAGTCAGACTCAGAACTATAAACTCAGAACTCAAAACTTAATAAATGGAAGCAGTAGCAAAACTGAAAAATTATCCGACATCGCCCCGCAAAATGCGTTTGCTGGCTGACCTCATCCGGGGGAAGAAAGTAGAAAAGGTGTTGGCTGAATTAGAACATCATCCTAAACACCCGGCAGTGCCTTTGCGCAAACTGGTGCTGAGTGCTATCAACAACTGGAAGCAGAAAAATGAAGGTGGTGATGAAAGCCAGTTGGTGATAAAAACCATTTTTGTAGATGGCGCAAGGACTTTGAAAAGAATGCGTCCGGCTCCGCAGGGGCGTGGTTACCGTGTTCGTAAACGCAGCAACCATGTAACGGTGATCGTAGATGCCAAAGAAGTAAAAGAAACGAAATAACAAGAAACAAGAACCAAAAAATAAACTCCAAATAATAAGCCTTGGTTCTTGGGATTTGGAAATTGAAATTTTAAAAAAGAATTATGGGTCAAAAAGCAAATCCGATTGGTAACAGGTTAGGCATCATCCGCGGATGGGAATCTAACTGGTACGGCAGCAAAAAAGATTATGCCGGCAAACTGATCGAGGATCACAAGATCAGAACTTACCTCAATGCCCGCATTAACAAAGGGGGTATCTCAAAAATAGTTATTGAGAGAACTTTGGGTAAACTGATCATTACGATTCATACGTCCAAACCCGGTATCATTATCGGGAAAGGCGGTGGCGAAGTAGATCGTATCAAAGAAGAGTTGAAAAAACTCACGAATAAAGAAGATGTACAGATCAACATCCTGGAGATACGCCGGCCTGAACTGGATGCCATGATCGTTGCAGATACCATTGCCCGCCAGATTGAAAATCGTATTAATTACAAAAGGGCCATTAAAATGTCCATTGCTTCTGCCCTGCGCATGGGTGCTGAAGGAATAAAAGTAAAAGTGGCCGGTCGTTTGGGCGGCGCTGAGATTGCCCGTACAGAAGAGATCAAACAGGGCCGCGTGCCGCTGCATACGTTTCGTATGGATATTGATTATGCCAATGTGTTTGCTTTGACTGTATATGGAAAGATCGGGATCAAAGTATGGATATGTAAAGGCGAGGTTTTGACCAAGAGAGACCTGAATCCCAATTTCGTTGGTGGTAAGAATGAGGCAAGTGACAGGAGAGAAAGGCGTGACGAACATCGTGGAGATCGCCGTGATGACAGAAGGGGCGGCGGAGAAAGAAGAGGTGGCGGCGCCGACAGAAGAAGTGGCGGTGGTGGTGGAAGAAGTGGTGGCGCAGGAGCTGGTAGAAGAAATTAAAAGTATTGAGTATTCAGTACTGAGTATAAAGACAAAAAGACATTGATCTTTTATCTGAATACTAAGTACTAAAAATCTAACTAGATATGTTACAACCGAAAAGATCAAAACACAGGAAGATGCAGAAGGGTCGCATGAAAGGCGATGCCAAAAGAGGTACAACCATTGCCTTTGGTACCTATGGTTTGAAAGCATTGGACCAGCACTGGATCACAGACCGCCAGATTGAAGCTGCCCGCCAGGCATTGACCCGTGAGATGAAAAGAGAAGGTAATGTGTGGTGCCGCATTTTCCCGGACAAGCCGATCACCAAAAAACCTGCAGAGGTGAGGATGGGTAAAGGTAAAGGCAACCTGGAGTTTTGGGCTGCTGTAGTAAGACCGGGCCGGATCTTATTTGAAGTGGATGGAGTGGACGAAAAAGTAGCCCGTGCATCATTGTCGCTGGCTGCAGGCAAATTGCCTATCAAAACAAAGTTTATCAAACGCAGAGACCTTGAAATCGCGTAATAATAAATAAATCGAAAAGAGATGTCAAAGAAAGCAGATTTTGTAAAAAGCATTCATGGAATGAACGAGCAGGACCTGAAGGCCCGGCTGGAGGAAGACAAACAACGTATGAAAAAATTACATTTTGCTCATACTATTTCACCGCTGGAGAATCCGATGACCCTTCGTGGATTGCGCCGGGATATTGCCCGTTTGAAAACAGAATTGAAGCTAAAACAACAGCAAGCATAAAAAAGCTACGAAAATGGAAGAAAGAAATTTAAGAAAAACAAGGATAGGTGTTGTGACCAGCAACAAGATGGCCAAGACCATTACGGTTGCCATTGAAAGAAAAGTAAAACACCCTATCTATGGCAAGTTTGTAAAAAAAACCTCCAAACTCCATGCTCATGATGATAAGAATGAGTGCAGCATTGGTGACCTGGTAAAAATTATGGAAACCCGTCCGTTGAGCAAGACGAAGCGGTGGAGACTGGTGGAAGTTGTGGAGAAAGTGAAGTAATAAAAAAGATTTAGAGTACGCAGTACTTAGTATAAAGACAACAACAGTTTTTGAATCTAAGTACTCAGTACTAAGTACTAAAAACAAGTAAAAATGATTCAGCAAGAAAGCCGGTTAAATGTAGCTGATAACAGCGGCGCCAAAGAGGTGCTTTGTATCCGTGTTCTCGGCAACAGCGGCCAGCGTTATGCTGGAATTGGCGATAAGATAGTGGTAACAGTAAAGGATGCATTGCCCCAGGGTGGGATCAAAAAAGGAACGGTTGCAAAAGCTGTAATAGTCAGAACGACAAATAAGTTGCGTCGTAAAGATGGTTCTTATATCCGCTTTGACGATAATGCAGTGGTGATATTGAGCCAGACAGATGAACCAAGAGGTACCCGGATCTTCGGACCAGTAGCAAGGGAACTCCGTGATAAAGGATATATGAAGATCATTTCACTGGCACCGGAAGTATTGTAGTGACACTACATTTTGTGTCTTGCTGAGTAGCGAACAGGAAGATGAAGAGTGCGACGCAACGAAGATGATAGTAGTACGGGCGATGACAAAATAAAAAAAGATTGAGGAGAATGCTTCGGCTTCGCCTCGCAAATAAAATAAAATGAAAGCAAGATTTAAACCAAAGTATAATATCCGGAAAGGAGACAACGTAGTGATTATTACCGGTGATGATAAAGACTTATCGAAACCACGGGTAGTAAAACAGGTTTTGGTGGAAGAGGGAAAAGTGTTGATCGAAGGTGTAAACATCATCACCAAGCATAGTAAACCATCTGCACAGAATACCAAGGGTGGCATCATTAAAAAAGAAGCTCCTGTTCATATCAGCAACGTGATGCTCTGGGATGCTGCGCAAAAAGCAGGCGCCAGGATCACAAGAGTGAGAAAAGATGGTAAGACAGACAGAGTTTTCAAAACAAAAAAATCCCGATAATTATCGGGACAGGGAGGTAAATAATGAGTACAAATAAATATACGCCGAGACTGGCAGTTAAGTACAAAAAGGAAGTTGTACCTGCCCTGGTAAAAAAGTTTAGCTACGATTCTGTCATGCAGGCACCCAGGCTGGAGAAGATCTGCCTGAACCGTGGAGTAAACGGCGCTGTAACGGATAAGAAGCTTGTTGATGTTGCTTTAGATGAGTTGACAACCATTGCCGGTCAGAAAGCAATGGCAACAATGTCGAAGAAAGACATCTCTAATTTCAAACTTCGTAAAAATATGCCGATCGGAGCCAGGGTTACATTGCGTGGTGAAAAGATGTATGAGTTCCTGGACCGTTTAATTGCGGTGGCATTGCCCCGGGTTCGTGACTTCAGGGGTGTAAATGAAAAAGCATTTGATGGCCGCGGTAATTATACGCTGGGTGTAACCGAGCAGATCATTTTCCCGGAGATCGATATTGATAAAGTGAACAAGATCACCGGGCTGGATATCACTTTCGTAACAACGGCAGAAACCGACGAAGAAGCCTATGAATTATTGAAAGAGCTCGGTATGCCTTTCAAAAACGCAACGAAGAGTAATTAAAAATAACAAGAAACAAAAACTAATAATTAATAAATCAAAAACAATCCCGATAATTATCGGGATGGAATTTAAAAGAAAATTATGGCTAAAACATCAGTAAAGGCCAGGCAAAGGAAGAGAGAGCGAATGGTGGCCCAGCATGCAGTTAAAAGAGCAGAGCTGAAAAAAGCAGGCGACTGGAAAGCTTTGGACGACCTTCCGAAGAATTCTTCCCGGGTCCGGTTGAAGAATCGTTGCCAGCTTACGGGTCGTCCAAGAGGGTATATCCGTTACTTTGGTATTTCCAGGATCGCAATGAGAGACATGGCACTGGATGGCAAAATTCCCGGTTTGAAAAAAGCAAGCTGGTAAACCGTGAATAGTGAATGGTCAATATTCACCATTGACAAACAAAATTTTGAAACAGATAATTAGAAAAAAATGGTAACAGATCCGATAGCAGATTTCCTGACCAGAATCCGTAATGCGCAGATGGCTGGTCATCGTGTGGTTGACATTCCCGCTTCTAATTTAAAAAAGCGGATGACAGAGATCCTGTATAACCAGGGCTATATCCTGAAATACAAATTTGAGGATGATAAGAAACAAGGCGTTATTAAAATAGCCCTGAAGTACGATGTTACAACCAAGCAACCGGCTATTCAAAGCATGGAGCGGGTAAGCAGCCCGGGTTTGCGTCAGTATGCCAAACCTGCTGAATTCCGCCGTGTAAAGAATGGACTGGGGGTGGCTATTCTGTCAACTTCGAAAGGAGTGATGACGGACAAAGAAGCAAAGGCCCAGAATGTGGGTGGCGAAGTTCTTTGCTATGTATATTAAGCCCCCATCCCTTAAAGGGGTGAGGAAGATTGTGAAAGTTGTAAGTCTCTAATCTGGGCAGACACAACTTTAAACTTAGAACATTAAACTTTTAAACTGATCATAAAATGTCTCGTATAGGAAAACAACCGGTAGTGGCCCCAAGCGGTGTTACGATATCTGTGAATAAGGAGAATGTGGTTACTGTGAAAGGACCCAAAGGAGAATTGAAGCAGGCGATAGACCGTGATATTACTGTGGAAGTTAAAGACGGACAGATAACTTTTGCCCGTCCGACTGACCAGATACGACACCGTGCATTACATGGCTTGTACCGTTCATTGGTATCCAATCTTGTGAAAGGTGTGACGGATGGTTATCAAAGAAAACTTGAATTAATTGGTGTGGGTTTCAAAGCTGCAAACCAGGGTAATGTGCTTGATCTTTCTTTAGGATTTTCCCATAACATTATTTTTGAAGTACCCAAAGAAATCAAAGTAGCAACTGTACAGGAAAAAGGCCAGAACCCGACTATTACTTTAGAAGGTATCGATAAGCAATTGATCGGGCAGGTTGCTGCAAAATTAAGGGGCCTTCGTAAGCCTGAACCTTATAAAGGAAAGGGGATTCGATATGTAGGTGAAGTGGTTCGTAAAAAAGCGGGTAAAGCGGCAGGTAAATAATGCCCCTGTCCCCCTAAAGGGGAACTTAGGTGGTATAGTTCTTTTAGAATTTGAAATGATTTTTAAAATAAAGTTTCTGGCAGAATCAGAAACGTCAAAAACTCCCCTTTAGGGGATGGGGGTATTAATTATGAATCCAAAAGTTAAGTCACAAAGAAGACAAAACATCCGATACCGCATTCGACGGAAGATTGGTGAAGGGACAGCTCAGAAGCCACGGTTAGCTGTGTTCAGAAGTAATACGGAGATATATGTGCAATTGATAGATGATACCAAAGGCCAGACGCTGGCAGCAGCTTCATCAAAGGATAAAGACATTCAGGCACAGAAAGCTAATAAAGTCGTAAAGAGTAAAATGGTAGGAGAAGCCATCGCTAAAAAAGCAGTTGAGTTGGGAATTAAAGATGTAACCTTTGATCGTAGCGGGTATCTCTATCACGGGCGTGTGAAATCAGTAGCCGACGGAGCGAGAGAAGGCGGTCTTAAGTTTTAAGCAAACAACATTCAAACTTTAATTACAAGTATAAATGTCAAAGTATAACGTAAACAGGGTAAAAGCAGGTGACCTGGAACTGAAGGATAAAGTGGTTGCCATCAACCGGGTAGTGAAAACTACCAAAGGAGGCCGTGCCTTTAGTTTCTCTGCATTGGTTGTTGTTGGAAACGAGAACGGAGTAGTGGGTCATGGTTTGGGAAAAGCCAAAGAAGTGCAGGAAGCCATTACAAAGGGAATTGAGGATGCAAAAAAGAACCT
>CAZGGQ010000003.1:0-100686 GCA_964525285.1 uncultured Chitinophaga sp.
AGGAGTAAAAAAAGGAAAGGGAGAGTTGTTTGATTATTTACGTTCTCAACAAGGAACAGCCTTTGTCATGTGGGATTATGATTACCTGCAGGACATGAGCAAAGGCATTTCAGCCATCATTAAATACGGTACTGCTGATGCAGATATTGAAGGACAGCTGGTAAAAAGTGAACCTTTTCTTGAAATAACCATAAGTAAAGGAGCAAAAATATTTTCCATAAATACAAAGTTGGTGGGTGATTATAATTTACCCAATGTACTGGCGGCCGTTGCTGTTGGAAAATATTTCAATGTACCTGACGATAAAATCAAAGCGGCCATTGAAAGCTACTCCCCTTCCAATAACCGGTCTCAGCTACTGGAAATCGGAACCAATAAAATCATTCTTGATGCTTATAATGCGAACCCCAGCAGCATGAAGCTGGCTATTGAAAATTTTGCCAATCTTAGTGCCGATAATAAAGTTTTAATGCTTGGTGGAATGGCAGAGTTAGGTGATGAAAGCCTTCATGAACATAAAGCTATAGTTGATCTCATCAAACAATATCACTGGAAAAATGTAGTGTTGGTTGCCGGTGATTTTTTAAAATTTGATCACTCCTTTATTAATTTTGAAAATGCTACTCAGGCAAAAGACTGGCTGCAGCAACAGCATTTTGAAAACACTTACCTGCTGATCAAGGGCAGCCGCAGCGTACAGATGGAAAAAGTATTGGGAAAGTAGTCACATCGGTCAAATGAGTCATATAGGTCAAATAGGCATATTGGTCATATGCATCAGTTTGACTTATCTGACTCTTTTGACTTTTTTGACTTATATGACCATTTTGACTTATTTGACCTCCTTATCCCGACCTTTGCAGCTTTCTGTAAAAACCCTTCCTGAAAGACTAACATATGAGTGAAGAAAAGAGATCCCGTGGATATTTATCCTCGACATTTGGCTGCCGCTGCCCCCGTTGCCGGGAAGGCAAATTGTTTCAGCACAAAACGAGGATCAGTTACAAAAAGAATATGCTGATGAATAAGGATTGCCCGGTATGCGGTCAACCCACGGAGATTGAAGTGGGATTTTATTATGGCACCAGTTATGTAAGCTATATGCTGGCCGTAATAATATGTGTGCTCAGCCTTTTGACCTGGTGGGCTATCATTGGTCTATCTACTTCCGACAATCGTTTTTTTTACTGGCTTGGTTTTAATGCCGTGTTGTTGATTGTTCTGCAGCCCTGGCTGATGCGGTTGAGCCGGAGCCTGTGGATATCCTGGTTTGTAAGATATGCCCGGGATTGGAAAGAGCATCAGCCCATGGATGTTTCAGAAAGAATGAATGCAGAGCAGGCAAATAACTGGTAAGACAAGAATCACTATTTTTGCTGCCCTTTAAAATTGGAGACTTGTCCGAGTGGTTGAAGGAGCACGCCTGGAAAGTGTGTATACGGGAAACTGTATCGAGGGTTCGAATCCCTCAGTCTCCGCTGATGTTCTCTCTATTTGTTGACTATTGCTTTTTAAAGTTTTCCGAATAATTTTTCAGCGTTTTCGGTAGTGGCAGAAGAAATTTCTTCAATACTTACATTTTTTATTCCCGCTAATTTCTCAACCACATATTTCAAATAAGCCGGCTCATTTCGCTTACCCCTGAATGGCACCGGAGCCAGGTATGGCGCATCTGTTTCCAGCAGAACATTGTCAAGACTTATTTTTTCCATAACGGCATCCAATCCTGAATTTTTAAAAGTAAGCACCCCGCCGATCCCCAGGTAAAATCCAAGGGCAACAATCTTCCCGGCCTGTTCCGTGTTCCCGGAAAAACAATGAAAAACTCCCTTCAATTTTTCCTGCCTGCCCGGCAGGCAGGCCTGCTGATGTTCTTTGACAACATTTATACACTCATCTATTGAATTGCGGGAATGAATAACAACAGGTAAATCATAGTGCAAGGCCCATTCGATCTGCTCATGAAAAGCCAGGTATTGCTGAACAGAAAAAGTTTTGTCCCAGAAAAAATCAAGGCCAATTTCACCCACCGCTTTAAACGGTCTTTTCCCAAAATGATCCCGGGCTATTTTTAGTTCTTCCCGGTAATTTTCTTTTACGGAACATGGGTGTAGTCCCATCATACTCAAACAGGCCAAAGGATTTTCCTCTTCCATTTTTAGCATCGCCCCGTGAGTTGAAGAATCAATGGCGGGCATAAGTATTTTTATAATGCCCTCTTTTTCAGCCCTTTCCAGCATTTGGGCCCTGTCTGTTTCAAATTCTTGTAAATAGATATGGGAATGTGTGTCTATAAGGGTCATTTTCAACAACTTTGAGTCACAAAACTCAGCAAAAAACTTTAAGAAACCTTTAAACTTAAACCAATAAAACTCATCTTACCTGCGTTAAATAACTCACACCCCTAAAACCACTTTTATGAAATACTGGTTTAGTTTTCCAAAACTGGTCGCTTTTATATTCATTTCCACTTCAATACTTATAGTTTCATGCGGGAAGGAAAAAAGTCTGACCGGAACCGATGCCCAGGAAGAAGAAGTAGCAAAAGCAGCAGGAGAATCATCTGCCGAAGCTGAAACCACATTCAATGAGTTTTTTGATGATGCAATGGGTGCCAGCAATGATGTTGGGGTTGCAGGGTCTGGTGTATTTTATGGCCGTCCGGACACACTAACACCTACTCCACGTTGTTTTACGATTACCATTACGCATCCAAACAATAATCCATTTCCAGTCATAGTTGAATTGGATTTTGGAACATCCGGTTGTCCGGGCCCTGACGGAAGGGTTCGCAGGGGAAAAATCATTACTGAATATACCAATCGCCTTATCTATCCCGGAGCCGTTGCTACCACCATTTTTGTTGGGTTCTATGTTGATGCCATACATGTGGAAGGGAAACATATAATAACCAATATTTCAGATGTTCCTGTTCCTCCTGCCAATCTTGCCAGGAAGTTTAAAGTGGAAGTTATTAATGGTAAACTTAGCTGGCCAAATGGCAACTTCTTAGAATGGAGCAGTATCAAAACTATCACCCAGTTTGAAGGGTTAGCAACACCGGATTATCCAAAGGATGATGGTTTTAAAATTGAAGGAGCTGCAGATGGTTATGTGAAAAGAGGCAACCTGCTCGTTCGCTGGGGATCAACTATTACAGAACCCCTGCTGAGACGTTTAACATGCCGTTGGATCGTAAAAGGCAGGATAAGGACGGTAAGAGCTAATCTGCCGAATCCAACTAACAGCCACTGGGCTGCTGTTCTTGATTTTGGTTTTGGCAATTGCGATAACCAGGCTACGATATCCATAAATGGCGTTATCCGCCAAATTACTTTGCCGTAATTAAAAAAATATTATATCTTTAAACCAGTTTTCATAGGGTACGGATTAAAAACGGGCCAGGGTTTCTACCCAGGCCCTAACTTTTTTCAGACCCGAAACTTCAATTACCTGATTATTCAAATCACTGTATTGTACTGAACTGATAACCCAACCGGGTAAAATCCTGTAAAAGCAGGGGTAAACTGTAACTCATCCGGTCCCATGCTTTATCGCTGTCATGAAAAACGATAATATCACCCGGTAAAATCCTTCGTTTCACACTTTGGTAGCATTTTTCAGGATCCAGGTCAATATCCCAATCACCAGCAAGGATATTCCACATTACAACTGTCATTTTATTTTCGCCTTGCTTTAACCGGCTCAGTTGTGATCTTTTTATCCTGCCATAAGGAGGCCGGAATAAGCGGCTATGGATATATTCATCCGCCTTTTTAATATCACTAATATAATCTGTACCGTTAGTTTTCCAGCCGTTAATATGGTGGAATGTATGATTGCCCACAGTATGTCCATCATCAATCACCTGCTGAAAAATATCCGGGTGCCGGGCCACATTTTCGCCGATACAAAAAAAAGTGGCTTTTGCATTGTATTTTTTTAGTTGTTCCAATACAAACGGCGTGATAGAGGGATGAGGGCCATCATCAAAACTTAGGTAAAGTATTTTCTCTTTTACCGGCATATCCCATAAACAACCGGGATATAATTTTTTCATCCACCACGGAGTTCTAAGCAGGTACCGGTCTCTTTTAAGAAAATTAAATATTGCCTTTTTTTTTGCTTTCCGGTAATGTGGAGCAATGAATGTCATGACAAACAAATATACTTATTTGAGTTGGGCAGCCGATATGATAAATTTATCTTTGTCATGATGCCAAAAAGAGTTCGGGTACGTTTTGCTCCTTCTCCTACGGGGGGGTTACACCTCGGCGGTGTTAGAACTGTTTTATACAACTATTTGTTTGCAAAAAAACATGGCGGTGATTTCATTGTAAGAATTGAAGACACAGATCAAAGTCGCTATGTAGCCGGTGCAGAAGAATATATTTTCGATTGCCTGAAATGGTGCGGACTGGAACCTGATGAAAGCGTACAGCATGGCGGCAGTTATGGCCCTTACAGGCAAAGCGAGAGAAAAGAAACGTACCGGCAATATGCAGAACAATTAGTAAAAGACGGCCATGCTTACTATGCCTTTGATACACCGGAAGAATTAGATAAGATGCGGCATGATCTAAAAACCGAACAAAATCATTCCCCGCAGTACGACCATTCCATCCGCTTGAAAATGCGGAATTCATTGACGCTGTCAGCGGAAGAAACTCAGAAATTATTAGCGGAAGGAATAAGGCTGGTCATCCGGATTAAAATGCCTGAACAGGAAACTGTTTCTTTTACGGACATGATCCGGGGCGAAGTCAGCTTTGATACTTCGCTGGTTGATGACAAAGTTTTATTGAAAGCAGATGGCATGCCTACCTATCACCTGGCCGTGGTGGTGGATGATCATTTAATGCAGATCAGCCATGCTTTTCGCGGGGAAGAATGGCTCCCCTCCGCCCCTGTTCACATCCTGTTATGGAAATATTTATTTGGCCTTGACAAAATGCCGATGTGGGCACATTTCCCGTTGATTCTGGGGCCAAATGGCAAACTAAGCAAAAGAGATGGGGCTAAGTTTGGCTTTCCTGTTTTTGCTATGGGCTGGACCGATCCAAAAACCGGCGAAATGACAGAGGGATTTAAAGAAAAAGGATTTTTACCGGAAGCGTTCATCAACCTGCTGGCATTGCTTGGCTGGAATGACGGTACTGAACAGGAAATTTTTACCAAAGAAGAATTGATTAAAAAATTCTCCATAGAAAGAGTACATAGCGGCGGGGCAAAATTTGATTATGAAAAAGCAAAGTGGTTCAATCATGAATGGATAAAGCAGTCGGGAATCGGGAGCCTGGAGTCGGGAGTCAGAGACCTCCTGAATGAAAAAGGTCTTATTGATATTGAACCTGTAAAGCTTGGCAAAGTGATTGCATTGGTGAAAGACCGCTGTTCTTTGCTTACTGATTTTTATGACCAGTCTTATTTCTTTTTTAAAACCCCGGAAAACTGGGATGTGAATGCGGTTAAACCAAAATGGAATGAAACAAAAAAATTGTTCTTTGCTGAAGTGATCCGCAACTTTGAATTGACAAATGACTGGAATACATCTGTTCTTGAAAATAACTTCAAAGAAATAGCAGCGGCCAATCAAATTAAACCGGGAGAAGTATTGTTACCGTTCCGGGTAATGCTGGTTGGCGGCAAGTTTGGACCCGGTTTATTTGATATAGCTGAAGTAATAGGAAAAGAAGAAACCATCGCCAGGATTAAAAAAGCGATACTCGTTTTCTAACCCTGCTGTTGAATCAGCTTCATTACGGGGATAAAATCAGTTGAGCCAAGTTGTTCAATAAAAGTAATATCTGCCTCTTCCAATTTTACCATTCCGGTTGTATTTGATTCAGCTTGTGCCACCGTACGTATTCCCGGAATAACGGTTGACACTTGCGGGTAACTGAGGATATAACTTAATGCCAATTGTGTTTTAGTTACCCCATATTTCTTGCATAATTGCCAGGCCGGGCGTAAAGCTTCAATTGATTTTTGTACCACTTCCTTTGTCAACCTGTTTTTGCGGTGATCATTTTCAGGAAAAGATAGTTCATCATCAAACTTGCCTGTCAGCAACCCGAATTGTAGCGGCATCCTTGCAATGATGCCATATCCTTTTGCAGCAGCTTCTTTCATAACCGGCAAAGCTTTTTGATTCAACATATTTAAAACCAGCTGAAATCCATTGCCTGCAAATGCCTTCATTAATAATACAGTTTCAGGTTCAGGATCAAACGTATTCAGCGACAATCCCCAATATCTTATTTTGCCCTGTTGCTGTAATAACTGCATAGCCCCGATAGAATCTCCCTGCTCCAGTTGCTGTACTCCTGCACTATGCAACTGGTAATAATCGATCGCATCTCTTTTAAGTCTCTTCAGGCTTGCTTCACAACCAGCAATAACATGTTGCTTTGAATAATCGGTAGTGAACTTTTCATTTCTTGCCACATTTCCCACTTTGCTGGCAATGATGACATCTTTTCTTTTACCCAGCAACCCGCCCAGCAATCTTTCTGAATGGCCAAGACCATAAATATCCGCAGTATCAAAGAAATTAATCCCCAGGTCAAGCGAACGATGAATAGCTTTTTTGGATTCATTATCATCAGCATCTCCCCATCCGATAGCAACTGAACCGATCATGGCATTGCCGCCAATGGCCCAGGCGCCAAAGCCGATCTCGCTGACCAGCAGATCTGTGTTTCCGAATTTTTTGTATTGCATGCTGTAATTTACAAAGCTGTAACTGAAAGAATGTATTTTCGCAATACAAGTCTATAATATGTCACGACCCATCAGAGTTTTAGTAGCCAAAGTCGGATTGGACGGTCATGACCGCGGCGCCAAGGTCATTGCCACGGCCTTGCGTGATGCCGGTATGGAAGTGATCTATACCGGTTTGCGCCAAACCCCCGAAATGGTTGTCAATGCCGCCTTACAGGAAGATGTGGATGCGATCGGGATCAGTATCTTAAGTGGCGCCCATAATACTGTCTTCCCGAAAATTATTGCGATCATGAAGGAAAAAAAAATGAATGATGTATTATTAACCGGCGGTGGAATTATCCCTGAAGATGATATGAAGAAACTAAATGATGCCGGGGTTGGAAAACTCTTTGCCCCCGGAACAGCAACTGCTGAAATTGCTGATTATATTAAACAATGGGTAAAAGATAACAGGAACTTCTAAAATTATTTTATGTACCAGACCTTGCTGATCATTTTAGAGAACGGGATCCTCACTGTTGTT
The DNA here is from genome assembly GCA_964525285.1 of uncultured Chitinophaga sp. Classification (GTDB taxonomy): domain Bacteria; phylum Bacteroidota; class Bacteroidia; order Chitinophagales; family Chitinophagaceae; genus JJ008. Next base: position 7,250 of record CAZGGQ010000003.1, read on the forward strand.
ATTAACCGGGTGGAAAAGCTAAATGCTTTGAATAAAGAAGTTTTGACAGAATTGAATAAAGTATTGGACGAAATTGAAAGGAATCCAGAGATCAGGTCGGTGATCATTACCGGGGCAGGTTCGAAAGCCTTTGTTGCCGGTGCCGATATCACGGAGTTTGGCGGATTAAGCAAAGAAGAAGCCATGGCCATGGCCAAACAGGGACAGGATACTTTTTTCAGAATAGAAAATTGTTCCAAACCTATTGTCGCTGCAGTAAATGGTTTTGCATTGGGGGGAGGCTGTGAACTGGCTATGAGTTGTCATTTCCGGATAGCAGCAGATAATGCAAAGTTTGGCCAGCCGGAAGTGAATCTGGGTTTGATACCCGGTTATGGCGGTACGCAACGTTTGGTACAATTAATTGGTAAAGGAAAAGCAATGGAATTGCTGATGAGTGCCCGGATGATAGATGCCAATGAAGCCAAAGAACTGGGTCTCGTAAATTATGTTACCACACCTGACAGTTTGCTGGCACACACCCGGGAAATTTTATCCCTGATCAATTCAAAAGCACCCTTAGCGGTTGCTGGCTGCATCAAAGCTGCTAATGCTGTGTTTGATGAATCACAAAATGGATTTGAAACCGAGATAAAGGAATTTGGTAATTGTTTCGCTACAGAAGACATGAAGGAAGGCACTTCTGCATTCCTTGAAAAAAGAAAAGCAAATTTTACCGGCAAATAATTCAAACCCATTTATTCTTATGCGCCAGGTTGATGATCTGTGCCCGGGAATTGACATGCAGCTTTTCATAAATATTCGCCACATGCTTGCGTACAGTTAATGGACTGATGAATAATTTTTCCCCGATTGCTTTGTAATTTTTGCCCGTCACCATCTCTTTCAATATTTCCATCTCACGATCAGAGAGTGCAGATTCAGCAGCTATTGATTCATTGGAAACAGGAATCGGCGACTGTTTCAGTAATTCCATTGCTTTTCTTGCTATGGCCGGGCTCATGGGGATGCCATTGTATTCAACAACATTTGTAATCGCATCAATGATATTGACTGCAGAATCATCTTTCAGCAAATATCCCCCGGCCCCGGCTTTAATTGCTTCAAATATTTTTTCATTGTCTTCAAAAACCGTGAGCACAATAAATTTTATTTCCGGGTAAGCAGATGAAGCAAGCCGGATTGCCTGTATGCCGTCCATAACCGGCATTTCCAGATCCATCAGCACTACCTGCGGATGCCTTTGTGCCGGCAACTGTTTTAACTGCTCTAAAAAATCATGACCGTTCTTTGCTTCCAGAACCAACTCTATTTCCTTAAAGGAAGTAATTTTTTCTTTTACCGTTGTGCGGTTGATCTGTTTGTCATCCACTATGGCAATACGGGTTGGCATGTTTCAAAATTGAGAAAATGAGATGTCAATAACAATACTCCCCAGCGATTATTTTTATTGCTTTAAATTACTTCTAATTTCCCGGTCTCATGCACAAAGTAAAATATATCGCCCGGTGGACCCGCATGCTTTTTGTCGTGGTTGTACTGCATCCGTGGTTGCATGTGTATGGGCAGGCCCAGCGTCCCTTAATTGAATATACTACTGAAAACGGGTTAAGCCTTAACTCTGTCATCGACCTGCATTTTGATAAACAGGATTTTCTCTGGGTTGCAACAGCGGATGGGTTACAAAGATTTGATGGTTATCGTTTCCAGACTTTTAAACATGACCCTCTTGATAAAAAAAGTATTCCCGAAAATACCGTTTCCACAATCTACGAAGACCAAAACAGTAATTTATGGATCACACACCGCACCGGTATCTGTTTTAAGCCAAAAGGGAAAAATGAATTTATTGATATTATTTCAGTCATGACTGATGCCCCATCAAGATATCCGCTAACCTGTGTGAATGAAACTGACTCAAGTGTCTGGATTCTTAATTATCCTTCGGGTGTGTATGCTGTAAATAAATTTTCCCTGCAGGCAAAAAAAGTATATGCCTTACCGGATTTTACAGAGCAGATTCTCATTTACCCCATTTCCAGAATGTACACAAAAGGCGATAAAGTATGGATTAAAAAGAGATTAGATAGAGGAGGTGACTTATTTCTGTTTTCTGATAACGGGTTAAAGCAATTCAGCAACGACAGGAAATTAAAAATATTTTATTTGTTACCGGCGCATAAAGACAGCCTTGTGATCATCTCGGATAAATGGATGTACAAGGCGTCAGCGAATGATCCCTTTACACCGGTTAGAATACTAAGAGCCGGATTTGATTCTACACTTGTTGATAATGAGCTTTTGTACCTGCCAAGAAAAATCAGCAATAATCAATTCCTGCTTCTTGGAGGCAAAAAAATATTGCTTTATGACGCAAACAAAGAAGAGCTGATGCCATTTCCCATCAACGAATATTTTTCCGGTGATTTGACCCGCTACCTGCATACAGCAACTGCAGACCGCCATCAAAACTCCTGGCTTGGATTCAATGGTATCGGGGGTATCAAAGTGATTACTTTACAAAAATTCAACTTGTTTGACAGGCCGGTCAAAAATGCGCTGACTTATACCCTCGCTGCCGACCAGAAAGGAAAAGTGTTTGCAGGAATCTATTTTGGAGATATCGAAGTATATGATAAGGAAGGCCGGTTTCTGCAAAAAATACAATTGCCGGAAGCTCATAAAAGAACCGGCAGCCCCCGTGCTATGGCGATGATTGATTCTGTAACCTTGATCGTAAGATCTACTTTGAATGAACTCTATGCCATTGATACCCGCAACGGAAATCTGCAGTTACTTTCTCATCTTTTACCACCCCGTTCTGATTCTGTTTTTATGGACTTTGAATCAGCTATGCAAAAGACCGGGAAGGATGAAGTATGGTTTAGTTACGGAAACAATGTTCTTTCTCTTAAAAAAGGTAAATCCGGTTTTAGCTGCACAACTATTTGCACTCTTCCTGTTAAAGAGCATATTACCAGTATTCATTATAATAATGCCGGACAACTTTGGATTGGAACCATCGCCGGGGCCTGGCTTTTTGAAAAAAATAATTTTCTACACATTTCTTTGCCACATACTTATGTCAAGCATATCAACCAGCACTCCGGGGGCCGGGTGTGGATAACAACAACAAATGGAATATACATTCTGGAAAATAACCATTCAGTCAGACATTTGAATACGAAGAACGGCCTGCCGAATTCATTTGTGTATAGTGTGATGTTTGATAATGCAGGTAATAGTTGGGTAAGTACCAACCGGGGGCTGGCAAAAATTGACAGCTCATACATTATTACAAATTACGCTGCCAAAGAAGGTCTGCAGGGTGATGAATTTAATACCAAAGGTTATTGCAAGGGGGCGGATGGCACATTATATTTTGCAGGAGTGAATGGAATCAACTTTTTTAAGCCTGAGGGCTTAGTAAGTAAATCCGGGCCATCAAAAACAATGCTTACAAATATTGAAGTAAACAATCAACCGTATTTACCTTACCTGCAACCGGAGTTTATTCATACGATCAGCCTGCCACATCGCCAGAATAATATCCGTCTTTCATTCTCTTATATGGATTTTACCGTGCCGGAAAAAAATCAATATAAGTTTTGGTTAAAAGGATTTCAAAATGACTGGTCATTGCCTCAAACCAATAATATTGTTCAATACATTTTGCCTCCCGGTGAGTATGAATTGCATGTGCTGGGCGCCAACTATGAAGGGGTCTGGAACAAAGAACCATTGATATTGAAAATAAACATTCTGCCTCCCTGGCATCAGACTACATGGGCAAAAGCGATTTTCGGGTTGCTTGCATTAGCAGCAGTGGGAGGAATATTTTATATTATCTCCAGAAACAGGTATCAAAAGAAACTGAGGCAACTGCAAATGGAACAGGAAGTGCATAAAGAAAAACAAAGGCTGAGCAGAGACCTGCATGATAACCTTGGTTCGCAACTCACCTGGCTATCCAATAACATTACCCAATTGGAAAGGGCGCAGCAGGAACAAAAACCAATTGAACAAAAATTAGAAAGTTTAAAAGAAGGAAGCGGCGAACTGATGCAAACCCTGCGGGAAACCATCTGGATAATGAATAAAGAAAAAATCGGCGCTGTGGATTTTTTTGATAAATTAGTAAATCATGCCATCCGGCATATTGAGGTCTATCCCCCATTGCAGTTACAAACGGAAGAAAATATTTCTGTCAATCATCAATTAAACTCTGGCACCGCCTTACAGCTTTTCCGTATTTGCCAGGAAGCTGTGACTAATGCATGCAAGCATGGACAGGCAGATTTACTGACTATAAAAGCCATTGCTGATGAAAAACATTTCAGCATTACCATCAGTGATAATGGAAAAGGATTTGACCTTAATATTGAAAACCCCGGGCATTATGGTTTACAAAACATGAAGCAGCGGGCGGAGGAAAGTAATCTGCAATTAGTTATTGAATCTTCCCCGGGCAAAGGAACAACCATCATCATTTCGGTACAAGGATAGCTTTATTCCCCTCTCCACCCCTTGGAGAGGGGCAGGGGGGTGAGGTAAAATACTCTCCCGGGAGTATTGTTCTGCCTTTCCAAAGAAAATAGTTTCGTAAGACTAAATGAACTCATTATAAAAAAGCTATCAATACTTTGTCTCTGCATTTTTCCATTTTGCTTTTCAGCTATACATGCCCAAAAAGTAAAACTGGGAATTAAAGCAAATAAATCAGAAGGCGAATTGCTGACAACAAACCCAAAGTTCTCAGATGACAAACATTATTATAAAAAAATGCCATTTGACCTGAAAGCCGGGCAGGGTATTGTGTTTTTTATGCAATGCACCGCCTTTACACCCCTTGTTGTTTTAATGGGGAAGAACGGAATAAATTTCGGCACCCAGCGGGAATTGAAAACAGGGAAGGATACAAAAGCAAAAGAAGCAAGAGTAGCTTTCATCGGTCAAACGGAATCTCTTCCCGGTTCAAAATGGTTAATCCCGGCGGATAGTTCTTTCCTGGTAATTTTTACATCGGTAGAAGAAAATGCAACAGGCAAATTCTCATTCGGGTTTAAGCTGATTGATTCTGCACAAATGAATTATTCCGAAGATAATTCTTTTTGTGACCGGCTTAATTATCTGATTAATCACTGGCAGGCAGAATGGGATCTGATGCCGGAATCAGCCTGGAATGCTTTTGCCCGTCCAGACAATTATACAAAATATACATTGATGCCAAATAAAACCGGTTTGTCGCTTTATACCGGATCTGGGCGGATAGAAGGTGATATTATGGATGAAAAGTCAGTTATTATGAAAGAATGTTTCGATCATCCACCGATAAAGACAAAGGCAGCGCTTTTTATTTACAGGTGGTAAACGATATTAAGCAATGCCTTGAGGATAAGAACTGGGTTTTTGAGTCAGCATCAGAATTAAAACAAAATCAAAACTATAGTAGCGATTTGGACTACGCACGGCACATCAGTTATTTTAATATGAAAGGGGCTGCTAAAGACCAGCCGAAGGCCAGTTTTAAAGTTATATGGAATGTGCCATTGAAACCAAATGAAATCTTTCAATACGAAGTGCTACTGATTTTTAAATGAAATAAAAAGAAACCTTGCAGAAACGTTTAAAATACTCTCCCGGGAGTATTGTTTTGCCTTTACCCGGAATATAGCTTCGTAACATCAAAAGAACTCATTATGAAAAAAAATCTCTTCTTTCTTATCAGCAGTTTCTTACTGATGATTACCGCTTCAGCAAAGATCTGGCGGGTAAATAATACCGGCGTACCTGCCGATTTTACTACAGCACAGGCTGCTCATAATTCTGTCAGCGTTGTTAACGGTGATACAATTCACCTGGAAGCCAGCGGTGCATCTTATGGCAGTTTAACTATTACCAAGCAACTTGTTATTATCGGTAATGGGTATTTATTAGGAACATTGGGAGCAAATGCCAATCCTGATCTGCAGGCTAACCCTGCTCCTTCATTGCTGTCTGCAGCTTCATTTATTGCAGGAAGCAGTGGGAGTGTGCTCCAGGGTGTAACAGTTACCGGAACATTGTCTGTGGGCGGCAGCGCATCAAATATTACTATCCGGCGCAACAGACTTAATACGGTAACACTGGGACTATGCAACAATATACAGGTGCTGCAAAATTATATTGACTTGTCTACATCTGCACTTATTAACGGAGATGGCAGTCCGGCTACAAACCTCCAGATCAATAACAATGTTATTGCTCTAACAATAAACATGGGTTCTACATGGAATGGGGATTTCATGAATAATATTATATCCTCTGTTTATAATTTCGGCGCAAACACATTATACAATTGCAGGGTTTGGAATAATATCAATGTGCAGACAGGTAGTGTTTTTACACTTACAAGTTGCGACAGCCGTAACAATATCAGCAGCAACATTCAGTTTGGAAATTTAAATGGTAATCAGCAAAGTGTAGCCATGAGTACCGTATTTGAAGATCACCTCAATACCAATCCGGCTTTCAGTGAAGACAGCCGCTGGCAATTGAAAGCAGGAAGTCCTGGCATTGGCGCTGCATGGAACGGGGTAGCTACAGGCGGTGATTGTGGTATATTTGGCACTTCTGCAACAGGGATTTCATATTTTTTATCGGGCATTCCAAATGTGCCGAGCATTTATAAATTAGTTGCTCCTTCCACGGTTACTACCGGCATATTAAATATTACGATCAGTACAAAAACCAATAATTAATTGTTGTTAACGATGAAAAAGATCATTGGTTTACTCATACTTATATTGATATCTTTTAAAGGTCTTACGCAAACCATTAATAAGGTCGAGTATTTTATTGATACCGATCCCGGGTTTGGGAATGGTACCGATGTTTCCATTTCTCCGGCAGCTAATATCAGTAATCTATTGGTTCCGGTTGATATCAGTGCTCTGAGCAAAGGGTTTCACAATGTTTACCTGCGGTCACAAGACAATAATGGTTATTGGTCATTGACAAATCGCTGGTTATTTGTAAAAGATGTCCTTGCTGTCAATGTAAACAAGCTTGAATATTTCATTGACACCGATCCGGGATTCGGTAATGCTACTGATGTTTCTGTTACCCCATCCGGAAATATTACTAACCTGCTGATCCCCGTTGATATCACTTCATTATCCAGAGGCTTTCACAATATCTATCTCCGCTCAAAGGATGACAATGGAAGCTGGTCGTTGACCAACCGTTGGTTATTTGTAAAAGATCTTGCGGCCGGCATTGCCAATAAACTGGAATACTTTATTGACATAGATCCCGGTTTTGGTAATGCTTCAGATGTTGTTGTTACCCCGTCAGGGAATATCAGCAATATAGTAATACCGGTTAACATCGGTTCATTGAGCAATGGATTTCATAATATCTACGTCCGGTCAAAAGATGACAATGGCTTATGGTCGCTGACCAACCGCTGGTTGTTCTTTAAAGACATTCCACAAGACAATGTGCAACGGGGAGAATATTTTTTTGACACCGATCCGGGTTTCGGAAATGGGACGCCAATACCTTATAGCGGTTCGCTTGGAACAGATGTCCCGGATTTTTCGTTCGGCGCCAATTTAACCGGACTCCCCAATGGCACCCACTATCTCTTTATACGGACACAGGAAGTGAATGGCAAATGGTCGCTGACCAATGTTTTTCCATTTTTAAAAGATGTGCCATTGCCTGTAACGCTGCTCAATTTTACAGCAAGGGCAGAGGGAAGCAAGGCTTTGCTTAACTGGCAAACGGCTACTGAAATAAATAATGATAGGTTTGAAATTGAGAGAAGTAATAATGGAATAACATTCTTAAAGATCGGGCAGGTGGCAGGCGCAGGCAATAGCAGTATTCTTCTCAGCTATCAGTATTACGATGAAAATCCATTGAAGGGAAATAATTATTACCGACTGAAGCAGGTTGATCTTGATGGAAAATCTAATTATTCGCCAACAAGGTTAGTCAATTTTAAAGGCAACGGTTATTTTGTTATTCTCAACAATCCAACAAGTGGAAATCCCATTATAGTAAAAACTACGGAGACAAACGCTACGCTGAGCATATTTGATGAATCAGGAAAAAAGATAAGAGATCTGCAAGTAACCAGTAACAGCATTTCTATTCCTGTTGATCAATTAGCAAATGCAGTTTACCTGTTGGTGCTTCATAAAGATGGAGTAGTAAAAGCAGTAGAAAAGTTTGTTGTGAGCCGTTAAAATAATGCTCGTCTTTGTTTTGCTTCATAAAAATAAATACCCTCCCAATGGTATTACATTGAAAAGAAATTAGTTTCTTATAGCAAAAGAACCCATCATGAAAAAGCTATACGTCTTTTGCATCTGTATTTTTATATCCATGAATATAGATGCGCAAATCACCACCGGCCGGGTAAGGTGGAAAAGCGCTTCGAACATCAGCTATATCTATACAGGTGAATTAAAAGACGGTAAACCCCATGGAAGAGGATTAGCCATTTCAGAACCAACGGGTAACATTCATGTATTTGGCGAATTTAAAAACGGGATGATTGATGGCAGTACGGTTGTCCGGCATAGCAACGGAAGGATCGTTGTGGCGAAATGGAAAGAAAACAAACCCGAGGGAACCGGTGTGCTGATAACACCGGAAAACGTATTTCAATATGGAAATTTTGTAAACGGACAACTGGAAGGAAAAGTTATCAGGATTCAGGATGATAACAGGATCATAATTGATTTCGGGTACAAAAATGGAGCTTCATACGGAAGATCAATTGTTATTAACAGTAACGGGCTTTTACTTGCCGACAAACTCTACATCGATGATACGGCCAACGGGCAAGGCTACCAATACGAAGCAAAGGACAAGCAGAAGTTTGAAGGCATTTGGGAAAAAGGAGAATGGGTAAGGGCTTCAACCGGTAATTATCCCTCTTTCATGCGAAATCCGGATTTCGGTAGCGTTGTCACCGAAAATAATATTTCGATATACTCTGATGTAGCAGAAAAAGATAATAAAAAAACAGCCCATGATACCTGCTTTGGTTATGACTTCAAAAATAATAACCGCTGGTTTGGATACTTTGACCATGGTGAATTCAGAAATGGAGTTATATTAACCGGGGATAATATCCGTACTATCGGGCAATTCGATGCAAAAGCATCTAAACAGGGCTTTTGTGTGGAGTATAAAAAGGGCAGGTATTTAAACATGGCTAATTATAAGGATCACAAATTGGATGGGAATGGTATAGCGATTGATATTGTGGATTCAACCATTTATGATGGTTATTTTTCAGCGGATAATTATACAGGCAGTGCTGCTCGTCTTATGAAAAATAAAGAAATTCGTATCGGGAATTTTATAAAAGGAAAACTGGATGGAGAAGGCAAAACCATTTACCCGGATGGGCGTTCTGTCTCCGGCACCTATAAAGACGGTTTACTGACCAGGGTAAACGAAGTTATTATGCCCAACAGACAAAAATTAGATACTCGTCCAAAAGATGTTTGCACGGCCGTGAATTTCCTCTTAAAAGAATATGCGAATGATTTCAAATCTATTAACAGTGGCAATAAGATGAGTGTCCATGATTTCAATCCCAGGTACAATACAGAAATAGTCAGTTTTTATTCTTTTCCTGGTGCATCGGATAATATACTTGGAGTAGAAACAAATAACAAAGATGAACAGCAGCACCATGAATTCTATACGGGTATTGTGATCTACAAAGACCTTGAATCCGTGAAAAAACCGTATGATGATCTGTGTACACAGTTAAAAAATTGTAACATTACATCCCTGCAAAAAGGAAAAATTCTGAAACTGGTACCCATGATCAAGCCCCTGGTGCAGGAAAACTTTGAAGCCGGTGAACTAAGGAGTGTGTTTTCCGTTCCTGTTCATGATACAAAAAAAACCAGGTTGATAATCATGGTGTGGGTAGGCCTGAATCATAAAGACGGTTATGAATTGGGTCTTAATATTGCAGAAGAATAATATACTAGAAGCCATTTCAAAAATCAATTTTTTTATTTAACCACAGCGACCACTACGATTCAAAGAGGAGAAGAAGGCTGTGTTTCTCTGTGTACGCTGTGGTTTAGCACTTTTGAGATAACTTATAATTGTATTGGGCTATCGGGCTTTCAATTTATTTCTCCACCAGTTTCTCATCGATCAAATAAGCTGCCACGCCGCTGATATTATCATTACCCTGCGCATCTTCCAAATAAACTTTAAAGGATGTAATGCTGGTAGCGGGGAATGTAAGGATCCGCTTTCTTCCCACACTGGTTCCTAAAATCTGCCCGATGGCTTTATCGTTTTTGTATAGTACCACGTTAAACCTGCGAATACTTTGTCCCAGGTGAATGGCTTCCCGCAATACGATACAATTAATTTTCGCAGGCTGTTTCAGTTGCACAATAAAGTTCTGCATATTGATCCCGTAGGTCGAAGACGGAGTATCAAAACCCCGGATAAGCATGGGCTTTTCAGAAAAATCCTTTGAGCTGAACTCATAATACGTATCCGCTTCTTTTAACAGGTTATCTGCAAAACTTTCATCCCTGATTTTTTTAAACCCTGCCAATGCTGTTGAATCTTTTTCATTGATCAATCCCCTCCTGTCCGGCGGCACATTCAATAACAGGTTGGCTCCCCTTCCAACAGATTTTAAATACAGCTCAAATATTTTTTGAGGTGATTTTACCTGTTTATCTTCTACAGCATGATAAAACCAGCCCGGCCGGATGCTTACATCACATTCAGCCGGTATCCATTGCCGGCCATTATAATTACCCTGGTTTAATGTATCTGTTGCCGGCGCACCCAATCCTCTTTTGAAACCTGTTGTATCCAAAAAATTCCAGTTGGGATCTCCGGCAATACCGTTTTCATTTCCCACCCAGCGGATATCCGGGCCAATATCACTGAAAATTACTGTCTGCGGTGAAAACCGGCGAACGGTGTTCTCAAATTTTTTCCAATCGTAATTCTGTTTCTTTCCACTGGGCCCTTCGCCATTGGCGCCGTCCCACCACATTTCCCAGATGGGGCCATAGTTCTGAATAATTTCTTTCATCATGTTCACAAATACATCATTGTATTTTTCTGTGCCATAATCGGGATGGTTCCTGTCCCAGGGGGAAATATAAACACCGAATTTTAATCCGGTTTCTTTGCAAGCCTGCGATAATTCTTTCAGCACATCGCCTTGTCCATTCTTCCATTTGCTTTCCCGGACAGTATGTGTTGAAAATTTGCTGGGCCACAAACAAAACCCGTCATGATGCTTGGCAGTGATGATGATACCTTTTGCTCCGGCTGCTTTTGCCACCCGGCACCATTGCCTGCAATCAAGACTGGCAGGTTCAAACAGATCTTCGGGCTCTGTTCCTTCTCCCCATTCTTTATCCGTAAATGTATTGGGGCCAAAATGCATGAACAGGTAAAACTCGGTTTCATGCCAGGCCAATTGTTGTTTGGAAGGGACCGGTGGTTTTACCTGTGCATGTCCGCTACATGCGATAGCTAATAAAATTATCAGGCAGGATCGTTTCATTTTTTCATTTTAAAAACATAGTGTATTTCACTGGCAATAGGGTGACCGGCTTTATAGGTATAGCCCATCAGTTTTGCAATGGTTTGAGCAAATTGTTCCTGGTATAGTTGCATATCCGATCCGATAGCTATCGGATTCAGTTCTCCCCGCTTAGGGGTATCAGGCCCCATCACGGCAAACCATATTTCATGCGCATCTTCTATTTTATTACTATGGCTTGTCCATTCTTCCTTTTTTACGTCTCCCCTCCCGTGATCAACCGTAACAAACAGGGTTGTTTTGTTTTTATACTGCGGATCTTTTTGTACAAAATCCCATAGCTGCTTTATCCAGGCATCAACCTGGTGGCCGGCATCTAAATAAGAACGGTATTTGCCGGCATGGGCCCACTCATCCGTTTCGCCATAGGCAATATATAAAACCCTTGGTTTTTTTGTTTTCAGGTATTCCAGGGCGGCATAATGCGTAAATACATCCTGGCATTCTATTTCTCCAAAAGGCCGGTAAGCATCCTTATTCATTGCATTAATGAGCCGCTCATTGGCGTTGGGAGTTATTCCTCCTGTTGGATTAAAACCTGAAACCACCGGTATCCCGCTTCTTTCTTCATTCAATATCCTGTCAAATGCATCCCAGGCACAGAAGGCAGCCACTTTACCTTTCAGTTTTGGTTGTTTGTTTAAAAATTCCAAAACTGTTACATGGGGATTAGCCGGGTATTCATTGCTGTTGATAGCCGTATCGGCATAACCCGTCATGATCTCGCTATAACCGGGATAACTGAACCAGTAAGGATTCATATTATCCACCTTGCTGCCTGCCGTTCTGTTACCAAACAATTGCCCGTTAGTAACGATCGTACTCCACAGAAAAGGCAAAAGCTTTTTTCTTCTTTCCTTTTCATCATTGCTCCAGTAATTTCTAAAAATATAGTCGCTGTCCCGTTGGTTGTATTTGCTGTTATTGGCAATCGCAGAATCCATTCCTTTAAAAACTTCCTGCCAGCGTAAGCCATCTGTGGTTACGATAATGATATTTTCTGTTTGCCGTTGTGATTTTGACTGCAAGGAACTAAACAGGATAAAAAAGAAGATGATTTTTTTCATAAGCAGAGCCCTTTCATTTTCAATGATACGAAATTATTCCAATGTCATTTTCCCGCTTATAGAAGCCGCTGCCGGCCTGTGCAGGTCCAATACAATGATCTCATTTTTCCCTTTTTTCAGCCAGCTGGCCGGGCAATATAGTTTTTGTTGCGGGCCAATGTTCCAGTACCTGCCAAGATGATGGCCGTTCACATATACAAAGCCTTTGGAGTAGTTACTCATATCAAAATAGGTATCGCCGGTTGATGAAAGATTGAATTCCCCAACAAAAAACAAACCTTCCTTGTCATCCGACAATCCCCTTGTTTTCTGTGAGCCATTTTGCATAAATGTATAATCTAACGGTAATGGACAGATATCCCAGTTCATCAATGTCATGCCATTCAGGGTAACACGGTCTGTTATACCCTTCCGGTCAATCATATATTGTGCAAAATTGATGTGACCCATTCCTTCCACCAGTATCTCGAGCAGTGGATTATTGATTATAACATCCGGTTCGGGCAGGTCAATTGTCCATTTGCCGCCGTCCCGAAAAACAGTGTCAATGAATTTATGATTGAGGAAGATCAATGCATAGTCATGCGGCTCCCAGATCGTGAGCTTTCCGCCTTTATGTCCTACCAGCTCCGTTGAATATAAGATCAGGCCCTGGTTCTGATCAAACATCTCCATAGGTTGAGGTTGCGGAGAATGAAATGACCCTGGTAAGTTTTGCCATATTGAACTCGTTTGTATCATTTTAATAGCCGGCACATCAATAACTGGAATAGGTTCCGGCACCCCCGGGGCTTTATGATCAACATATTTACTGATAAGATTGCGAAGCATAAAATATTTCGCCGTTGGCTGCCCCTGTTCATTGATTGGTGCATCATAGTCATAGCTGGTGATATCCGGCTGGTATTGTGTGGGAGAAAAAGCGTTGGCTCCTGCTGTAAAACCAAAATTGGTTCCCCCGTGTATCACATACAAATTGAAAGACTTTTTATTCTTTAATAGAAATTCAACTTCTTTTTTCAGATTATTGGTATCGGGCTTCGCCATTTTTTCACCCCAATGTGTGAGCCAGCCGGGATAGGTTTCACTGCTGAAGGATGGAACATTGGGATTTCTTTTTTTAGCCTGTTCAAAATCGGCTTCGCTGCTGCCGCTGTCTAATCCGATCGCAGCCCCATCAATATTACCGGCTTCGAGCATAAAAGCTGTTGGTCCGTCGGCCGTAAAAAAGGGTGTATTGATCCCATTTTTCAGCCAGAGTTTTCTAAGTTCTTCCAGGTATTGTTTATCATTTCCAAAACTTCCATATTCATTTTCAATTTGCAGCATCAGTATCGGGCCCCCATTGCTGCATTGCAATGATCCTATTTCTTTTGACAAGCGGGTAATGTATCCTTCCACGGCTTTCATATACCTTGTATCCATGCAGCGGATTTTTATATCCGGTATTTTCAACAGGTAAGTAGGCAAGCCTCCAAAATCCCATTCAGCACACACATACGGACCAGGGCGAAATAATACCCACATGCTTTCCTCCTGGCAGATCCTCACAAACGCTGCTATATCCCGGTTCTCCGTTTTAAAATCGAATACAGAAGGCTTAACTTCATGATAATTCCAGAAAATATAAACTGCAATGGTATTACATCCCATTGCTTTTGCCATCTGGATACGATGCCGCCAATATTCCTTAGGTATTCTTGCCGGGTGCATTTCGCCACTGATGATCTGAAATGCTTTACCGTCTAATAAAAAATCACTTTTACCAAGAGAAAAACTATGCTTTGTTTGTGAAAAGGAGACCGTAAAAAAAAACAGAAGCAAGAACCCGCTGAACAGCTTTTTCATGGCGGCAATTTAGCACCCTATGCTGAACTTAAAAAGTAAAAATGCCGCAACTGTTTGCCTGTTTGGCCTACCTTTGCGGCGTAATTTTAAACCCTACTTTTTATGGAATACAGGATTGAAAAAGATACCATGGGCGAAGTGAAAGTACCGGTTGAGTCCTATTATGGCGCCCAAACCCAGCGAAGCATTGATAATTTCAAAATTGCTCAGGACATTAATAAAATGCCGATAGAGATCATCCGGGCATTTGCTTATTTGAAAAAAGCGGCTGCTATCACTAACGTTGAGGCCGGGCTGTTACCCAAAAATAAATCTGTTTTGATCGGAAAGGTATGTGACGAAATTCTGAAAGGAAAATTAGACGATTACTTTCCTTTGGTGGTTTGGCAAACCGGCAGCGGCACGCAAAGCAATATGAATGTAAATGAAGTGATCGCTTACCGGGGGCATGTACTGAAAGGCGGAAAGCTGACTGACAAAGAAAAATTCCTTCATCCGAATGATGATGTGAATAAATCACAATCCTCCAACGATACTTTCCCGACAGCCATGCATATTGCTGCTTATAAGCTTTTGGCAGAAACCACTATTCCGGGAATTAAGAAATTAAGAGATACCCTTGCAAAGAAGAGTAAGAAATTTATGAAGCTGGTAAAAATCGGACGAACCCACTTTATGGATGCCACCCCTTTGACTGTTGGCCAGGAATTCAGCGGTTATGTTTCCCAATTAGACCATGGTTTGAAAGCAATTAAAAATTCTTTATCCCATCTCAGCGAATTGGCCCTGGGTGGCACGGCTGTAGGCACGGGCATTAATACGCCCCCGGGCTATGCGGAAAATGTTGCCGGGCATATTGCAGCTTTAACCAAATTGCCTTTTATAACAGCCAAAAATAAATTTGAAGCGCTGGCGGCACATGATGCCATTGTAGAATCACATGGAGCACTGAAAACTGTTGCGGTAAGCCTGATGAAGATCGCCAACGATATCCGCATGCTTTCCTCCGGGCCAAGAAGTGGCATCGGCGAAATTTTTATTCCGGATAATGAACCTGGCTCATCCATTATGCCGGGTAAAGTAAACCCAACACAATGCGAAGCATTAACGATGATAGCAGCACAGGTAATGGGTAATGATGTAGCCATCAATATTGGTGGCGCCACGGGGCATTTTGAATTAAATGTTTTTAAACCGGTGATGATCTACAACTTCCTGCACAGTGCAAGACTGATCGGGGATGGTTGTGTTTCTTTTAATGATAAATGTGCTGTGGGCCTTGAACCCATTGCGGCCAATATAAAAAAACATGTTGACAACAGCCTGATGCTGGTCACTGCCCTCAATACCAGGATCGGTTATTACAAAGCAGCGGAGATTGCACAAAAAGCACATAAGCAGGGAACAACCTTAAAGGCAATGGCCGTGAAATTAGGTTATGTAACCGCTGAACAATTCGATGAATGGGTGAAACCGGAAAACATGGTTGGAAAGGTCAATTAAGCTAAAATGGTAAAATTGCTATCGTAAAAACCGAAGAGCTATTCTTTTTTAAGTTTTTTTATCCCTTAAAAATTTTAAATAGCAATATTTTGTATCTATCTTAACAGTAACATTAATCCGAATCCCGTTTAAACACAAATCTGTAACTATGAAAAGAAACCACCCGTTGCCTCTTTACAATGCAGATAACCCGCCAAAAGCCCCGAACCAGGAATCTTCAAACCAGCTTGTACAAAACAAGACTCCTTATTTAAAAGCAATTTTATCGGGTACAAAAAAATTATTTGCCCCGGAAAAAGATTCGCCGGCAAACCCCGACCGTGAAGCTGCTTTACGGTATATAAAAGAAAGCTCTTTTTTAAAAAAATTTTATATTGAAAAAATGAGTTGCTAAATACTTGTTTGCCGTAACCTTAAGTATAACCAAAAACAAATGTCCCCCGATAACCGGGGGACTTTGCTTTTTTAAAGCCTGCGCCAACTGTTTTTATTTTTTTATGAATTTTTCAATTTGCACTTCCATGTCAAGGCCGTTGTACAGCTTCAATAAATAGGTTCCGGGCCTGAAGGAAGAAACATCTACCTGGAAATCATTGCGGAAACTGGTTTCTTCTTTCAGCATCCTGCCGTAGATATCATAAAGTTGTACGAGTAATGGTTTTCTAAGTTCCTTTTTACCATGAACGTACAAAATACCGGCCGTGGGATTGGGATAAATACTGATCAGGTCGTTAACTCTCGCCGGCCTTATCCCCGGGTTGTCATTCAATGATAAAATAGCCCCTGTATATGTATACTCCATAATAGCCCCGCCATTAATCGTTGCACTTGCGTCGCGGGCCACATAAAATTTTATGCCTGTAGGATCAATCCTGACTCTTCTTATCCGGTTGCCATCGCCCCGGAAATAGGTAATGGTATCCCCGGTAACGGCAGTCCCTGATGCATTCAACCTGACGCGGTATACTTTATCCTGCTTTAAAGGGGTTATCAGTAAAGAATAATTCCAACCCGGGATCTGGTTCTGCCCGTAAAAATCTATGCTGGAACTGGCTATAGTTGGCCAAAGTGCATTATTAGATTGTGCATAAAGAGCAGCCATATTAGCGGCTGTTTCTGTAAAGGTTGTAAACATAGGCTCCTTATGACCCGGTGTAACAGAACAAAAAGCCTGTTCATTGGCACTTGTGTTCTGTCCAATTTTAAAGCCATTTACATTACCCTCACAATAACCAGCCACCTGGTCCCATCCATAATTTCTTCCGGTCTCTATAATATTAATCTCATCATCTGTTCTGTCCATCTGCTCCGTGCTGTATAAAATATCACTGCCTGCTACGTTTCCCCATGCCAGGCCTTGTGCATTTCTATGCCCCAATGTAAATACATAATCTTTGGGGGTAATCGGAGCGCCGTCAAAGAAGGGGTTATCATCAGGAATCCAGGCATCTTGTCCTGCATCTGCATCACTTTCGGAATTTAAACGCAGCACTTTCCCTTCCATGATATCAACATTTTGCGCATTTTCTGTTCTGGTAGTATTTAGAAACTGCCCGGCTCCCATATCACCAACCGTATAATACAGCCGGTATTGTGTATGTGCTGCATCAGCCCCCGGTTCAATATCAGGACTAAACACCAGTCGGCCTGAATTATGGTCACTACTGCCGGGAATAGTATTTATAATAGTAACCGGGCTGCTTAATGCATTTCCGTTATAGGTGAATCGTACAATTTTTGTTGTATAAATGCAACTGGTATTTGTGCCCGGACAGCTGCCTTTATTATAAACATATGCAGCATACACCCATGGCTTCGCGGCTCTTACAGAAGGATCAGAAGAGTAAAGGTTGGGGTGAATGGCCAACCCCATCAAACCACCTTGCGGAGGATTTACTACGCTGGCCGGGAAATTTATGGTACCATCAGTTGCCCGTAAATCTATTAATAGGGTTTTTATTCCTGTAGCTATACTGATACGGGATATTAAATAATCCTTATTTTCTGTTACCCATAAAGAGTCATTGGGACCATAAAGCACTTCCCAGGCAGAGTTCAATCCTGAAACAACTGTCCTTTTTGAAAATGGCTCTGCCTGGGCCTTTATCTCTTTGGCGGAAATAAATAAGATAATACCAATGATGATTTTTTTCATAGGATAGGTTTTGGATATATAAAATTATTGAAAGTACACACAATATCAATAGTGCTTTTACAAGGAAAATCCTCCGGGAATTTTATATATTAATAAGCATAAACTCCTATTGCTATTGGGTAACTATTAAACTATTTTTAGTTCCTGAAATCTGACCTGTGAGTTAATGAAATCCGATTCTATGAAAAAAACTATACCTCGTGTATTTTTTTTGCTGCGTTTTACTTTTTTTTCTGCATTGTTTTTTTGCAGAACAGAAAATGTCACCGGTCAGAATATTGACTTTGGAAAAAGTTATATCAATGTAACAAAAGGTTTGAACGGCGGCACTGTAGAAACAGGTGATACGCTTGAAATCAGGGCTTCGTTCGTTGTACGTGTAGGTACCTTCGACAGTTGCAGGTACCAGGATGCCGTTCCTGCGGGTACTGCCTATGTTGCAGGAACCGTCCGGGTACTTACCAACGAAGGAAAAATATATAAGCAATTCACGGATGCTTCCGGTGATGACCCCGGACGGATCAGTGGAAGTAACATAACTATTAACCTCGGTTATAATGCTGCGGCAGCTCCTGCCACAGCTTTCAGAAGAGGAAGAGTAGCGAATTCTCACAAGCCTTCCAATTACGGCAGCACCTGCATCATGATCGCATCATTCAGAATAACAGTAACGGCTGCAACAGGAACGAATATCAGTACAGGCGGGGGCAACATGACTTACAAAAGCGGGGCTAACCCCATACAAACATATACTTTTCCGGCTAACACTTTACAGGTGTACCCGAATTATGGTATCTGTTCCAATACAATTGGCACCAATGCAATTGGAACGGAAACAAACGGTACTTTTGGAAGCGGCCCGACCCGTAACCGTGGAACCTCAGCGAATGTACCAACTGGATATACCTACAATATCTTTGATCTCAGTTCCCCCCAGGATTATTATTATGGCATTCCAAATAACACATCAACCCGTCAGAATTATACGACTTTGAACACATGGGCCAAGCCCGACAATTCTTCACCCACTCACCGTATATTCTCTTTATGGGATATTATCGGCGACCATACCGGGGCCGCTTCACCTACGGCCGGAAATCCGGCTGCAGATACGGTTGCCAATACAAATGCAGGATATATGCTTGTTATCAATGCAGCCTATCGGATTGACTCTGCTTTTCAGCAAACCATAACAGGACTTTGCCCTAATACCTATTACGAGATTTCCTGCTGGATGAGAAATATATGTTCAAAATGTGGTTGCGATTCTAATGGGAAAGGAGCAACTAATTCTTCCGGTCCCCCGTATTATATCCCCACCGCTACCGGAGATTCATCAGGCGTATATCCCAACCTTACTTTTGAAATTGACGGTATAGACTATTATACGACTGGTAACCTGCTGTATACAGGTCAATGGGTAAAAAAAGGTTTTACCTTTTTAACAGGTGCTGCTCAAACAAGCCTGACTTTAAAATATTTTAATAATGCGCCGGGTGGAGGAGGCAACGACTGGGCACTTGATGATATATCGGTTTCAACCTGCTCTCCAACCATGGTTTACACACCGTCAGAGAATCCTGTTGTCTGCGACAGTAATATACTGACGCTGACAGACACGGTACGGTATTTTTTCAACAATTTTGTGTATTACAAGTGGCAGCGAAGTACAGATGGGGGTGCAACATGGTTTGATGTTACTGCTGCAATGGGACCTGTGGTGCCATACTGGAATGGAACTGAGTGGGAATATGTCAGTTCTTATACCATCCCTCCTCCCGATACCCAACCAGGTAATAATGGGGACCGGTACAGGTTAGTAACCTCCACCACGCTAAGCAATCTGTCAGATCCCAATTGCAGTTTTACTGACGAGGGCAGCATTGTTACTATCAATGTCATTGATTGCGGTATTGGTCTTTCCACACAATTGCTGTCCTTTAACGGCTATGTATCGAACAACAATGCGGTATTAACATGGACGACGGCTACAGAAACTGAATCTTTGCTGTTTGATATAGAAAAAAGCACAGATGGTTCTGCATTTTCAATCATTGCAACAATAAACAGCAGGAACAATTATACGTCTGAAGAAAATTTTTATTCCTTCACCGATCCGTCAATGTTAACCGGGAAAACTTTTTACCGGATAAAAATGAGAAATATTTCAGGTGAATCCAGTTATTCCAGAACTATTCTATTAGCCGCTTTGACTGATTCTTTTTTCTTTATCTCAGTAATTAACCCTTTCAGCAGTACACTGGCATTTGAAGTGGCTACTGATCAATGTGGCACAGCCGATGCAACACTGATTGACCAGTCCGGAAGAACAGTCAATAAAAGAACTTTTGCTATGGCTGCGGGTATTAACAGGCTGGTAATTACAAATACTGGCCAACTGGGCTCCGGGATTTATTTTCTCCGCCTGCAGTCAGGCGCTGCGATCATACAAAAGAGAGTGATCAAAGAACCCAGGTAAATTTTCTTATTCTTCATCAGAGAAAGATAGTGGTATTAAAGTACCTGTACTTTATCACTGACGTCCGTGCCGGTTTCCACTGTTGAATGGGCTTCCCCGGGTGTATGTTTTTTAAAAAATCTTTTTTGGAAAAGCAATAAAGTTATAACGCCTGCGGAAATAGATGCATCGGCTATATTAAAGATAGGGCTGAAAAATGTAAATTTATCACCTCCCACAAATGGGAACCAGGATGGAAAATATTTGTCTTCAAATATGGGGAAATAAAGCATATCCACCACACTGCCATGAAGAAAAGATGAATATCCCTGCGAAGTAAAATGGGCAACGCCGGAATAACTTCTATAATCATTAATAACGGAATCAAAGTGAAGCCCGTTATCGAAGATCATTCCATAAAACATGCTATCGATCAAATTGCCTAAAGCGCCGGCATAAATAAGCGCAGCGCAAACAATAAACCCTCTTCTGTATTGTTTCCTGACGATATGCCCAAGATACCATGTGCCAAAAATGACAGCTGCGAGGCGGAATAATGTCAGGATCATTTTACCGGTTTCATTTCCAAACTTCCACCCCCAGGCCATGCCGGGGTTTTCAATAAAATTCAGCCGAAACCAATTCATGCCAAAAACCCTGGTCACTTCACCGGTAGGATAAGTAGTCTTGATCCAGATCTTCAGCGCCTGGTCCACAATAATGATGGCAGCAATGATGAATACAACATGTTTTAACCGGAGTGATTTCATAATTCTGACAAATATAAGAAGAAAGCTTCTAGCTGTCAGGTCAAAGAAGTCATAAAAGTCATAGCAGTCATAGCAGTCAAATGGGTCAAAGAAGTCATACTACTTCTTAATTTGACCTGTATGACCTATTTGACTTTTTTGACTTTCTCACTCTTCAAAATAAACTCTTTTTACCCGCTGTGAAATTCCGGTCATAATTTCATACGGAATCGTATCAGCCCATTGTGCAACCTGCTGCACAGTCAACTGGCTTCCAAAAATGATGACATCATCTCCTTCCTGTATACCAGGCATATTTGTAATATCAATCATGATCATATCCATACAAATCACTCCAACCACAGGAGCCAATTTTCCCTTTATCCATATTTTTCCAATTCCATTTCCCAGCCTGCGGGGATAACCATCTGCATAGCCAATGCGGATCGTGGCAATAACGGAATCCTGGTTCACAATTGTTTGACGATTGTAGCTCACCGATTCTCCTTTCTTCAAATGCTTTATTTGCGCAACGGTGGATTTTAGAGTAGCAACAGTCTGAAGATTTATTTTTTGTGAATGGGTGCTGTCAACACCATACAACCCGATCCCAAGCCTCACCATGTCCATCTGTAAATGCGGGTGTCTTACAATAGCTGCCGAATTAGCAATATGCCGGAGAAAGCTATAATCAATACTGTTTTGTAATGCGGTTGCTGCTTTATTAAAGCGGTTAAACTGCTGCAGGGTAAAATCATCCTGCGCTTCTTCTTCACTGGCGGCAAGATGAGAAAACACGGATTGAATCCTGAAAGAGTGTGTAGATAGCAGGTAAGCAGATAGTTTTTCAATATCTTCTGCCGCAAACCCCAACCGGTTCATCCCGGTTTCTATTTCTATATGAACCGGGTATTGCTGCAAACCTTCCTGTTGCAGGAACCGGTCTAATATTTGAAGCAGCTCAAATGAATATATCTCCGGTTCAAGCTGATGCTCCACAATAGATTCCAAAGCGCTTTCTTCCGGGTTCATCACCATGATGGGAAGTGAAATACCGGCCCGGCGCAACTCTACACCTTCATCCGTGTATGCCACACCCAGCCAGTCCACTTTATGATATTGTAAAATACCTGCAATCTCAGCTCCACCACTTCCATAAGAAAAAGCTTTTACCATCGCCATCAGCTTTGCAGATGGTTTCAGCAGTTTTTGATATTCCTTCAGGTTATGAACAATTGCATTCAGGTTTATTTCCAGCACAGTCTGGTGCACTTTCTGTTCCAGCAATTGAACAATATCCTCAAAAGCAAACAGCCTGGCCCCTTTTATTAAAATGGTTTCTTCTTTGAACTGTGACGAACGGAATTGTTTAATAAAATTTTCAGTGGAGGGATATACTTCAATTTGTAATTCACTGGCCAGTGGCATATGGGAAGAAATTCTTTCGCCGATACCGATCAACCTGCTAACATGATGCTTATTGAGGGCTGCAAGTATTTGTAAATACAATTCATCATCAGGAAAGGCGCTCTGCAAAAAATCAGACAGGATAACCGTTTTCTTCGTTCCCGAACTTTGCTGATCAAGAAAACTCAACGCAATTTCCAATGAACTGAGGTCGGCGCTGTAGCTGTCATTGATCACGGAGCAATGATTGATGCCTTTCTTCAGTTCCAGCCGCATATTGACCGGCTGAAGTTTTTTCATTCTTTCAGCAATAACAGCAGGACCAATGCCCAGGTGTAATAGTGTGCAGCAGCAGGTAATGGCATTTTCTACCGAAGCATCATCGGTCAGCAAGATCATTATTTCCACTTCAGTGGATTCATATTTCAAGGTGATCCTCGTGCTGTCCGTTTGTTTTTCAATGCTCCAGAGAATAAAAACATTTTTATCCGACTCACCCCATGTAAGCACCCGCAGATCTTCTCCCAGCAATTCAATAAACTCTTCCTGGCCTTCAAAATCTGTTTCTCTTCCTATTACCGTTTTACAATTCCTGAAAAGGACCAGTTTCTCCCTGAATTTATGAGCCGGATCAATAAATCCTTCACTGTGTGCTTCGCCAATATTTGTAAGAATACCGATGGCAGGCCGGATCATTTTTTCCAGCCTCAGCATTTCGCCCTGTTCTGAAATACCAGCTTCAAATATTCCCAATTCATATTGCTCATTCATCTGCCATACACTCAATGGCACGCCAACCTGGGAATTATAACTTTTCGGACTGCGGACTATATTATAATCCTCATGCAGTAACTGGTAGAGCCATTCTTTCACAATTGTTTTTCCATTGCTGCCGGTAATGCCAATAACAGGAATATTGAATTGGCTGCGATGGTATGCCGCCAATTGCTGTAATGCCTGCAGGCTGTCGTCAACAAATAAGAAATTAGCATCCGGGAATGGCGATAAATTAATTTTTTCGGAGCCGATAAAATTTCTTATCCCTTTTTTGTATAATTCCGGGATAAACTGGTGTCCGTCTCTTCTTGGCCCCTTTAATGCAAAAAATAAGGAAGTGGCGGGAGAAGATATCTTCCGGCTGTCCAGCAGAAGCTGTTCTATACTATCATCATGCTTCACAAACGCTTCAGCATCGGTAATACGGGCAATATGACTTATGGTATATTTCAATTACTAAAATAGTAAGCTAAAGATTATACACTTTCATCTTTAATATCCTTTGGTATCCCTTCTTTTTGCATAAATATGGAATAAAAAACCGAGCCGGCTATACAGACCAGGATAACACCCAATGAAATAAAAACCTGAACGTTTTTATCGATCCATTGATTGATCCAGTGCTCTGCGAGCATTTTGGCTCCAATAAAAACAAGTACAATGGCAATGCCCTGCTGCAAATAGTCAAATTTACTGACAGCACCCCGCAATAAAAAGAAAAGAGATCTCAATCCAAGCACGGCAAAAATGTTGGAAGTATAGATGACCAGTTTATCTCTGGAAATTCCCATTACGGCAGGAATGGAATCCAATGCAAACACAAGGTCAATAGCCGCCAGCATAATGATAACAACAAATAAAGTGGTGTAGGCAGGCTTACCATTTTCCACTATCCTGTATTTTCCGCCACCATCATGTGGAACCAATGGCAAAAATCTTTTCATGAACCGGTAAATTTTACTCTCATGAGGATCAAACTCTTCATCTTCAGTAGCTGTGAACATCCTGTAACCGGTATAAACAAGAAAAGCTCCGAAAATATAAAGTATCCATACAAATCTTTCAACCAGCGCCACTCCCACCGTGATAAAAATAACCCTGAAAACAATTGCCATCAGTATCCCGATCAGGAGCACCCGGCCATAATGTTTTTCTTTTACTGAAAAAGCAGAGAAAATAAGAATGAATACAAAAATATTATCAATGCTCAGGCTCCATTCCATCAGGTAGCCGCTGAGATATTGCAAGGCCAGTATCTCTCCTTTCTCCACCCACATAAAGACAAAGAAAGCCAGCGCCAGGCTTACCCAGAAAAAGGTTTGATACAGGGCCTGCCTTATTGTTACTTTCTTGTCCTTTTTACTCAGGAGGCCAAGATCGAAAATCAATGCAAGTAACAATACTACTCCGAAAACAATGTAAGTGGTCTGGTCAGTTGTCATGCAGCCTCATTAAATTAGATGTAAAGATACAGGGGTTGGTAAAAGCTGCCGGAGACAGCGATTTAAGCAGCATATTTTCGTTTTCGGTTCTGCTGGTAAATAAAGCCTAATAACAATATAGTCAGTACCGGCAATGCAATGTTGATGAATTGCCAGGTTGTTTTCTGCTTTTTTACTTTTTGAGAATCTAAAAGACGAAGCACAATGTCCTTATTTCTGGTTTCACTGGTGGCAGGATTGTTTACAAGATACTCTATGCAATTAAGCAGAAATTCTTTGTTCGCTGCCGGAACAAAATATTTTCCATATTCAGACTGGTTTTGATATTCCATGTAAGTATATTTATTCCAACCCATTTCCAAAGGTTTGGGAGGAACATTTGGATTTATTTCTCCATTTTGATCAAGCTCCGGAACAAACTCATTTAATACCATATCACCATCGGCGACGATTATCATTCTATTATGTTCTGAAGAGCTTTTATAGTTAATACCCATAGCGGCAATAGTATCTAACTGCGATTTTGACAACCGGTTATTGTATAATGAAGTAAATTCCCCTTCCAGCAGCATGGCTACAGGAATAGCATCCTGCTTAAATTTTTCATCCTCCGGTACTATTTTGTTTTCATTGAGGCTTATCAATGCAGGAGTACTGATAGTTCTTGAATCCGGCGAAGTAACTAAAAGCGGGGTTTTGGCAATATTAGGCACATGGATCGTATCAATTGAGTTGGCAAACTGAACACCTACATACCCGGGTATTTTGATTGATACTTTACCACCTGGAGATGTTACAAATGGAAAATAGTTCCAGGGAAGAAATTCATTTTGTGGTTTATCTATGGTTCCCCCTACGGTTAAATAATTTACGTCACACCTCAGGTCCAGTACTAAATCAGTGTTTATCCTGGCGCCATATCTGAAGAAAAGATCAGTCAGTTTGAGGCTGCGGTCATATGCGATTGTTTCCGGTTTTAATGCAAAACTGTCCATTTCTGCATACAGGTTATCAATAAAGCATAGCAATTTACCGCCACGCATTACGAACTGGTCAATTTTTAATTTCTGGTCTTCCGTGAACTGTTCAGAAGGCTTGACAATAAGAAGAATACTCACGCTATCCGGAATTCTTACTTGTGTTTTCAGGTTCAATGGCCTGAAATCATAATCATCTTCAAGTGCTGTTCTGAGTTTATAAGTCCGGCTATCTACGGGTTCACCATTTCCTACTGCATAAGCGATACCGGCTTTTTTTGGTTGGGTCAGTTTATCAAGAATATTTACAAACTGGTATTCCATCAGGGCCTCAGCTGTATTTAGCTCTGCCTGCGATATTTCCCTGCTGGCACCCGGAAATAAATTGACCAGTGATTGTTTTCCATTGTAGCTTACCAGCGCCACCGGAAAGATAATATTGCTACTTTGGCCGGCGTTCTTTCGCACAGTAAGGTTAATGTTCATGGCCCCCATATTTACTAACGAATCGCCCCATAGTTTTCCATCGGGCAACTGATCCAACGGGGAAATAAAGCGATAATGAAACCGGGAACTATTTCTTTCCTTCATCAATTCCAGGAACTCACCTGTACTGTTAGCAAGCTTTCTGAACCCGGAAGGAAATTCGCCTTTCAGAAAAACATCAACCTGCACATCATCATCCAGGCTTAGCAGCAAATCTTTGCTGGCCTGGCTGAGCGTGTACCGCTTTTCTTTGGTTAAATCAAACCGGGCATGAAAAACAGAGGCGAAGTAATTAATACCAAACAAGATCAGCAGCAGCAGCAGCCACTTGTACTTTGAAGCTAATATTTTATTAATCGTATTGCTCATTTTGTTTTCTCCTTTCTCCTTCTCCACTCCGTGGTGAGGGCTGGGGTGAGTTTATCGCTTTACCAGGTTTCGGTTTGTAATTGTTAAAAACAGGAATATCACACTGAAAAAATAAATAACATCACGGGTGTCGATCAACCCGCGGCTGATACTCCTGTAATGAAAATCAATACCAAGCATTTCGGTGTAATAATCGGGGCCGTTGGCTAATGCCGGCAACCGGCTAATAGCACTGAAACCATAATACAACAATGCACAACCAACCAGGCTGGCAATAAACGCCACTACTGCATTACTGGTAAAACTGCTGCAACAGATACTAATCGCAGTAAAAACAGCCGCCAGGAAAAATAAACCAATATAAGAGCCGATCGTTGCCCCTATATCGAGGCCATCCCCGGAAGAAAGCCGCTGAATGGAATATATATATACGATGGTTGGGATGAGCGCAATGACGACAACAATGAGGCAACCAGTGTATTTACCACCGATGATCTGCCAGCGTGTCAACGGCAGGGTCTGCAATATCTCATAAGTACCAGTTTTAAATTCATCTGCAAAACTTCGCATGGTAATAGCGGGGATCAGCAGCAGGAGTATCCAGGGTGCTAATTTAAAAAAACGATCCAGGGTAGCATACCCAAAGTCAAAAATATTATCATCGAAAACAAAAAGCACCAGTCCATTCACTAACAGGAAAACGAAGATGGCAATATAGCCGGTAAGGCTGCTGAAAAACTGGCGGAGTTCTTTTTTACAAACGGAATACATAAGATGATGCAAAATACTAAAGGAAACCGGAACTCTGTTCCGGTAAAATCCAAAAACAAAAGGGCCGAACCTCGTTCAACCCACTACTTATTTAATTAACCGGAACAGAGTTCCGGTATCCTAAACAGCAAAGCTTTCTCCACATCCACAGGTACGGCTGGCATTGGGATTGCTGAAGTAAAATCCTTTTCCATTTAATCCGTCTGAAAAATCCAGGGTAGTATTGACAAGGTATAAAAAGCTTTTCAGGTCGGTGACTACTTTAATGCCATTATCTTCAAATACCTGGTCCATGGGTTTGGATTCGTTATCAAAATCCAGTTTGTAACTCAGGCCGGAACAACCGCCGCCTACAACACCAACCCGGAGAAAATAAGAAGGATCATTGGTTACGCCAGCATCAGTCATCAATTGTTGCACTTTTGCTTTGGCCTTATCACTAATGTAAATACTGTTTGCTAATTCTGCTGTCATATATTGTCGGTTAGTTGTTAGCCATTAGCGGCTAATGGCTAACAGCTGATAGCTAAGGGCTTCTTTTAATGAACTATACTTTCATCAAACTTCAGTTCCGGTAAGCCATTCTTTTTTCGGTAATCATTAACTGCAGCTTTAATGGCATCTTCGGCCAGCACAGAACAGTGGATCTTTACCGGGGGCAGGTGAAGCTCTTCCACGATTTCCATGTTGTCAATCTTCATGGCCTCATCGATGGATTTACCTTTCAGCCACTCAGTAGCCAGTGAGGAAGAGGCAATGGCAGAGCCACAACCAAAGGTTTTGAATTTTGCATCTTTGATCATCCCGGTGGTTTCGTCCACTTCTATCTGCAGGCGCATCACGTCGCCGCATTCGGGGGCACCAACAAGACCGGTACCTACATTAGATTTGCTCTTATCCAATGTACCAACGTTTTGAGGATTAGTGTAGTGATCGAGCACTTTTTCTGAGTATGCCATGGTTGTAAATTTAAAATAAAAAATAAAAAACATGAAATGAAAAACTTTCTACAGCATGAAATGATCTGCTAACTTTTACATTATTCATTTTTTATTCTGTGTTTTTCATTTCCTAATGATGGGCCCATTCAATACTGTTCATATCAATTCCTTCCTTGTACATTTCCCAAAGCGGACTCATTTCTCTTAATTTATTGACCGTATTGGTTACCTGTTCAATCGTATAATCAATCTGCTCTTCGTCTGTAAATCTGCCTAAACCAAACCGCAGCGAACTGTGTGCCAGGTCATCGCCTAATCCTAATGCTTTTAATACATAGGATGGCTCAAGCGATGCAGATGTACAGGCTGAACCTGAGGATACGGCAATATTTTTATTAAATCCCATCATCAACCCTTCACCTTCCACATATTTAAAAGAAATATTGCTGACATGCGGCAGCCTGTGTTCTTTATCCCCATTTAAATAAGCTTCCTCAATTTTTAATAGGGAATTTTCCAGCTTATCTCTCAGCTTGGTTATCCTTGCAGTTTCCTCTTCCATCTCATTCAAACAGATCTCACAAGCTTTTCCCAGGCCCACGATCCCGGGTACATTCAACGTACCGCTTCTCATTCCTCTTTCATGACCGCCCCCATCGATCTGGGCAGTCACTTTTACTCTTGGATTCTTCCGGCGAACATACAAGGCGCCAACACCTTTCGGGCCATACATCTTGTGAGCTGTAAAAGCCATCAGGTCAATACCGTCTTTGTTTACATCCACGGGCACTTTGCCAACAGCCTGTGTCGCATCGCTGAATAAAAGAATACCTTTCTTTTTCGCAATGGCGCTGATCTCCTTCATTGGCATGATGGTACCAATTTCATTATTGGCATACATGATAGCAATGAGGATAGTTGTTGATTTGATAGCAGCTTCCAGTTCGGCCAGGTCAACCAACCCATTATCTTTTACTTTCAGGTAAGTTACTTCTCCTCCTTCTTTTTCAATATGCTTGCAGGTATCCAATACTGCTTTATGTTCAATATTACAGGTAATGATATGGTTACCTTTACTGGCATACATTTCAAACACGCCTTTAATTGCGAGGTTATCAGCTTCTGTGGCGCCTGATGTAAAAATGATTTCTTTGGGATCTGCGCCTACCAGTTTAGCCACCTGCTCACGGGCATAATCAACAGCTTCTTCGGCCTGCCAGCCAAAAGGATGGTTGCGGCTTGCGGCATTACCAAAGTTGTTCGTAAAATAAGGAATCATGGCTTCCAGCACCCTTGGGTCGCAGGGTGTAGTGGCATTATGATCAAGGTAAATGGGAAATTTCAGCATAAACTCAATTGTCGTTGTTCCTGTTTTCTTAAACACAAAATTACCTTAAAAGGTTCTACCTGAAAGCTCTAATTTAGCTATGAGGCGGAATTTTACCGAATTCGTAATCTCTCACCACGTAGTCAAAACAAGATCTTATGCTGAAAGTTGAACATATCGGAATAGCAGTAAAGAAACTGGCTGATGCTACCCCCCTGTTTGAAAAGCTGCTCAATTCCCCCTGTTATAAAACCGAAATTGTTGAATCTGAAATGGTGACCACTGCTTTTTTCAGGCAGGGGGATACTAAAATTGAACTGCTTGAGAGTACCGACAGCAATGGAATTATTGCCCGGTATATTGAGAAAAAAGGAGAAGGTCTCCATCACATTGCCTTTGAGGTAGCTGATATAGAAATGGAAATGGACCGGTTAAAAAAAGAAGGCTTTGTGCTGCTGAATGAAAAGCCTAAAGAAGGAGCAGATAATAAGTTAGTTTGCTTTTTACATCCGAAACATACCAACGGATTACTGGTTGAGTTGTGTATGTCCATAAGGACTCCTTCGGAGGAGAGAAAATAATTGTTCTACTGGTCAATCTCCTTATCAAATTTTTCCTGCATCTCATTTTCCATCAGCTTCATGTGATTTTTGTCGGCAAAATTTTTCTGGGCATTATGAAATGCTTTGTCAAAGCCTTCTTCATCCCGGGTTATTTTGTCAACTATTTTCTTCATTTCATCTATATCCTCACTGGTCATATCCGCTCCTTTTTTCCGGATAGTGATGATCCGTGAATAATCGTTCTGAAATACATTTTTATAAAAACTGAATGACCTGGCAGCAGCATCCCTCAGGGAAGAATCTCCTTTGTAGACAGGCATGCCCTTAATTTCTTCAACCGATCTGGCTGTTTCGTTCGTATACTCATCAAGCATTTTTTTTGCTGAGTCAAGATCATTCTCAGCAGCTTTTGAAAAATCCAGTACATGCTGCATCAGCTTAGTCTGGCGGCTGATTATATAATCATTATACTGAACTGCAGATTTATAGATTACCCCGTTTCTGCCCTTCGCAGGTTGACTGCAGGAAATAATACCGCAAACGAGGATAAAAAAAATAACCGGGAGCTGTCTCATAAAACAGATTTTAGCCATTTCAAATTTAAGTAGTTTAAAACTGGTTAATTTCAAAAACCAACTGTTGTTTTTTCCTTTATTTAACCGGAAGGCTGGTAATAACATCAAGCAAAGAAAGATACTGCGAAAATGTAATAATTAAAAGTCAACGGAGTTACTGTTCCTTTTTTTGTGCGGTCTGCTCCTCCCCTATCGAATCGGCATTTACTATTCCCAGTTTATCCACTGCAACCTGAGCGGCGATCTGAGAAGCGTCTTTTTTATTAAAAGCTTTGCCTTCAGCAATATTGCGGCCATCCAGCACGGCAGCAACGGTAAATAAACGCCGGCCATTTTCCAGTTTCTCATTCAGGGTTTCAAACTCAAGTGTCTTTCCGTTTTTATTGGCCCATCCATATAACCTGTTTTTATGGTTGATCTCAAGGATTTCCAGGTCGTCCATAAACATGTGCGGCAGAATAATACAATCCAGCACCCACTTACTTGCTTTTTTATACCCATGATCGAGGTAAATGGCGCCTACCAGGGACTCCAGGGTGTTACCAAATATCTGGCTTCCTTTCAGAGACCCATCCATTTTGTTGTATAAAGTAATTTTCTTTAGCCCCATGCGGACGGCAATCTCATTCAACTGCTGGCGGTTTACCATTTTACTCCGCATCTCCGTTAAAAACCCTTCTTCTTTGTATGGATAACGTTTAAAAAGATAGTCGGCTATCATGGCGCTCAGCACGGCATCACCCAGGTATTCAAGCCGTTCATTGTTTTCATCGGCGCCTTCCCCGACAGACCGGTGGGTAAGTGCGGTTTTATACAAAGACATATTATGGGGCTTGAATCCCAGGATATTCCTAAGCTCCTTTTTAAAAACTGAGCCGGAATGGCTGGTAAAAAAAATTTTAAGAAAATCCACGGGGGTTAAGCTACGAAAAAAGTATGAAAATGTTAATTGATTGATTAGTTAACCTGCCTGCCGGCAGGCAAGTTTGGTTAACCGGGTTTTTGATGGCAATATTCATTCCTCTTTTGTAATTACAAATTAATAGATAAAACCCAGGTAAGCAGGTATTACCCAATTAACCAACATACTTCTTCACAATAACACAGGCATTGTGTCCGCCAAAACCAAATGTATTGCTTAATGCTGCCCTGACAGTACGCTGCTGCGCTTTATGAAAAGTGAAGTTGAGATCCGGATCCAGTTCGGGATCATCTGTAAAATGATTGATCGTAGGGGGCACGATATCATTTACAACAGACAACACACTGGCTATAGCTTCTATCACACCCGCAGCACCAAGGCAATGTCCCGTCATGGATTTAGTAGCACTGATATTCAACTTATATGCATAATCGCCAAAAACATTGACTATAGCTTTTACTTCTGCACCATCCCCGATTGGAGTGGAAGTTCCATGTGTATTGATGTAATCAATTTCGCCCGGTTTCATTCCCGCATCATCCAACGCAGCGAACATTACATTTTTGGCTCCTAATCCTTCGGGATGCGGCGCCGTGATATGATAAGCATCAGCGGAAGCCCCGCAACCGGCTATCTCACAATAAATCTTTGCATTTCTTGCTTTAGCATATTCCAGTTCTTCCAGCACCATGATACCTGAACCCTCCCCCATTACAAATCCATCACGGTCTTTATCATAGGGCCGGCTGGCAGTTTTAGGATCTTCATTTCTTTCACTGAGGGCTTTCATGGCATTAAAACCGCCAACACCAGCTTCACTGATCACAGCTTCGCTTCCCCCGGTTAAAATAATATCAGCCTTACCCAGTCTTATCAGGTTAAAAGCATCCATGATCGCATTCGTGCTGCTGGCACAGGCACTCACAACAGCAAAATTGGGACCTCTTAAATTGTGGCGCATACTGATCTGCCCGGCTGCAATATCCAAAATCATTTTGGGAATAAAGAAAGGATTGAACCTGGGTGTGCCATCTCCCCTTGCAAAGTCCATCACCTCGTTCTGAAAGGTCATAATTCCCCCGATACCACTGGCAAAAACAACTCCCACCCTGTCAGGGTTAATATTTTCTTTATTTAATCCCGCATCAGTCATAGCCTGGTCGCTAACTACCAATGCGAATTGTGTGAACTTATCGATCTTCCGGGCTTCTTTTTTTTCCAGAAAATCTGTTGGCACAAATCCTTTTACCTCGCATGCAAATTTTGTCCGGAACTTGCCGGCATCAAACTGGGTGATCATATCAGCGCCGGAAACTCCATTGATCAAACCATTCCAGTAATCCGGAATAGTATTCCCCAAAGGCGTAATGGCTCCCATGCCAGTAACAACTACCCGTTTTAATTCCATATAGCTGAAAGATAAAGCAGTTTAATCAAAGATACAACCAGCCTGTGAGCTTGCCGGCGGGTCAAAGATTCATTGTTCCATATAAAAACCGCCTTCGCAGCAGAATGACAGTCAGAAGGCGGATTTAGTTTATTTTCTGCCCCGTCCACTGTATCCTGCGGACGGGCAAGACAGGTTATGCATTACTTGGCATGCTCATCCAGATAAGCTACTGCCTGACCAACTGTGGTGATGGTCTCAGCCTGCTCATCCGGAATGGATATATTGAATTCTTTTTCAAACTCCATGATCAGTTCTACCGTATCTAATGAATCGGCGCCCAGGTCGTTGGTAAAGGAGGCTTCATTGGTTACTTCTGATTCGTCAACACCCAGTTTCTCAACGATGATCTTTTTAACTCTTGATGCAATTTCTGACATGTTCTTTAAGTTTTGTTTATTGGGTGCAAAAATATACTTTTTGAATTAATCAGCATCGGAAAGGTTATTTTTTCCCCTTTTTCCCCAATGGATTGAAAACGAGGCGATAATACACTCAAAAACAAACAGGCTACTATTAAATAATTACAACAAACGGTTGGCAGTATTATAAGTTCTTTGTAATTTGAAAACCTGAATCATTCTCTCCTTAGTTATGGCGCTGAAAATACTTGATCATGGCAGTAATGAATACCGGCAGATGATTAAACTGCGGGATGATATATTGCGCAAGCCCCTTGGTCTGGGCTTTACTCCCCAGGAACTCGAAAATGAAAAAGACAACATGCTCATCGGCGCTTTTGAAGATGATGATATGCTTGGCTGCTGTATGCTGGTTGAAGAAAATCCGGAAACGGTCAGGTTACGCCAGATGGCCGTTTTAAATGATTTGCAGGGAAAGGGTATCGGAAGAGCATTAATGAATTTTGCCGAGAACCTGGCCCGTGACAGGGGTTATAAAATAATGAGCATGCATGCCCGCAAAAACGCTATTGGCTTTTATGAAAAAATGGGTTATAAAGTAGCCAGTAACGAATTCACTGAAATAACTATTCCACATTATGTGATGGAGAAAAAGCTGTAAGCTGTTAGCCATTAGCCGCTAGCCATGAGAAAATCAGCATTAGTTAGTACTCCCATTCACGATTCACTATTCACTTTTTCTTCACTTTCCCCTTCAACAGTTGACGCAATTCATAAACTTCATCGGCATCCCTGCATCCATTTTTTGGAACTAATAAAAAAGAACGGCTGTCGAAATACAAATGAAAAAAATGAGGGCTTTCAATAAAACTATTCAAAGCCGCCCATGGCCATGATTTGGATCCCTTTTCATGCCCCAGCGTAAATTCATCCTCCTTGAATTCCATGCTGAAATGATGTTTGAAAGTAACAGCCCTGCGGTACACCATACCCGGAAGAATAAACCAGAAACTAACCATCAGAATTATCCATAATAATGAACCCGTCAAACAGGCCATCGGGGTTATTTTATTAAAAATATACAGTATAACAGATGCCAGTGCAAAAACATTTACAAGTATCAGCATGATTAATATTTCCCTGCGACTGATAAAATGATAACGCAATGCCTGCATTACCTGGCCCTTTTCATATCCGAAATAAATCGTCATAGCAATTGTCAGATTATTCGATCCCGATTTTAGCAATTTTCCAGTTACCCTGTTCTTTTTTCATAACCAGCTTCATTATTGTTTCCCCGGTTTGCCTTTCCTCTACATGAAAGATGGCTTTTATATCAACTGTTGCATCATCTTCATTCACCTTTATTATCCAATTATATGCCCTGTTTATATTATCAACAAGGTATTGGGGATCTTCCTGGCTATTGGTATACCAGTCGTAGTCGAACCCATAAGGAATGTCATCTTCCACCTCCACTTTAAATGCAGAATCGCATTGCTGTAAGAAATGTTTTTGATTCTTTATAAACTCTTCTCCCAACTGCGGCACAGAGTCCCGGATAAACTGCTGGTATTTTTCCACTCCGTCCCAGTTTATCTTATACGGTGGTGCATCTTTCTTTTTAATGCCGTTATAGAGGTCATATTCCTGGAACCTTGCATAGTTCTTATTATACCAGTTGTAAAAATCAGTAATGACAGTTCTTATGGCTGCAGAGTCCCTGGCGGGATCCAGTACAACCCCCGCAGTTTTTTGCTCCACTGCATCCCTGCCGGCATTCTGTTTCTTGTCTTTACAGGCCATTAACCCCATAACAATAACAAACAGAACAAACACAACTTGATTCATAATTATAAGATTACGGTGTTTTTAATTCTTTTTCTTTGATGCTCCACTCACCTAATTTATCCCCTTTTATGCCAAAAAAATTCACGGTCAGTTTCCGGTCTCCCAGTTTGCCACTAAAAGAGAATTTTGCATAATTCTGTTTTTCATCTATGCCAAGCAGCCTGTAAGGATTATTTTTTTCAGGGCCCCCGAATTTATGAGTGCCGGATGTTAGTGGCGATACAGTAATATCAAATAAAGAATAAGTTCCCGGCCTGTCCACTTTTATTATTTCACTGTGGTGCCTGTCTCCTGATAAAAATAGCACCCCCTTTATTTTATTTTCTTTCAGAAAGTTCATCATCTCATCATATTCAGCAGGAAATGATGACCATTTATCAAAGGACGAAACGGGATTCAGGGCCTGGCTTCCCAAAACAATGATCTTAAAAGTGGCAGTGCTGTACAATAATGAATTCTTCAGCCATTCCATCTGCTGCTCACCCAGCATCTGTTTTTCATAATTAGGAAATCCATCCACTGTATCTTTCATATTATCATCGCTGCGCCACCATCGGTCGTCTGTTAAAAAAATATCGGCATCTCCCCAGCTTGTCATGCTGTAAGTACCTTGCCCGTTTTCTCCATAAGAAGGATTACACCAGTATTTTTTCCAGATTTCCCTGCTTGTTTCTTTTAATATGTAATTTTTACCAATGTCATTAGGGCCGTAATCATGATCGTCCCAGATTCCAAATTGAGACATTGATCTTAAGAAATTTTGCAATACCGGTACCGCCCTGTCGTGGCTGGCCCTGTACCAAAGTCCCCATTCGCTGTAGTAATCCACTTCTCTTGTGTACCAGGCATCACCAGTCCAGAGCATAAAGGCTGCTCTTTCCTTAGCCATGTTTTCAAAAATGGAAGAATCGCCGCCATAAGGTTTGCCGGGGCGGTCATAAATGGGTTCATTTATATAAGCACATCCTCCTGCCAGGAAACTAAACTCCGGAGGTTGTTTGCGCCATTGCCAAAGATCCTTCGTTGTAAACTCACCGCCGTGGATAGTCAGCTTTCCATTTATCCATATTTTGTATTTATACGTAGTATTGAAGTCCAATCCTCCGATCGTAAATTGAATTGGATTAAACTCGTTTGCCAATTGCCCTTTATATAAAACGATTTTATTTTTTGTCTCCCCCTTCTTATTATAATGAATGGCTACCGACTTAACTTCCTGTGATACCTCGACCCAGATCTTAGCATCTCTTAATTCCACGGGTCCCAGCATGGGTCCGGAAATGATACGGGGTTGAGCAAAGGATGAAAAGAAAAAAAAGAGGGAGATAAACCCCGGAATAATATTTTTCATTGCTGCTTTTTTGACAGCACAATTTAAGGCAGAAAGAGAAAACATCTTATAAAGAAAAACCGTCCCGATAAAATCGGGACGGCGATGTACAAATATTTTTATTTATTATCTCAATGCCATCCGTCACCGGATGCAGGTATATTAAATACCTGGCAAACCTGTTCGTAAGACATAGCCCTGACCTGGTCTGGAGTATAATTCGTACCACCTACCCCAGCTGATCTTCCACCGCCAACAACACCCGGGATCACAACATATCTTGTTTCGGCCGAGGTATTTGGAGCCCAACCGGCGCCAGCGCCGAAAATGGAAGTGAAAAATATTATTTTACCACCCGGTGTTGCCCCATTAGTCGAAACTGGTAATGCGCCCAGGTAATAAGTTGAAGGACCGACTGGGAATTGATAAGGAAGTGTAGAATAAATAACAGAACTAACTCTCCAGTAAGAAAGAACCAGGCCATTGTCAAGAATAGCGGTAGTTACACTTGGAGCAGATCTGTACCATCTTTTACACAATCCAAAATCCGCAAAACTGGAATCAATAACTGGTGATGATAAAGCAACTGTTAACCATGATGAATAGATAACATTTGCTGTTCCCGGAGGGCCTTGCGGACCAGTAGGACCAGTAGGACCGGCAGGACCAGTGGGACCAAGAGGACCAGTGGGACCAGTGGCGCCGTTTGCACCGACAGGACCTTGCGGACCCGTAGCACCAGCAGGACCTTCAGGACCTTCTTTGGTACAACTAACGGCTATAAATGCAATGGCTAAAGCTAATAATGACAGGAGTCTGAACTTTCTCATAGCGTTTTAATTTGGCTGATAAATTAGTTTTGGCTTTAAAAGTAAGGGAATTTTCCGATTCACAAATTGATTTTAAAGGTAAAGGAAAAAATATCAATACTTTGAATGTTTTTTTAAAAAAATTTTCCCCCTTTATTTTGCGGGAAGCCCGTTATATTTGTCGCCTGTACAAAGCGAAGATTATGCAAAAAAAAATAGCCTTTTTTATCCCTGTTTTTTTGGTAGTAAGTCTGTCGGCCAATGCCCAGTTTAAGAAAGGTATGCGGATGGCGGGCGTCAATGTGGGCAGCATTTTTTTCAATTCCGGTACTGCCGATGTGTCCTATCCTGCACCTACTACGGGTTTTACTTCAAAAACCACTTCCTTCGGTTTAAATATTGTACCCTCCATGGGCTGGTTTATTTCTGATAACACGGCTGTTGGCGTTTCACTGAATATTAACCCAACCAGCAATAAAACCAGCTACCAAGCCGGAGCGGGGGGCAATACCTATCAGCAGGACAAAGTCAATGGCTTTATTTTTGGGATCGGGGGGTTTGCCCGGAATTATTTCAATTCTTCCTCTTCCTTCATGCCTTTCGGGCAATTGGGTATAAACCTGGGCATCAGTTCTCAAAAAACGGAAGGCTTTTTCTATGGTGGCAGCGGCGCCAGCGCTTATAAAACTACTTATGACGGTAAATCTTCAGGCGGTTTTTTTGCCAATGCCGGACTGGCTCTCGGAATGACAAAAATGGTAACCCCGCATACTGGCCTGGATATTTCTATTGGTTATTCTTACTCCTATAATAAGAACACTTATAAAACCACCACATTAAGGGATGATGGCAATAACGGGACCATAGACCTGACCAGCGAAAGCAATCCAACCACTAAATACACAACTCATGGAATGGTATTTGGGGTAGGTTTCCAGGTTTTCCTGGATGCAAGAAAATGATTTTCTGATCAATCAAAAAAAGACCCCGGGTCGGGGCCCGGGGTGACATCATTTATTTCATATTTGTTTCAGCTTATTTATTCATCATATGCTTGGCTTCAATGCTTAAAGTAGCATGTGGCACAGCACGGAGGCGGGCTTTATCAATCAGCTTCCCGGTAACCCGGCAAATACCATAGGTTTTATTTTCAATCCGCATCATGGCTTTTTCCAGGTGATCAATGAAGGTGATCTGGCGGCTGGCCATCTGGCTTAATTGCTCCCTTTCCATACTTACACTGCCATCTTCCATCGTCATATAACGGGCCTCATCCATATCGCCACCTTCATCTTTGCGGGTTATTAATCCCTGCAGATAAGCCAGCTCTTTCTTGGCAGCATCCAGTTTTTTCTGAATAATCTCCCTGAATTCAGTCAGGTCGTTATCAGAATA
Source organism: uncultured Chitinophaga sp. (assembly GCA_964525285.1). Classification (GTDB taxonomy): domain Bacteria; phylum Bacteroidota; class Bacteroidia; order Chitinophagales; family Chitinophagaceae; genus JJ008. The sequence continues at coordinate 46,383 of CAZGGQ010000003.1, forward strand.
CCGCATAGTAGGACCAGATGATGACTGGTACATACTTGCATCCAATACCGATTTGGTGAATTCCGGTTCATATTTTACCGAGCTTTTGGTAGTAGTTTTGGGTATGACAACTTTCAAAGGTTTAGGAGGCTCCTTTTTAATAACGGGTTTCACTTTTGGTTTTATTGAAACCAATGATTTGGGGTCAACTGTTCCCGGTTTCTTGGCCACTGGTTTTGGCGCCGGTGGTTCAGTCCTGGCTACAGTTTTAGGAGCTGTTTTTGCTACAGTTACAGCTGCCGGACGGGCAGGTTTAGCCGCTGCTTTATGAACAGGCTTTTTAGCAACTGGTTTTGCAGCCTGCTTGCCGGTAGGCATGGCTTTTTTTGGAGTCGTTTTTTTAGGTGCAGATTTTTTCACGGGTTTGTTGGGTTTCTTGGGTTTCTTTGCTGCTTGTTTTTTTGAAGCGGCTTTTTTAACGGGTTTAGTCGCCTTTTTAGGGGCCTTTTTTTTCTTACTTGCCATAGTCTACCCTTTTTTTAAAACAATGACTTTTAATGGAATATCATTTACTTCTATTTCAATACCACCCTGAAGTTCGGACAGAATTTCAAGAGTGTCGGCCAGAATTTCGGCGCAAATATAGGCTTTAAACTTTGTCAATGAGTCTTTTAATCCATCAGCAGCCGATACTTTAACTTCCACTCTGTCTGTAAGTTCGAATCCACTGTCCTTGCGGATTTTCTGGATACGGTTGACAAATTCCCGGGCATTCCCTTCGGTTTCCAGTTCGGGTGTCACGGTTATATCCAGGGCAACAGTCAAACTGCCTTTACTGGCCACAGTCCATCCTGGAATATCCTCACTGCTTATTTCCACTTCGGTAAGCTGTAATATTACAGGTTCGCCATCAATTGACAAATTATATTGGCCTTCTTTTTCCAGCCGGGCAATATCTTCCGGGGTGAATTGTGCCACAGCGAAAGCGACTGCTTTCATCTTAGGTCCAAGTTTTTTACCCAGCGCTACGAAGCTGGGCTTGATTTTTTTACTGATAAATGTATTATCCGGATTTAAATACTCTATCTCTTTTATATTCACTTCTGCTTTTATCAAATCCTCCACTTTTTGTAGTTGCTCTTTCATGGAAGCGCTTAATACAGGCAGCAGTACTTTCTGCAAGGGCTGACGAACTTTCAAATTTACTTTTTTGCGAAGTGATAATATCAAAGACGAAGCATCCTGGGCCAGTTGCATTCTTTCTTCCAGTGATACATCAATCATCGATTCATTGGCAACGGGAAAATCAACATGGTGAACAGACTCTGCATTGAAACGTCCTGTTAATTCATTCAGGTTTTGAAAAACAGTATCGCTGAAGAAGGGAGATATGGGTGCAATTAATCTTGTGACCGTTTCAAGGCATTCATATAAAGTCTGATAAGCACAGATCTTATCCTTTTCATATTCCCCTTTCCAGAAACGGCGGCGGCAAAGGCGAACATACCAGTTGCTCAGGTGTTCATCTACAAAGTCCTCAATTACACGCCCAGCCTGGGTTGGTTCGTAATCGTCCATGTATTCATTTATTTTCTTCACTACGGTATTGAGCGAGGAAAGAATCCAGCGGTCAATCTCGGGGCGCTGTTCCAATGGAATATATTCTTCCTTAAATGCAAACCCGTCTACATTGGCATACAAGGCAAAAAACTGGTAGGTATTATAAAGTGTACCGAAGAATTTCCTTTGCACTTCTTTGATACCATCGAGATCAAACTTCATATTATCCCAGGGTGATGCATTGGTAACGAGGTACCATCTTGTTGCATCAGCGCCGAAAGTTTCAATGGTTTTGAACGGATCAACTACATTACCCAACCGCTTACTCATCTTGTTGCCGTTCTTATCCAGCACCAGGCCGTTTGATACACAGGTTTTATAAGCAACACCGGCCCCCGCACCCCCCGAAGGGGGGATTTTGGAAGTCCATGCCGGAACATCCTTCATTATTTCTTCGAGACTTTCCTGTATCATACAACTAATAGCATGTAGTGTATAAAACCAACCCCTGGTCTGATCTACACCCTCAGCAATAAAATCGGCAGGATAGCTAAGGGCAAATATTTGCTTATTCTCAAATGGAAAATGCCATTGTGCATAAGGCATGGCGCCACTGTCGAACCAAACATCAATCAGGTCGGGGATCCTCTTCATCGGTTTGCCTGATTTGCTTACTAATATAATATCATCAACATAAGGTTTGTGCAGGTCTAAGCTGTTAGCTGTCAGCTTTGAGCTATCAGCTAACCCTAATATCTTATCAGCATTCCTTGCTTCATTGATCAGCTCAGCTATACTACCTATACAAATTTCTTCTTCTCCATCTTCGGTTTTCCAGATGGGTAATGGAGTTCCCCAGAACCTGCTGCGGCTCAGGTTCCAGTCCACCATATTCTCTAACCAGTTGCCAAAACGACCCTCGCCTGTTGATTTTGGTTTCCAGTTGATGGTTTTATTTAATTCTACCATCCTTTCTTTTACTGCCGTGGTCTTAATGAACCATGCATCTAAAGGATAATAAAGAATGGGCTTATCTGTTCGCCAGCAATGCGGATAGTTGTGTTCGTATTTTTCTACTTTGAATGCCCGGTTCTCTTTTTTTAATTTAACAGCTATATCAATATTTACGTCAACATAATCTTTTTCATCTTTGTAATTCTTTACATAGCGGTTGCTGAACTCTCCCAATCCTTCAACAAATTTTCCCTGCCTGTCAACCATTATTAAAATACCGATACCATATTTCTTTCCGATCCTAAAATCATCAGCACCGAAGGCGGGGGCCGTATGGACAATGCCTGTACCATCTTCAGTCGTTACAAAATCACCAACCAATACTCTGAAAGGTCTTGCGTCAGGAGTAATATCTTCTATCGCTTTTAATGAATTGGCTTCGTAAGGAAATAATTGATCATAACAGCATTCTTCCAGTTGAGAACCCTTGAATTCAGTCAATATTTTCCAGGGAATAATTTTTTCTTTTTCATTATACTCTTCAAAATCTCCGTTCTCCCCTTCCGGCTTGAAATACGTACCCAGCAAGGTTTTTGCAAGAACTACATGTACAGGGATATGTAAATAAGGACTGAATGTTTTTACTAATACATAATCAATATTAGCACCGACAGTTAATCCAAGATTGGATGGCAGTGTCCAGGGAGTTGTCGTCCATGCAAGGAAGAAGACCTCATCCCCCGACCCCTTCTCCACTTGTGAAGAAGGGGGGACTTTCACAGACTCGCCGCCTAGTACCTTGTCCCTTGTGCCTTGTGTTTTATCAACAGCATCAAATAAAAATTTTGATCTCTCATTCTTCACCGCCTTAAACATCGCCACTGCACTTGTATCCTTCACATCTTTATAAGTGCCCGGTTGATTGAGTTCATGCGAACTCAATCCGGTCCCCGCTGCCGGTGAGTAAGGCTGGATGCTGATGCTTTCATAGAGCAATCCTTTTTTATACAATTCACTCAGCAGCCACCAAACCGTTTCAATGTATTCGTTCTTGTAGGTGATGTAGGGATCATTCAGGTCCACCCAATAACCCATCTTGCGGGTGATATCATCCCACTTATCTTTATACCGCAATACCGCCTCACGGCATTTTTGATTGTACTCTTCAACCGAAATTTTTTTACCAATATCTTCTTTGGTGATACCTAATTCTTTTTCAACTCCCAATTCTATCGGTAATCCATGTGTGTCCCAGCCACCTTTTCTTTTTACCTGGAATCCTTTCATGGTTTTGTAGCGGCAAACCAGGTCTTTCAATGTTCTTGAAATGACATGGTGGATACCGGGCAACCCATTGGCACTGGGCGGGCCTTCGTAAAAAACAAAAGGCCTGGCACCTTCTCTTAAAGAAACACTTTTTTCAAAGGCATGGTTTTCGGACCATTTTACCAGCATTTCCTTTTCAAAAGCCGGAAGATTCAATCCTGTAAATTCTTTGTATTTAACACTCATATTAGTCCCGTCCTGTCTGATTTTTAGGTCGGCAAAGCTACGAAAAGCCTTGCTTGTACGGGAATAAAAAACCATCCCGACAAGCCGGGACGGTTTGCAGGTCTTCCAGGGATATTATCAGAATTTAGTACTGCTGTTCGGTTGGTATGTATAACGGAAATTATAGATCAGTCTTTGTGGCACCGGTCCTGTAAACGTTTCATAGCTCACCCCGAGCAGTTCCATTTTGGCATAATGTCCATCAGCTGTGCGGAAAATAAAAACCTTTCCGGCTTTAGGCACAAAAGAATGTGTAGTGGGATTGTAATCATACCAGCTTCCATCTTTAATGGCTTTTTGCGATGAAGTAGTATCAAATGCATACCCGGCAGCCGGGGCCATCAATATATTATCATAAATACCATCCTGCAAAATTACTCCGCCATTTCCCGGTCCGCTGGCATTACTGTTCACCAAAAAGGTAGTAAGCCGCAGCGCAAAGTCCCATTTAGCAGATGCTGAATCTGAATTTGCAATCACAGTTGTATCCCGGAAACTAAAAAAAGTAAATGACGACGCAGGGCTGAAATTAACGGTCATACTTTTTGTTTTTACAGTTGTTGGCAAGACCACTATATTGTCTTTTTTGCTACAGGCAGCCAGAATTAATACCATCAGCACAAGGCTGAAAATAATTTTATTTTTCATTGTTTGTCGTTTTTATGTTTATTGTGTTTGTTTACAAAAGAATAGTTGAGATTGAGAAAAAATAACCGGCCGGCAATATTGCTGAGCTTTGCCGGGTTGGTATAATTTAAAATATTTTCTGTTCCGGCCTGGATGCTGAAGTGACTGCTAAAAGATTTGCTGACAGAAAGATTAACCATCCAGAAACCATTGACCATCTCGGCAGGATCATCGGCGATATTATTGCCATTCAGATCGGTGAAACCAAATTTGCCGCGGTAAACAGCCCGAGCATAAGCATTCCATCCTTTCTTTTCATCATTAAATTCTAATTTAAAACTGGCAGTATGTTTTGACCGGTTAAATAATCCGAAATAGTCAGACCGTTTTACAGCTGAAGTAAGAAATGTGGTCAGATTCCTTTTATATAATTTTCCTTCCTCAATCTGCCTTAGCATTTCTTTGTCTTTTGAATCAAGAAACTGGTAGCCGGCCGACAGCGAAATATTTTTTACCAGGCAGTGTTTAATAGCTGACTCTATTCCCTGTGTGTAAACCCGGCCAATATTGTGATAACTGAAAACCGGCTGGCCGTTGCTTCTTGTAAATGATAACGAAAACCTGTCAATGAGGTTGCGGATATCATTGCGGAACAGCCCGGTTTCAATACTCCATTTTTCATTATTGAATTTTACGCCGATATGAGATCCAAACGAAGATTCAGGTTTCAGGCCGGGGTTGTTCAGATATGGAGTAATATCCGCACCCGTTTGCAACAAACCATGGTCCTGCATTTTTTGCAACTGTCCTGCCAATTCATTTACCCCGATCAAAGAATATCCAATCTGTGAATTGTAAAAGTTTAAATACAGGTGGCGGAAATCAGGAGCTTTAAAACCCCATCCGGATGATCCGGTAAACTTCCATTTTGAACCTGGCTTAAAGGCAACAGCTATTCTTGGACTTATTTTCGCAGCAAAATCGTTTCGTTTGTCAATTCTTCCGCCTGTAATAAAAGTCAATTTATCATGCAGTAGACCCCATTCTTTTTGTGTGAACGCATAAACCGTTGTAAGATTCTTTTTCCCCTCATAGCGGCTTGCATCAATCATTTCAAAATAAGTGCCTGCCCCTGCTACATACCGGTTTCCGTTCCGGTTGCTTTCAAATTGCAGTTCCGGTTTCAGGAGGGATTGATTGAAAGTTGTTTCGTCAAACCGGGTTGTTGTTTTATCAAGATTAACAAATGAATTATTCCGGTAATGATCATAAAAGGTTCTGAAATTAAATTTCCGGTCCCTCTTCATCTGCCATCGCAATTGCAGGAAATCTGATTGATCTTTTTCTGTAGTGTAGCCTTTGGCTAAAGCCGGTTGACCCTGCCACAAAATCTGGTAATTATTTTTTTGTCTTGAATCAAACTGTCGTACCGAGAACAGCAATTGTAATTTATTGGAAAAGTCATGTGTAATTTTTATTTGCCCGTTCCATTCCCTGAAGGGATCAACTGATTTGCCATAAATAGTTTTATCAAGGTCATAGCCTGAAGAAGAATAACGGTTGATAAAAGATTGAACACCCGTTTTGTTAAACCGGTTTCCGTAAGAAAATCCTGTGCCCCATGTGTTATTAGTAGCATAGTGTATCTGAAATTCCGCATTTTCCTTTTGCGGGGATTGTGTTATGATATTAATAACTCCCGCCATCGCCTCACTTCCATATAAAGAGGAAGAAGGGCCTTTAACAATTTCAATTTGCCTGATGTTGCCGGTAGATAATCTTCCCAATTTCAGTATACCGCCGTTTCTCCCAATCAGTGGTTCACCGTCTAATAATATTAATGTGTATGCAGGATCAAGCCCCAGCATCTGCACGCCCTGTCCGAATGGATTGGGATATCCATTCAATGCAGAACCAAGAGTGCTGTTGACAATGACCAGTCCTGTTTGCTCCTGTAAAATATCCTGCAACCGGAGTGAGCCGGTTTGGCGAATGTTTTTTTGCGAAACCAACTGAACAGGCACTGCAACATTGCCTAATTTTCTTTCGCTTCGGTTGGCTGTTATCACCGCTTCAGAAAGTTCCTGTTCTTTATTGAAGCTGGAATCCTGGGCATTGGAGATTATTGAAACTGCAAGTAATCCTATCGTTGTAAAATATCTTTTTATACTTTTTCCCATTGCGGATGCAAAGGTTCTTCAGCAATCATTGCATTTTATCACATCATTGTCATGAAATGTTGTGATAAAATCCTTTTACAAAAAAATGACAGATGCTTGTTATAAAATCATCCTGATTGTTGATGAAAATCATGTTTGAATTAAATAAACAGTGAATGGAAAATAAAAAGCCTTTTACGAGGGAAGGCTTTGAAAAAAATATTCTTATTTATAATTTAGCTGCTGCACTAATGAAGAAAGTTCTTCCGTCAGCCGGTAAGGCTCCGGGGCCGGGATAGCCACCGGCCCTGCGGGTGAAATATACTTTATCAGTAAGATTATTTATACCAACCCTGATATTCAGGTTTTTTGAAACCTTATACCTTGCTGATAAATCAACCACGGCGTAAGAAGGTACTAAACCATTGTTGGCATTAGTAGTTGGCTGAAAAGTGTTATTAGCATCGCTGTACGTTTCACCGACATAGCTTATCTGTGTGGTAAAAAGAATTGCTTTGTAACCGGCAGTTATACCTCCCCGGAAAATATTTTGGGGCGCATTTTCTACTCTTTTGCCTTTGGTGGCGGCATCCTTGTGATCGTTGTTATATTTCGCATCGGTATAGCCATATGAGCCAAACAGGATGATGTCAGCATTGCTTTTTTTGCTAAAAGCTCTCCAGGGGTTAAACTCAATATATCCTTCAATACCTTTACTGGCACTTCCACCAACATTGGTGATAAGCCGGTAAGAAGCTGCCCCCGCAACCGTAACCGTACCAATACGGTCATTATATTGCAAATAAAACCCGCTGATATCGAACTGCAGGAAGTTTTTTACTTTACCACGATAGCCAAGGTCTGCATTAAAGCCTTTTGAATCCTTTAAACCATTATCCACCACATCTGTTGTTGGCGGTGCCTGCAGGTTGGCAAATTGTATGGGCCGGTAAGCCTGTGAAATATTTGCATATAATTCTGTCGCATTTGAAATATGATATTCGGCTCCGATACCTGTCAGCAGAAAACTACGGCTGCGCCTGATATTTTGTAATAAAATCGCTGTACCTCCGGAAGTGTATCCGTTCCGGCCTGAAGCAACACCCTCAAGCCATTCATACCGGAAACCAGGAACAATCAAAAATTTATTACTGATGCGAAAAATATTTTCAACAAATACAGCAGCATTATTTGATTTAAACTCAATATCTCTTGGGTAATTATCCTTCACGGTTATATCATATTCAGCTCCTGTCGTGCCTTTACCATCTGCCAGGCGATGTGTGGTGCCTGTGTACATACGAACGCCTCCTGACAAAGTATTATTTGTTTTTCCCAGCGAATAATTGGTGATGATCCGGCTTTCCATTCCATAATTGCGGTATTTATCTTTCTGTACTGTTCTGTTGTTATAATCCCCGGTAGTGACATTGATGCTGTCTTTTACCGAAATGGATTGTAAAAAACCAACACTGTTCCGGTTTCCGATCGTAGCGAAGACTTTAGTATTCCATCTTGTTTTTTCATTCAGTTTATAATTTAGAATCAAAGCCGGTGTTGTCCATTTTATATCAAACCAGTTCCGGCTGCGGAGGCCTTGCTTTGCATCCAGGTTAAATAAAGAATCGGTCAATCCGCCGGCCTGCTGACTACGGATATGCGAATGCATTATTTCTGCTGTTATTGAAACCTTTGGAGAAAAGTAATAAGTGGCAGTGCCAAAACCGGAATTGGTGAAATAGCGGCTGTTTTGTCTCCAGCCATCGCCATTACGGTGGTCAAAGAATGAATAATAGTGCCATTTGCCTGTTTTGCCGCCAATGGCATTAAAACTATTGAATAGTGCATTGCTGCCAATAGTTTGCTGTGTTTCAAATTCAAATTTTTTATTGATCTCACTTCCGTTGCGAAGGATATAATTTACCAGGCCTCCGAACTGTGGTCCATATTGCAATGACCCCTGTCCTCTTACAATTTCAATTCTCTGCACAGCCTGCAACTGAGGGTTATAGTAAGCTTCCGGGTAACCAAAGGGGTCTGCGGCAATATCATATCCGTTCTGACGGATATTGAATTCCCAGCTTCGGTTGGGGCTTAACCCTCTTGCAGCAATTCCAATCTGGATGCCGCTGGGGTCGCTTTCCCAAATATGAATGCCGGGCACTTTGGCCATCACCTGCCGCATTGTGTTGGTTACAACATTACCCTGAACATTATCCAAAACGATAAGAGCATTTTTTTTACCTGCATAAATAGAAGTGCCAACGATTTCGGGCATCTGCTGATAATCACTTTTACTGTTGCGGCCCACCACCGTTATATCCGGTAAAAATTTATGAGTGGGATTCAGGGTGTCGTCATAAAAAATTTTTTTATCATTCTGTGCAAAGGCGGGAAGTACTGAACCAACAAGTCCGGTTAAAACCAATAATCTTCTGAACATATTAAAATTTTGTATGACAAATGTCACTTAACAGAATTAACTCAGCTTACGGAATAAGAAAAACAGTTTACGCAATTGGTAATTGTTGCGCTGCAAAAAGTAACAGAAATCAAAACGATTCATCAGTATTAATGTACATTCACCAAAAAATTAAACGTATGAAGTCCTTTCTAACTTCAATTTTAGCAGCTTTATCTGCAACCTGCTTGTCACAGGACAAAATTGAAAATCACTTTAAAATCTATGATACCCGAAGCAAACAAATAACCACGGTTGATAAGATAGCAGCCGATTGCCGGAAGGCCAATGTATTATTTTTCGGCGAGGAGCATAATGACAGCGTCGGTCATTACCTGGAGCATATCATTTTTGAAGCGCTGCATAAAAAATATGGGAATGATGTTGCCGTAAGCCTGGAAATGTTTGAAGCAGATAACCAGACAGCCTTGAATGATTATTTAGCCGGGTTAATTCCCGAAGACCGGTTTTCCAAAGATGTGCGGTTATGGAGTAATTATAAAGATTACCGGCCTATGATCGAATATGCCAAAAAGAATAAACTGAATGTGATCGCTGCCAACCCACCCCGCCGCTATGTCAGCATGGTGAGCCGGAGGGGGATGAGATCATTGGACAGTTTATCAAAGGAATCAAGGAAATTTCTTCCTCCCCTGCCCTATGATACATTGACCGGCCGCTACCGGGAAAAATTCATGGAGACCATGAAAGAAAGTCCCGGAGGAGGAGGTCCGAATATTTATTACAGCCAGAGCCTCTGGGATGCAGGGATGAGTTACAACATTTATAAATTTTTGAAGAAATATAAACAAAAGAAAGTATTTCATTGTGTGGGCCGCTTTCATTGTGATGAAAAACTTGGCACCCTGGCACAACTGCAAAAAAGAAAACCGGGATTAAAGATCCTTAACATCAGCAGCTTCAGCGATGCGTCGTTCAGCAATCCTGACTGGGAAAAGTTTAGCAATCTTGGTGATTATATAATTCTTACTGATCCGGGGTTGAAGAAGACGTATGCCCCTGTCCCCTAAAAGGGGAACTTAGATCGATGTGTCGTACAATAATCCTGATTGGGAAAAATTCAGCCAGTTGGGTAATTATACAATTCTTACCGATCCTTCTTTAAAAAAGACTTTTTAAAAATACAGCAACCTTGCAAAACAAGGCTGCTGCATTTAATTATAATAATTTTCTGAGAGTGCTTAATCGGTATAGCGGTGCCCTGCGTTGATCCAGTCCGTTACTTTTTGTTTTTCTGCTGCTGTAAAAAATGGTTGAGGGCTCTTGGGCATTTTTACCCACCCCTGTGTATACAATACGCAGGTAATGTTTATCTGGCTCCACTTAGTTACAATATTGCAATCGCTATCAAAATTATAACCGGCAGCATTATTCCCGGCACCGATATGACATCCCGAACTGTTGCAGCGGGTAGAGATCAATGTTCGCATCTGTGCAAATAACGGCCCTGATGCAGCATTGGCTACTGCAGCAACTGCTGTTTTTGTACATCCATTCACATCTTTCACTCCCACGGTATAATTGCCGGCTGCTAAAGCAGAGAAGATATTGCTTACCTGGTAAGTCCCTCCATTAATATTATATGTAAACCCTGTGGAGCCTGTTGCGGTTACTGTGATCTTTCCGCTTGCCGGTGTTACACAGGGAGTATTATTTACAATGGCTGTAGTAATAACAATATTGATTGCTGCACATGGATTAGAAGTTGTCAGCGTAATTTGTGCTGTGTCAAGACAACCATTGGAACTTTTTGCAGTTACTGTATATGTTCCCGCTGCTAACCCGGTAAATGTGCCCGAGGCCTGGTAAGCTCCTCCATTAAGACTGAAGGTAAACCCTGTGCCACCTGTAGCTGTCGCTGTAATAGATCCATTGGATTGGCCGGGTGTAGGATCTGTTTTTGTTAGTGTAACTGTTATAGTAACCCCAGCACAGGGATTGGTGGAACCCAATGCAACCGTTGCAGTGCCCGTGCATCCATTGGAATTTTTTGCTGTAACCGTATAATTTCCTGCAGCCAGTCCGGTAAACGAACCAGAGGTTTGAAATTGCCCGGCATTGAGTTTATATGTAAAACCAGTGCCCCCGGTTGCAGTGGCTGTAATACTGCCGTTTGACTGACCGGCCGTTGGATTGACCTGCGTGGTAGTAACTACAACGGTAACTCCTGCACAGGGATCATTAACTGCAATCGTAACCTGTGTAATACCTATGCATCCATCTGCGTTTTTAGCAGCAACTGTATAATTTCCTGCAGCAAGACCCGTAAAAACATTGGAACTCTGATAAGCTCCGCCATTAAGATTGTATGTGAATCCTGCTCCACCGGTAGCAGCTACGGTAATGGACCCGTTATTTTGATTGGGTGAAGCATCCGTTTTTGTAGCAGTAACCACAATAGTAATCCCGCTGCAGGGATCAGACACATTGATGGCGGCCTGTGCCGTATCGGTGCATCCCCATACATTTTTTACTACTACATTATAATTGAGAAAGGGTTGCAGCCCGGAAAAATAACCGCTGTCCTGGAATGCTCCTCCATTCAGGCTGTATTGAAATCCGCTTCCACCCATCGCGGTCGCCCTTATCTTACCATTATTCTGGTCGGGCGACGCATCGGTTAAGGAAAGATTGATCTGAATGGGATTTGTTTTGCAGGGGTCGCCTGTGATCTCATGCTTGCAGGAATTTAACGACTGAAAGATCAGCAAACCCGCAACGATTGACAGTAGTACCAGTATTTTCTTCATAAGATTGGATATTTAATCCCTTTTTTACAACGTCATCTCACTGGTGGACAGAATCGGTGAAAAGCATTTCTAATTATTCAATTTTTTCTTTTTTATCTGAAATACCCTTGACAGATTAAAACCAAAACGTATGGACCCGCTACTCCAATTACCTGTAGTTTCTGTAATGAAGGCCCTTTCGTTCATACCGGTTGAATTAGAAAAATGCAATTGGAATACATGGCCGCCGGTTTCGATATCAAATCCAACTGATAATGGGTGATAGTAGCCGCTATCCGGCATCCCGATAATTACATGAGAATAATCCCAGGTAACGGCTATTCGTTTTGACAACTTAATACGTCCGCCGACGCCCACTGCGTAAATATTATTGGGATCCGTCGAAAATGGCACCAGGTTTTTATGCACCATGGTTGGGGATACCTGCAGTGTAATGCTTTCACTGAACTTGCGCCCAATGATCGCTTCAAAATAATAAGCCAGCCGGGAAGTGAAAAAATTTTTGCGGGAAGGATCAGCCCATGATGTGCCATCCATCGTAATACCTGATACTAATGCAAAAGTTACCGGCGAACTCCATGGCCCCGTGGACTGGCGGATGGGTGCATATTTGATAAACGCATCCAGCTCTTTTTTATAAGTGCTTCTCCCCAACCCTACCATCAGGTTTTGCAGAATGCCGAAATCAAATCCCATCCGCATACTGGCCTGGTCGAGACCGAAGAAATTTTTATATCCCTGGTTCAATTGACCAAACCGGTGCAGGATCCTGAAATCCATTGTGCCGGGATTCAGGAATTCCATGGAATGCCCGTTAATAACTCTTGGTGATTTAAATGCATATTTTATCCTTTCTTTCTTTGTTTTTTCATCCCCCAGCAGTTTCAGCAGGTCTTCATCCTGTGCAAATAAATTAAGATTGAAAAACAAAACAACAATCCCTAAGGCCGATTGAAATGATAGCTTCTTCATAATAAATTGTATTAAGCATTAATTTTTTAAAGGTTCCAGTGAGCAGGACACGGTAATCCTTGCCGTCTTTGAAATTTTATCTGCTACCAGTCCCGGTATGGATATTTTGTAGTCGGAAAGCTTCACAGTAAAATCAGCCATGGCGGTTATTTTTCCATTCTGAATAATGATCTTCCCTTCAGCATCCACATCTTCTGCTTCCCCATGCATGGTCAGCTTCCCTTTTACTTTTACTATAGTGGTTCCGTCCTTTGAATAATTTATGTCATCATTATCTTTGATCTCTCCCTTGAATTCCGCTTTGGGAAACTTATCACTCTCCATATAATTTTCATTAAAATGCTCTTCCATCAGGGCCCGTTCAAATTCAAAGCCTTTCATGAGTGCAACAAATTGCATAGCGCCGCTTTTTGTATCAACGACGCAGGTGGCGCTCCGGTTAACGGCTTCAACACGTTCAGGCGAAGAAGGTGAAGTGGCGTCAAAATTTATTTTACCATTCTTGGTAAAAAATTTCTGCCCGGAACAGGTCGCTGTGATCAGTACGGCGAGGGTCATTACTAAAAGGGTTTTCATGTTTGAAGTTTTTATTTGTTATCAGATTATTTTTTTGAATCAATTACGCTGCGGACCAATATTACATCTGAACCCAGCATGTCATCAGCATTGAACCCGGAGCAAATACCTTTTACAGCTATGATGCTTCCTTTTTTTACGCCGTCAGCCTCCTTGCTGTGGACACTGTCAATGCTGCACCGTACTGATGACATGGACGATGTATCCCCCAGCGCCAGCGAATAAAATCCCTTATCATCTTTTACAATTTCTTTCAGCATCCCTTCCACCCTTATTACTTTGTCCCAGTACTTTTTATTGGAGGCTTGTTCATTTGTTTCAAATTCTTTTACCAGGTCGGTGGCTGCCAGGGAATAATCAGCTTTCAGCCTGGCTGTATCCTTGTGGGTCCGGTTGTATTCAATATATATGTATATGCCGACGGCAGCGACAACCAGCAGCAGCGGAAGCAATACATAGAGGATGATCTTTTTTCGTTTCATGATAGTGGCTTTAGTGTTAGTTATTAAGTAGTCCGGCATCGATCCATTTCCTGATGGTTAAGATCTGGCAGCTATTCAGTTTGGACATGCCTTCCGGCATAGGTATAAAGCCGGCTGCATAACTGATACTCCCATATAACTTACCATTTTGGGCAATAGCTTTGTCTGCAGCATAAGTACCCATTGTAATCCCCCCTGAAGGAAAATTGCCGGTGTGGCAATTATAACAGAATTGCTGCAGCACGGGCACCACATGTTGCGAATAGGAAATGTTACTGATGGTATCCGTACAGGGTGCATTGGCATTTCCATATAACAGATCTTCTTTGTCATAATAACAGGAGCTGATAAAAAGAACCCCGAAAATTGTAATTGTCCCGATAAATATTTTTTTCATGGTGTGAATTTTGGTTTTAATTGTTTGGTGAACCTGCATTTATCCATTTTTGGATCTGTCTTATTTCACAATCGGAAAGTTTAATCCCGTTTTTAGGCATCGGCGAATAACCTGCCTGTTGTGCTACAGAACCATAGAGTTTGCCATTTAATGCAACTGCTTTTACAGGATTATAAGTGGACAGATCAATATTGCCACCTAAGTTGGAGGGATTATGACAACCGACACATTTGGCATCCATGATCGGTTTAACCGCGCCGCTATAGGTAAACACGGCAGTATCACAGCTACCGATACAATTATTGTTTTTGGCTCCCTGGTTGATCCATTTCTGGATCAACGCTTTTTGAGAAGCCGTTAATGGCTGCATGGGCGGCGGAGGCATTCTTTCATCCCCGGTTTTGTTGAGCACTTTATACAACTTGCTGCTGGCAGCATTACCTGCCACCACATACTTTTTTATATTGGTATATGTAGTCAGGTTGACACCCTCGGCATGCGTAATATTATCATGACATCCGGCCATGGTACAATTAGAAGAAATGATGGGCATGATATCATTAATAAAATAGGCCGTATCAGGGCTGCAGGCAGAAGTTGGAGGCGGGTTTCCGCCGCCGGAACCAGGTCCCCCCGTTACCGGGTCCAGTATTTCATGCCGGCAGGCATTAACCAGTATAAATAATACTGCAAAACCAATTGCTGCTTTGTAAGCAAATTTTTTTTTCATTGCGGTTTGTTTGGTGAGTCATCAAATAATTTATCCGGTCATTAGTTGGCCGGCCTACCTGTACATTAGTATCCGGGTAACATATTCTCTAACCTGGCATTACTACATCAGTGATGCGGGAATTCAGAAATGAGATCATTTCTGAAATACAGCATGTAATGGAATATCAGGCTTGCCTGGGGGGTTGTAAAATCAACAAAACATGTTTGGAGGAAGTGCCTGATTGCAGGGGATCGTTATATTCCCTTTTTGGCCAGAAATTGAAGTCAGCCGCCGGTAATTCTTTTACCATCGGCGAGTAAACAACACTAATGCTGTTGTGATCTGTATTGTGACAGGGAAGTTGCTTATCAAAATCATCATCAGCTGTTGTTCCGTCATCACCGGCATAATGCATAGCGATAAATTCAAAAAAGCTCAGTTCCGGGTTGAGACGCTGATGCTGGAAGAAATGACTTACTAACTGAGGCAGCTTGAATAGCTGTCCTACTTCAGTATTACCAACAAGGTGAAAACTAATCAGGAGTATTGCCAGGTTCTTGCGCATGGATGTTGCCAAATGTCCAAAAATTATGCCATGTGAGGCGTAACGTACGCCAGAGAAATTTTATTGTCCATGATCAAAAACATAAAGCCAATTATTTCTGAAAAATTCCATGTGGCTGTTCGTAAAATGACCAGGCTACCTGAGTAATAGTTCACAGGGCTTTAGCCCCGTATGCTTTTTAAAGGCCGTGGAGAAGTGTGAGATAGAAGAATAGCCCAGCATCAGTGAAACTTCGGTAACACTCATTCCTTTTTCGTAGAGCAGGTATTTGGCATGTTCCATCCGCTGGCTCTGGTAAAAATCAAAGATGGTGCTGCCGAACATTTCTTTGAATCCTTTTTTCAGGTAACATTCATTGATGGCCACTTTGCGGCTCAGTTCCCTGATGGTGATAGGTTCGCCGATATGTTGTATCAGCACTTCTCTTGCCTTCACAATTTTTTCACGATCCAGTTCATTGGCCAGGAACTTACAGTTCACCACATCAATTTCTTTTTCGCCCAGCATGCAATCAAGACTGTAGAGCAACAGCATTTGTGTCTGTGCATTGATATAGATATTTTCCAGGCTGCCGGTGTAGGTTTGATTCAGCAAGGCTTCCAGCACCATTCTTGTTTTGCCGCAAAGCGGTAATGATTTGCTGAAAGAAGATGCATGTTTAAAGTTGAGTATATCATCCGTCGTTGTGTCCGTGGTCCGGCGTGGCTTGACGAACTGGCTCAGTTGCATGGGTGAAAAGCGAAAGCTTACCACATCCACACTGTCCACTCTTTCTACACAATTTTTCGATGCACTGAACTGGCACATATCGCACTCTGAATCTTTTTTGCGGCAATATACATTTCCACTGACACAAAACTTCAGCTCCAGGTAATTTTCCCGGGGCGTTGTTTTTTCGTAATGATATACGATCATGCCGGTATCTTCTATATTCCATTGAACATTCCGGAAATATCTTTTTATCGTGTATTGAACCGAGCCGGGTATCTGCTGCTGTTTTTCATGCAGCAATAGCAACTGATCCTGCATCAGGTTTTGATTAAAAGCGAGGGATAGTATTTCGGAAGAATTGTTCATTGATTAAACCTGCCTGCGGCAGACAGGTACAAATTTACTGTGTAAACATTGATTAACAGCATGCTGGTAGAGCGAATTATCTGAATGCCTGAGTTTTAACAATCTATGGCCAAAAAAAGTTCAGTTTTTAGCCGTATCTGCTAACTTTGCCGTCCCCTGCAGACGGGTAGGGGATTTTTTATTAGACCCATGATCCATCCGCATACATATATTCATCCTAATGCCAGGCTGGCGACCAATGTAAAAATTGACCCGTTCACGGTCATTCACCAGGACGTGGAAATAGGCGATGGCACCTGGATCGGTTCCAATGTAACCATTATGGAAGGTGCCCGGATCGGAAAGAATTGCCGGATCTTTCCCGGGGCAGTTATTGCTGCCATCCCGCAGGATTTGAAATTTCATGGTGAATACTCCACGGTGATCATTGGCGACAATACCACGATCCGGGAATTTGTAACAGTAAACCGCGGCACATCAGACCGGGAAAAAACTGTTTTAGGTAAGAATTGTCTTGTGATGGCCTATTCGCATTTCGCCCATGATTGTTTTTTGGGAGATAATTGTATCGTGAGCAATAACACCCAGGTGGCCGGGCATGTGACCATTGGTGAATGGGTGATACTGGCGGGTATGTGTGCTGTGCACCAGTTTGTAAAGATCGGCAGTCATTCTTTTATTGCCGGTGGTTCACTGGTCACCAAAGATGTGCCGCCTTATATCAAGGCAGGAAGAAATCCATTAAGTTATGCGGGTATAAACTCTGTGGGTTTAAAAAGAAGGGGCTTTAGCATTGAACGCATCAACCACATACTTGATATCTACAGGGTACTCTACAATAAAGGTATGAATACCAGCCAGGCGGTTGAGTATATTGAAGAAGAAATGCCGGCTACCGATGAACGGGATGAAATAGTGACCTTTATCCGTGAAAGCGGCCGGGGCATCATCAAACGATTCACCAAAGGCAGCAACGATGACGATCTTCCTATCTGACGCCGGTAAACGTTTTAACCGTGACTGGATCTTCCGTCATGTCAACTACACATTTGAACAAGGTAACTCCTATGCAATCACAGGACCGAATGGTTCGGGGAAGAGTACATTTTTGCAGGCTTTAAGCGGAGGGATGATGCTTAATGAAGGAAGTATTGAGTTCAGGGTCGGGAGTCGGGAGTCAGGAGTCAGTGGTTCAACGATCATATCTACTGAAAATATTTACAATCATATTTCTATCTGTGCACCTTATTTGGAAGTAGTGGAAGAAATGACATTGAAGGAATTTTTAGAATTTCATAAAGGGTTCAAACCTTTTTTACCCGGAGTTACTGCTGATTCAATTATAGCTGCGCTTGGATTAGAGAAAGCTGTCCATAAACAAATACGTTACTACTCTTCCGGCATGAAGCAAAGAGTGAAGCTGGCCCAATGTATCTTTTCTGATACGGCGATCGTTTTACTGGATGAGCCTTGCACCAACCTGGATACAGAAGGAATTGCGCTATACCACCGGTTAATTAAAGATCATTGTAAAGAAAGATTGGTAGTGGTGAGCAGTAATGATGAGGTGGAGTATAAATTCTGCGTGGAAAGGATCAATATGAGTGATTATAAAAAATAAACATTACCAGTAGCATCAGTATTTATTATTCTTACATCAGTGATCCCTTACAAGTCAAAAGAATAATGGAAATAAACGCAGCAAAAATTATAAGAATAAAAATTAATTTAAACAGGCCGGTGGCAATCCGGTCTTTCAAATCATCCTTTTTTGTCAGAGCTATCCATCTCAAAAAAATATTTATTCCCTGGAAAATTTCTCCGCTATTTTCCAAGCTGCTCTTTTACTTTATCAATACAGGAATAGAGCAGTTCAGAAAAACCCCCTTTATCTTTCAGCATAGTTTCCTCATTGTCGTATAATTTTACTGCCTTTTCAATCATACAATCACAAACCCTGTAAATATTTTTTCTTTCGACCAATGAGTCCAGCCAAACCGCATCTGGCCCCTGTGTATAGCTGAGAACACAATTCTCTTTTGCGTTTTGTTCATCCCAGTTTCTTTTACTTTCGCAACCGGCAATCATTAGTATAATAAGAATAAGTATTCCTGTTTTCATTTTATAAAATTATCTATTTCTTGCAAAAAATTTCTTCCACCAATCCTTCCGCATACAAGGCTGCTCGATCAGCCGGTAAAAAGCAGCGCTGAAAATTAATACCGACCCGATCAGCAATACAGCATACACAACAATAGCCAACGGACCATGAAGCAATGGCAATTCCGCAAGCCCTTGCGATACCCCGGACATGATCAGCACATGAAGAAGGTAAATAGAATAACACATACCGCCAATTATCGTAATGAACTGCCGGCTCATCAGCTTTTTAAGCCCTGCATTAAAAAGCACGAGGTAAAAAGCTGCATTCATCAATAAAAGCTTCAACATGAAAAACCACAGTGAATTAACTGAAATAATAAATGGAAGACCAAGAAGGATACAACAACCGGCAATAAGGCCAACCGTTTTATTCAGTTTCAGTTGATGGCCGTTGCAATAAAGATCAGCCAAAAACATTCCCGAAAAGAAATAGCAGATAAAATAAGGAAGCATCGTTGGCATTTGCCATAAATGATACCAGGCATAAACCCCCGAAAGCAAAATCAGCAGGACAAACAGGATGCGCCGGGTTAGCTGATGCTTTATAAAAAAAATAAAGCAAAGAAAAGGAGCCAGTAAATAGAACTGCACTTCCACCTCCAGCGACCAGGCCAGTCCAAGCACCGATGAAGGGTTACTGTAAATGATATTGTGCATATAAACTGAAGAAGCACCGAGGTGTGGCAATAATCCGGAAAAGGATTGTCCCTTAACCAAAACTAATAAAAAAAATGAAATAAGAAGCGCAGCGAGATAGGGCGGCTCCAACCGGGTCAACCGACGCAGGTAATATTTTTTCAACGAAACGGCTGGTCCTGTCGAAATTTTTTCTTTAATGAATGGCAGCGCCAGTATGAACCCGCTGATCATAAAAAAGAATGAAACACCGTGGCCTCCTTCCAATAGTACAGAAACAATATATGGATCGCTGAAGAGTTTGCCATTGAACAGGTGCGTGTTTATCAAGCTGGGCAAATGCATCCACACGACCACCCAAAAAATGGCGACAAATCTCAACCCATCAATTTCAGGAATATAATTTCCTGCAGAAGTGATACGCCGGAATTTTTCAAGAAAGTTTGAAAAGGATTTTGTCATGTATTAAACCGTCAGACCGGGACGGTCAGACGGGTTTTACCGCTGACTGGCGATCAGTAAATTCAAATCGGTGTATTTCAGATCAAAACGCTGACTGAGATAGAAATTTGTCAATGCCCCTTTAAAAAGATAAATGCCATTGCGCAGGTGAATCTTATGCCAAAGCAGTTTTTCAAACCCTCCTTCTTCTCCTGCTTCCAGTAACAGCGGCATCAGTACATTGCTGATAGCCTGTGAGGCCGTCCGGGAAAACCCGGAAGGAATATTCGGTACACAATAATGTATCACTCCATACTTCATGAATATCGGATGCTCATGAGAAGTTATTTCAGATGTTTCAAAGCAACCGCCCCGATCAATGCTAACGTCGATCACTACCGAACCGGGCCGCATATTGCTGACCATTTCTTCTGTTACCACCATGGGGGTTCTTCCCGTTTCTGAACCTAATGCCCCAACTGCCACTTCACAGGTCTTTAATTGCTTGGCCAGCATCCTGGGTTCGATGACCGAGGTCCAGAGACGATGACCGATATTATTCTGTAATCTTTTTAACCGGTAGACACTGTTGTCAAAAACTTTTACAGAAGCGCCCAATGCCAAAGCAGCCCTTGCTGCATATTCTCCCACGATGCCGGCGCCGATAATAATAACTTTTGTCGGTGCAATACCGGAAATACCGCCCAGCAATACTCCCTTGCCATGATTGGCCGAGCCAAGATATTGCGCAGCGATCAGCATAACAGCACTGCCGGCAATCTCACTCATGCTGCGAACAATAGGATAGGAGTCGCTGTCATCTTTTAAATTTTCAAAAGAAATGGCTGTAATTCTTTTTTCCATCATTTTCTCCAGTATATCCGCTTTCATCACGGAAAGATGAATGGGAGAAATGATGATCTGGTTCAATTGAAGCAAAGGAAGGTCCTCATCAATGATAGGTGCGCTTTTTACCAGGATGGGCGCTTTAAAAACATCGGCTCTTTCGTAAACAATTTTTGCTCCCGCTTCACTGTAATCTTTGTCACGAAAATGAGAAGCCTCACCTGCATTATGCTCTATCACTATTTTATGCCCGTTACTTACAAGCACACTTACCGCATCCGGGGTTAATGCAATACGGTTTTCCTGGAAAGCAATTTCTTTGGGAATGCCGATCATCATCCCTTCGGCTTTGGGTCTTATGTCCAGCGTTTCTTCAAGGGTCTCGTAGCTGAAGGAAGTGCTGATTTTAGGTTTTTGCTGGCTCATTGCTGATTGCTGGGTTCTGGTTATCTAAAGATCGGGTGGTCGGTGCTGGTTGCTTGATTCCGGATTCTGGTTTCTGGGTATTTACAGTTCGGAAAGTTCTTTACCCGCTATAACAACAAGCAACCAGAATCCAGCAACCAGAATCCAGTTACTCAAATGTAATTAAATATTGGCGATTTTCAGGCGTCTTGTTTTATCGTCAACGACTTCTATGAAGGCATGAATGGTATCAGGGGGGAAAAGATGGGGAGCTTTCTCAGGCCACTCCAGCAGGCAAAGGTTACCACTGTATAAACAGTCCTCCACGCCGGCTTTTAAAGCTTCTTCCTCATCCTTCAACCGGTAGAGGTCAATGTGAAATAATACTTTGGGGGGGCCATCGCTCCCGATATCTATCGGGACATACGAATATTCGTTGATTATGGAAAAAGTAGGACTACCCACCACATCCTTCACTCCTTTCGCATCACACAAAGCATGAATAAAAGTGGTTTTGCCTGATCCTATCGGGCCATGAAAAGCAATAACAGTTTTACCCTCAGTTGTCTTCAAGCATTCTTTTGCAACCCTGTTGATATTATCAAGAGAAAAACTCCATTCCATGAAGCAAATGTAGCCCCCATCCCTTAAAGGGGAGCAAGAAGATATCCTTACTGATTATTTCCTCATTTTATGCAACCATGTTGTTATAGTATTTCTTTATTCGAAAAATCAGGGATGGAAAGATTGGTAATTTTACATGATGGAATCAGTTCAATGGAAAGTAGATGGTATGGATTGTACCAATTGTGCTCTCACCATACGCAGGTACCTGGAAAAGGAGGGGATGAAAAATGTGAAGGTGAATTTCGGCACCGGTGATGTTGCATTTGACATGAATGAGGCTGATAAAGAAGATGAGCTGGCAAAGGGGTTAAAAGGACTTGGCTACCCGGTAAAAGCTGATGACCATTCTCATGGACATCATCATGATGAAGGGTATACAGGGTTTCTTCATTCACATTTACAACGTTTTTTGTTTTGTCTTCCTTTTACTGCCGTACTGTTATTGCATATGCTCCCTGCTGTACACATTCACTGGCTGATGAATCCATGGGTACAATTAGGTTTGACCATCCCTGTCTTCATCGCCGGTATGAGTTTCTTCGGAAAAAGCGCCTGGAAAAGTTTGCGAAATGGGATTCCCAATATGAATGTGCTGATAGCGATAGGGGCAGCCGCATCATTTATTTATAGTTTATACGGAACCCTGACGAACCAGGCAGCCCAGTTCATGTTCTATGAAACAACAGCCACGATAATAACCCTTGTTTTTTTGGGGAATTATTTAGAAGAAGCTTCTATCCGTTCCACACAAAAAGCATTGAACGAACTGGTACGGTCACAAAAAGTCATGGCCAATATGATCGCTTTTGATGAGGAACACAAAGAACAAATTTTCCAGGTAGAAAATACTAGACTTCATGTCGGCGATCTTCTCCTGATCAAAAGCGGCGAACAAGTACCGATGGATTGCAAGATATTATGGGGTGAGGCGCATTTGAATGAAGCCATCATTACCGGTGAAAGCAGTCCGGTTCACAAAATTGCAAAAGATAAACTGATCGGTGGTAGCCTGCTGCATGACGGCACGGTAAAAGCGCAGGTAACCGCGGTGGGAAAAGATACCATCCTGTCCGGTATTATAAACCTGGTGAAACAGGCACAGGGAGAAAAGCCGCCAGTTCAACTATTAGCTGATAAGATCAGCGCCATATTTGTTCCGGTTGTTATTGGCATTGCGGCAATAACGCTTGTTATTAACTGGATCGTTCTGCACGACTTCACGCATGCACTGATGCGCAGCATTGCTGTTCTTGTCATTTCCTGTCCCTGCGCTATGGGATTGGCAACCCCGGCCGCTATTGCAGTTGGGTTGGGAAGAGGAGCAAGAAACGGAATTCTTTTTCGTAATGCAACAAGCCTTGAGTTGTTTAAAGAAATCAAACAGGCAGTTTTTGATAAGACGGGAACGTTAACCACCGGTAAATTCCAAATAGCAAATTACAAATCTCAAATCGGAGAGCCTGAGTTTAGAAAAATAGTTTACTCTTTAGAAAAGTATTCCAATCATCCCATTGCAAAAAGCATTGCAGAAACCTGGAAAGGCAACGGAGAGATCAATTGGTCAGGCATTGAAGAAGTAAAAGGCATGGGCATGAAGGCAGTAGATAAAGAAGGCAATAGCTGGTGGGCTGGTTCATTCAAAACAGCCCCTGCTGTTACGACCGATGATACACATAATGTTTACATCACAAAGAACACTGAATTAATTGGCTGGATCGATGTAAAAGACGAGGTGAGACCCGAGGCAAAAGCAGTGGTTGATTATTTACATTCAAAAAGCATCAGGACAATCCTATTAAGCGGCGACCGGTATGATAAAACAAAAGCCCTGGGTGAACAACTCGGCATTGATATGGTAATCGCCGGACAAAGCCCTGAACAAAAACTAAATACTATTACGCAACTTACTGCTGCCTCCCCGACAGTAATGATCGGTGATGGCATTAATGATGCGCCGGCTTTGGCAAAAGCTACGGTGGGAATTTCGATGAGTGATGCTTCCCAGATCGCCATGCAAACCTCACAGGTGGTGCTAATGAATAATGGCCTGAAAAATTTACCAACCGCATTGGGATTGGGTAAACACACTTATATCACCATCAAACAAAATCTTTTCTGGGCATTCGCTTATAATATTATAGCCATACCTGTTGCCGCTTTGGGATTTCTTACCCCCAACTTCAGCGCATTGGCCATGGGACTCAGCGATGTAGTGCTGGCCATCAACTCAGTTCGCCTCTTCGTGAAGAAAGTAGTGTAATCGTGAGACGTGAATAATCAGTCGTGAGAATAGAAGCGGATTTAAAAATTTGCTTAGTTTAGAAGAAACTTTTTATTATGTTTTTAGAACTATCTCATACAAAACTGGACGTATTTCAGGCATCAAAAGAGTTTACTCTTGCTTATTATAAGCATACTATATCCTTTCCAGCCGAAGAAAAATATGCGATGATTTCTCAAATTAGGAGAGCCGCATTATCTGTGCATCTCAACATAGCAGAAGGCTGTTCAAGGAAATCTTTAACAGAAAGAAAACGTTTTTATGAAATTGCCAGAGGTTCCATTATAGAAATTGATGCCGCTTTTGATATTGCCGCAGGCCTGAAATATACCAGTAAAGAGAAATTAATTGAACTTGGCGAGTTGTTGAAACGATGTTTTCAAATGCTTTCTAAAATGATTGGCAGATGAAACTTAAAGACCATCCTCACGACTCACGATTCACGATTCACGATATCCTTAAACAATACTGGGGCTTTGACGCTTTTCGCCCATTACAAGAAGACATTATTAATTCTGTATTAAACGGAAATGACACACTTACCCTCATGCCAACGGGCGGTGGCAAGTCATTGTGCTACCAGGTTCCAGCCATGGTCGGAGAAGGGATCTGCCTCGTCATCTCCCCGTTGATCGCTTTGATGAAAGACCAGGTGGAAAATCTGAGGAAGAAAAGTATCACGGCCTTTGCCATTTACTCCGGCATGAGCCGTAAAGAAGTTATCAATACATTTAAAGTGGCATCAGAAAGTAATTGTAAGTTTTTATATGTATCTCCAGAAAGATTAGAAACAGTTTTGTTCAAAGAATATCTGCCGGGATTAAATATTAGTTTGATCGCAGTGGATGAAGCCCATTGCATTTCGCAGTGGGGTTATGATTTCCGACCCCCGTATTTACGAATAGCCGCATTGAGAGAAGAACTGCCGGGTGTTCCTGTATTAGCATTAACTGCATCGGCAACGGTTGATGTGCAGAGAGATATTTGTGAAAAGCTTACCTCACCCCCAGCCCCTCACCCCATACCCTTTTCCACGGGGTGGAGAGGGGAGCAGACCCCCTCACCCCCAACCCCTCTCCACAAGTGGAGAGGGGAGCAGACTCCCTCACCCCCAACCCCTCTCCACAAGTGGAGAGGGGAGCAGACCCCGAAAGCTGAAGATTCATTTAATGATTGGAAAGTTTTTCGCCAGTCTTTTGAAAGACCGAATCTTTCATACAGCACATTTAAAATTGATTCCAAGATCAATAAGATCATTGAAGTGATGAGAAAGGTTAACGGTTCTGCCATCATTTATTGCAAAAGCAGGAAAAGAACCAAAGAAATAAGTGAGTTGCTGCAACTGCAAAAGATTTCAGCTGATCATTATCATGCAGGACTGCTGCCCGAAGAAAGAAATAAAAAACAGGAAGCATGGATCAACAATAAAACAAGGGTGATCGTCTGTACCAATGCCTTTGGAATGGGTATAGATAAACCTGAAGTGAGGGTAGTGATACATGCTGACGTTCCTGATTGCTTGGAAAACTATTACCAGGAAGCTGGCCGAGCCGGCAGGGATGGAAAAATTTCATACGCCGTTCTTTTATTTGATGAAAGAGATATTAAAGAACTGGAGAACCTGGCCGCATTGCGATATCCTGCATTGGATGATATCAGGAATGTGTACCAGGCGGTGGCCAATTACCTGCAAATTCCATCCGGTAGCGGCGAAGGCCAGTACTATGATTTTGACATCAGCGATTTTCTCCGGAAATTCAAATTAAACACTCATACTGCACTTTATTCACTGAAAGCTCTTGAGCAGGATGGATGGCTGGCTTTTAATGAACAGGTCTTTCTTCCTTCTTCAATTGGTTTCATAACGCATAAAGACTACCTGTATTTATTTGAAAAGGAACATCCGTTGTTAGAACCCATTATCAAAACACTGCTGCGGGCCTATGAAGGGATATTTGATCAGCCCGTTCCGGTTTCAGAAAAAATGATGGCAGGATTAATGAAAAAAGATGCGGATGAAATAAAAAAACAACTGGCCCAGCTACAGCAGGCAGGTATCATCAGTTACCAGCCGCAGAAAGATACACCGCAGTTATTGTTGCTCCGCAATCGTATAAGGGCTGAAGATATTGTCATAAACATGCAGGCTTATGAAAAAAGAAAGGAGTTGTTTCAAAAAAGAATGAAACAAATTGTCAGTTATGTGAAAGAAGAAGCTGAATGCCGGAGCCGTATCATCGGATCTTATTTTGGTGATAATAATATCCGCTCCTGCGGCATTTGTGACAATTGCCTTCGGCAAAAAGCAGCTACATTAACCAAAGAAGAATTTGAGACCTTGCATCACCGGATCATCAATATAGTGAAATATGAATCTCTGCATACCAAAGACCTTTTGCAGAAACTGAACGGTGTTAAAAAAGAAAAAGCCTGGAAGATGCTTGAGTTCCTCCAGGCTGAGAATGAGATCGAGATGGATAAGACAGGATGGGTGAGGCTGAAATGATCATTTCGGCATTTCCACACCCAGCTGAGACATCATCGTTACGGATGATTGAACATTGTGGTGTTCAATGATCTTTCCTTCGCTGTTGAACTTAAAAAGATCTACATCTTTTATTTTAAAAGATTTGCCGGCTACTTTCATTCCCATGAAATCATCCTTGAAAGTGCCGCTCCAGTCGCCGAAAACGGCTACATGATCACCATCGGCTATGGCCCAAAGGTTGTCGGCCTTGTACTCAGACATGGAACCCCTCCACATTTTCAGGGCGGCTTTGATACTATCCGCTCCTTTTGTCGGAGGCATGCTGCCATCATTGTAATCAACAACATTACCATCTGCCGGGCCATCTTTTACCACGGCATCATAATCGCCGGCTATCAGTGCATTTACACTGGCCAGGGCGGTTGCCTTATTTTTTTCTTCCCGGGCTTCAGCGCCATTATTTACTTTTTCTTTGTCGTCCTTTTCATCCTTCTTGTCATTGTCGCAGGCAGCCAGTACAAAAAGTGACGCTGCCATGATTACAAAAATCTTTTTCATGTTGTTTTTTTTGGTTTATTAAAAAATTAATGCCTGAATATATAAAGAATTAAAATAAACTTTTCCGCCTGCCGCTTCTTCCTCCTAATCCCAACACACCCAGCAGGCTCCGTACGATCGTATTGCCGGCTGTGCGGGTCATACTTCTTACAACCGGGTTATCCAATATCCCTTTTTCTTTTGAAGTGGTTTTTTTCTGCGTTTTTTCTTCGGTCTGATGTTGCTTTTGTTCTTCTTCCTTTTTAGCAGCCTCATTTAATTTACCGGTTAGAATTTCATAAGCGCTATGGCTGTCTATGACCTGGTTATACTTACCGGCAATTTTTGATTGGCTTATAATTTCATCGATCTCTGCATCCGTAAGAATATCCATGCGGCTGGCCGGCGGGCAGATCATACAATGCACGAGCGGGGTGGGAATTCCTTTTTCATTCAGCATGGTTACCAGTGCCTCTCCTATTCCTAATTGAGTGATCAGGTCTTCCGTTTTATAAAATTCTGTTTCCGGATAGTTATCCGCTGTTTGTTTAATTGTTTTTCTGTCCGTCGCAGTAAAGGCTCTCAACGCATGCTGCACTTTCAATCCTAATTGTGCCAGCACCGATGCAGGTACATCCATCGGGTTTTGGGTACAGAAATAAATGCCAATGCCTTTTGAACGAATGAGTTTGATGATCGTTTCTATCTGTTGCAGCAAGGCCTCATTCGCTTCCTGGAAAATAAGATGGGCTTCATCGATGAACATCACCAGCTTCGGTTTGTCCACATCACCTTCTTCCGGACAACTGGCATATAATTCTGCCAGCAGTTGCAGCATAAACGTAGAAAATAATTTTGGTCTGTCCTGCAGATCAGTTACCCGGACAATGGAGATCATTCCCCTTCCATCATCATTGATCCGCATCAGGTCATCCACTTCAAAACTTTTTTCGCCAAAGAAAATATCGGCGCCCTGTTGCTGCAGTTCAATTACTTTACGAAGGATGGTGCCGGTGGATGTGGTGGAGATCTTTCCATAATCTTTCTCCATGCTCTCCTTTCCTTCATTGCTTACATATTGCAGCACTTTGATGAAGTCTTTGAGATCAAGCAGGGGCCATTTATTATCATCACAATATTTAAAGATCATGGCTACGAATCCACCCTGGGTGTCATTGAGCCCTAGAATCTTTGAAAGCAATACCGGGCCAAATTCACTGACCGTTGCTCTTAATCTTGCTCCTTTCTGACTACTTAATGTGAGCAGATCAGCCGGGTAAGCGGTTGGTTTGAATAGAATATTTAATTTCTGGCAACGATCGGTTATTTTATCATTCACGGTTCCGGCAGCGGCAATGCCGCTTAAGTCACCTTTGATATCCATCAGCAGTACCGGCACACTTGCATTGCTCAAACCTTCGGCCAGCATTTGCAGGGTTTTCGTTTTACCCGTGCCCGTTGCCCCGGCTATCAGGCCGTGGCGGTTCATTGTTTTCAGCGGGATAACAATTTCTGCCCCGTTTATCACAGCGCCATCCAACATGCCACAACCAATTTTAAAAGTTTCCCCTTTGAATGTGTAGCCCGTTTTAATTGCGTCAAGAAATTTTGCTCCATCTGCCATAATTCAACTTTTTAAAAAAGGAAATTACTTACAAATTTTAAAGTTTGTAAATGTATTTAATAGCGGAGAACCTCAACCGCTATCCTCCATCCATTTTTCTCTCTTCTCCAGATGCGGAGATAATTTTCTGTTTTGCCACCGGTAATTGATTTGCCGTAGGTATAGCCCATATCAGGTATGATGGAAATGCCAAAGCCATCCATGGTATACTTAATACCTGCAGGTGTTGAAACAATAACACTCCGTCGTTCAGCAGAAGTGGCTGCCGGTAAAAAACCATGCCGGGTCAGAATGCTTTCATGGGATAACCATGTTTCGTATGCTTTTGAATTATTCTTTACCTGCAGGCTGTTAAAGTTTGTCTCGGCTCTTTCCAATAGATTTATTGGCGAGTGTTCATCTGGAACCGCTGGCTCTTTTGGAGTATCTATGATCCTTTCTTCTGTGCTGCCGGGCTGCTCATTATCTATTCCCAGGTCAACCAGGAATTTCCATTCACCATTTTTATTAATATGCCAAACTGTTGTGTATTGTCCCCTTGCAGCTATTGTATCATTTTTTGTTGACTGAAAGGTCCATGGCCCGGTGGTATAACCAAAATCTCCGGAAGCGGATATTTCAGCATATTGCGGACGCCAGTTCAGCACCCCTGCATTTTTCTCTCTTTTCTCCCAGAACTCAATTGCATTAACAGGTTTCCCATTATCAAACATGATACTGTTGCTGTCAATGAATTTTTGAAAAGCTTCTTTAGTGCTGTGCGCAACGGAATAAGCAGCAAAGTCTTTTTCTGCCAGTAAAAGATTTTCAATGCCTTTCTGTGCAATCACTGATTGCCCGAGAGAGAATAAAATAAAAGTGTTTAGTGTTTTAATCATTTATGTATTTAAGGTTCTACTTGCCATTCCGACAGGAGGATGGCACAGTTTTTAATATATTACAGCGTGAATAGCAAAAGTAGAGAGCCGGGGGCTGAAACGGGTTGTTTTAACAAAATATTCATCCCTGTTACTTGAACCCCTGAAATGCTTTAACTTTATTTGCCCCCTCACCCCTACCCTCTCCACAAGTGGAGAGGGAGAATCGGAGACGGATTAAATAACAAAGATTGAACACGTATTAAAATTATTATCAAATGGACACGAAGAAACCTAAAATTTTATTGTGCGAAGATGACCCGAACCTCGGAAGTGTTTTGAAGAATTACCTGGAACTAAACGATTACGATGTGACCCTCGAAAGGGATGGTCGTCTTGGCCTGGCTGCTTTTCAACGGGAAAAATTTGACCTCTGCCTGCTGGATGTAATGATGCCCAATATGGACGGGTTTACATTGGCCGAAGAGATCCGTGATGTGGATCCGGACATACCCCTGTTCTTTCTCAGCGCCAAAACGATGAAAGAAGATGTGATACAGGGATATAAACTGGGCGCTGATGATTATATCACCAAACCTTTTGACAGCGAAGTATTGTTGCTGAAAATAAAAGCGATCCTGAAACGCAACGAGGAGCAGAACAGGGAAAGTGAGAACAAGGAATTCGACTTATCCACTTATCACTTTAATCCCCGGCTCCGCCAGTTGATCCATGGCGGCATCACCCAGACATTATCCCCGAAGGAAAATGAATTGCTGAAAATGCTGGCCGAACACCTGAATGACCTGTTGCCAAGAGAAGCTGCGCTGAAAAAAATATGGGGCAGCGATACTTATTTCAATGGCCGCAGTATGGATGTGTACATTGCCAAATTGCGTAAGTATTTAAAAGATGATGAGAAGATCGAGATCGTGAATATACATGGCAATGGATTCAGGCTGGTGGTGCAGGATTAAGTTGATAAGTAATAAGTAAACAAGGTATATAAAGTATGCGTATAAACTTTTTATACCTTGTTACTTTATATACCCTGCAGGATGTCAGCTATCAAACAAAGTTTGCGCATTCCCTTTATCCTGTTTCTTCCCCAAATGCTCATAAGCCTTCGCCGTGGCTTCCCTTCCTCTCGGTGTACGTTGCAAAAACCCTTCCTGTATTAAAAATGGTTCATAGACTTCTTCGATGGTGCCGGTTTCTTCGCCAACGGCTGTGGCAATGGTCGTGATGCCTACCGGGCCGCCTTTGAATTTATCAATGATGGTGGAAAGGATGCGGTTGTCCATATCATCAAGACCATGTTCGTCCACATTCAAGGCTTTTAAAGCATGCTGTGTAATTCCGAGATCGATCTGGCCGTCATTCAATACCTGTGCAAAATCTCTCACCCTTCGTAATAAACCATTGGCTATTCTTGGTGTGCCGCGGCTTCTTCTGCCGATCTCATTTACCGATTCAGTGGAAATATTTGTTCCAAGAATTCTTGCAGAACGGTGAATAATTTTATTGAGCACTTCCGATGTGTAATATTCCAATCTTGATTTGATGGCAAACCGGGATAACAAGGGCGCCGTGAGTAACCCGCTTCTCGTGGTAGCGCCGATCAGTGTAAATGGATTGAGAGTGATCTGTACGCTTCTGGCATTAGGTCCGCTATCGATCATGATGTCAATCCGGTAATCCTCCATAGCAGCATATAAATATTCTTCCACCACCGTACTCAATCGGTGTATTTCATCAATGAATAACACATCATTGGCTTCGAGGTTGGTCAACAGTCCTGCAAGGTCGCCTGGTTTTTCAATGACGGGGCCGGAGGTTTCTTTTATATTCACTCCCATCTCATTGGCAACAATTCTTGACAGCGTTGTTTTGCCCAAACCGGGAGGACCATGAAATAAAATATGATCCAGCGCCTCTCCCCTCATCTTCGCCGCTTTTATAAATATTTTCAGGTTGTCAATGATCTGCAACTGGCCGGAGAAATCAGCGATCTGCGCAGGGCGGATATTGTTTTCAAATTCCTTGTCCGCTGCGGTTAAATATTCTTTATCACTGCTTAAATTGGGATTGGCCATGATTTTTTTCTTAATCTTTGCTGTGAAAATTTATTTATCTTACTAAGGCCACAGCGAACCTTTGATGAAATTTTTCATCCTCTGCAATGTAATTTACGGATGAAAAATTTCATGTCGGTTTGTAAAGTGTAAAACTAATTATTAATCACCAAAACTATTTTTATGAAAGTTGGCGTATTGGGATCAGGAATCGTCGGCAAGGTATTAGCATCTGCTTTTTTACAGGAAGGTCATGCAGTAATGCTGGGCACCCGGAATATCTCAAAAGAGGAAGTGGTAAAATGGCAAAATGAAAACAGCGGGGGTCTGTTAGGTTCATTCCAGGAAACAGCCCAGTTTGCTGAGATCATTGTCCTGGCAGTGAGTGGTCTTGCCGTGGAAGATGCGATAACGCTGGCAGGCAAAGAACATTTTTTTGAAAAGACAGTGATTGATGCCACCAATCCCATCGCTGCTGTGCCTCCCGATAATGGTGTATTAAAGTTCTTTACAACACTGGAAAATTCACTGATGGAAAGAATTCAGCAGATCCTTCCGGATGCCCGGTTAGTCAAGGCCTTCAACAGTGTAGGTAATACATTTATGTATAAACCAAAATTCCCGGGAGGCACTCCCACTATGTTTATTTGCGGCAATGATGAGGGAGCCAAAAAAACGGTTACAGAAATCCTCACTTCATTTGGCTGGGAAACCGAGGATATGGGTAAAGCAGAAGCTGCAAGGGCCATCGAACCATTGTGCATACTTTGGTGCATCCCGGGATTTACCAGGAACCAATGGACACATGCCTTTAAATTATTAAAGATGTAGTTCTATACATATTGATTGAGTTGAAGAACCAGGTCAGGGTCAGGTGAATTATTCAGATATTTTTCTCTTTCAGAATATTTGCAAACACCCGGATAATCCCCTTTCCATTCTCCAATATCCTTAATAACTTGAAAGTGAAGATGCGGCGGCCAATGACCGTTTTCCAATGGAATACCAAACTCAGCAAACACATCTCCTTTGCTTACGCTGTCACCCTCAGAAATATTTTTAATAGAACTACAGCTTAAATGACCATAAAGCGTATACAAACTGATACCATGGAGTAAGTGTGAAAGAATAATAGTAACTCCGTAATCACCAATATTATTATTGAAAGCAAAACTGTGAATGATGCCCTCCAAAGGCGCCATTACCGCTGTATATGGCTTACCCCAGATGTCGGTGCCAAGATGCAGTCTCCTGGGTTCCTCATCAATTCCCTCGGCATCAAAAACTTTACTCCGGCTGTAAACTGTCCGGCATTCATTATAACCGCCAATGCCATACCGGGCATCCGCCACTTTTAATTGATGATTGATAAAAGAAGTGAATGCTGTTATGGAGTCAAAAACATCTTCTTTCATTTCTTTATTGGCCGGAGAAAAATCAAACGGCAGTAGTTTATCCGTTAATGGATCAAACGGAATAACCCTTGAAAACTCCTGCTGATGACGCTTTAATAATGTTATTAATTCCAATGATTCCATTGGGCCGAAGTTACTCAGCATTCATTAAAAAGAAAAAGGCACCCCGACTGTAAACGCCGGGATGCCTTATATGGAGAATTAATTATTAATCTCTCTTATTTCTGTATCATAATCAGGAAGCCTTTCTTAGATGTTCTTATGCCATCGTCATAATAGAACACGACAAGATAGGTACCGTTAGCCAGCATAGATAAATCGATCGGAGTTACCCGTCCATATACAAGACCCGTGTAAGTAGGTGTAACAAGAGTCTCCCTGTTGGTGGCAGGATTTGTAACAGCATTACCAATCATTAACTGGCCATTCATGTTATACACTTTCATGCCAAGATAATTATACAACACACTGTTCATCCTGACATTGAAATGTCCGTTATTGGGATTGGGGTATATGATCAGGGCATCATCAGTCAATTCCCTGAGTCTCTCCGGACAATCCTGAACCTTCACTGTCGTTGTATCACTGATCGTACAACCAAGGCTATTGGTGTAAGTATAAGTAAGTACATATGTTCCAACCGCAGTTGCAGGCGGTACAAAGTTGAATCCGGATACACCAATGCCAGACCAACTACCGCCGACTGGCGATCCCTGCAGAGGAACTAATGTATCGCTGATACAAACTCTCCGGTTGAACAGGTCCGCTGCTACAACAACCGGAATAGCATTAACAGTAAGCGTTACAGCATTGGAAGTAACACTTTGTCCGCAACTGTTCGTAACGATTACACGATACCTGTTACCACTTAATGTAGTTGTTGCAGCTGTTATTGTAAAGGTTGCTGTAAAAGAACCTCCGGTACTGAGGTTGGTCCATGTAGCGCCACCGTCTGTACTTACCTGCCATTGATAAATATTAGGTGGTGGCACCCCTGTTGCTACAACACTGAATACAGCGTTCTGATTGGCACAAACGGTTACATTGGCCGGTTGAGTAGTTATTGTTGGAGCAGATGCCACATTCAGTACAACTGTATTAGAAGTTACTGGAGGCGGACAGGTTCCTGAAATCACCACATCATAGTTACCTGCATTGGCAGCGCCAACATTGCTTATTGTTAATGCATTGGTTGTAGCTCCTGAAATTGAAGACAGATTGATCAATCCGCCATTTACCAGGTTAACGCCATTTCTGCGCCACTGGTAAGTAAGTCCTGTACCAGTTGCCGTGACTGTATAAGTAACATTAGAGCCCGGGCAGACAGTTTGTGTGGCCGGAGTTGGCTGACCAGAGATAAAGGGCAATTGATTTACTGTTATTGTAACGGTAGCTGGAACAGCTAAACATCCTGCGGCCGAAGTAGCATTTGCAGTATATGTTCTGGTTACTGTTGGTTTGGCATAAACCGTTGAAACAGCTGTACCGGTATAAGCGATAGTAGCACCGGCATCCGTATAAAGTTCGGTTAATGGACTCCATACAACAGGGCCTGCAGGAACAACAGTAGTAACCAGTGTAACGATCGCACCGTTGCAAATAACCGGTGCAGGAGGAGCAATAGTAATAACTGGCAAAGGATTAACTGTAACAGTAACCGGGGTACTGACTGTACATCCGGCTCCGTCTGTTGTTGTTAATGTCATTACCTGGTTGCCTGCCGGTAAACCGGTAACATTAA
Source organism: uncultured Chitinophaga sp. (assembly GCA_964525285.1). Taxonomy (GTDB): domain Bacteria; phylum Bacteroidota; class Bacteroidia; order Chitinophagales; family Chitinophagaceae; genus JJ008. The sequence goes on from CAZGGQ010000003.1 coordinate 81,362, forward strand.
AGCTGGCATTGGCATTAAAAGTTCCTGATGGCGGGTTTTGAGTGATGGTGCCCGGCCCGGTAAGCGCATGGGTATAATTTGCATTAAATAAAATTGCCCAGTCAACAAGGAGTCCTACATCACCACCGGCAAGGTCCTGTATGCTTAAAGTCCATGTACCTGCAGTGGCACAGGGGAAGGTAAGCCCTACCCAGTTATGAGCTACACCCGGATTGGCAGCATTTGAAGGTTGATATGTTCCTGGTGTTATAAACCCTGCTGCAGGAGCGACTTCCGGAATTATGGTTGCTCCGGCTACATCAAAAATATAAATCCCCGGAGGTGGGGTTGTTGCATTGGAAGTACCCAGGTTAGCACTGTTACCCAATCCTGATTGTGGTACACCTGGTCTATCGAAAAGAAGTGTGGTACCACATGGGCTGGTTAAAGTCATTCTTAGATCACCTACCCAGCTATGCCTTACGTTTAACCTCAATTTTAAATCATTGAATGTGGCAAGACTGTTTGCGGGAACAGTCATGTTTGTAGTAACTGTCGCAACATCAAGTATGGCTAAATTTATCACTCCTGAGCTTGCCAATACGACATTGCTTCCAACGGTTCCGCCGGTGGCTGTTCCGGTTATCAGGGTTGATCCCGGCGCACAGACAGAAGCAGGAGTAGCAATCACATTAGTATGTGCAAGGTTAGTTACATTAACTGCAAACTCACTTGTACTGGATGAGAAGCCACTGGCTGTACAGGTAACAGTAACGATATAATATCTTGTTGCTGTTGCAGAGAATGCATATGTGGTGCCAGTTGCACCGGCAATATTTCCATAAGGTCCGCCGGAAGTTGCTGATGATTTCCATTGGAAAGTAATACCTGTTCCACCGGAGTATCCGCTAACTGTTAATGTTACGGCTGTCGGATTACAAAGTGTTCCGGAAGGACCGGTAATAACACCGGGTGAAGGAACACCAATACAGGAACAGGTTCTGGTCAAAGTAAATGCACCGGTAGCTGCGCCGAAACCTGTGACTATAATATAATAGTTAGTACCGACAACGGTCGGGAATGTTACCTGCGATTGCAATCCGCAAAAATCATCGTTACCGGCTACACAAACCAATCCTGCACAAGAGCCACTGAATACGCCGATCTTGGAATCATAAGATGTACCCGTACAAGTATTTAAAGTAACAGTTGACCCGTCCCCAACAAATGTGTACCAAACTCCCGGTGCGGTATTTAAACTAGTACCACAGGTTCCCACAGGATCTGTTGTGGCTCCGGTAGCGGTACTACTACTTATGCTTTGGCCACAATTAATTGTAATAGCTCCTGTACATAGATCATTAGGTGGTGGTGGCAGGACACAACTGGTACACTGCACTGTAGTGGTACGACAAGTGGATTGGCTACCACATCCTGGTGTATTCCAGTGTGCATAAACAGTACCTGTAAATGTATTGGCAAATACAAGTGGTGTAGTGCCAAAAGCAAGCACCGGGCCAGCCGGAGTACCGGAGTGTACCGTAATATTATCGGAAGCAACGCTGCTGGTAAATCTTAATGTCTGACCGTTTACGGCTCCGTTGATCGTGGAGTATTCTCCCGCAAAAGAGCAGGTCGAGATCGTAACAATAGCTCCTGTCGGGCTAATAGTCGCGGTTGCGAAAGCCGAGCCATTAGTGCAGGGTCCGGGAGGTGCTGCACAACTGGTACACTGCACGGTAGTTGTACGGCAGGTGCTTTGAGTACCACAGGCAGCGCTTGTAGCCCAATGCGCATAAACGGTACCAGTAAAAGTATTGGCGAATACCAATGGTGTTACACCAAAAGCAATGACAGGCCCTGCTGGTGTACCCGAGTGTATCGTGATAAAATCAGTGGCAACACTGCTTGTGAACCGGAGTGTCTGACCATTCACGGCGCCGTTGATCGTAGAGTATTCTCCGGCAAAGGAGCAGGTTGAGATGGTAACAACGGTTCCTGAGAGATTGATCGTTGCTGATCCAAAGGCAGAACCAAAAGTACATTGGCTTTGGGCTGAATATCTCGTTAACAACAGTACCGATAGTACTAAGAAGTATATTTTCTTCATAAACACAGTTTGGTTGATTGAATATATAATACCCTCCCGCCGGGGAGTTTTCCGGGGGGGAAGTTATGATATTTTTTCAGTGCAGCAATTTTTGGGAATAAATTATTTGCCTGGCGAACAGGGCGGATTTATCAGCCCGATCCGGCCGGTAAAAAAGACCCCCGGTTTCTCCTGATCCCGGCTCCTTTATAAGTATATATTTTGGCCGGAAATAATAGCCTTTACTGGTATATATAATTGATAAAAAAACCACCCCGACAGTAAACGTTGGGGTGGTTTTAAATAAAACGGGGTACCCGTTATTGAAGAATCTGAATGATCTTTGACCCGATCAATCTTCCATCCCTTCCAATTACATTCACCACATAGTTTTCTGAGGCTATGAAGCGGTCGCCCGATATATCTACTGCAATATCGAAGTAAGGCGTAGCTCCTGTAATTACTGCCTTCCGATACACCAGTGCAGCTTTCGTATCAAATATCCTTACGGTTATTTCCTCGTTAGGATGGTTATATAACCGGATATGGAACTGCCCGGTATTGGGGTTGGGATATATGAAGAGACCGTCTGAAACCTGGCCGCTTACCAGCATGGCTGCTGATATAGCCACACAACCATTAAGATCAGTGTATCTGCATGTGTAACTGCCTATATCATCCACGGTGAGTCCTGCCAATGATGCGCCGGTTGCACCAGCGATCGCTATTCCGTTTTTAACCCACTGATACGATCCTCCACCAGGATTAACAAGGGCTGTTAGCGTGACAGACTGACCCGGTAACAGTACCGGCGAACGGGATGCCACTATGCTGATAGTCGGCAACTGATTTACATACAGGGTTGCAAAACCAGATATTATATTGGATGTACACAATCCGTTTATAATTACACGATAACTGTTCGTGTTCATACTGAAGGTGACAGCGTTCAAGGTCAGTGTGGAAGTAGTGGCGCCGGCAATATTCACCCAGGCGCTGCCATTCCATGCCTGCCATTGATATGAAACGACATTCGTTGCAGTAACACTGAATACTGCATTGCTGCCAACGCATACAGTTTGATTCGTGGGCTGTGTAGTTATCACTGGCAACTGGCCATCGGCTACAGTTACAGTGAACGAACAGGTAGAAATATTACCCGCTGCATCGGTTGCTCTCCATGTTACTGTAGTTACACCGATCGGGAAAGATGAACCACTGGCCAAACCAGATACTAATGCAGTGGTTACTCCGGGGCAATTATCAGAAGCAGTTACTGCATAAGTAACTACTGCTGTACAAGAACCGATAGGAGTTGTTGCAGTAATAGGTGCCGGGCAGGTAATAGCCGGCGCCTGGTTATCTACCACGGTAACTGTAAACGAACAGGTTGAAGTATTTCCGGATGCATCCGTTGCACGGAATGTATTGGTGGTTACACCTACAGGGAATACACTACCACTTGGTAAACCAGCAATCTGTGTTATCGGATTAGGACCGGAAGTTACACCGTTTGCATTCAGAATTATATGCATATTCGGGAAACCAATGGAAGCCAGATCTGTGGGATTTACTATGCCGCAATCTGCTGCTGAAATATAACTTGGTCCTGTTTGAGCGGAAGTGTTACTTCCAATAAAGAACCTGTTGTTTGCCGGGGCTCTTCCATCAGGAGTAAACAATTCAAGCACAAGAATAGAATTGGCTGGAACAGTTGGAGGTGCCGTCAATGTTACACTAAATAAACTAAGTGTCTGGTCAGGCACATTAGCTAACTGGGTAGCCACCAAAGTACGGACAGCGCCAGGGAATGCACCGGCGCTTGTATATACCCTTACTGTTACGGGTTGAGTTGTTCCTGTTCCGTTTGCATCTGCTAACTCAATACCAAATTGAACAGAGTTTATTGTAAGTGGACCTGACAAGCATATTGTAGACAGGTTATAAGTCCTCCAATAGCTGTTATTAGTATGGAATCCGCCTGCATTACAGGCAACTGATCCGGTCGTTGCTGTTTGAGATGCTGTTTGTGTAAGCGATACAGCACCAGGCAAACAGCAATTATCTGTTACAGTTGGCATTGGATAATTGACTACTGCAGAACATAAGCCCGGCGTGTTATTTGCCGTAATATTAGCCGGGCATACAATTACCGGCGGCTGGTTGTCCACCACTGTTACTGTAAATGTGCAGGAGGAACTATTACCACAGACATCTGTTGCGGTAGAAGTAACAGTTGTTGTTCCTACCGGGAAGACTGAACCAGATGCAGGCACACTCACGATGGTTACTGCCCCGGCGCAATTATCAGTAGCAGTAGTTGTAAATGTAACAACAGCCGAACAAAGACCAGGTGCTGCATTTACCGTGATATTAGCGGGACAGGTAATTACTGGAGCTGTCTGATCATTGACCGTAATGATTTGAGTACACTCGGCAAAGTTGCCACAGACATCTGTTGCCCGGTATGTCCTTGTGATAGTATATCTGTTGGCACAGGTCTGTGCACTGATCACATCGCCCTGGTGAGTTACAGTTAGCACACCGGTACAGTTATCACTTACACCTGTTACCAATGCAATGTTCGGAGCAGGTACCAGGCTGGCGCAACTTACTGTTACCGGCGCAGGGCAGGTTAATGTTGGAGGCGTCTGATCGTTGACGGTTATGATTTGTGTGCATTCAGTAAAGTTGCCTGCAACATCTGTTGCACGATAGGTTCTTGTGATGGTAAAACGATTGGCACAGGTTTGCGCACTGGTCACATCACTAATATGTGTTACAGCTACTCCCGGGCAATTATCTGATGCCGTTACCGATGCAATATTTACAGGTGGTACTGATGCTGCACAACTAACCGTTACCGGTGCAGGACAGGTGATCGATGGTGCCTGTGTATCATTTACTGTGACAGTAAATGAACAGGTAGCAGTATTGCCGCCACCATCAGTGACCTGGTAAGTATTTGTAGTTACTCCTACAGGGAATACACTACCGCTTGCCAGGCCGCCAATCAGCACCGGTACAAGTGGTACACCTGATGAAACGGTTCCTGCTGCATTTAAAATAATATGCATGTTTGGAAACCCTAATGCAGCAGTGGTTACAGGATTTGGAACCCCGCAATCTGAGGCTGATAAATAACTCGGCCCTGTTTCTGCTGCAGCATTACTTCCGATGAAGAATAAACGGCTTGTAGCTGTACCATCCGGTGTGAAAAGTTCTATAACTAATGTAGCATTAGCCGGTACAGTAGGAGGTGTAACAAAAGTTGCGGTAAATAACGTACCGGCCTGATCAGGTATATTAACTGCCTGGCTACCTACCAGGGTCAGATTAGCCAGTGTAAAAGCACCACTGAGTGTGTGCAGTCTCACAGTTACCGGTTGTGAACCACCTGATGCTGTTTCTATTCCGAATGTAACTGTATTGATGGTAAATGGTCCGGCAAGGGCTAAGGGAACCAGGTCGTATACCCGCCAGTAACTGTTATTAGTATGTCCGATACCATTATTGCAGGAAACAGAATTAAGTGGGGTGATCGTCACAGAACTTGATTGAGTTATTGACAGAGGACTACTACCTCCCCCGCAATTATCAGTTACTGTTGGTAAAGGATAATTTACCACAGCACTGCACAGAGCGGGATCATTGCTAACAGTAATATTTGCCGGGCAGGTAATGACAGGCGGTTGTGTATCGTTTACAGTAATAGTAAATGAACATGAAACTGTACCACAGGTATTAGTGGCAGATACAGTAACCGTAGTAACCCCTACATTAAATACAGAACCACTTCCGTTACCACTGCCACTTCCGGTAGTTGCACCGCTGAATGTGTAAGTGATGCTGGGAGCCGGTGTTCCTGTTGCTGAAGTACTATATGATACAGCGGCGCTGCACTGCCCTGTTGTATTGTTTACGGATATATTTCCAGGACAAGTGATAGTGGGTAGCTCATTTACAACAAGACTGGTCTGTGCAAACGGACGGCATAACGGATCGGTTGGCGTTGGTGACAATATCGCATAGATAAAATAATTACCAATAGCCGGGAATGATGTAGTAGCAGTAGCTGTCGTTCCACCAGCACCCAGACCTCCGTTTGGAACAGTAGCAATACTTGTTCCCCCTGCATATGGATCGGCCAATGCTACAGTTGAATATTTAAATTCAATACCATAAGTAACACCCATGTTTGCAAGTCCTGAGGCTGTAAGTGTAACGGTTGAGCCGGTACAGGTTGATGGCGTCGGATCGGTGCCGAGGGTACCGATTGTCGGACAAATAGAACAGTTACCCGGGCCGGTTAAATTAAATACTGCTGAAGCCTGGCAACCTGTTATTGTATTAGTAACAACCACGGTGTATTGGCCCACCGTTAATGCAAACTGACTTTGCTGCCCCTGCACGATCCCTGAACCACCGATCGTAGTCCAGAAGAAAGTAAATGGTCCTTCCATTCCCAGAAGGATTTGTCCATCATTAGAAACACAGGTTGTTGGTTGAATTACAGATCCGAAAATTTGCGGAGACGGATTAACCGTAACAGTAGCGTCAATGGGGAAGCCTTCACATCCGTTAGCTGTTGGCGTAATGGTAAAGGTTACTGTTACTGGTCCACCAATTGTATTCGTAAGTATCCCGCTTATATCACCTGAACCGCTGGCTGCAATACCTGTTACTATGCCGGTATTGTCTCTAGTCCAGGCAAAGGTGGTTCCACTGACAGCACCTGTTAGTACAATCGTTGTTATGGTTGCACCAGAACAAATGGTTTGTGATGATGGTGTAGCAATGACATCAGGTGTCGGATTTACCAATACGGTAGCAGTGATCGGTGTACCCAGGCAACCAGAAGCTGTTGGTGTAATAGTAAAGGTCACTGTAATCGGCGCATTCGTGGTATTGTCTAAAAAACCGCTGATATCACCCGAACCACTGGCTGCAATACCTGTTACAGTCACGGTATTATCCCTTGTCCAGTTAAACGTTGTTCCACTCACAGAACTTGTAAGTACAATTGTCGTTATGGGGAAGTCGTTACCCGAACATGCTATTTGTGATGACGGTGTTGCGGTTGCATCCGGAGCCGGATTCACCAAAACTGTTGCGGTTATCGGTGTGCCCGGGCATCCATTAGCTGTTGGAGTAATGGTAAAGGTTACTGTAATTGCTGCAAGCGTTGTATTGGTCAATGAACCACTGATATCGCCGGAGCCGCTGGCAGCAATGCCTGTTACAGTAACTGTATTATCTCTTGTCCAGTTAAATGTTGTTCCACTAACTGCGCCAGTCAATGCAATTGTAGTTATTGTTGCTCCTGAACAAATGGTTTGTGAAGATGGTGTAGCCACTGCATCCGGTGTTGGATTTACCAACACAGTAGCTGTAATTGAAGGGCCAAAACAACCAACAGCATTCACAGGTGTAATCGTAAAGGTTACCATTACCGGTGCAAAAGTTGTATTGGTCAGGCTACCACTGATATCGCCAGAACCACTGGCAGCAATACCTGTTACTGTACCAGTATTGTCTCTTGTCCAGTTATAAGACGTCGCTGTTCCTGAAAGCACTATTGTTGTTATGGTTGCGCCAGAGCAAATGGTTTGTGAAGATGGGGTTGCTACTGCATCAGCAACTGCAACAAATTCGTCAGCCCCCAAATCAGGAGGATTATTTCTTGCATCACAATCAATATCATTTGTTACAGCAGGAAGATTTGTTCCCGAACCACTCAGGCACCAATTGCTGCCCACTGTGTTAACAAGGTGAAGATCTGTTGCAGAAACAAATACCGGCAGTACATTTTTTGAAGCAGCATCCCCACCTGTTTCTGTTTGCCAGTCAGCTAATGTAGTACGGCTTGTACCCGCAACTATTCCACCGGTAATACCGACTGTATATGTGCCCGGACCTGCTCCTGCCGAATACAAATCATTATTGTTTGATATCAGTCCTGTATAAGGTGATGCAAAGCCAAGAGCAAAGGCAGCATACCGTGTTGTTGTACCGGCTGCTCCACCACCTTGCGTATTTGAAAAAATGTTATTCCTTACTGTCAACGGGTTAGCCAATGCCCGAACTCCAAAACAGGTCGAAGTCTGGGAACCTGTCGATGCACCTGGTTGTACAGCCTGCATTGAAATGGTATTATGATAAACATTGGTTGTGCCGGTACCTCCATCAAGCCAGAGGCCGATTGCAATATCACCTGCAGTTGCATTAGCAGCTACGCCTGAAATTGTATTATTGGCAATGAGCTGAGTTCCGGCAACTGTGTTGCCCAAAGTAATACCTGCTGCAGAAAAAGTGCCTGAGTTTGTAATGACACCAATTTTATTAAATGTAACCGTTGCATTACCTATCGCATCAACAATAGCAGCTCCAGTTGCAGAAATACCATTGACTGCTCCAAAACCAAGATTGATTCCCACATTATCCGGAGACCCTGTGCGAACAATATTATCTACCTCGTTTCCGCTAACCGTCAGGTTGTTTTCATAACCGGCAAAAATGCCTGTTTCAGAAATTGATGCCGCACCGGACGAAATCATTACATTTTTAAAAATTGTATTGCCTTCATTTTTGTTTGTGCCGATCTGGCCTACTACATAAATGCCTAAACGGAATTGCCTGATATCGTTATTCTCAATCCGGTTATTATCACAGTCAATACCTGCTGTTCCAATAGTCGTTCCGCCAACTCCTATACCAAGTGTACTGGCAGAGTTCAAACCACCAATAACAACACAGTTTTTGACTGTACAATTTGTAACTCCATCGGTCGCAGGTGTTGTAACAGTACCAAGCCAAACACCTGCCGAACCTGCAGCAACAGAGGTGTTTTGAATCGTCAGATCCCTGGTTCCTGTAACAGCAGGACATATGGAATTGACCGCTGAGCCAATAGACCCATCGATAGTCACATAATCAGCGCCGTTCAGCAATATGATAGCAGTAGCCGAAGACCCGCTGATTACAGCAGCAACCGCTGGTTTAATCGTAAGTGTGTTTACAGCACTGGCCGTTGAATTTGAATTAATCGTAACCGGGAACGTTTCAGACGGATAAGTTGCATCAATAAGACTGAAAATTACCGGCCCTCCAATACAACTGGTATTATAAGCATTAACTGCCGCTGTAAGTGTTGGATAATTTCCTGCAGCACCTACTGTATAAGTACCTGAAAGTGTTGGAAGAATAGAATATGAACTGGGCGATGTTGGTGCTGTGGCTGCTGCCGGAGGATTGATGGTAAAGCCGCCTGCACCGGCTGAAGGCGAAGACCCAACATCACCGAGGTTATCCTGTGCTACAATATAATAAGATACTGCATCGCCGACCACCGCACCTGCTCCAAAACTAAATTGATATTGATTTGCTCCAAGCGAAGTTGCAGTGGCTCCTGTATAGGCCCCTGCATTGATTCTCCAGTATAAAACAGGGAGGCCAATTCCGGATGTAGGTACTCCGTCAGCATCAGTAATAGTAGCAATTAATGTCCTTGCCCCAACAACACATGCACTTGTTAATGGAGTATAATTGATCACCGGGTAGGTAAAGAAATTGCCTGCATCTGCCCCGATATCAGTTGGAGAAAATGCACTTCTTAACTGGTTGTCATAATCAACAGTAACCAAAGCAACCAGGGTACCAGAACCTTCTATAATTGTAGGGCTACCTGAAATATGCAGATCCCCGGTAGCTGTATTAACATAATTGATAGTAACAGCAGATAGCGAGTTAGCATCACTGGCTGAGGCAGCCTGCCAACCGGCAAAGGTTTGATCAGCTCCCCAGTAACCCACTGTGGCTGCAGCGGCATTCAATACATTGTAGTTGGATGCATTGGCTCCCCAACCTGTAGCACTGGCAGCAGCGCCGTAATTATTGGCGATGGCATAGTGTGTACCGGTTCCTCCTGAACGGGTATTGGTAAAAATATTATCCAATATACTTACCGGTGTAAGCACCTGTGTCGCGGAGTAAGAACCTCTGTTATGACAAAAACTGGGTTGTGCGCCTGCAGCTGCAACACCTTCAATATTGATAGAATTATGATATGCATTCAATGTATATGCTACCACAGAATTTTGTTGCCAGATACCATTAAAAGAAGTGTTAGTGGTTTGGCCATTACCCAACGAGATCATATTGTTATAAATATTCTGAGCACCGGCCGGCTGCCTTAAAAAAATACCTGAAGCCGTACCGGGTGTTGCTGCAGTAACAGATGTACTTGCGTTGGTAAGGTCATAGATCTTATTTCCATGAACAGTTGATGCTCCGGCATATATAGCAATACCACAAAGGTTGGTTCCTGTAGCAGTTGTATTAGTTAATGATAATGTATTAATAATATTACCTGTAACTACAGCTCCGGTTGTTGAGATAGAATTCAGGAAAATACCCATTCCTGCTAACAAAGTACTGGATACACTGACATTCGCTGTGGCAGAAGTTAAGTTGTTGATAATATTGCTACTGATAACCGGGCTTCCACTACTGGTTATTCCACGAAAGGATGCTGAGCTTGAGGTACTGCTTGAATTCAAAGAAGCATTTCTGATTGTATTGGGTGCTGCTGCCGAGCCAATAGTTACAGGTCCTGTTGCAGAGTTCAATATCCCATTGAACGTACCCAGGCCGGTTGCAATTCCAAAAGTAGTGCCGATATTGGAAAGGCTGGCACCTGTTGTAAGATTTCCCATCCGGAGATTAGGATTGGTAGAATTGCCAATTGTATTATTCAGGATAGTGAAATTCCCGGCTGTACCTGCACTGTTGATACCTGTTATACTTCCGGAAATAGATGCCGTAGTGCCCATTGCTTCAATAGCGCCGATCGTATTATTCTGAATACTGACCGTATTGACACTCGTTGTGTAAATACCCACTACTGCACCTCCTGATGTTGTACAGGCAGTGTATATTGACCCGTTACCTGAGGTTGCACCGATTGTATTACCGGTAGTTGTTCCGATATTAACATTACACCGGAAGTAACGGCAATACTACAGAAAATTCCATTAGTTGTAGTTGCACCGCTTGATGTATATAATGCATATCCTGCAATGGTATTGCCCTGGATATTTGAAACGGCACCGCCGGCTGTAAATGCACAACTGATAGCTATATACCTCGTTGCGTTGGCAGTTCCTGTTGTTGTGTAGGAACTTGGAAAGGTCCCGGTAAGCGGAACACTGTTACCAACCATATTGGTTGTGCCGGTTCCACCTGAATTGGCATATCCGATAATATTTCCGGTAATGGTATACCCGGAACCTGACTGAATACTGATACCACATAATCCCGACTGGGAAGAAGTGTAAATCCTGGTGGCTGTTTGAAATAACCTGTTATTGCTGATCGTCCATGTTGAATTACCTGTAGATGCCAGGAAAATTCCGATCGATGCAGACCCGGTAGCAATAAAATAATCAGATACATTATTGGCATTAAGGGTATTTCCACTGTTGTCTATTGCTGCACTTGTACCCAAAGAATAGACCGCATTTGTTGCAAAATTTGCTCCGTAAGAAGTAATGTCACAGTTATTAATATTATTCCCGTCATTACCGGAAGCAGTTCCTGTAGAAAAGAATACAGTTCCTAATGTTGCACTTGTACCTGCGCCCTTAATCGTACACTTTTGTATAGTATTATTTGTAGCATCGGCAATAAAACGAATTGCTGTCGGTGTAGCTGCTGACAGCGTATTTTCAATCGTAAGTGAGTTACCACCTGTATTCAAGCCATCAATCGTAACGTTATCCGCCCCATTTAAATCTATGAGATGGCCGGCAATGCTTCCGGAGATTGTTCTTGCTGCGCCACCTGAAGGAGATATTATAATTGATGTATAACTGGCAGAACCTGTGCCGCTGGCATTCAAAACAGCGGAAACCGTTTCAGTGCTGTTACCAACAATATCAACTGTAATGGCACCGGTATGCGTACCGGCATTGATTGCGGCAAATGCACTTGCCAGGTCAGGATAAGAGCCTGCCCCCGGGTTAACATTCACATTTTGTGCATGGCTTATCGCTGCAAACAAAACTGTAAGCAGTGCGAAGTAAATCTTTTTCATATTTGAGCAGTTAGTGGTGATTAAATCGAAGATAGTGAGGGGGGATTAGTCGTCTAAGATATTTATTTTTCTCATCTGACCAACTTTAAATAAGCCATTTTCTGCAATCAGGTAAATCTACTAACAGCCCGTCCATACCAGGGGTTGAATCAATGAACCAGGAAACATGAACTATAAAGAAAAGGAATGTCTGCCTTGCAGCAGGTAGATAATGAAGAAAGCAGTCCGTGCTATACTACCACGTTGATCATTTTATTCTTCACATAAATGATCTTCTTTGGCTGTTTGCCTTCCAGCCATCTTTGAACTACCGAATCCTGCAAAACTGTTTCTTCCACCTGCTGCTGGGTTGCATCCAATGCCAGTGTTAATTCGGTTCTTGTTTTTCCGTTGATGGCAACAGGATAGGTTTTAGTGGTTTCTTTTATATATTTTTCTTCGAACTTTGGGAAAGAAGCATCTAAGATGGAAACCTCACCCCCGACCCCTCTCCACAAGTGGAGAGGGGAGTCATTCGAAGACTCCAATAAACGGTAAAGCTCTTCTGCAATATGTGGTGCGTAGGGTGACAATAATATTACAAGTGGTTCAAGTATTTTTCTTTTGTGACATTTTAAGTCGGTGAGTTCGTTGGTAGCTATCATAAAAGCGCTGACAGCGGTATTGAAACTGAACCGCTCGGTATCGCCTTCAATTTTCTTGATGGCGGTATGTAAAATTTTTAATTCTTCGGTTGTTGGTTCTGCATCGGTCCAAAGTTGAGCCTCACCCCCAACCCCTCTCCTAACTGAGAGGGGAGTAACATCGTCATAAAACAATCGCCAGAATTTTTTCAGGAAGCGATGTACCCCTTCAATGCCCTTGGTATCCCAGGGCTTGCTCATTTCTACCGGGCCGAGAAACATTTCATACATACGGAAGGTGTCGGCGCCGTATTTCTCACACAAATCATCAGGATTAACTGTATTAAAATATCTCTTACTCATTTTTTCAATTCTCTCATGACATAAAAACTTACCATCTTCTTCTGAGAAAAATTTCGCTTCTGAATATTCAGGCCTCCATTCTTTATACGCCTCAATATTAAGTTCATTCCCGTCTACTAAATTAACATCTACGTGTGTTGAAGAAAATGAAACTTGTTTTATATCATTAAGATTTAATGGGGAAATATGAGTGAAGTATAAACCGACTATTTTTTTTGCAATACCCTGTCCATCCAATCCTTCAACTTCAGTGTGTTCATGCTTACCTATTGAAACGAAAACTGTCGCAATAACTTTCTCATCATTTGATATTAGTTGGATCCTGTTAATTATCCTACTACTGCCTACTATCATCCCCTGGTTCACCAATCTCTTATACGGTTCATCAAAGCCAATCAAATCCAGATCATGCAAAACTTTCGTCCACATGCGGCTGTAGAGTAAATGACCAACAGCATGTTCGGTACCGCCGATGTAGATGTCCACCTGGTTCCAGTAATCAGAAATTTTTCTGTCGCAAAATGTTTTATCATTATGTGGATCCATGTAGCGGAGGAAATACCAGCTGCTTCCTGCGTATCCTGGCATGGTGTTGGTTTCCCTCACCCCCTGCCCCTCACCCCCACCCCCTCTCCACAAGTGGAGAGGGGAGTTATTAGACGACTCCGCTCTTTTTTGTTCAATTCTTGCTTTAATCGTACCATTAACTTTATATGGATGTTTTGTTATTTCTTCATTTGCAAAACGAATTACCTCAAAACCTATATCATTCAGAACTCTTGTTCTTTCTGCGTCATAAAATTTTTGTTCATCTGTAGTATGATAATCTCCATCAGCCTCTACGATTAATTTTTCCTGAAGACAAATGAAATCAACGATGTATTTATCTATTGGATGCTGCCTTCTGAATTTCACTCCCAGTTTATTGTCCCGTAACAAATCCCACAACATTCCTTCTGCCTCAGTATATTCTTTTCTCATCTTCTTTGCCAGTTCATACTGAACTGGTGTGTACACCGAATACTTAGGAACTCTCGCCGCCCCCTTCTCCACTTGTGGAGAAGGGTTGGGGATGAGGGCCGCCCCCTTCTCCACTTGTGGAGAAGGGTTGGGGATGAGGGACGCCCCCTTCTCCACCCCGTGGAGAGGGGTTGGGGGTGAGGGGATGAGGGCCCAGTCCTTAATGTTTGCTAATGGTCCTTCACCCTCCGGTCCGGGCTTGTAACTATCAACATGCGGCAATTTCAACGGCAGTTCGCTTTCATCTAACGGGTAAGCAATCCCATCGATCCATTTTATAGGAAAAGGTTCACCCCAATATCTTTGCCTGCTGAAGGCCGCATCCCGCATTTTATAATTTACTTTTCTCACACCAATACCCATCTCTTCTATTTTCTTTGTCACTACTTCAATCGCATCTTTCATGACCATACCATTGATGAAATCAGAATTCTCAAGAATGGCATTTTTTGTCGGGTTGGCTTCTTCACCATTGAAATGGCTGCCGATGATATTGGTGATGGGAATATTAAAATATTTTGCAAATAAAAAATCCCGCTGGTCACCGCAGGGTACGGCCATGATAGCGCCGGTTCCATATCCTGCCAGCACATATTCAGAGACCCAGATTGGAATTTCTCTTCCATCGAAAGGATTGAGTGCATAAGCTCCGGTAAGCACACCGGTTATTTTTTTCTCCGCCATTCTTTCTCTTTCGCTGCGGCTTTTTACATAAGCAATGTATTCATCAACGGCTGTCCTTTGTTCTTTGCTTTTTATTTTTTCTACCAATTCATGCTCCGGGGCAATGACCATGAAGTCAACGCCAAAGATGGTATCGGGGCGTGTGGTGTAAACACGGAGTTTGGCCTCACCCCAACCCTCTCCTGTCGGAGAGGGAGAATGGTCTCCGTCAGCATCAGTCGTTATTAATTTTTGTCTTTGTTGTTCTATTGCAGTTTTTATTTCTTTTATTACAGTTTCAGTATCCTTTATCACCCGTTCATTAGTGAAACGCAATAATCCTAAACCAAACTGGTTCATAAATTTGGTCCTTGCATTATCATATATTTTTTGTTCTTCTTCATTATGATATTCACCATCCACTTCTATTACCAATTTCATTTCCAAAAATGCAAAGTCAACAATATAGCCTTGAATGGTATGCTGACGGCGCACTTTTGCTCCCAATTGGTTATTGCGCAGTCGCTGCCATAAAATATTTTCAGCCTCTGTTGGGTTTTTTCTGTTAGTTCTTCCATATTCTTTTAAAATATGCCAATTCCTGTCGTCGGCAGTTTTAAAGAATTTTTGTTTTGCAGAGTCTTGCTCGCCTCCCTCTCCGCCAGGAGAGGGTTGGGGTGAGGCCGTGAGGCGAACCTCAAAATCTATCTCCGCACCCGAAGACTTCCCGATCCAATTGGTCTGCATTTCTTTCATTGCTTCACTAAAGTCAACTTTTTCCAGTCCTTCCAGTAAACGGTCTGCATATTCAGTGATACGCAGATACCATTGACGTAATGTTTTTTTCAGCACCGGGTGGCCACCACGTTCACTTACCCCATTCACCACTTCATCATTGGCCAGAACGGTTCCCAATGCTTCACACCAGTTTACTTCCCCATAGCCACAATAGGCAAGCCGGCATTGCATTAAAATATCCTGCCGCTTCTTTTCATCATAATTTTTCCATTCATCAGCAGAAAAGTCGTGAGTCGTGAGTCCTGAGTCCTGAGTTGAAGAACCGTCCTTTTCAAATGATGCGATCAAATCCGAAATTGGTTCAGCTTTATTTGTTTTCCTGTTATAAAATGAATTGAACAATTGCAGGAAGATCCACTGCGTCCATTTATAATAACCCGGATCACTGGTCTGCACTTCTCTTTCCCAATCATAACAAAACCCGATATTGTCTAACTGGGCCTTGAAGTTTTCTATATTTTTTTTGGTAGTAACCGCAGGATGCTGGCCGGTATCCAATGCATATTGCTCGGCTGGTAAACCAAAACTATCAAACCCCATCGGGTGCAGTACATTAAACCCTTTCAACCTTTTATACCGGCTGTAAATATCAGAGGCAATATATCCTAACGGGTGACCTACATGCAGCCCGGCACCGCTGGGATAAGGGAACATATCCAGCACATAGCATTTTGGTTTTGTGGATGCATCCGATACTTTATATACCTTATTTGTTTTCCACCATTCCTGCCATTTTTTTTCTATATCCCTGAACTTGTATTCCATAATTATCAGCCAGCCTGTTGTGCTTTATTGAAATAATAAAAATGCCTCATGAAATTCTTTAACAAATATCTTCAACACTGATGGCAATATGAACCGGTGGCAACCGTTTAACCTGCCTGGCGGTAGGCAGGATGGGCAGCAAAAATACTGATTGTTGCCCTAAACTGCTATTTTTGCTCGCCATCCGAAGCCCATGCGAAGGAAGGCAATCATCCTTTAACTTGAAAAAGCATTTGCATGTCCCAATCCGGTAAAGCTTCCATCAAACGTGGCAAACCATCCTACTTCATGTCCATACTCGGGGTAACCCTGGTATTATTATTACTGGGCATTATCGGCTGGCTTGTTATTAATGCCAATAAGCTAGGTGATTACTTCAAAGAAAATGTGGAAGTAAGGGCTTATCTCCGCGGCGACCTGAACCCCAAGGACAGTGTGGCGCTGATGAAATATATTTCTGCCAAGCCTTACGTAAAATCAATTGAATACATTACCAAAGAAGCCGGGAAAAAAATTTACATGGCGGAGGAAAACGAGGAATGGAACAAAGTACTTGACGCTAACCCCTTGCCCAATGCCATCTATTTCAAGGTGAAAAGACAATACGTTACTTCCGACTCATTGCAGAATATCAAAAAAGACCTGGAACAGCAAACGTATATCAGCGATGTGGCCTACCCGGATGCGCTGGTGGGTAAGATGAATAAAAATATCCGTAACGTCAGCATCGGCTTTCTTTTAATAGCCATTATCATTTCACTGGTTGTGATCTTTTTAATAGACAACACGATCCGGCTGGCTATGTTCAGCAACCGTTTCCTGATCAAGACCATGCAAATGGTTGGGGCCACCCGCTGGTTTATTGCAAAACCGCTTAATATAAAAGCTATCATTAATGGCGCTATCAGCGGTGTTATCGCATCTGCTGTGCTCTATTTTATAATTATTATTCTTGAAAAATATGTGGATTGGCTCCGGACGATCCATGATACAGGCCTGCTTTTTTTACTGTTTTTTATCCTGATCATTCTTGGCATCGGCATCACCCTCTTCAGTACCAACCGCAGTGTGCTGAAATACCTGAAAATGAAACTGGATGACCTGTATTGAAGTGAATGGTGAATAGTCAATCGTGAATAATAAGGATTTCCGAAAATTGACCATTCACTATTCAGCATTGACCAAATTTCCTATATTGCAGCTCCAAATCATAAAACAATGGTTGATACAAAAACAACTCCTTCCATTTTCGGCAAGGGAAATTATAAATGGATGCTCATTGGCCTCCTGGTCATAGTGATCGGCATGTTTCTTTTATCAGGCGGCACCAGCAACAAAGACCCTAAAGTATTTGATAAAGACGCGGTGTACAATACGACCCGCATCACCATTGCTCCAATATTGATACTGGCTGGGCTGCTGATTGAGATTTTTGCGATTTTCAGGAAACCAAAAGAGGTTTAATTATACGATTCTTAAAATTACCGGTTTGAAAATTTGAACATATTTTTTCAGATTTTTAAATCGGTTTTTTATTGCATACTTTTCAAATAATATTCATGAATATTGCCGAAGCTATAATTCTCGCCATTGTAGAAGGGTTGACAGAATTTCTTCCAGTCTCCTCCACCGGGCACATGATTATCACCAGTTCATTATTGGGCATACAAAGAGATGAATTTACCAAGTTATTCGAAGTGTCCATCCAGTTTGGGGCCATCCTGGCCGTGGTTGTTTTATATGGAAAAAAATTTTTTGAATTCCGCCGCTGGCAGTTTTATGCAAAATTGATCGTCGGTGTGATACCGGCTCTTGTATTGGGTTTTTTATTTTCCAATAAAATTGATGCTTTACTGGAAAGCCCCACCACTGTTGCCATTGCTATGCTGGCCGGGGGTGTTATTTTAATGTTTATTGATAACGTATTCAAAAAACCGGTCATTGAATCAGACGACCAGGTAAGTTTTGGAAAATCTTTTATTGTGGGTCTTTGGCAAACCATTGCCATGATACCCGGCGTGAGCCGCAGCGCCGCTTCCATCATCGGAGGGATGTCGCAGGGATTTACCCGCTGGCTCGCTGCTGAATTTTCATTTTTCCTGGCGGTCCCGACTATGCTTGCCGCTTGCGTCTATTCCCTGTTTGTAAAAAAATGGACCAATGAGGCTGTCACAAGAAAGGGCTACCAGATCATCATGGATTCATCAGAAAATACCATTTCCTTTGTGGCCGGAAATGTGGTAGCATTTGTAGTGGCATTGCTGGCCATCCGTTTCTTTATTAATTATCTGAAAGTATATGGGTTCCGGATATTCGGGTTCTACCGGGTACTGGCAGGCATTGCACTCCTTATCCTGTTACTGACAAAAGTTATAGACGCATAATATTTTTCACCATAAATTCAAAATCATGAGACTATTGATCCTTTCGTTGTTGCTAGCCGGACTTTCATCCTGTACCAACTATGGCAAAAAAGTAAAAACCGGCGATGTAGAAGTGTATTATAAAGATGGCGTTACTGAAGAACAGGCAAAGAAAATTTCAGCTCTTTTTAATGAGGCTATTCAAAAAACCAATCCCGGCTCTACAAGCCGCAAAAGTTTCCAGGTTACTAAACCATCTGATTCAGTGTTATTGAAAATGGTGGTTGATAAAAGCAAGCTGGACAATGTGGGAGACGAGACCTTTTATGCCATATCCGGGGTTGTATCAGACAGTGTGTTCAATGGCGGGCCCGTAAATATTATGCTGACAGATGACCATTTCAAGGAAATACGCACCCTTGCTTTTAAAGAAGCCAGGAAGGAGGTTGATCCCGGGGAAATTAATATCATCATCAACGCCGGAGAAACAAAGGACATAAAGCTCGTATTTAAGAAAAAAGACACTTCATCCGCCGTGTCTATCCGCGGAACAGTTAAATTCGCGGATG
>CAZGGQ010000003.1:100696-149259 GCA_964525285.1 uncultured Chitinophaga sp.
GGGAAATTAATAATGCTGTTATAGCCAAAGAGGATTTTGAACATGATGCCGCGGGCGGAGTAAATTTTTACTGGAAAGGCATCTCCGACGATGAGTCGAAAACAATCGCTGATTATATCGTAACGAACGGCTCCTTTTCCGGGGGACCATCAGAGATCTATATGACAAAAGAAGCTGGCCGATATATTCTCAGGTTCCCGGTAATAGAATCCGCAAGAACTGATCCGGACTATCTTGCCAAATTAGATAAAGTAACAAAAGATATTAAAGACAATGTATTTGCCGATGTCCCTTTTTCTTTTTTTGTGACCGATGGTCAACTGAACACAGTTAAATCCTGGGATTATTAAAATACGCCCAACTTATTAAAAAGCGGTTCCGCAAACCCCGGACCGCTTTTTAAATAATAAATGGGAATGGTTTTCCTATTTTTATGATTCAACCGGTAGTTATGCAAACGGCTTCTAAAAAAGTGGTGAATGGCTGGGCGATGTATGACTGGGCCAATTCGGTGTATAACCTTGTCATCACCTCCACCGTTTTCCCTGCCTATTTTGAAGGTATAACCGGTGATGGCGATGAAAACAGCAAACAGGACACCGTCATATTCCTCGGAAGAGAATTTGTCAATACCTCTTTATATAATTACACCCTTGCTTTCAGTTTTTTAATTGTTGCCGCCATACTTCCGTTATTATCTTCTATTGCTGACTATAAAGGAAACAAAAAATCATTTCTCCGTTTTTTCATGACCATCGGCAGCATTGCCTGCAGTACCATGTTCTTTTTTGATAAAACAAACCTAAGCCTTGGAATTATATGTATGATTTTCGCCTGTATCGGCAGTTGGGCTGGTTTGGTTTTTTATAATTCCTACCTGCCTGAGATAGCAGCGCCGGAAGACAGGGACCGGATCAGCGCCAAAGGATTTGCCTTTGGATATTTAGGTAGCGTAATACTTCAGTTGGTAAGTTTTGCATTGATTCTAAAATACACGATGTGGGGAATCAGCGAAGGCAGGGCCTCTCAAATTTCATTTTTACTGGTAGGGATCTGGTGGTTTGCCTTTGGCAATATGTCGCTGAACCGGCTTCCCAAAAGTGAACCTGCAGGAGAAAACAGTGCTGGCAACTTCCTTAGTAATGGATATAAAGAATTGAGAAAAGTGGCAGGACAATTAATTCATAAGCCTGTGCTGAAACGTTTTCTCCTTTCTTTTTTCTTTATCAGCATGGGTGTGCAAACAGTAATGCTTGCTGCAACGCTCTATGGAAAGAGTGAACTTCAAATAGAAACTACCAGCTTAATTATTGCCATTCTTATTATTCAGTTAATCGCTGTGCCGGGAGCTTTTGCTATTGCAAAATTATCAGGAAAAACAAGCAACCTTTTTGCCATTACTGTTTGCATATTTGTCTGGATTGGCATTTGTGTAGGCGCCTATTTTATTCCTGCAAAAAGTGAAATCGCATTTTATGCCCTGGCAGTGGTGGTAGGCTTTGTGATGGGGGGTATACAATCATTATGCCGTTCCACGTATGCCAAGCTGATGCCCGAAACGAGGGATACTGCTTCTTATTTCAGCTTTTACGATGTAACGGAAAAGATAGCGATCGTGATCGGAATGTTCAGTTTTGGATTTATTAATGAACTCACCAACTCACAACGATACTCCGTACTGGCATTAATGGTATTTTTTATTGTGGCGCTTGTATTCCTGCTGTTTACCCAGCGGGCTTTAAAAAATGAGGCCTCCCCATGAACTTCGTTCGTTCCCTTTTAGGGAACCTCCGAAGGAGGGGCTTTAGAACCCTAAAGAATTTATTTTCGTATGATTAAAGCAAATTTCAAAAATTCAGACAGCAAGAACCCTCTTTTGGAGGGCAGGGAGACTTTATGAAATTATATTCAATCAACACGGGCTACTTCAAACTGGATGGCGGCGCCATGTTTGGCGTAGTGCCCAAAAGCATGTGGAATAAAATAAACCCGGCCGATGAAAACAATTTATGCTCCTGGGCACTTCGTTGTTTGCTGATTGAAGATGGCAACCGGTTGATCTTAATTGATAATGGCAATGGTGATAAACAGGATGCAAAATTTTTCAGCCACTATTACCTGCATGGCGATGATACACTGGAGAAATCACTGGCGAAATATGGTTTTCAGCCGGACGATATTACTGATGCATTTCTTACGCATCTTCACTTCGATCATTGCGGCGGCAGTATCAGGAGAGAGGGTGATAAATTAGCACCCTCTTTTAAGAACGCAACCTACTGGAGCAATAAAGAGCACTGGGACTGGGCCGTAAATCCTAATGAAAGAGAAAAAGCTTCTTTTCTTAAAGAAAACATTTTACCTATTGAAGGAAGTGGCCAGTTGAAATTCGTTGATCGTGGAGCGTTGACCGATGACCGGCTTACAAAAACCGATCCCCGGCATTTAACGACTGCCAACGGTCAACTACCAACGGTCAACTTTCAAATACCCGAAATTAAAATCCGATTCGTAAACGGTCATACCCAGGCCATGATGTTGCCGCAGATAAAATATAAAGACAAAACTATCGTGTACATGGCTGATCTTCTCCCCTCCCATGGACATATTCCCTTACCATATGTAATGGCTTATGATATGTTTCCGCTTACCACACTGAATGAAAAGAGATCATTCCTGAAAGAAGCTGTTGAAAATGATTATATTCTTTTCTTTGAACATGACCCGGTGCATGAATGCTGCAACCTGCAGCAAACAGAAAGAGGTGTAAGACCAAAAGATTTTTTTAAGCTGGAAGAAATTTAAACCCACCCCTTTTGGTGGTTGTTTATGCGAAAAACCTTCTGCCCCTCCACGGAGGGGATGGAGAGTTTGACAACAGAAGTTATTTTGTCCTTTTCCGAAATAAAGAATCATCCTATCCTGGAAGGGGCGAATAACGAAGATTTCTACTTTAGGAAATTGGGGTGGGTTGCTGAATGGCGGAAACTATGATCTTCTTTCCGGGATATCTTATCATCGTTTCTTTATCAGGGAAGTCAATGGGTGGCGGAGATTATTGTAACTCATCATGTCGATCTTTACTTTTCCCACCACCAACGGACTTTCCACTCTTACCGGGATATGGTTCAGGTCATCTGTTACCCACACGGTCATATTTTCGCCGCCTTCAAATATCTGCCCTTTCAGCAACAATGGTTTTATTTTCAACGCACGGAATTTCCCGTACTTGGTTTTTATTTCTTCTCTTCCAACAAAGCGGATATACATGTTAAACACTTCATTATCGAGAAACATGGAAAAAGGGATCTTATCATCCGGCTGTAGTTGGGAAAAATCAACGTTGCGGGCATAGTACATAGAACTGACCACATCCTGCACACAGGCAGGTACTTTAAAAACACCATCTGTGGCAATGGCGGTGTTGGCGGTTTTATTGAAAGTAATATTCTGGTATATTTTATACCCCCCTTCGTTCACATTACGGAGAAATTTAAGCGGTTGCATGGTGGCCGTATCAATAAACGTTTCATATTTATCCCTCACCCTGTATATCCAGTCGTAAGAAGGGTTTGTTTTTCCCTCCCCGGTCACATGATACACCGGCCGGTTGTTGAAGATTTCCAGTTTACTGGTGAAAACGGCATTGCCTGCATTGACATAAATTCCGGCAACCGCATAATACACCGTAAAGGTAACCTCTTCATCTACCCGGAAGGAAATATTACGGATACCACAAAAGTTATCCTGTGGTGCTGTGTTTGTTTGTAAAGAAAAACTGAATAACGCTAAAGCCAATGGTGAAAGTAGTTTAAGTCTTTTCATCTTTGTCGTTATAGATTTTTTTAATGCTCAAAATTAATAAACTGCCTGCTATGGCCGGGATGATCAGGTTGATTAACCAGATGCCGGTCGTTGCAAAAATTATTCCCGCTTTATTGGTACTGAACAATCCTGTCAGTATCAAACCAATCCTTCCCCTCAATCCAATTTCCGCAATCGCAAAAGTTGGTATCACGGCCATGACCAGGAACGAAACACTTACCGACCAAAAACCCTCCCACCACGAAACCTGCACATCAAACAGGAGAAACAGCAGGTAATATTGCGTCATGAAAACAATAAACCGCAATAGCGATAATGACAGCAACTTTATGAGTAATGTTGCATCAAAATCTTCCAGTGCATTCACTAAATAAGAAAATCGTTTGCTTCCCGGTAAACGGTCAACCCCTTTTATTATCCATGACAGCCGGAAATAAAATAGTGTTAAAATGACCAGCACGGCTATTACTCCATATATGATTACTTCCATCCAGATGGGAGCAACCAAATGCTTTGCTTCGATCTTTGACCGAAGCACTAACAGCCCGACACAGCCCATCAGCAGGGTGATGATCAACTGGCTGATACTTCCAACGATCGTAATTGAAATTGTTTTTAACTTGTTTCCTGCATCCATATATAGCAACCTTCCCAGGTATTCGCCAACCCGGTTGGGTGTGCTTACAGAAAATGAAACCCCAGACAGCACCGCCCTGAATGCTTTAAAGAAACTAACCTCCTGAATCTTTTTTACTGATATTTTCCATTTAACTGCTTCAATAGCCCAGTTAACAAACATCAGCGCAACCACCGCAACAAGGTTCCAGAGTAGTGGACCTTGCAATGATTGTTTAATCGCTGCCCATGTTTTTTCCAGGTCAGGCTGACGTTTTATTTCCCGGTAAATGGACCAGGACAACCAAACAAACAGCAGCGGCCCGAGGAAGTAATTGATGAAGATCTTGATATTTTTGTTTAGCTTCATTGACCTGCCCCGCTAAGGGCGGGGTCTTGTAAAAATACATTGCTGATTGCAAAAGCCTCCTAAAATAATCCTTGGTATTGACCCTGGCACAATCGTAATGGGCTATGGGCTGATCACAGTAAATAACAACAAGGTAACTCTGCTGGAACTCGGCACATTGAAACCCGGCAAAATAAAAGACAGTTATAAAAAACTGCAACTCATTTTTAATACGGTAAGCGGACTCATTACCAAATACCAGCCCACCGATTTTGCCATTGAAGCTCCTTTTTTCGGAAAGAATGTACAAAGCATGCTGAAGCTGGGCCGGGCGCAGGGAGTGGCGATTGCAGCAGCCATGCGGCATGGACTTGAAGTAACTGAATACTCTCCCAAAAAAGTAAAACAATCCATCACCGGCAATGGCAATGCAGACAAAGTGCAGGTGATGAAAATGCTGCAGACATTATTATCATTTAAAGAAACCCCCAAACACTATGATGCCACAGATGCATTGGCCGTGGCCATGTGTCATCATTTTCAAAGCAGTTCCGTTACCGGCAAATCATCAAATGTGACAAAGGGCTGGGATGATTTTATAAAAAAGAATCCGGGGCGGGTTAAGAAATAAGTTTATTTATTATGAGTTCTACAGTAAGGATATTTATTTTCCTCTCACTCCTTGTTTGTTCTTGTAAAACATAGACCCAGAAAAAGAAACAATTTTCCAAATATTACATTATATGTAAATTAAATAAAATTGACTTAATTGAGTCCGACACAACGGGTGCTTTTGAATATACTGATTCTTCTGCTTATTTAAGTGGAAGTGTAAAATTTGGCCGCTTCTTTACTGATTGGAAAATCGCAAAATTTTATCTCCCCCGGCCTGAACCAATTTCGTTTACTGTTTTAAATGAAAAAAACAGGAAATTCTAAAAAATTTATCCCCATTAACTATTAAGGCAATAGATTCGATTGCAAAAATTAAAATAGCTATTGAAAGGGAAGCTGTTTATCATCCGACAGGACATATAAGGATCATTGATGCCACACAAATAGGCCTTCTAAATTACCTTGATTGTATAGTTGACAAAAAAAGTAACAAACAGGAGAAATTGCCTTAGTCTTATTGACTATAAGTAGGCAAGAATTTTTTCCTGCACTTTCTTCAAACTTTCTTCCGACGCCTTTGGCTTATGCTGTGTAAAGTTGAGGTCGTTTGAAGAATTGATCGGGACAAGATGCATATGTGCATGCGGAACTTCCAAACCAATTACACTGATGCCGCAACGGTTGCAGTTAAATGCCTTTTCAATAGCCTTTGCTATGGGTTGAGCAAATAATAACATCTCTTGCAGATACTCCTTCGGTAAGTCAAAGAGATTATCCACTTCTGTCTTTGGTACCACCAGCACATGTCCTTCTCTTAACGGAAAGATATCCAGGAATGCAAAGAACTTATCGTTCTCCGCAATTTTATAAGAAGGGATTACCCCTGCAATGATCTTTGAAAAAATGGTCATACCGCCGAATATTTTAGATTTTAGATTGATGATTGCCGATTTGATATACCGAAGTTTCACTTTGCAAATCTACAACGTCCTGAATCCAATAAAAAAGCTCCGATTTCGCAGAACTTTGACTTTTTATTTTTGAATTTTTAATTTCATCAGGCCGTAATCTTTTCAATCCTGAACTGCAGCACACCAGCCGGCGCCTGTACTTCGGCAATATCCCCAACCACTTTTCCCAATATCCCTTTGCCGATCGGGGACGTAACAGAAATTTTTCCGGCTTTCAAATCGGCTTCTTTTTCGCTCACGATCTTATAGGTTACCTGTTTTTTTGTTCCCAGGTTTGTCAGTGTAACTTTTGTAAGGATAGAAACTTTGCTGGTATCAATATTACTTTCATCCAGCACCCTGAAAGTAGCCATTGAGCCTTCTAACATAGCAATTTTTGCCTCCAGGTGCCCTTGGGCTTCTTTGGCGGCATCATATTCAGCATTTTCTTTCAGGTCGCCTTTTTCCCTGGCTTCGGCAATGGCACGGCTGGCCGCAGGGCGATCAACCCCTTTCATCCGCTGCAGGTCTATTTTCATCTGATCCAGTGTTTCTTGCGTCACATATTGAATATCACTCATGTTGACCTTCTTTGATAAAATAAAAAAAATAACAACGCCCCAGTGGTAGCTGAAGCGTTGCATTATTGAAAACAAAGATAAAAAATATTTTGAAAAAGTAAAACCTTAATTCAGGCCCAGTTTCCGCAGCAATACTTCCGCCATTTTATAGGATGCCTCGTGGCTGTAGCCGGCAATATGCGGCGTAATGATGACATTGGGCTGGTCAAGCAGCCAGTCTAATTGTTGTTTTTCAATTGGCGTATAGGTATTTAATTCCTCATTCTCCAGTACATCCAGCCCCGCCCCTGCAATTTTATTTTCAAGCAATGCATTTACTAAATGCCCTATCCTTACCACTTTTCCCCGACTGGTATTCAAAAACCAGGGCCTTCTTTCCATCGCATTAAAAAAAGTGGTATTGCCCATGTGATATGTTTCATCGGTAAGCGGAACATGAAAGCTGATTACATCTGCATATTTACAGATCTGCTCCAGGTTTGCCTCTTTTATATAATCATGGGCAAATCCAAATTTGTATTTATCATAAGCCAGCACAGTTACATCAAAAGGCTGGAGTAGTTTTGCAAAACTGCTTCCGGTATTCCCATAGCCAATAATGCCTACAGTTTTTCCATGCAGTTCAGCCCCCCGGTTTTCATCCCTCAGCCACAATCCTTTTTTTATTTCATTGCCTGATGAATGTATACGGTTCATCAAAGCAAGCAACATACCAAGCAGGTGTTCCGCCACAGCATTCCTGTTTCCTTCGGGGCTGCTTTCGCATGTAATTCCTTTGCTTTGGGCATAGTCAACGTCAATCAGCTCCATTCCGCTTCCTAACCTGCCAATCCATTTTAAATGATTGGCCTTATCAAGAAGATGTTTATCAACATTGATTCTTGTTGTTACCACTAATCCTTCCGCATCCGGAACAGCACCTGACAATTCTTCGTAAGTGATCGAAGGATTATATTCAACTTCATACCCTTTTTGCTGAAGGGTTTCCATCAGATACGGGTGCGATTTGCATGTAACAATAATTTTTTTCATTTCATTTCAAAAGTCAGTTGTGTAAATTCTTTTACTGTCAGTTGCTCTGCTCTTTTATTAAACAATTCATCTTTCAGTATCGCTGCATCAAACAGATCTTTTACTGCATTCCTCAATGTTTTCCGGCGTTGATTGAATGCTGTCTTTACCAGAACAAAAAAATCTTTTTCACTTTTCATGGCCGGTATTTTTGTTTGAGGCAGTAAGCGTAATACCCCGCTTTTTACTTTTGGCGGCGGTTGAAAGCAGGATGGATTAACATCAAATAAATATTCCACCTTGAAAAAAGCCTGCACCAGCACACTGGTTACTCCATACACTTTGCTTCCTTCTTTGGCAGCTATGCGCTGTGCCACTTCTTTTTGGAACATCCCCAACATACATTCCACATCATCTTTCCATTCCAGCATTTTAAAAAGTATCTGTGTAGAAATATTATAGGGGAAATTTCCAACCACCGTAAATTTTCCGGCAAATGGTTTTTCAATATCCAAAAAACTACTGTAAATGATCTTCCCTTTCAGTTCCGGGTATGTTTTCAGCAGGTATTCCACTTTTTCATCATCCAGTTCCACCGCTTTGAAATTAATATCTTTTAATTCCAGTAAATATTTTGTGAGAGCCCCGCCGCCCGGTCCTACTTCCAGGAGTTGTGAAAATGAATGCTGCTGTAAAGATGCCACAATCTTGCGGCAGATATTTTCATCTTTTAAAAAATGCTGCCCCAGCGATTTTTTCAGGGTGTACATGACTGCAAATGTAATTGATACAAGTGCAGGAATGAAAAACCTGCCCGTTCTTTAAAACTTAAGAGACGGGCAGGGTTATGATCATAGTTTATATAAAAGTGGGGTTATTTCATTTATTGCCGAACAAATTTTTGCATACTCATGATTTCATTGCTGCTGTTAACCACTTTAAGAATATATAACTGCGCCGGCCATATACTGGTATTAATTTTTATATCCCCCACCCCCCTGGGTTGGTTATAAAAAACACGGCCTTGAATATCTGTCACGATAATTGTTATACTATTTGCATTTAAATTTTTCACCCGGAGATTTAGTTCATTGCTGACCGGGTTAGGAAACAGCATTACTGTCAATGCATCCGGCTTATAAATAACATTGATGACCTTACTGTAAATGAACTCCCCGTTTTGGTCCATTGCCTTTATCCTGTAATAATTATTACCAGCAAAAGGATATCTGTCAATGAACCTGAATGGAAGGTTAATCAGCCTTCCCATTTCATAAAATGAATTTCCATCCGCTGATTTTTCAATTATGAAATAATCATGATCTGCATCGGTAATGGCTTCCCAGTTTATTTCAATGGTATTATCCGGCTTCAGTAGCCCGGCTATTGTTATAAACCGGACCGGCAAAGTAACCAGGGCTGTTGTACTTTTTATCAGCTTCAGATTGTCAATATTAAATCCTTCATCCACCTGGAAATCGTAGCCCGTGCTGTTGGCATCAGAAGTAAAAACAAAACGCAAACGCAATGCAGGCTGACCCAGGTATGCGATAAGGTCAAACACTTCCGGAATCCAATCTTCACAAATACCGGTAAGGGCCGGTTCTCCATTCAACGTACTTCCATCCAATGTTCCTTCTTCCTGCACGGTAGTTTTTCCTGCAACTGGTATCCAGGTTGTTCCATTGGTTGACACCTGAACCTGTAATTTATCACGGAAGTTCTCAGCCCGGTGCCGAACCCAGAAAGTGAGGTAAGCTGCCGTTGCATCGCTGAGGTTAAATGTGCCGTTGTATCTTATATTATCATTACGGTTAGGACCATATAATCCCGAAGGAGATTCTGTTAATGACTTTGAACCGGCGAATGATAAAGTGTTTGTATAATTCCAATTGGCAGATACTATCCAATTAGTGGCAATGCTGGCGCCTTCCATATCATCATTAAACATTTGAACCGGGTTATAAAATTTTACGATGGTATCATAATACATTTGTCCCCCCGTTTGCACCTGCCAGGCAAATTTAACCCGGTGGCCTGCCTGTATGTTTACAGGCAATGTGTAACTGATACTTCCGTCATATGAATCATAGTAATTGACTAAAGTATTTATGGTAACAGGCGACCCGACATATAAAATATTTTCCAATGGAATTAATGATACAGTTACCGGGCCGTTTTCAAGTCCGATTCTTTTCACCCGGAAATTGAAGGAGCCTGTTGAAGTGCTGATAGTAATATCTGACCGGTCTGTAATATCAACATAAGATCCTGCTGCGAATGCTACTTGCAGATTTTGAAAAACCATTCCCTTGCATAAGTTTACAATCTCGCTGGCAGGCGGCCAGAAACTTCCATAAGTACCGCCGGTGCCGCCACCGGCTCCTCCTTCACCGGTGAGGCCCATCACTATTCCTTTGGTACCGGCACCAATATCACCTTTCAGCATCCAGTCTTTAACTCCTCCTGCCACTTCATATCCAACCGACTGAAGACTGTTGCCAGCACGCATCCCATTGTATTTTCCCATCCGGGCGGGGATGCAGGTATAGTATTGCTGATCAGCAATTGTAAGTGTATCTGGCCCGGTATGCAAAGTGGGTCTTCCAAATGGAAGCGAATAATAAGGTCCGAAAGAATGCTGATCAACACAGGAAACAATATGATGCGTGGTCACGAAATCCCGGATGGCATCTGTTTCAGGTTCTGAGAAAGCGGCCGTGCCCCAATACACATCGCTTGACGTAACACCGGACCCGCAACTGGAACTTGCTCCTGAACAGTTGGCCCAATCGATATTCCAGTTCCTGTTAAGATCCACGCCAAATGTTCCGTCTCCGTTATTTCTCCTGTTCTTTCTCCATCCGCCGCCGCCGTTGGGGTCGTTGATGCGGTTATATTCCCATCCATCGGGGTTCATGCAGGTTATGATAAATATCTCCCGGTTATTTACCAAAGCCTGTATCCTTGTATCAGTAGCATAATTTTCACACAGGTACTGCATAAAAAATATCATACTGCTGCCACCGATTGCTTCTCTTGCATGCTGTACTCCTATATATAATACTTCTGGTTCATTGGTTTCATCAGTAGCCACATTATCAGAAATTTTAATACACCATATATTTCTTCCTTCCACTGATAAACCCAATGATATTTTTTGTGCGATGGATGGAAAAGCCACCACCAGGTTGTTCATGGCTGTATTCATTTGTGCAAAACTGTAAAAGCCGCCAAGCGATGACTGTACCTGGAAAGCTGCCGGAGTTGAAATAAGATTAGTTACTATGCCACCGGGTTGTTCCATAGCTGCCCGTGCCTGAGGAGACGCCGCAAAAAAGCGGCTGTTTAATTCCTGCACATGTGCAGCAACATCTACCGCCAGTATTTCATAACGATAACCTGTGCGGCCCAGTGCAGCAACCTGTTCCTGGTTAATTTCTGCTATGATGCCCCCACCCTGTATATCAAAGTGGTCAATCTCCAGGAGGCCAAGCAGGTTGGCTCTTTGCTGTTTATCTTCCGGCGGAAAAATTTTCACTGAACTATACCGCTGCTGTGCCTCAGTTATTATATTTATCAATAACAAAATACAAATGCCAATGGCAGATTTCATTTGTTTCATAGGATTTGATTTTGAGTGGTCAGGATATTGAATTTATTTTTTATTAATAATTAATTTTTGAACAGAGACTTCATCATTCACCCTCACCTGCACCAGGTATAACCCGCTGTTTAGTTTTTTCACCACGGGTAAGTCAATGTTGTTTATCCCTTTGCTGACAGCAATAGTTTGTCGGTACAGCAACCTTCCGTTAATATCAATAATGTTCATTTCACCTTCTGCATCAAACAGTGAATAAACAGAAAGTGCGGCTGCATTGCTGGCCGGGTTGGGCGATATAATTATTTGTTGTATTCCATTTTTGATAGTTACCGTTCTGACTTCACTATAGCGGAACTTACCATCGCCGCTTACCAGCCGCAACCGGTAAAAAGATTTTGCAGGCAGCGGTTGCAGGTCCATATAAGCATACTCATTCTCCAACGAATTGCCATTACCGGTTGCATACACTGTGGCAAATACTGTCCAGTTTATATTATCGGCGCTGCGCTGCACTTCAAAGCTGTTAAAATTTTCTTCGCCGGATGTTATCCATTCAAGTTTTACTTTAGTATCTCCTGTTACTTTTGCATCGAATGAAAGAAGGTTTACTTTAAGAGGGAAATCATCCACCACCACACGGTAGTCTTCAGTTTCTCCGTCTTCATAATAACCTGTGGAATTAGCAGTGGCCATTCCATTCACCGCTCTTGTCAATCTAATGCGCAAATAAGTAAATGAACCATTGGGCAATGATGTTGGCGCTGAGGGCCAGTACAAAAACCTGTTTTGTGCTGAAGGGCTGGGGGGAACCGGCGGAATAGCCTGGCAGGCTTCTCCTGCATCGAAAGTTCCATTGCCATTAAAATCCAGCCAGGCAATAAGCGTGGCATTTCCTCCTGTATTATTATAAACTGAAACCTGTGCCAGGTAATTACCAGCCGATGGTGAAAATATCGGAACAAAAGCCAGGCCGTCTTCATCTGCTCCATCAGCATCAGCCAGCACAGATGAAGTTTTATTCCATTCCCTATCGAATGTGGGCCCTATTCTTAATGCAGTGTCTCTTTCATGCACCGCCGGACTCCAGGGATCAGGGTCGTAAGTGGCGGGTGCATCACCAAAATCGCATAATGGCCGGAATGCTTCACTGCAATCACCCCAGCTGCCGCCTGGCGGAATTCCATTTAACGTAACGGTATAGTTCTGTGCTGCATTAACTGTTCCATTATAATTATAGGGTACAATAAATCCATTACTCGGGGATGGCAATGAAATATTTCCCTGGTTATAAACATTCTCTGCCCAGTCAATTGCTAATTGCCGGGGATGATTTATTCCACTTCCTGTTGGCGTAAACTGGGTCCGCTGACCTGTCATCAGGTTAAAATGATACCACTCCGGGTCACTGGTGGCGCCATCAAAATCATACATCATGCCGTTATTGGTAACGCCGATATCACTCCAGTCATGTAACAATGTATTTGTTCCGGAGACGTTGCTGTCGCTGCGGGAGGCATATACCTGCGTGGCGCGGCTTGCATTTTGTACCGCATCAAATTCTATTCTCCATATTGTATTTTCTCTTCCCGAAGTTCGGGTACTGTTAGATGATTCTACTCCAAAATAATAATACCCGTTATAAAAACTTGCAGAACCTGATTCCACTCCCTGGTCATAGGTTGGGATACCCAGAGAGGTCGTTACATTAGGAACAAGGGTTCCGATTATTTCAGCATCTACATTGTACTTCCAGATCGTTTTATTGGTAAGTGGACTGGGCATTAAACTGAATGTGTAATAAAGAACCCTGTTTACAGGATCATAGGCCATTCCATTCACATTTGTCCAGCCCGGGTCGGTGAACAAAGGCTTTGCTCTTCCGTTGGCCGGGTTCAGCATCATGAAATTATTATCAACTACTGTGAGTATGTAGGCCGGCATTCCTGTAAAAGGTCTGCTGATATTTCTCCAGTTATTGGGAAAAGTTCCGGAAACGCATCCGTTAATATCCGACATCCAGAAAACAGGGTCATTGCCCCGTGCGAGGATAACAAACTTGATAACCCTGACCGGTCCGGCTACTGTAATAATGGCGCTGCCCATATTACTGTTATTAGTAAGATTCGTTGTGCTGGTGGTTCCAACGGTAACAGCTGTTGGTGTACCTCCGAGTGTAAGAATAGTGGAAGCCTGTAACGTTACGGCAGGATTCAGCGCAGTACCGGCAGCATCTCTTGCAGAAATTCTGAATGAAGCAAAGTTATCTATATCGTACAAAGCAAATCTTGCATTGGTTACCAACTGGTCAAAAGTGATTACTACACTGTCATTCGTAACAGTAGGCGTGTATTGAACATCCTGGCCGGTGTAGCCCGCCAGTTCACCTGTGTGCGTGGCATTTTCACCGCCCAGTGTAAAAGATGGCGTGGCAGCAGCCATGCTGACCCTCGTAGTGCCCATCATAAAACTTTGATTACCGGCTATTGCATTTGTTACAAAACCGCTGTAGCTGCCGGTCGTTACAAGGTAATCCAAAAAGTCCCAGTTGATCTGCGATTGCGTGTAACCACCGGGGCATTGTGAAAAAGAAGTTGTGGGTAGTGAGAGAACAAAAAACCAACAGCAGCATACTGCCTGGGTAAAGATTTTTTTCATAGACCGGATTTTAAAAGTAACCGCACAATATTGTTTCAAAACTTATCCAGCTATTTGCCGTTGGTGGGTACGAACAAAAGTATGAATGCCGAACTTAGCATCTATGGCTGTTGTGGAGGAGGGGAAATGGCTTAAACTGAAATGAAATTACATTCATTCCAAAGCGTTTGCAAGGAATTTATACCAGTATAATACACCTGATAAAAGTTCAGTTTTTCACATGACGGCGCCAGTATTATGTGAATGATTGGATATGAAAAAACCCTCTTCTTTTCAGAAGAGGGTTTGAAGGACTTTCCCTGCAGTAATTACCAGCTACCGGGGTTTATAATACCATTTTATTTTAGTTCTTCATAAGCCTGATCGTTTGACGATCGCCACCGCTTTCAATTTTTAATAAATAGATCCCGGAATTTAATTGCTGAACCCCGGTTATGGTATAAATACCAGTACCTGCTGTAGCCGCATATTCCTCTTTTCTCACCAGTGCGCCGGTTACATTAAAAAGCTGAACATAAACTTTCTGGCTATTGGATAGTTTATATTTTAAAACAATCTCATTGCCGAATGGGTTTCCCATAACACTAAACTCATTCTTTGTATTTGTTTTCCTGATAAACACAACAGAAGAATATGTGAATCTTCCGTCAATATCAACCAGTTTGAGGCGGTAATAGGTTTCAAACAAAGAGGTATTATCCTGCTGACTGTATGTAGTCACTGCTGTTTGATTTTGCGACACGACAGTAGCCACTTTTGTATATACAGAGCCATCCGTACTTCTTTCCAGTTCATAGTGGTCAAGCCCCTGTTCCTGTGCCACCTTCCATTGAAGTTGATTATAACCAGGATAACCATTCCCGCTAAAATCAAGTAAAGTAGCCGGAAGAACGCTGTTGTCATATAAATCACTTCTGAACACTCCTTTTCCATGTGTGGCAGCCACCAGTTTGTTATTGGCATCGATCTGGAGATCCATGACCAGCGTAGCGTCCCAAAATCCTGTATTGAAATCAATCCAGGTTTGTCCCCTGTCCGGGCTTACATATACGCCAAAATCACAACCTGCATAAATGGTACTTTTATTAACCGGGTCAATTACAATGGCATTAAAAGGAACATCGGGTAATCCTGCACCCCTGCTTATCCATGTTGCGCCTCCGTTTGCTGTAAGATAAACATGTGATGTGCCAAAGCCACCCAGCACCGCATATACACTGTCATCATTATTGCTGCTGATGGCAAAGTCCATAACAAACCTGTCGGGTAATGTGCCTTTGATGCTGGTATAAGGTGTTACAGATGGTGTGGTGGATCTTAATACATTAGGCTGTCCATTTACCCATAAATAATCATTGCTGGTATTTTGTGCTATTGGGGAAGTGGATACATATACTTTATCCCGGTTAGTAGGTGAAACAGCCAGGGTTATGGCCGTTTTTCTCTGTTGTTCTATATAATTTGTGGATGACATGGCAGAATTTGACCAGGAACCTGATGCTCCGCCTGTTGTTGAACGGTGTATATTATCACTGGCCACATACATATAATTACCATCTGATTTACTGATTGCAAGCGGAGCCATAAAAGCAGTTCTGTCATCTCCCGTAAAGGCCCAGGAAGAAAGCACGGAACCAAATCCACCTGTTGTACCTGTGGTAGATCTGCTCACAGCTCGTGCATCATTGGATGCAAGTACAGTTGTACCATTTGGAGCAATGGCACATGCACCTCCATCACCGCCAAATGCCGTGGACCATGTAGTGCCGTTATATCTCACCACACCATTATCCTGCAACCCCCCGATCATAATATTTGCATTCGTTGGATGTACGCCAAAAGAGGCATAAAACTGCGTGGCCCTGAGACCTGAATTGCTGCTGGCCCAACTGGCGCCACCATTCGTACTTTTATAAACACCTCCATCACCGGCTATATAAATGATACTATTATTATTTGGATCATACTCTACATCATGATGGTCAGAATGAACAGGTGAACTACCGCTGGAGACTGTCGCTCTTGAACCACCGGTAGTGGGATTTGATGATGTGTACCTGTAAAAATCAACTCCACCCATCAATATATCATTTGTATTCGATGGGTTGATTGCCAGGTCATGAGAATACCAGTACTGGAAACTGCAATGGCCAGACCCTGTTTTAGCAAACCAGTTGGCGCCAAAATCGGTTGACAGGTACAGTTCATTTCCTCCTGCGGCACCCGCAATAGAAGCATATAATCTTGTTGATCCTACATTATCAAAACGTATATAACCGGTAAATGATGCGGGAAGACCTGATGATATTTTTGACCAGGCAGGCGAAGCGTTTGAACCATTGGTTGTTCTGTAAATTCCTTTATCAAGATTAACCATATTACCTACCCCCACCACTATCTGATCGGTATTGGCAGGATTGATGGCCACATCTGTTACATAAATCTTGGATAGTATCTGGCTCCAGTTGGTTCCGTTGTCAACTGACCTGTATAATCCGTCAGTTGCACATGCATATATAGTATTACTGTTAGTGGGATCAAATTCCAGCATCTGGATACCAAATAGCTGATTAGTTGTTTTGGTCATTACCTGGCTCCAGGTTGCGCCTCCATTAGTACTCTTAATGATACCTATTCCATAAGTACCTCTCGTTTTCCATACACTAAACCCTATATTGGATGTATCCACCCTGTACACTTCACCCGTACCTGCATATATCACGTTTGAATTGGAAGGATCAATCAGGATGGAAGAAACACCCAACACCTGCATATTGGTAGTTACGGATGTCCAGCTTGATCCTGCATTTACAGATTTCCAGATACCGCCACTGGCTGAACCTGCCCATAGGTTATTGGAATTATTGGGGTCAATGGCAATGCAAATAATCCGTCCTCCGATCGTAGATACATCACCCAGCGAAGTCCAGTTGGCAGCTTCGATCCTTGAATCAAATTTCGTTCTCTTTTTTTTAATTTCAAGATACTGCTGCCAGGCGGCCTGGTATTTTTCATTCAGGTTATTGGGGTTTGGATAACCCTTTGACTGAAACCACATGGTCAGTTGCTTATCGGCGCCGTTTTCTTCTTCTTCCCCTTCTTTTTCATTATACTGCTCTTCATTTCCTGATTCTTTGCTCCCGGGTTTTTGAAAGAAGGCAAAGTAACTCGTTGCTGAAAAAGCTACTGCTAAGAGTAAAATAAATGGTTTTTTCATGATAGTGGATATTGGTTATTTTAATGAAATTATCGTCGTTATAACAGCCGTTGCTTTTTTCATGGCAGCTGTTACGTTTTAAT
This sequence comes from uncultured Chitinophaga sp., assembly GCA_964525285.1. GTDB lineage: Bacteria > Bacteroidota > Bacteroidia > Chitinophagales > Chitinophagaceae > JJ008. The sequence continues at coordinate 118,205 of CAZGGQ010000003.1, forward strand.
CCAGTTTATTTATTTATAATAAGTTTTTTATTTACAACTTCATTATTAGTTACTATTTGTATTATGTAGGTACCGGCCGGCCATTGATAAGCCGGTAAATCAATCACCGTATTGCCGTTTATAATTACAGCAGCAGTATATATTGTCCCCCCTTGCCAGTTTATCACCCTGATCTTTGCTTCTGCAGCTGTGCTGCGTTGCAAACTGATCCTTGCTGTACTCGTAGCGGGATTCGGAAATATAAGCACATCTGTTGCGGAACTTTTAATGGTCACTGTTCTTATATCACTGAATTTGACGCTTCCTGAGCCAAGCATTTTAAGCCGGTAATAAGAAGTGCCGGCAAAGGGTTGATTGTCCCTGGATTCATAGTTATTTAATCCACCAGCAACTGTTGGTTCAACAAAACCCAGATGCTGCCAGTTTCTGGAATCACAGCTTCTTTCTATTTCGTAGGCTACAAACCCAGGGTCTTCATTTGCTTCCCAGGTTAATTTGACCGTTTTATTATTTTCTACTTTGGCGTCAAAAGCAATTAAGTTAACGGCCAGCGGAAAATTATCTACAATTACACGGTAATCTTCTATTTCACCACTATTATAATAACCATTCATATTAGCCGATGTCATTCCATTAGCAGCAGCTGTCAGCCGGACTCTTAAATAAGTGAATGAGCCATTAGGAATAGGTGAAATGATACCCGACCACCATAACCAAAATGACTGGCTGGATGAGCTGCTGGGCACACTGATAGGCGTAAGTGCTTCGCTTGCTTCAAAGACCCCGTTACCACTATAATCAAACCAGGCAACCAAAGTAGCAGCAGCACCACTATTATTATATACTGAAACCTGTACCAGGTAAGTTTGCGTGCCCGGGTCAAAAACCGAGACAGAGGCAATCCCGTCCTCATCAGCTCCATCACCATCAGCTAAAGCAGAAGGTACATTCACAAATTCCCTGTCAAAAGTTGCCCCGATCCGCATCGTTGTATCCCTTTCATGTGTAGCCGGGTCAGACGAGCCCGGATCATAGGTAGCAGGTGCGTCTCCAAAATCTGTTTTGGTTTTAAAAGGCCCCGCAGCATCGCCGGAAAATCCTTTTGTAGAACCAATAATGGTACCAACGGCCCAATCAGGTGAAAAATTAGCAGGCGTTGTACCTGTTATTTTTATTTTTGCTCCTACGCCCCCTGCGCCATTATACACCCCGATTGAATCATACACCCAATACACATTACCAGCCCAGGTAACGGCTGCCTGGCGGGGTACGTTTTGAGTTGCGGCTGTTGTATAATCCTGCAACATCACCCCGGTCTGCATATTAAAGTGATAATAATCGTCCTGTGAAGTACTACCTGCGCCATCAAAATTGAATAAAATCCCATCCTGGATTGTAAAATCATTCCAGTCGTGTAACCGGGTTCCGCCTCCATTATCAGCTGCTGTTCCCCATACCTGGCAGGATTTTACAGGGTTGTTGGAGGCATCAAATTCTATTCTCCAGATGGTAGTTTCCCGGCCTGAGTTGTTGGACGAATTATTTCCTTCTATTCCAAAATATAGATCTCCGTCATAAAATGCCGAGCCGCCGGATTCAACACCTCCATCAAAAGTGGGTATTCCTATGGTATTTACATCAACGGCCATTGAAACATCAATCGCCTCTGTATTATAATCCCACCTTCTCAGGACACGGGTATTATATGCCCTTGTGCCATAATCATGAACATAATACAGGTAATGATTTTTATGGTCATAGCCCAGACCGTTTAAGAACCTTGGCGCATTGGCATCAGCTGATAAATTACCTGAAAATAAAAATCTTCCCCTGCCTGTAGCTGTATCTATATAAGAAACCGAGTTTGAATCAGGCGTTGCCAGTATAAATGTGGGCTGGCCGGTGAATGGTTTGGCATCGATAAAATAATTGGTAGCAAAAGTTTTATATACACAGGCACTGATATCGGATAGCCAGAAATTACCGGCAGTTCCACCAATAGTGATAATAATTTTTTTAACCCCTGTAAGCCCACCTGCGATGCTAATATTCAAAGTGCCTTTTGTATCATTGTTAGCGGCTGCTGTTGCGTTGGCAGTAGCCAGCGGCAAAAGTCCCGGTGATCCCGCAACAAGAATATTGCCTGCTGTGACCACATTCATCGTTACAACCAAAGCCGCTGCTCCATCATCAGCTGTCACCCGTGCTGTCTGGTTTATGTCAATATCATACAAACTGAATTGTGCATTTCTGACCAGTGTATCAAATGTTATGGTGATAGTTCCATTATTGGCATACTGCACATCAGCGCCGGCGCCAAAAGAACCTGCTTCGGCAGTATTAGTTATATTTTCTCCAAGTGTACAAGCAATACCTCCGGCATATGCAATGGTAAAACGATTGGTACTAATGGCAAATGCCTGGTTAGCGGCCAGTACCGCCGGTACTCCGGGATAATTTGCGGTAGGAACATAATTACCTGCATTAACAAGATAATCCAGCCAATCCCAGTTGGTTTGTGCTGCCGTCCATCCAATCGGGCATTGAGCTTTTAATCCTGTAACATTGGAAGATAACAACAGAATTAATAATGACACTATACTGGTTAGTCGTTTTAACATCGGATTGGATTTATTGCTTCAACAGGTTCGGATTTTCAGGATTAAGTTATTCGGGTTTTCTGCCAGGGCTAGTCATATTATTCCGGCTTCTTTACCGGGCTTCAACATGAAAAAGGTTGAAGAAATGAACAACAGCTTAGCTGGAGAACACCCTTATTTTATTCCGGGTGTTTAAGTGTTTGCGTATAATGGTTATTTTTCATTGGTAATGGATTTTATATAAATACACCTAAGGTTTTCCGGGTACTAAAGTGAGAGTTTTTACTTAGAAATACAACCTTATCGTAAAGTTTCATCCTAAAAAAAGTACTAATACTCGGACTTATAGTAAATGACACCGGCATGGCGGGATTAACTGCTTTAAAGCCGCCGCCGGGAAAATCATTATTTTTACCGCCAATTAAAAACCATGAGCCAGACAAGACCTATCATCGGTATCTCCTGCGGTGACCTGAACGGTATCGGTATCGAACTTATCATTAAAACCTTTTCAGATAACCGTATCCTGGAGCAGTGTACCCCAGTGATATTTGCCTCCAACAAGTCCATTAATTTTTACCGCAAGTCTGTGCCGGAAATCAATTTTAATTATCAAAGCACCAAAGATCTTAACCGCGTCAACGCCAAACAGGTGAACCTCTTTAACTGTTGGGAGGAAGAGGTAGCGATCAACCCGGGGCAGTTGAGCAATGAAGCGGGGAAATATGCAGTTTTGTCTCTTCAAACTGCTGTTGCAGCTTTAAAGCAAAAACAAATTGACGGGTTAGTAACCGCTCCCATTCACAAAAAAAATATTCAGTCTCCTGAATTTAGTTTTACAGGCCACACTCCCTATCTCAAAAATATTTTTGGCGTTAATGATGTGGCGATGATGTTATGTGCCGGCAACTTCCGGGTGGCGTTAGTAACGGAGCATGTACCTGTGGCTGAAATACCTAAACACATAACCAAAGAAAAAATTATCAGCAAACTGAACATCGTTTATCAAAGCCTGCAAAAGGATTTTGGTATTGATAAACCCCGGATTGCTATTTTGGGATTAAACCCGCATGCCGGTGACGAGGGGTTGATCGGAAATGAGGAAGAAACTATTATCAAACCTGCCATCAAAGAAGCAAAGAATAATAATATGCTGGTAGTGGGGCCTTACAGTGCCGATGCTTTTTTTGCCCGCCGGAGCTTTGAAAGGTTTGATGCGGTATTAGCGATGTACCACGACCAGGGCCTGATTCCTTTCAAAGCGCTGGCCATCAGTGATGGAATAAATTATACAGCAGGGCTGCCGGCGGTAAGAACCTCTCCCGATCATGGTGTGGCTTTTGACATTGCAGGTAAAGACAAAGCCGATCCTTCTTCTTTTATCGCCGCTGTTTTTGAATGCATTGATATTATCAACCGCCGCAATGAATATGAAGAGAACCGTAAAAACCCGCTGCGGAAAATGACACCTGCTGTTTTGGCTAATGCCGAAGATGAAAAGATTGATGAAGGCTGAGGCTGGTTATTGAAATACTGAATCGGGTACTCCCTTATTGATGATATAGTTTGAATAGTCTATTTCTACTTTCCCTTTTTTATTCTTTAGCTTACCGGGAACCTGTTCTTTCTTACTGCCATCATCATAATCAAAGGTGATGCCCTTGGGCAGCTTATACTCTTTAGTGTTGAAGGTGAAGATCACTTTATCAGCCAGGCCATATTCCGCATAGTTGCCATAACTCATCTCCAGCTCATAGGTCCCGTTTTCTTTGGTGGTTGTTTTTGCCTTTTTGATCAGGAACTGTGTTTCGTCAATATAAAGTGTTGATAAAACAACTTCCGCATTTTCATCTTTCGGCAGCAATTTGACAATGCGGAGATTGGTTTTACTTTCCTTGCCCATATCGATCATATCAAACCCTGCCGTGTTGACAAAAATATTGCTGAGGTTAATATTAACTGATCCCCTGGGGACAAATGAAATACCGCTTTCATTACTGATGCGGAGCTTATTGGGTTTTTTATAATATACTTTCACATTGGCAATCGGGGCTTTAATAAAAACCACGTTTGTCTTCATCCTGCCTTTTGCTTCATAATCATTCACTTTGTCCAGTTTGGCTTTTACTTTTGTTATTATCTCTTCTGCCGTTTGTGTTTTTGCAAACAATACAGTGCTCATGGCCAGTGTCAGTAATAAAATCTTCTTCATCATACTATAGTTTATGTCAGAATATCTTTTCTTTTAAAAACCCAGATAGCACTGCCGGTAAACCCCGCAATATAAAAAACAAGGATACCAAGGCTGCGTAAAATAGCCGGCAGGTTTTGAATCGTTCCATCCATTGTTTTATTATCGGCATCCGCCTGTACATAGAAAAAACCTTTCCAGGCCACCATGTGGGTGGTAAAAAGATAAGGCTTCACTGTTCTGTCATAAACGGGAATATTCAGTTCAGATAAAATGGTGAACACGATTACAATACTCATGGTAGCGATGATCGGCCCGATAGAGTTTTCTGCAAATACACTTAATAAAAATGCCAGTGCAGAAACTGTGGTCAGTGCCACAGCGGCATAACCAAAGGCTGCCACATATCTCCACAATACATCATAGCTGTTCATCATTTCGATTCCTTCCGACCGGAAGACAACCAGTGTGTTGGTGCCAAAGATGAGCATACTGCCAAACAAAGCCAGAACCGCTAACCAGAGCAATAAAATAAGTGTATAAATTACCGAGGCCATAAATTTTACCAGCATATACTCAGTACGGCTTACCGGCCTGGTGAGTGATAACCGCAAAGTGCCCATATTCGCTTCCCCTGCAATGGCATCCCCAGCTATTAATGCTACCAGCAAGGGCATTTGTATCAGCAGAATGTTGAGAATGGCAAAACAGATGAAATAACCATTCAGCAACCTTGATTTGAATTCATCCGAAACCTCGAATGAATCACTGACATTATTCAAAATCAAATCGAGGTAAGACTTGCCATCAAACTTCAACCCGATCTGAAACAAAAAGACGATAGCGGCCACCGCCCCGAAAGCTATGTAAGTACGGGGCCGCTTAAAAATTTTGAATAACTCAATTCTTAAGAGTTTCCACATGGGGATGGGAGGTTAATGATAAAAAATAATCTTCCAGGGAATGCCTGGAATGGTATGAAACAACATCCACATTCATCTGGACCAACTCCTTCAGCACCCCGGATATTTCATTCCGGTGCAACTTCAGCAATATACAGTCGTTTCTTTTTCCCTGCACTGATCTTTGTAACCCTGATTGCTGCAACCTCTCAAATGTCACTGCATCATCCATTGTTTTTAACTCTACCAGCATCACAGCCGGGTCAAAAAGTTCATTCACTTTTCCTTCCACAATTTTTTTGCCTTTGTCAATAATAAGCATCGAGTCGGCAATCAGCTCCATTTCACCAAGCAGGTGGGATGAAATGAGCAGCGTTTTATTCATTTCCTTACTCAGCTGCAGTATAAGATTTCTTACATCGGCAATCCCCTGCGGGTCTAAACCATTGGTGGGCTCATCCAAAATGATAAGCTTTGGATCATGCACCAATGCTGTTGCAATACCCAGCCGCTGTTTCATCCCCTGTGAATACGTTTTAACTTTACTGTGTGCCCTTTCAGCCAACCCCACCATGGTTAACTGATCCATCAGTTTTTTTTCTGAAATTTTTACACCGCTCATAGCTGCAAAAATTCTCAGGTTTTCCAACGCAGTAAGATATTTATACAAATCAGGTCGTTCAATGATGGCCCCTACCTGGCGAAGAATTTCTTTACGATGTTTTAGCAGGCTTAGTCCGAAAATTTCAATTTCCCCGGAAGTTGGTTTTATTAATGTAAGCAGCATCCGGATGGTCGTAGATTTACCTGCCCCGTTTTGGCCGAGGAAGCCATAGACCTGACCCTCTTCTACAGTAAAAGAAAGGTCATTCACGGCCTTTACTTCCTTAAAATCTTTGCTGAGATGTTTTACCTGTATGACTGCATTCATTATTGGTTATTAAGGCAAATGTATTACAAGGATTGACCTGGTATTAAAGTATCATAATCTTTATGAAAATATTTTCTTCAAAAAACTTGCATTTATTAAACCCAGTTATTAAGTTTGTTATCGATTCGGAAAACCACATATACCCTCGTAAAACTACGATAAACATCCGTACCTGATTCTCCACCATTTCACAATTCATGTACGGCTTCATTTAGAGTAATTATTTGCAGGAGGTATGGTTTACAACCAACGAACTAACATCCAATATTTCTATGGGTAATTTGAAAATTTTAATCAAATCCCCTGGAAATGACAAAATTCACTGCTTTTGTAATTATTGTTGCGTTGAGAGTTGTTTATCATCCTTCTCTGGCACAACCTGATATAGCCCCTTTTGCAAGCCCATCAACTCTTCCGACATCCACCATTTCCATTGCCCCGGCAAAACTCATCAGTATTAACGGAAGCATCAGTAATCATAAAATGATACTGAACTGGGTGGTTAATGAAAATGAAACAGCCGACAAGTTTGAGGTAGAGAAAAGCGCTGACGGTAAAACTTTTACCCTGGCGGCGCTTGTTTTTGGCACTGACACACCTGAAACATATAATTACCAGTTTTATGAAAAGGCCGGCAAGAAAAAAGTTTTATACCGCATTAAAATGATCAATAAGAACCAGCAAGCTGAGTATTCTGCTATTATTGAAATCAACCCCAACGTTTAAAAATTGAATCAATAAATTTTTACTGCCATGGCAAATCATACAAACAAAGTGCTGAGAGAGGGATACGACCGTCTGAAAAAAATATTGAAAAAAATAATCAGGCCTGATAAAGAACAGGCTCAGCCCCAATTAGTGCTGCAGCCAATCCGCAACCAGCCTCCCGGAAGGCAGGTAGAAAAAAATATTTGAGGGGTACTGGTCTTCGGGCCTATTGCATCTTGCTATACAGCACACAGTAAGATTTTCATACACTTGGAGTACCAACAGAGAACGGGGCCCTGGCGATACTGCCAGGGCTTTCTCTTTTTTATCCTTTACCGAGATATGATTGCAGGTTAATTACATATTCTTCAAATGCCTTAATTCCCGGTTTGGTTATTTTACAGGTTGTTTGCGGATAGTTATCTTTGAATTGTTTTATCACGTCAATATAACCGGCATCTTTCAGTTTTTGAATCTGCACACTCAGGTTGCCGGCTGTGGAATTCGTTTTTTCCCTTATAAAAGTAAACTCCGCTTCCTTTACACTTATGAGAAGGGACATAACGGCCAGCCGGAGCTGCGAATGTAATATGGGGTCAAGTTCCTTAAACATTGGCTTCTGCTAACCCCCGTTTTGCTTTTCTATAATCTTTTTCCAGGATGATACCCGGGATCAACCATGCGAAGACAGCAGAAAATGCAGTTAACAGCAAATCAATTTTTACTGTTGTATAAATCGTAATAATACAGCATGTCCAGCAAAGAATTCCTCCAAGAATCATGGGTTTGAATTTCATGGAAACACCTGTTACAAAAGTGGGCAAGCCATATAGTAAAAGGAAAAGAGGTGAAATAAATTCATACAATGTAATCATGGCTGAATGACCAGCTGGGTCTTTATATCCTTCCATTACATTGAATAATGAATTTGTGATAAAGATCATTAAAAAGATAGTGATACCAAAGCCGAGCCAGAGATAATCCATGAAAGCATCATCGTATGTCTTTACCTTTCTTTCCTTTTTTGCTTTAATAGAAATAAATATCTGCGGGATGACCGCCACAATGGTAAGAAGGTAGATATCAAACGGAAGATGGTAATTAAAATGCAGCTCTGATAATTTTACCAGGGCGCAAACTGCAATCAGGGTTCCCCACATAATTGCTGCGATGCCCGTATCATGACAGGAGTCTTTTGCCTTATTGATCATTTGAGTGATAAGGGCAAGACTTTCTTTTTCGGTCAATTGCTTTTCTGGCTGTGTCATAATGAAAAATTATTCGTTAGCAATTTTGTTTTTAAAACGCAGCATATAGGCAGGTATGATATAACTGATCAAAATAGCCGCTGCGCCAAACAACATCTGGTAATCATATTCCACATACGCAGCGCCAATAGCCAGTGCCCATGCGATGATCCCGCCAATGATCAGCGGCCTGAACTGCAGGATACTTCCGGAAACAAAGGTTCCCAACCCATACATCATAATAAAATATGGAAACACAGCTGAGTGCCACCCAACTTTTGTCAGGATCATACTAAGCACAAAATAGCTGATGCCCATCCCCATCCAGAGCCACTTCATGCTATCACCCACATAGGTTCTCACTTTTTGTTTTTTCCCTTGCTTAATTCCATTATAGATACTAAATGCAAGGCCAACAGTTATCAGCCACCAAACCTGGTAGTGTTGTTCATATTTCACAATATGCTTCAGCACAAATTGCCCCGTACAGGCAATAAAAGTGATCCATCCCCAAACCAGGAAATAAATGCCATTATCAGACATCTCCTGTTTTGTCTTGCTGATCATAGATCGAATGACCTGCAGGCTTTGTTCGGCCGAAAAGTTTTCGTTGGTCATAATTATTGATTTAAATACATGATCATTCCGGAGACCCTTGATTGCCATTTATTAAAGGGACATAAAATATTTGATCTGCGATGTGCCCCAGGAAGGATGAATGCTGCTGGCCGGTTTAAAGGTTTCCATTTTTTTGGCTGCTTCCTCGAACAGTTTTTTACCTTCTTCTTTGCTGCCGCCATATTGTTCCGGCGTATAATATTTGTCAATTCCTTCCAGGAGGTAAACTCTTGGATTTTCCGGGTCAAGTTTTTTGGCGGCTTCCAGTGCTTCTGATGCAGCTGCACCATATATCATATAACGGCTCATCGGGTCCGCCATCATTTTGCCGGTATTAAACATTTTTTTCAGGCAAGAAATTTCAGAATTTTCTTTTCCCAGCTCTTCCGCTTTGTTAAGCAGCGGTTCTGCTATATCCATCAAAGGGTCAATTTTATCCAACTGCTGTGTCGTATAATACATGTTGGCCTTATTAATATGACAAAGTGCAGCATAATAATACGGCAGCCACTGTGTTTTTTCGGCGTTGGCGATCCGTTCAAAGGAATTGGCCAGATCCGTCAGCCCATCCATCGTATGAGTGGTATCAACGGCCGGCACGAGGGTTTCCATGGCTTTTATAAATTTTTCGCTTGGAGCAATATCACCCTGGGCTAACACAGCAGTTGCCAGGAATGATGTCATCAATACAAGAATTGTCTTTTTCATTGTTGTAAATTTTAGTATTTAAGTTATTGTTTTTATTTAGTGAATGGACTTACGGCCGGCCATTTTAAGATCATCATAAAAAATGAGATAATGGGCGTTATAACCGCCATAAGACCCCAGAACTCCCATCGCCTTAACAGTATATCAAATCTTTTCCAGTTGAATTCGTCATTACCATATCCTGTTTCAAAATATTTCCTCATGCTGACCTGCAACGGAACAACCTTAAAAGCAAAAAATAACCCTGAAAATGAAAATAAAACGATAGGCCAGAAAATCCATCCTGTTCCCAGCAGGGGCATCCCGCCATATAAAGCAGCAGCAAAGCCACCGGCAGTAATAATAATGACTCCGGGAATGGTGAATAATTTATCGGAAACAATAATTCCGGCAGCTGTATGATGAATTATTTTGATGTCATTTGTTTTCCTGGCAAACTTCATCCAGTAAAGCCCGGTCACAATATTGCCAAGAAAGGCTACCACGGCCAGCAGATGAATCGCTTTCAGAATCAGATAATAATTCATGTATTCAAATAAATATTTTACTGGTTGATGTTAAAACAACCTGTCGTTAATCGCATCTTCCGTTCTGTCAATCCCGAAACTAAAAAAAGCGCCTATGTAAACAAACATCCTGGATGGCGGCACGATCTCTTCTTTTCTCAATCCATTGTAAGAGTATTTGTATCCATACACCTGTTTCATGTTAAAAACATTACTGACAGAAAGCACATATACCGTAAAATTTTTTGTATCCTTCTTACCGATTGTTGGCAGGTAATTCAATGCAAAACTAAAATTGTGATAATCCGGTACCAGGCCCATGTCAGTAAATTTATATCCATTGCCTTCAGGAGCTATATGATAATAAGGGCGGCTGCTTGCATAATTATAAGCACCGTTAAACTGCATTTTCCAGCTTTGTACAAATTTTTTGATCACCAGGGATACGGTGTGTTTTGCTGCAAAATTGGGTGTAGTGGCAAAAGGGAAATTCAGGAAATCTCTTTTTGTGTCAAGAAATGAATATGATATCCAGTAATCCACATTTGCAATGGTTTTTTTATCTCTCCAGAATAATTCAAATCCTTTTGCATCGCCAAAGCCCTTATTACTGACTGCCACCCCTTCTCTCCCGTTCACGGTTCCGGTTTTCACCAGGTGATCGTATTTTTTATAAAAAATTTCCGTACGGAAAGTCCTCACACTTGTTACTTTCATATACTGGGCTATATAATGGGTAGCTTTCATATAATTAAGTGAATGGGGAGACGGCAGGTATCTTCTCTCAGGATCCTGGTAAAAAATTCCGTACGCCAATGAAGCCTGCGCCTGCCTGCTTACCTTGTAAGCCAGCGAAATCCTGGGTGCAATATTGGTCCTGTTGGTAATGGAAGAATGTTCAACCCTTGTTCCTGTTTTAGCGGCCAGGCTATTGGTGATATAGATATCACTTTCTGCAAAAAAAGATTTGATATTTTCTTTCGGGCGGTCAGAAAATTGCTGCCCGCTATACATTGTAAAAACAGATTTTTCATCGGAGTAATTATATTCGCTGCCAAAACGTAAGGCTGTCAGTCCCTTGAATCTTCTTTCAAATACAAGTTTGGCATTAAAATAGTTTGCATCCAGTTCAAGATCGAATGTTTTGAATTCGAGACCAGTCAGTATAACTTCATTTTTGTCGTTATCCTTCATTCCTGATTTTATCTTATCCTTGTTCAGCGTATAAGAAATTCCTGCATTCATTTTCCATCTCTTTCCAAGGTTCTCTTTCCAGGCCAGGTTATTATATATATTGATATTAGAGATGCCAAACCGGTCCCTGTATCCGAGTGAATCAAGACTGGGTATTGTAAATTCAAGGCGACTGCTGTTGAAATAACCATAATATTTCAACAATCCTGTTTTTGAGGTTTTTATTCTGAAATTGGCATCGCCGGAATGAAAATCCGGAACCTTTGAATAATCCTGCTTCTGTTTAAATACTGCGAATGCCGGTGCCAGGTTGGTATAATTATAACTAAGCCCCGCTGATGATCTTTTGTCTTTGGATAAACTCTGGTAGCCAGCATTGAACCCGATCACGGATATTCCGAGATTGGCAGAAGCCCTTTCCGGCAAATCAATTGACTCCAGTATCAGTGCAGATGAAAGAGCCTGTCCGTACAAAGCTGAATAACCACCGGTGCTGAAAACTGTTCCTTTAAAAATGAAAGGAGAAAAGCGGCCATAAGAAGCAATATTGGGAGTGCTGCTTTGAAAAAAATTATTTACCAGGGTGCCATCAATAAATATCCTGGTCTCCGCCGCAGTACCCCCACGAACGAACAAGCCCTCCGACTCACCCACCTGTTGTGCGCCCGGCAAAGTTTTCAGGGCGCCTGTTATATCTCCATTTGCACTGGCAGTTGTCACAATATCAATCGGGGTTAGTACAGCCGATGTTCTTTTACGATCGCTGGCTTCAAAGGTTCCGGCAGAAATAACGACGGCTGTCAGTTCATTGATTTCCTCTTTTAGTGTTACATCAATTGTCAGTATGACGCTTTCCAGTTTTATTGTTTGTTCAAATGCTTTATAACCGATGGAAGTTATCTGCAGCAAATGCGCTCCCTTTTCAAATGTTTTAAATGAATATTTACCCGATGAATCAGTGGTGCCGCCATCATAACTGTCTTTGATAGAGATGCTGGCCCCTGCAACAGGATTGCCTTTATTATCTTTCACCATACCTTTTACGGTAACCTGTGCAGACAGAGTTTGAAACAAGCCCGTCATCAACAAAAACAAAAAATAATTTCTCCGCTTTTTCATACCTATAAGCTAATTGGAATACAAACATAAAGTAGTTTATAATATAAACCAAATTAATTATAAATAAAAAAAACCGTCCCGCCTTTAGGCGGAACGGCCGGAACCCATCGATAAAAAATATTTATTGCTTTACAATTTTTTGTCGTGCAGTTTGACCTTCGCAACTTACCCTTACGATATAAAATCCCCGGGCAAGCGTACTCATGTTCACGGTTTCGGTTTGGCTGCTGCTTCCGGTCTCGGTCCTTTTAGAAACCTGGCCATTTGCGTTTAATACTTCATAAACTACCTTCTTATTTTGCCACTCGTTAGGAATGCTGATACGAACTTCAGTGATAACCGGGTTAGGAAATGCAACAATGGTTATGGCATTCTCTGTTTGCTTACTGATCCTGATGATGCGGGTTTCAGAATACTGGCTCTTTCCATCGATATCAACTGAACGAAGCCTGTAGTAAACAACACCTGACTGAACATCACTTAAATCATCAGAGAAACTGTAATTCGTTTTTTCTGTTTCATTCCCGTAAGCAAAAACAACTCCGGTAACATAAAAGTTAATGCCATCTGTGCTTCTTTCTATTACAAAATTACTTGTGTTTATTTCACTGACTGTTGCCCATTTCAGGTCAACTCTATTATTGTCATATAAGAAAGCATTGAAATACAGGAGTTTTACGGGTAAAGGAGTTATCGAATCGCCGATGTTGCACCAATTATTAAGTAAAACCGGGGTAAGCATAGCATTCATATACATTCTTATTCCGTTGTATGCTACCAAGCCATCATTAACTAAATCAAAGTCATGATTACCTAAATAAAATACCAACCCCCCAATACCACTTTTTAATTTTGAAACATTAGCTGTAATATTTGTTGAATCAACTCCTGTTCCTGTAGCATGCTGATGGGCATTGTTTACCGGTGCGCCGGAAATTTGCCAGTTCCTGCAACTGCCTTTCAAACTGCCATTAAAACTTCCCTGAAACTGAGAGAAACTCAGATCAGGATTAGGGTATGATAAATTAGTTCCAATTGCCGCATTTGTTACAGTAATACCGTTAGTAGTTTGAAAACGACCAAGCGGATTATTTTCATAATTTGGTATTGCCCAGCATTGAGCAAGGAAGTTTCCTCCAAATTCAACAAACTTTCTGATGGTTTTTATTGTACTATCAATAACAGGTCCTGTAACATCATTATGCGGCTCAGAAGCAAAGGTGAAACAACGATGTATTAAATCACCCCCGGGAGAAACCATATAATTCGTGGTTGGAATTTTACAGGCTGTCATATAACTTACATGAATGGCCTGTTTACCTCCGTCATTTAAAATTGCCGTTTTGGGCACAAACCCGGTAAGATTATATCTTATATCAACATTCAGTACATTGCCGGAAGTGCGAAAAACCCTGGGCCGGTTGTTTCCTGTCAGGGTCTGAGAGGTGTAATAACTATCAATTAAAGCAGCTACGCCTGTTGTATCAGCAGCAAAAATCACAAAGGGTCCTGCAATAAAATTCCTAGACACAGCACCAGCTACATAAGTTGGCTTCAACTGTTCAGCGTTACCAGTAAAATCAATACCATCTTTTGCTTTACCAGCTCTGATTACCCATTTAATTTTTATGTTATTGTTCAATAAGTGAACAATAAGACCATAAGCAGCTAAATTAAAATTGCCGGAACCAATTACATTGTCTGTCTGCAAAACATTATCCATAGGAATAATATAGCTGCCGTCAGGCAAAGTCTGCAAATTGGGGGTAGGGCCTGGCAGGTCTGTATTTTGTGCAACAGAAGAAACGCAAATAACAAGACTCACTAAAAAAGATACAATAGTTTTCATCGTTTTCATTTTAAGGTTACGGCTTTACACGGATATAACCGCCTTTCTTCGGATATTGGCCGAACCTGCCTTAGTTTACAATGAAAGCCGACTTATTAATTTGAAACTTGCCGGGAGGTAAAATCCCGTTGTTAGATGAGTTTGTTTCATGGTCAGATTATGTTGTTTTCTAAGGATTCGTTTGATTCTGTTACAAATTTAATATGGAGAATTTCTACTTGCAAGTATTATGGAAATTATCCAAAATGTTTTTTTACTTATAAGTAATTTTACGATTATTTAGTTTTCAAAACTCATGAATTCTGATATTATCAGGATAAAAAAAGCCAGGCTACACTTAATGAGTCCGGCTTATACTGCAGCAACTATCTTTTTTTATTGCTTTACAATTTTTTGTTGTGCAGTTTGACCTTCGCAACTTACCCTTACGATATAAAATCCCCGGGCAAGCGTACTCATGTTCACGGTTTCGGTTTGGCTGCTGCTTCCGGTCTCGGTCCTTTTAGAAACCTGGCCATTTGCGTTTAATACTTCATAAACTACCTTCTTATTTTGCCACTCGTTAGGAATGCTGATACGAACTTCAGTGATAACCGGGTTAGGAAATGCAACAATGGTTATGGCATTCTCTGTTTGCTTACTGATCCTGATGATGCGGGTTTCAGAATACTGGCTCTTTCCATCGATATCAACTGAACGAAGCCTGTAATAAACAATCCCTGATTGCATACTATTTAAATTATCAGAAAAACTGTAATTGGTATTATCGGTAGCGTTTCCATAAGCGAATACAACAGCTGCATCAGTATAGTTGGCACCATCCGTGCTTCTTTCAATTACAAAATGGCTCACATTAATTTCACTGGCCGTTGTCCATTTCAGATCAGCCTTATTATTATTAAGAGCCGCTGTAAATGAAACCAGTTTTACCGGCAGTGTTGATAAAGAAAATTGTTTAAACCATATCGAATTCATACGGCTTGGAGAACTTACCGAAGAGTTACCGGCCATTCCGCCAATCCGGAAGGTTATTGTTTTCTTGTGTTCATAATTATATGTTGCCATAATTAAAGTGGCAGATGTGTCAATACCCGGGTAGTCCTGAGTAGATCCCAAAAACTGGTAGTTATATTCAATTTTTCCGGAATAAGTATTAACAGGTAAAGTTGCCACTAATATTGACTGCAAAGAAGTACTGGCTGCGGTACTAAAGGATGTTATTTCATTCATCTGGGAAAATTCCCTGAATGAATTATTATTGCCGTCAATATCTAACCCTGTAGCGGTGATATTTTGTAATTGCACTTTGTGATTGGAGGTTGTATATCCCGCATCATAAAAAGTTATATCGAACTCCACCCAATAATTACTATTTGCAGCTACAGTACCATTCTTACCTAATCGTGGTTGAAAAGCTTTGTCCCAACCGGTGCTTGTTATATCTATATTACTAATAACCACATTTGCATCGGTTCTGCCCACTATAGTAAGCACCGCATCAACACCAGATGTTACATTAGGAAATACATACTTTGCTCCATCCTGCAGGGCAGTTCCTGATAACAAATAAGAATTCTTAAATACCAGTTCGGTTGATGACTGGGCCTGGGCCAGTACACAAGAAGCTGTCAGTGATACTAACAACACAATTTTCAGAATGTTTTGCTTAAAGGGTACAAATGTTCTCATCGTTTTCAATTTGGGGTTCAAGATTAAAGTAGTACGGGTTCTTTTGAACTTGTCTTTCAGATTGCTTTGAAAACCGACTTCGAAGAGGAGAAACAGACCGGGAGATAATATCCCTTGATGTGAGTAGTTTGTTTCATGGTCGGATTACGTTGCTTTCTTAGGATTCGTTCGATTCTGGTACAAACATAATACGCAGTTTTTTTACTTGCAAGTTTTCCGGGTACTTTTTCTTAAAAAAAACCGTATTTTCTGTAGTATAATTACGATTTGTTTTGAGTATCAATATGCTGTAAAAATGAAATTTTGAGATAATAGGTAGAAAAACTTAGATGAACCCGTAAATGTTGCGTTCACATTCTGAAGTATTACTATAATAATATAAACCGGTTGTTATGATAACCCTGCTGATGGTACCGATAAAATATAAAATATGAGAAGTTCATCAGCTCAACCATTACTACTTAAATTCAAAATTTAGAAAGTACTCTTTGTATGAAGGTTTCGGGCAATTGGCCAACAAAAAAGTTTCTTCAATCCCTCTCCCCGTATATAATCTTTATTATGATTTATCATGACATCGTACAGTTTGTTCTTCTGTTTCATCAGAAATTGTTTTCCAACCCTTTCTTCTCCTTTTACCCTCGTCTTCACAGGTACTGTTACGGCTGAAAAAAAAGTCGTTTGTTTTTCGGGGGCAAATAAATGAGATTGCTCCTGCTTCAGAACTTTCAGGCTACAGGTTTGTTTGCTAAATACGTTTTTATAATTAATCGCATTCCCCAAAACCTGTAATGAAATCATGTCCCCGGGCCCCATATGGGTTAATGCTCCTGACCCTGATAAAATTTTCCGCTTTCTTAATGGATTTGTTGGTTTATTAGGTGAGTTTTAGTAGCTTATGATGTTTTCCAACGTCTTGTGCATAACCATAGGTTATTGGCTATTTCATTTTTCTGATTTAATATTATTTCATGGCTGACCGTCGTCAACTTACTGTTGTCATGTTTGCTGATGTTGTTGGTTACACTGCCCTGATGCAGCACAACGAAAAAGAGGCAATAAGTTTATTAGACCGCTTTAAAGAGGAACTCGAATTAACAATAAAAGAATGCCAGGGTGAGATCGTTCAGTTTTACGGAGATGGTTGTCTTGCCGTTTTTACAAGTGCTTCCGATGCAGTAAGCAGCGCCACCATTTTACAGGAAGAATTCAGGGAAAACCCCCATATCCCTGTTCGGATTGGTATTCACCTGGGCGATGTGCTTTTTAAAGAAAAAAATATTTTCGGCGATTGTGTCAATATAACTGCACGGATTGAGAGCATGGGGGTTCCGGGCGCCGTCTTGCTTTCCGATGCGGTAAAAAAACAAATTAATAACAAGCCGGAATTCCTGCTCACCTCGATGGGTTATTTTGAATTTAAAAATGTGGATGAGGCCATGGAAATTTTTGCACTCTCCAATGACGGTCTCCGGGTCCCGGACCCTGAACAATTGACCGGAAAGTTTAAAGAACAAAAGATCCCAAAATCAATTGCGGTTTTACCATTTGACAACATGAGCAATGACCCGGACCAGGAATATTTCAGTGATGGTATGGCTGAAGAAATTCTTAGCTCTTTAACACATCTTAAGGATTTAAAAGTGGCCGGGCGGATTTCTTCTTCGCAGTTCAAGGGCAAAAATGCAAGCTTGCAGGAAATAGGGGGAAAACTGGGAGTAAAAACGGTACTGCAGGGAAGTGTACGCAAACAGGGAAACCGGGTTCGCATCACCACGCAGTTGATCAATGTAGAGGATGGATATCATATCTGGTCCGAAAAATATGACCGTACCATGGATGATATTTTTGCTATACAGGATGAGATCGCATTATCCGTTACGGAAGCTTTAAAAATGACACTGTTGAAAAAAGATCGTGAACTGATTACTAAAAGTCATACACAAAACCCCGAAGCGTATGAGCTATATTTAAAAGGGCGTTTTCATATCATCAGGCGTGGCGCTTCCATAGTGACCGGCATACAACATATCAAAAAAGCAATTGAAACAGATCCTGGTTTTGCCCTCGCATATGCTGTACATGCAGATGCAAATTTATTACTCGCTACTTACGGTCTGGCAGCTCCCAGGCAGGTAATGCCCGGCGCAAAGCAATTGGCTGAAAAAGCTATTCAGTTGGACCCCATGCTTTGCGAACCTTATTGTGCACTGGGATACTATTATGCCTGTTATGAATGGAATTGGACGGAAGCGAAGAAAAATTTTCTTAAATCTATTGAATTAAATCCGCGGTATGCAGAAGTTAATTTAAGATATGGCTGTAATTACCTGACCTGGGTGGAAGGAAAATTTGATGAAGGGGAAAAGTATGGAGAAATGGCTATTAAGGTTGAACCTCTTCACTCCGTTTGTTATGGCACGCATTCCCTCATCCTGCATACAGCCGGTAAATTCAAAGAAGCTCTGGAAATTTGCAAAATGGGTATTGATTTGGATTCCAATTCTTTTCTATGCCGTTTAAACGAAGGGAATATCTACAGATCCTTGCATCAGTATGATGAATCAATTTCGTCGTATGAAACTGCACTTAATATTTCAAACCGCCATCACTTTGCAGTAAATGGTCTTATCTGGAGCTATTGTGAGAAGGAAAATTTTAATGAG
Organism: uncultured Chitinophaga sp.; assembly: GCA_964525285.1. Lineage (GTDB taxonomy): Bacteria > Bacteroidota > Bacteroidia > Chitinophagales > Chitinophagaceae > JJ008. The sequence goes on from CAZGGQ010000003.1 coordinate 137,133, forward strand.
GCCCGGACCCTGATGAACGAATTAAAAGAAAGATCAAAAAAAGAATATATCGCCAAAACATTTAACGCAATTTCAGCAGCCTGCCTTAATGACCTCGACGAAGCTTTTGAATTCCTGGATACCGCCTGTGAAGAACGTGACCCCGTTTTGCTTGCCATTAAATATGAAAAATGGGTACCTGCCATCCTTAAAAAGGATCCCCGTTATCAAAAGCTCCTGGATAGAATCGGTTTCCCCAAATGAATGAAAAACAGGATCTCATTCTGAATAGTTAGTTCCCTGCTGAGCATTTCATTAAGTTTCAAAGAAAAAAGCCGGGAATAACCTGAATTAAGTCTTTTTATTTACTTTCGTCCAATAGCGTAAGATGTTTCTTCTCCCGTGAGATTATCATGTATTCAACGCTCATCCACCATCAACCAGTTTTAAAAGTTGTAATGGAATTTTAAGAATGGAATTATTTCTGAAAATTGCTCTCATCGTATTGATTTCTCTTGTTGTACTGTTCCTGGGTTTCAGGTTGCTGGCCAAAAAAATATTGTCCAATCACAAATTTTTTTCCGTTCTTGCAAAAGGTTTTTATAACTACTATTATTCTATAAAAACATTAAATCATTTACGCACCAATAATTTCGGTTACGCCCCGGTGGATGAAGAAGTAGCGCATTGTGATGCTGATCAACGGCATGGGATTCAGTTGTACAAAGAAGTAATAAAAAACCATAACGGCTACCTGATCGATGAAAGCAGTACCGTAGTGGAAGTAGGATGTGGTAAAGGTGCAGGCGCTGAGTTTTTAATTAAAAAAATTCAACCCAAAAAATATACAGGCATTGATTTTTCAAATAAAGCAATTCATTTTTGCACCAACACGTACGGGCAAATTAAGAATGCAGATTTTATCTGTGCCGACGCACAAAATATTCCTTTAGATGAAAATTCAGCAGATGTCGTGCTGAATGTTGAATCGAGCCACTTATATAAGAACCAGGCCGGTTTTTTTAACGAAGTGCACCGGATCTTAAAACCAAACGGGAGATTCTTGCTCACCGATTTCCGCTATATTAAAAACTGCCCGATCAATGTATTGGAAAATGACCTTGTCAATAGTGGTTTCACCATTACCGAAAAAAAGATCATCACCCCGCAGATCAGGGATGCCTGTATAGAATTATCTGAAAGAAGAAAACAATTTGTGAACACAACGCCCCGGTTCCTCAGAAAATATTTCCGTCATTACGCCATATTAAACGGAACTAAAAAATCCAGGATGCTGGCTAACGGTGAGATCGTTTATTTTATTTATCAACTGGAAAAAAATAATCTTATTTAATAGAACTGCCAAAGAAAAAGGCCCCGAAACCGGGACCCTTGTTATGTATAGGAACTTATTATGCTTTATATGCCGGACTCAATCCATTTGCCAATTCTACCATTTTCTTAAGCCCCTCTTCCGGGAGATTTCCTTTCTTAAACTCAGCCATTACATCAGGCAGCTTAGCCTCCATTTCCATTAAGAAATGTTCTTCAAACTCTTTTACCCTTTTCACGGCCACATCTTTTAAGTAGCCAAAAGTTCCAAGATAAATAATAGCTACTTGTTTTTCCACGGCAAACGGTGAGTATTGTGCCTGCTTGAGGATCTCCACATTGCGGGCGCCTTTATCCAGCACATTCTTGGTGGCAGCATCCAGGTCGCCGCCAAATTTAGAAAAGGCCTCCAGCTCACGGTAAAGTGCCTGGTCCAGTTTTAATGTACCTGCTACTTTCTTCATGGATTTGATCTGTGCATTACCACCCACCCGGCTTACTGAAATACCCACGTTGATCGCAGGACGAATACCGGCATTAAACAGGTTACCTTCCAGAAATATCTGTCCGTCAGTAATGGAGATCACGTTGGTAGGAATATAAGCGGAAACGTCGCCGGCCTGGGTTTCAATGATCGGCAACGCCGTTAATGAACCTCCTCCTTTAACCAAATGCCTGATACTTTCCGGCACATCATTCATATTCTTTGCCACTTTATCATCGCTGATAACTTTTGCAGCTCTTTCCAGCAAACGACTGTGCAAATAAAACACATCGCCTGGATATGCCTCACGCCCCGGTGGACGACGCAACAATAAAGATACTTCACGATATGCTACAGCCTGTTTTGACAGATCATCATAAATGATCAAAGCAGGACGACCGGTGTCTCGGAAAAATTCACCGATAGCAGCACCGGCAAACGGAGCATAGAATTGCAATGGAGCCGGGTCTGAAGCCGAAGCCGCTACAATAATAGTAAAATCCATAGCGCCTGCATCATTCAATGTTTTCATCACCTGTGCTATCGTAGATGCTTTTTGACCGATAGCTACATAGATGCAATAAACAGGTTTGCCTGCTGCAAAAAACTCTTTCTGATTAATAATGGTGTCAACACAAATTGCCGTTTTACCAGTCTGGCGGTCGCCGATAACCAATTCCCGCTGGCCCCGGCCAATCGGGATCATGGCGTCAATAGCTTTGATGCCAGTCTGCAATGGTTCTTTTACCGGTTCGCGGAAAATCACACCGGGTGCTTTTCTTTCCAGCGGCATCTCATATCGTTCACCGGTAATGGGGCCTTTACCGTCAATTGGTTCGCCTAAAGTATTTACCACACGACCCAGCATTCCTTCTCCAACTTTGATAGATGCGATCTGGCCAGTACGGCGAACTTTCGCCCCTTCCATAATGTTGCCGCTTTCACCCATCAATACCACACCCACATTATCTTCTTCAAGATTCAATGCGATGGCACGTACCCCATTTTCAAATTCCACCAGTTCACCATAGCGAACATTACCTAATCCATAAACACGGGCAATGCCATCACCTACCTGTAATACCGTACCAACTTCTTCCAGGTCGGCGCCTGCATTAAAGTTGCTCAACTGCTGGCGCAGAATCGCTGATATTTCATCTGGTTTAATCTCAATCATAGTATTTTGTTTATCGTTTGTTGTTTTTTGTGAGTTGTCAGTTGTGAGTATAACCAGGGTCTTTGAAATCCCACTCAGCATTCACCACTCACTATCTTATCTTATAAATAAAGTCATTGTTCTCAAATTGTTTTGCAACATTTTTCAGATCGTAGGCAATACTTGCATCGATCAGCTTATCACCTGCCTGTAGTACAAATCCCCCGATCAGGTCTTCATTCACTCCTACTTCCAGTTCGATATTCTGCATTTCTGTGGTGGCCTGGATACGCTTCACAATTGCATTCTTCAATGCTTCACTCAAACGGGAAGCCGTGGTTAATTTTATGGTATAAATATTTTTATTGGCTTTGTATTGCTTGATAAAAGCTGAAACCACTTCCGGCAAATAGCTTTCCCGGCTTTTCCTGATCATCAGCCGTATGAAAGCCGTTGTTATTTCGCCAACATGCACTTTAGTTACTGCTTCAACAATTTTCTCTTTTTTATCTGCTTTTATAACCGGGCTTTTCAGAAGAACCACAAAATCCCGGCTGCCCTTACATACAGCCTGCAACCATTGCATATCAGCAAATATGCTTTCCAACTGACCTTTTTCAATGGCAAGGTCAATCAGCGATTTGGCGTACCGGGTTGCTAAACGTGGATTCGGCATATTAATTTGAAAATTTGGAAATGTGGAGATTTGAAAATTAACCCTTATTGTAGGAAACCTTTATTCTCATATCATCACATTTACACATTTGTTTAATTCAATTTTACATCATCAACCAGTCCTTTGATATGAGCTTCCTGTGCTTCTTTATTTCCCAGCTCTCTCCGCAATACTTTTTCACTTACTTCAATGACCAGTTTTCCCACCTGGTTTTTTACTTCGGTCAATGCGGCCATTTTTTGTGTATTGATAGCTGCCTGTGCCTCCAAAACAATTTTATTGGCGTCAATTTTAGCCTGCTCTTTTGCTTCACTGATGATCTTGTCCTTGGTTACTCTTGCCTCCTTCATCATTAGCGCCCTTTCTTCACGGGCCTTTGCCAGTAACACTTCATTCTCGCTTTTCATCATGGCCATTTCGGTTTTTATTCTTTCAGCTGTTGACAGTGAATCTGCAATACTTTGCTCTCTTTGTTTCAATCCTTTTACAATGGCCGGCCAGGCATATTTGCCTAATATAAAAAGTACGATGATAAAGGCCAGCAGGGTCCATATCAATAATCCAAAATTCGGTTTGAGAAGATCCATATATAAAATTTAAAAGTCAAAAGTTAAAAGTCAAAATGTTTGCTACTTGGCAAAGGCTTATTGTTTTGGCTTTTTTTACTTTTTTAAAACTGCATCCTCCGCCCTGTGCATTGGATGCAGTTCGTTGTTCATTAAAGAACGGCCAGCAAACCCACGATGATCGCAAACAGCGCAGCGCCTTCTACAAGAGCCGCGGTAAGGATCATGTTAGCCCTGATATCATTCAGTGCTTCCGGTTGTCGGGCAATGGCTTCTACAGCTCCTTTACCGATCTGGCCTACGCCAATACCGGCACCCATAGCTGCTAAACCAGCGCCAATAGCACCACCAGCATTTGAATTTGCTACTTCGCTTAACAATACCATCATTAAATCCATAACTGTTGATTTATATTGATTATTAAAAAAAACTTTTACACCATCACTGCGTCATCATAATCAGCCGCCGTGTGTTTATCTTCTTCGTTATGACTATGCGCCCCTTCTCTTGCCTGCCCGATGAACACTGCTGTGAGCATCGTGAAAATATATGCCTGCAGGAATGCCACCAGTATCTCAATGAAATAGATGAATATCGTGAACCCGATGGCTACCGGTGAAGCGGCAATACCGATGGTCTTATTCATCGCAGAAAAAATAAAGATCAGCGAAACAAGACAGATGATAATGATATGCCCCGCTATCATGTTGGCAAAAAGCCGTATGATCAACGCCATAGGTTTTACAAAAACGCTGACGAACTCCACCGGAACCAGAATGAACTTGACCCATAATGGCATTCCCGGCGGGTTAAATATATGACCCCAGTAATGTTTGTTGGAACTTGCTAAAATAACTGCAAATGAAATTAACCCGAGAACGATTGTAAAAGCAATATTGCCGGTAACATTCGCTGTACCGGGGATAAGTCCGAATACATTATTGATCAAAATAAAAAAGAATACCGTAAGAAGATAAGGCAGGTATTTTGCATAATTATGCCCGAGGTTGGGCTTAGCTACATCATCTCTTATAAAAACAATAAGCGGTTCAAAAAATCCTTGTGTCCCTTTTGGGGCTGTAATAACTCCCTGACCTTTCTTATACATTCCTGCGATCTTCAGCATGATCCAGGTAAAAATGAATAAGGCCAGCAACATCTGAACAACATTGCGGGTCAGCGAAAGATCATATACATCAACAGCAGCATCAATTTCGCCCTTATCATTAACGGCCACAATTTGCTGAATGCCATATTTTTTAGGATCAAGCTTCATGCGGACGATGTTCTCATCGTTGAGTATAACATATCCTTTGTGGGATTCATGCCCATGTTCGAATTCAGAGGACATAAAAAAATCGAAGCCTCTTTGCGGAGAATAAAGTATAACAGGAAGGGGGATGCTGACAGGATGCTGTTTTCCGTCCTTGCCTTCAATATCAAAAAAGTGAAATTCCTTTGCATCCAGGACATGGCCGAAAATAATTTCCTTGGCATTAAATGCCTCCTTTTTATGAGCGGTATCCGTGCCGCCGCCGCCGGCTTTTGCCGGGTTAAAAAAGGAAATAGAAAATAAGATGAAAACCGCTACCAGTAAGGATTTGCTTCGTCCCAATGTCATGCCGTTTCTGAAATTTGCGCAAAGATAAGGGTGCAGGGGTGAAAAACCTTGAAATTGAAATTGTATATGATAAAAATTGAGGCCGGTTTCACAGCGACTCAGAATTTAAGCTGCTGGCCCTGGATTGCCACATTAAATCCCCTGTTTCTCACCTCTTTACGCTCAACGGATTCTTTTCTTACCAATGGGTTGCTGTGATTAAAATGGATAAACCATATCTTTCTTTTTTCGCCGGTGCCAAGTTTATCGAACAAGTCCATACTTTCCTGAACAAAGGGATGCGGTATTTCGGCCATATTCCTGCCGGGCAGTTCTCTGTCTTTGTAAAAAGTTCCGTCGAGAAGCAGGTAATCGCATTGCTTCACATATTCCAGGATATTCTTTTCCCATTTATTCCATTTATCAATATCGGGAATGAATAAAATGGATTTGCTGTTGATCTTTATCAAATAACCAACTGTTTCAGAAAACTCATCGCGGTGGGGAACCAATAATGGCTGAACAGAGATCCGTTCATTTAAATGAATAATGCTGTCGGCTTTTAATTTTCTGAGTTCTATATTGTTTAAAGTGACCAGTTGGCTCCAGGGGCCATTTGTTTTAATAAAATCAAACATCCCTGGCATGGCATATACGGGAATGTTCTTTGCATTCAATGCTTCCCTGCCCAGGTACATCAGACCGGTATAATGCCCGATATGTGCATGCGTCAGAAATATCCCGGAGATATCACCGCTTTGGTAGCTATCCAGCATTTTTAATTGTTCAGGAAAATCAGGAGTAGCGTCAATAATCCACTTTTGATCACTATCCGGGTCAACAATACCAATACAGGACACCAATTGCTTTGATGTTTTTTTCTCAAATACTTTTTTACAGCATTCTTTATAACAACCGATCTGCGGATAGCCTGCATCCTGTGCAATACCCAGGATAACTACATACGGCTTTTCTTCTTTAGTATAACTAAAAGAAGTAAAAAGTAACAGGACGAATAAATACAACCATCTCACCAATGAAAGATACGCTGTTACTTTCTCATTTCTTAGCCCCCTATCCCAGCCTTTCCCCGCAAGGGGGAAAGGAGTACAGACGGGACACAATTATAATTTCGTTCTTTAAGAGTTTCCATACTTTCTCATTCCTTATTTCTTATTTTTTAAATGACTGGCCGGTGCTTTTCAAACTGAAGCTGGTAAAGCTTCTGGTAGTAGCCTTCCTGTGCCAGCAGTTCTTCATGCGTACCGGATTCTTTGATCTCGCCCTTATCCAGCACAATGATCTTGTTTGCTTTGCGGATGGTAGAAAGACGATGGGCAATAACAATGGAGGTTCTTCCTTTAATTAATGTATCGATAGCATGCTGGATCAGCATTTCACTTTCCGTGTCCACAGAAGATGTGGCTTCATCGAGAATTAATATGGAAGGATTATACAATAAAGCCCTTATAAATGACAATAGCTGTCTTTGCCCAAGAGAAAGTGTGGCGCCCCGTTCCATCACATTATAATCATAGCCGCCGGGCAGTTGCATAATGAAGTCATGCATATCAATCAGCTTTGCCGCTTCTACCACCTTGTCTCTTGCGATATCCGGATTACGCAGTGTGATATTATCCATGACCGACCCGGAGAACAAAAACACATCCTGTAATACAACGCCAACATTTTTTCTTAATATATCAGGTTCATATTTTTCAATGTTTACATTATCAACTTTTATTTCCCCTTTTTGGATGTGGTAAAGCCTGTTCAGCAAACTGATGATGGTTGTCTTGCCGCTGCCGGTGTGTCCAACGATCGCAATTGTCTCCCCGGGTTGCACCGTAAAGCTCACATTCTTTAATACATAATTCTCCTCATTGTAAGCAAACCAAACCTTGTCAAAACTAATAGCGCCATTCAAAACTTCAGGAGTCTTTACATAACCGCCTTCAGGAGGGTTGGTCGTATCTTTATTATCCAGCACCTTAAAAACCCTTTCGCTGGCAATGATCCCCATCTGGAGAATATTGAATTTATCAGCCAATACCCGGAGCGGGCGGAACAGCAGGTTCATGAATAAAATAAAAGACATCACTTTTCCAAACTGGCTTACCTGCAGATGCAAGGCTTCTTTGGATGTCCACCAGACTATTAATCCTATTGACAAAGCAAGTACGATCTCGACAACAGGAAAGAAGACCGAGTAAGCAAAAATGGCTTTTATATTAGCATTACGGTGTTGCTTATTAATTTTTTTAAATTTTCCAAGCTCCCTGTCTTCTGATGCAAAAGCCTGCACAACTGACATGCCGGTAAGATGCTCCTGTACAAAGGCATTGAGACTTGCCACCGCATTTCTAACTTTAAAAAAAGAACGGTTTATGCTTTCTTTGAAATAATATGTGGCAATAAGAATAATAGGAAAAGGAATAAGTGCAATCAGGGTAAGCTGCGGATCTATCGAAAACATGACGCTAAGTACACAAACAATAGAAAGAAGATCGGCAATGATGGGAACAAGACCATCTGAAAAGATATCGTTGATCGATTCAATATCGTTGATTGTTCTTGTGGTCAGCGTTCCGATAGGTGTTTTGTCAAACTGAGAAAGATTTAGCCCCATTATTTTTTTGTAAGTAGCAACCCGCAGGTCTTTTACAACTGATTGTCCCAGGAGTGCTGTTGTAAAAGAGAAAAGAAACCGCATCGCCGTTTCCACCAATATCAGTCCTATCTGGATCAGCGTAATATTAATAAGCATGGAAGCGATAGAGTGAGTAATGTAATTGTCCACTGTCAGCTTGATAAGCATTGGCCTTACGGGTGTGATAAGAGCCAGTACAATAGCCAGTATTACTGACAGGTAAAATTTTTTCTTATACGGAGCTGCATAGTGAAATACCCTCCGCAATAAGGCAAAATCAAAAAAATTTTTTTTGGGCGCTGACAAGTTGAAGTAATTAAGGAAAAAACAAATTTAGGCTAAGAGGAGGAAGGAGAAAAAGAGAAAAAAGAGTATAGATCGGAATTTCCGGGCAAAGGACTGAACATAAATATGATGAGAATGGGACTAACTCTTTGTCTCATTTTCTCTTTTGATCTCTTAGCTCATTCACCCATCGCAATCTTGTAAGCTTTGATAAACAGTGCCCCTAGGTTTTTATAGGGCGGGACATAATCTTCAAAGATTTTATCGGTAGCCATTTTACCCAATTCTTTCCAAAAAGGTATCCATTCAATATCATTTCCCAGTCTCAGCTTTTCGGTAATTAATTTTAAGAACGGATTATTCACGGGAGCATCAGCAATTTGTTTGGTACCGATAATATGTGCATCAGGCGCTTTTTCCAGGATATCATGGATAGACCGGTAGCCTCCGCATGAACCCATGAAAACTATTTTGGAAGCTGGAGACATTTGTTCAATTGTATAAGGAGCATTATAACTATGGCCCCTGTTTATTGTCACGGTAGGGATGAGGTTATTTTTCTCCAGGTATTTGCACAATGCTTCCTGTGCTTTTGCATCTTCATTTGTTTCTTCAGGCAGTGGTCTGTTCATGAATAATGCAACCGGTTTCCCTTTGGCAGCAGTTATCGTTACCCATTGTTTGTTACTGCCATCAATTTTCCAGTTAGGGTTGTTGAACATACTAATGAGGCCGGGAAAAACGCCTATCCCGTCCTTATCCCCATAAATGAATAATTGTATGACAACGCTGCCACTGTCATTGGCCAAAGCTTTATACGTCACTTCATATACAGGAGGAATACCCAGTTCTTTTGTCAAATCAATTTTTTGCGTAGTATCCGCCGAAAGAAAAAGTTTATTCAAAATATTATAGATCGCTATTCCTCTTTTATTATTTTTTGCCAGGCATCGTTGATAATTTCCCTGTATATTTTTAAGCATCTCAGCCGATACCGGTTTTAAAGTTTCTGCTATACTGGCATAAGAATCCGCCACATCCACTCCATCTTCAAGACCATCTGATTTTTCAAGATTCCCGACAAAAGCCCTCATCAGGTCATCTGCATCGCCGGTATTTGAGAATGAACTTAAAAAATTGCTGAGCATATTAAAGCCGCCTGACATTTTGATAAACTTTCTGTACTTATCAAAATGCAGTGACACAAGCAATGAGTCTCCTTTGTTGTTTATTTTTTTCATCATCAACGGATAGATTCCCTTTACAAAACTGGATGTATAAATGGATCCGTCGGATAATACTGCCAGGTAGTAAAGTTCTTCCCCTGTTAATGACTGAATGCTCCTGAACCGGACTTCAGCAGGTTCCGTATGCAGGCCGTTTATTACATTAATAAATGACTCTTTTGCTCTTTTTTCAAGTCTTTCGGTAAGTGCTTTGAATTCCAGCGCTGTATCTTTATACATGGCTCTCTCCACATAATCCATCTGGGTTTTTACCAGCAGCCGGTAGTATAGCAACGAATCGTTTTTAACTGAATCTATTTCATCAAAGGTCATTTTCCCTTTTACAATATTATCCAAGAAAGGGAAATATTGCTGGCCGCTTTTACTTTTTGCCATCCTGACCACCGACTTAATAAAAATATCATCGGTGATGTTCCGTATGATATAGCCGAATTTATTATTGGCCGCCGCATAATCATACAATTGCCGCGGATACTTTTGCGCTACTGTTCTGACCAGGCTATCAGCAAACGGCACATCCGGGTTCTGTTGCAGGGTTGAAAATATTTGTTCGGGATGAAGTTTGCAGTATTTCAACACAACCGCATACTGACTTGCTTTATACCCGGGGTTCTTTTCAAAAGTTACATTATCGGCTTTTATTACTGAATACCCCGATTCATAAGACAACCTGCTTATAATACCTTCAATGGATAATCCCTTCTTATCATTTTGTACACATTTTTCATAAGCTATTACAATATCGGGCAATATCAACGGGCTGACTTTCCGGCTTGCTGTATTCAACATAAAAAACTTCAGCAGGTATTCAATCCCTCTCAGGTATCTTACTTTCACCTGGTCTTTCAAACTGCTATCCGTTTCTATTTTACATTGCAATTCATCAATGCTTTTAACCAGCACCTGGGTGACCAGGAAATTTATTTCTTCATCAGTTGATGGAGTAAACTGGTTATCGTTCTTCCCATCCGACTTCAGTACTTTTTTCTGTTGTGCATCAATATAATCATGGAAAAGTTCCCGGTTTTTGGGGGGCTTGCACTGTTGATTATTTGTTGTAGTACCTGAAGCAAATATTGGTTGGGCTATTGCCAATTGGCAAGAACTAAAAAAAAGAACAGATAAAATAAGGTATTTGGCAGATGTTGTCATAAGGGATTGAAACTCAAAGTTACTAAGCTGGCTTTAATCGGGGTTTTTTAGGTTTTATAATGAAATAGACGGGTTTATGGTCAATTAAGCTGTCTGGGCCTCTTTAAAAATTTAATTGTACGGCCAACGGGTATTAAGTTTTCATTAACTCTGCATAAACTGTAGCCGTAAATTTCGCAGCCAGATGATTTCCTGCGTAGGTTTGCGCTCCGAAGGAGTCCTTCGGACAAACTTTTTCTCCTCCATGGAAACCAAGACCCGGAAAGTACTGATCGCTGATGATGAACCTGATATTCTGGAGATACTGAAATATAATCTGTCCAATGAAGGATATGAGGTTATTACAGCCAAAGACGGGGATGAAGCCCTGGAGAAAGCCCGCCGCACCCAGCCCGACCTGATCGTATTGGATGTGATGATGCCCCGCAAAACCGGTGTAGAAGTTTGTCAACTGCTCCGGGCACAGCCTGCATTTAAAGAAACATTGATCATTTTCCTTACGGCTGTAAATGATGAAGGAACACAAATAAAAGGCCTGGAGACAGGTGCAGATGATTATATAAGCAAACCTGTAAGTCCAAGGGTATTTCTAAGCCGGGTGAATGCTCTTTTTCGCCGGGTGAATAAACCTGATGCCAGGATACTGAAAATTGAAAACATTACAATCGATCCGGAACGTTTCATAGTACAGGTGGACGGAAATGACATTATACTGGCCAAAAAAGAATTTGAGTTATTATACCTCCTTGCCATAAAACCCGGCCGGGTTTTTCTCCGCAATGAAATTCTGAACCAGGTATGGGGTAATGATGTGATCGTAGGCGACCGCACCATTGATGTGCATATCCGGAAGATCCGCCAGAAGCTCGGGGTTGATTGCATTACTACGGTGAAAGGGGTTGGGTATAAGTTTGAACTTTGATATAAAGGAACAAGGCTCAAGGTACAAGGCTCAAGGTACAAGGCTCAAGGTACAAGGCTCAAGGTACAAGGCTCAAGG
>CAZGGQ010000004.1:0-124258 GCA_964525285.1 uncultured Chitinophaga sp.
TTCCAATTGATTTATATTTGAAGTACAACGAAGGTTTTTAGACAAACTGACGTTGATAGCTATGGAATCAGCAGTTACCAGAAAGCTGTTTTAAAACGAAGCCAATGATGGTTACCTTTGCTGAAATTTTTTACAACCAATGAGGAATATTGCCTGTTGCCTGCTGCTGATCGCCGCCTTTTCTTCCTGTTCCCCCAACAATGTGAAAAAAGATAACAGCCTGAAAAAATATTTTGATGAGAATAAAACAAAAGGATGTTTTGCCCTGAAGGACAATGGCACAGGAAAGTTCACTATTTATAATCTCGGTCGTTACCGGGATAGCAGCTACCTCCCGGCTTCCACTTTTAAGATTGTCAATTCACTGATCGGTTTGCAAACCGGGAAAATTTCCAATGACAGCATGGTTATAAAATGGGATGGGGTAAAAAGGATGAGGGAAGAATTCAACCAGGATCTGAATATGTACAATGCTTTCAGGTACTCCTCCCTGGCATATTACCAGGAAGTGGCAAGGAGGATCGGCAAAGACACTATGCAATTCTGGCTTGACAGTTTGAAATATGGCGCAAAAACCTATGAAGACCAAGTAGTGATACAGTCTGCGGTTGATTCTTTCTGGGTCGACAATTCATTAAAGGTTACGCCGGATCAGCAACTCGGGCTTGTCGAGAAATTATATTTCGATCAATTGCCTTTTTTCAAGAGCTACCAGGAAGTGGTAAAAAGAGCTATGCTGTTTGAAAATAATACCAACTACCGGCTGGCATATAAAACCGGCTGGGGTTTTGATGAGCAAGGGAATAATATTGGCTGGATCGTTGGATGGATTGAAGAAAATAATCATCCCTATTTTTTTGTGCTGAACCTGGAATCGCCGGAAAAAGATTTTGATATGACAACCGTGCGGATGAATATGCTTAAAGGAATTCTTAAACAGTTGGGGTTTTTTGACGGGAAAATGTAGCCCCTCTAAATCTTCCGCCAATTGGCGGAGAGACTTTCGAAGATGCGATTTATTCTTAATTTTTTTTTTAGCATAGAATTTGTAATGTTTTCGAAATGAATTTTCAGTTTCAACATAAAGAGTTTGTCTGGCTATTTGCAGGCATTGCCATCCTTGTTCTTTTTTTCATTGGATTGATTCAATGGAAGAAGAAAGTAAAAAAAAGAATAGGTGATGAAAGATTGGTAAATCTTCTTATCAGCAATTTTTCTTCTAAACATTTCAATTCAAAATTCATTATTCTTTCTGCTGCATTTGCTTTCGGGGTTATTGGAGTAATGAATCCCCGCTTGCCGGGTGCATCTGATAATATCAATAGAAAAGGAATTGATGTGGCGATAGCGCTGGATGTAAGTAAAAGCATGCTGGCAACAGACCTGGCTCCCGACCGGCTGGAAAGGGCGAAGCAATTTATCAGTAAACTGTTGAAAGAAATGCCGGATGACCGGGTTGCACTGGTATTGTTTGCCGGCAAGGCTTATTTACAAATGCCACTGACGATAGATCATAGCGCTGCGCAAATGTTTGTATCATCCGCTACTCCTGATGCCGTACCGCAACAGGGAACGGTGATCAGTGATGCGTTAAAGATGAGCGCCAATGTTTTTAATAATCCTGACAGGAAGTTTAAAGCGGTCATCCTTATTTCTGATGGCGAGGATCATGATCAGGATGCGGTAAAAACAGCTAAAACGCTGGCTCAACAGGGTGTAATGATCAATACAGTCGGGATTGGTTCGCCGGACGGCGCTGTAATTATTGACCGGGTCACCGGGCAGGCTAAAAAGGATGATGCCGGAAATACGGTGATCTCGAAATTAAACGAAGAAGAATTAAAAGAAATAGCCAGGGCAACAAATGGAATTTATATCCGGCTTCAGAGTAGTGATGAAGCTGTTTCCGCATTAAAAGGTCAGCTATCGCAGATAGACCGCAAAGCCTTTCGCGATACATCCATGATAAATTTCAGAAATTATTTTTTATGGTTTGCTGCCGTGATGTTTATCCTTTTGCTTATTGAACAGTTTATTCCGGAACGCCTGCCTGCCGGCAAGGCAGGTAAAAAATATAGGACGTGAAACTAAGATTGATCATACTGGTTTTATTTATTTCCCGGTTTTCATTCGCCCAGTCGCTGCAAACCGGGAAGCATACCCGGGCCGGGAATGAATTTTACAAGCAGCAGCAATTTGATAAAGCTGCATCTGAATATGGCAAGGCCATTGAAGCTGATCCTGACAATGGACCTGCAAAATTTAATCTTGCCAATACCTTGTATAAACAAAACAAACAGGATGAGGCAGTGAAAGTATTTACTGAGGTTGCGGGTAACGCAGCTAAAACTGAACTTAAAGTAAAGGCATATTATAATAAAGGAGCGGTATTAAGTCAGCAAAAAAAGCTGGAAGAAAGCATTGAAGCTTACAAAAATGCATTGCGGCTAAACCCGGATGATAAGGAAGCAAGAGAGAACCTGCAAAAAGCGCTGCTTGAATTAAAAAAGAAAAACCTACCCAAAAAGAAAGAAGAACAGGAAAAGAAAAAGAAACAACAGGAACAACAGCAAAAACAACCACAATCCAAAATGAGTCCCAAAGAAGCTCAGCAGCGGCTGCAATTGCTGGCGCAAAAGGAAAAGGAAGTGCAGCAGAGAATACAAAAAGAAAAGTCGAAGCCGGGGGGTAATCAAACGAAAGATTGGTAGAACCAATTTGAAAACCTGCCTGCCGGCAAGCAGGTGTGAGGATGTGAAAGTGTGAAAATGAATCCTAATTATAGGGTGCTTTACTGCGATTTGTTGTTTAATTTTGCACAGCAACTAATTTTCATATTTACACATTTTCACACTTCCACATTTACTCATGCAACTGTATTGCGAATCACTCACGGAATATAAACGTCTTAAAACTAGGGAAGTAAGGATCGGCGACCTGCAGCTCGGAAATTATCATCCCATCCGGGTACAGACGATGACCACTACAGATACAATGGATACCATGGCCACGGTAGAGCAATGTATCCGTTGTATTGAAGCCGGTTCTGAACTGGTACGTATTACTGCCCCTTCAAAAAATGAAGCGGAGAATTTGCTCCATATAAAAAATGAATTACGGAAAAGCGGATACAACAACCCGCTGGTAGCCGATATACATTTTACGCCCAATGCAGCAGAAATAGCGGCGAGGATCGTAGAGAAAGTAAGAGTGAACCCCGGCAACTATGTTGACAAGAAAAAATTCGAACAGATCGAATACAGCAATGCAGAATATGCGGAAGAGATTGACCGTATCCGGGACCGGTTTATACCGCTGGTAATGATCTGTAAAGAATACGGAACGGCGATGCGCATCGGCACCAATCATGGTTCGCTGAGTGACCGCATCATGAGCCGTTACGGCGACACGCCGGTTGGAATGGTGGAAAGTGCTATGGAATTTTTAAGGATCGCAAGGGCAGAAACCTATCATAATATTGTGCTGAGTATGAAAAGCAGCAATCCCCAGGTGATGGTACAGGCTTACCGTTTATTGGTGAAAACAATGTTTGATGAATTTGGGGAATGTTATCCTATACATCTTGGTGTAACTGAAGCTGGTGATGGCGAGGACGGAAGAATTAAAAGCGCTGTTGGTATCGGAACACTTTTAGAAGATGGGCTGGGCGATACCATCCGTGTTTCATTAACAGAAGATCCGGAGTTTGAAATTCCGGTTTGTAAGGATTTGGTGAAACGATATGGAAGCCGGAACTCTGTTCCGGCAAATAACCGGAATGGAATTCCGGTGTCTGATAAGATAACATACGACCCGTTCAGCTACCAAAGAAGAGAAACCTTTGCAGTTGATAATATTGGTGGCAAACATGTGCCGGTGGTAATTGCAGATTTCAGTAAGATCCAAAAAATTACCCCGCAGGATCTTCAAAGCATCGGTTATGCGTATGATGAGGCAACTGATAAATGGAATATCAGCGATGCGGCGGCAGATTATATTTTCTGCAACCAGCCCCTGGGATTTGAATTGCCGGGAACATTGAAAGTGATCCTTTATCATCAGCACTGGCTGGCAGTGACGGATAAGGAAAAGTATGTTCCCCTTTTTGACAGCCCTCAATACCTGGATGACGGCATGGAAAAATCAGCCCAACTGAATTTTGTGATGATCGATTACGATTGGGAAGAATATTCTTTACCTCGTGGCGAGAAATTATTTTCAAAATTGATGAACGATAATACTGCTGTATTATGTTTAAGCTCCGTGAACAAAAATGCAATGCAGAATATTCGCAGCATGTTCGCAGACCTGATGAATAAAGGAATTAAGAACCCTGCTATTATTATTTGTGATAGTGCCCATGCAACAACTGATGAGAGCCTGATCCATTATTCAGTAGAAGCAGGCGGTTTATTACTGGATGGATTTTGTGATGGAGTTTGTTTTGGATATCATTTTGGAAATGCGGCCATTGCCCCGCAAACAAAACTATTAAACTCGGTGGCTTTTGGTATTCTTCAGGCAACAAGAACGAGAATTTCAAAAACAGAATATATCAGTTGTCCCAGTTGTGGCCGCACTTTATTTGACCTGCAGGAAACCACGGCAAAGATCCGGGCTGTCACCCATCATTTAAAAGGAGTGAAGATCGCCATCATGGGTTGTATCGTCAATGGCCCGGGTGAAATGGCGGATGCTGATTTTGGCTATGTGGGCAGCGGCCCGGGTAAGATCACTTTATACAAAGGCAAGGAAGTAGTGAAACGGAATGTAAACAGTGAAGTGGCAGTGGAGGAGCTGATTAATTTGATTAAAGAAAATGAGGCATGGGTGGAACTTTAAATTAATGTATGAAAAAATCTTTTTGGTTCATACTTTTCATGGCAGTTCTTGCTGCTAACCTGGCAGACCGGCAATTCAACAACGGGCAGTTAGAATATTATTTCAAACCATTTCTTATTCCGGTGCTTGCCGGTTATTTTATTTCGCAAACAAACAGGATTGTAGCAAATCTGAAAAAATGGATATTGCTGGCTTTGTTTTTCTCATGGGCCGGTGATGTGCTACTGATGTTTGAGCCAAAAGATAAAATCTTTTTTTTACTCGGCTTGTCCTCTTTTCTCTTCGCTCATATTTTTTATATTGTTTTCTTTCATTTTACCAGGCTCAGGGAAAAAGTAAAGGGTAACCCGTGGTTGCTGATAGTAGTGGTTATATATTATGCAGCATTGATTTTGCTGCTTTCTCCTTACCTGGCAGATATGAGAATCCCGGTACTGGTTTATGGCATTGTTATCAGCTTGATGTTTATGCTGGCCATGCATATGTTGTTTATAAAAAATAAAACCGCAGGAAAGTGGATGATGTTTGGTGCATTATTATTCGTTATCTCAGATTCAGTGCTTGCCATCAATAAATTTTATCAATCATTTGAAATGGCCAGCCTCATCATTATGCTGACCTATGGGGTGGCCCAACTTTTTATTGTGGAGGGTGCTGCCCGCTATATCCGGTCAGCAAATTCCAATTAAATTTGACACATGCAACAAATAATTTTTTATACGATCAGGAAACTTCCCCTCCCTGGAGGGGCGAATTTAGTGAACGTTCTACTTTAGCGAATGGGGGTGGGTTGCTGAGCAGCGTACAGAACCCTGAACAGAGCGATTCTTCCATGGAAGAATCGCAGACAACGAAGTTGAGAGTAGTACAGGCGATGACAAAAAAATAAAAATTTGAGGAGATTGCTTCGGCTTCGCCTCGCAAAGGATTATGCAACAAACAGATTTTTTAGTGATCGGTTCAGGAATTGCCGGGTTGACTTATGCCCTTAAAGTGGCTAATCAGTTTCCCGGCAAAAATGTACTGGTCATGACTAAAGCCAGCGCTGATGAAACCAATACCAAGTATGCGCAGGGAGGAATTGCCGTGGTGAATGACCTGGAAAATGACAGCTTTCAAAAACATATTAAGGATACCCTGGTAGCAGGAGATGGCTTGTGCAATGAGAAAGTGGTAGAGATAGTCGTAAAGGAAGGACCGGAAAGAGTGCAGGAAATAATTGATTGGGGCGCCAGGTTTGATAAAGAGCATAACGGGGACTATAAAAGAGGTAAAGAAGGCGGCCATTCAGAGTTTCGCATCCTGCATCACAAAGATGTTACAGGCCGGGAAATGGAAAGGGCTTTAATTGATGCCGTATCCAGGCAAAAAAATATTGCGTTCATCAAACATTGTTTTGTTGTTGATATTATCACCCAGCATCATCTCGGCTATCTTGTCTCCAAAGCAACGCCGGATGTGGAATGTTATGGCGTATATGTGCTGAACCTGCAAACAAACAAGATCGAAAAAATTCTTTCCAAAATAATTTTATTGGCAACCGGTGGAAATGGCCAGGTGTACAGAACGACCACTAATCCTTCTATCGCTACCGGCGATGGAGTGGCGATGGTTTACCGGGCTAAAGGGCGAATTGAAAATATGGAGTTCATCCAGTTTCATCCAACCGCTTTGTATGAGCCGGGAGTAAGGGGCCAGGCCTTTTTAATTACGGAAGCCGTTCGTGGTGATGGCGGCATATTAAAAAATAAAAACGGGGAAGCCTTTATGGAGAAGTATGATCCGAGAAAAGACCTGGCTCCAAGAGACATTGTGGCAAGGGCCATTGACAATGAAATGAAACGAACGGGTACGGAACATATGTGGCTGGATTGCCGCCATTTCAGTAAAGAAAAATTTACGGAGCATTTCCCGAACATTTATGAAAAATGTTTATCCATTGGTATTGATATTACAAAAAATATGATACCGGTTGCACCGGCCGCTCATTATAGTTGTGGTGGAATTAAAACCGATGAATGGGGAAGAAGTTCCATCAAAAACTTATATGCCTGCGGCGAATGTGCTTCAACAGGACTGCATGGCGCCAATCGACTTGCCAGTAATTCTCTTTTGGAAGCAATGGTGTTTGCCCACCGGTGTTTTATAGCCTCCCTCGAACTACGTTCCCAACCTTCGCAATACTCGGTTGCCCTCGAAGGGGGGACTTTAAAACCCGATAGTAAAAAAAGACATCACGGATTTGACGACTCTAAAATCCCCCCTTCGGGGGGTGGGGGGGCCGTTCCCGACTGGAATGCACAAGGCACTTCTGAACCCAAAGAAATGATCCTAATCACCCAAAGCCTGAAAGAACTGCAATTGATCATGAGCGATTATGTCGGTATCGTCCGGAATAATGTCCGTTTGCAAAGGGCTATGCGCCGCCTCGATCTGTTGTGGGAGGAAACAGAACAGTTATATGAAAGCAGTACCCTTTCACCACAACTGCTGGAGCTCCGGAATATGATCACCGTTGGTTATTTAATTGTAAAAGGCGCCAGCTTCCGAAAGGAAAGCCGCGGCCTGCATTATAATACAGATTACCCGGGCAAGAGTAACCTTGTTCAAAACATCGTTTTGTAGTTTCTATCTTTGCGCACCATGTACTATATTGTTTACGGATTTCTCTGGCTCGTATCTCTTCTTCCTTTAAGGATATTGTACGTTCTTTCGGATGGTTTTTATGGTCTGGCCTTTTATGTTTTTAAATACAGAAGGGATGTAGTGATGAATAATTTGCTGATTGCATTTCCCGAAAAAACAGAAAAAGAACGAAAAGCCATTGCCAAAAAATTCTATCACAACTTTATTGATATGTTTATGGAGACCATTAAGATGCTCTCTGTAACCGAGAAGAATCTCGAAAAAAGATTTACCGCTAATTGGGATCTCGTAAATGCTATTTATCCAACCGGTAAAAGTGTGCAAGTGCATGTCGGACATAATTTTAACTGGGAATGGGGTAATATGGTAATGACAAAGAATACAGTTTTCAGATTGCTGGCTGTTTATATGCCATTTGCAAGTAAAATAACGGAACGTTTATTTTACAAATTACGAACCCGAAACGGCGCTATTTTTTTACGAGCCACTCACATGAAAGAGGATTTTCTTGCTTACAGGAGTACTCAGTACCTGCTTGGATTAGTAGCAGATCAGAACCCCGGGCATCCCGCCAATGCCTGGTGGTTTAATTTCTTTGGCAGGCCAACGCCTTTTGTAAAAGGGCCTGCCAAAGGAGCTATTGCCAATAATAGTGCTGTTGTATTTGCCTTTGTTCACAAACCCCGACGTGGTTATTACGAAGCTGTTTTTTCCCTGGCAGAAGAAAATCCTGCAGCTACTTCAGAACAGGAGCTTACTGAAAAATTTGTTCAGTATCTGGAAGGCGTCATAAGGCAATATCCCGATATGTGGCTTTGGAGCCACCGGCGGTGGAAGCATGACTGGAGGCCGGAGTACGGGGAGATAATTAAATAAATAAAAACGCCTCCGGGTTTCAGGAAGCGTTTTTATTATCCTGGCTATCCGGGGAATTGTTATCCTTTCTTTTTATGGCTCTTTAGTTGTAAATAATCCAGGAAATATAAAATCTTAAATGAAATATTATTGTTATGAGCCTGGTCTAGGGTATTGCCCAGGTTTTTAAAATACCCGTCTCTTGTTATCCTGTTGAAATTATCAACCGGGTTAGAATTTTTCCAGACAAGGTTTACAAAACTGCCCGGTGCAAACTCCCAGGTAAATACAGCGTCCACATTAAAGGCATTGTAATTTTGATTTACATCACCAGTATAGGTGCTAGTATGTTCCAGCTTGCCATTGTCTAAAAGTTTAAAAAAATTTTCGGCCGGATCCCTGTAATCCACCTTGCTCCAGTAATGCCGGATGTCGGTCTTCAGCCCCATCTTTTTATTAAAATTGTACTTAATGGTAAAAGAATTCTCTACCGTACTGATATTGCGTTTGCCAAAAATTATGTCGTTGCCCGAAAAATCTGCAAAGCCCACATTTTCTTTTTGAGGTTCCATATATATGGCATAGCGGACAGACAGTTTATCATTGAAGCGATAACGATGAGCCATGTTAAACTGGTATTTCTTGCTGGAGAAATAACTTCTTGCTACATATAAGACCTCAGTGTATAACTGATATTTTTTGGCATTATTTGTTTCTGTCCAGGCATCAACAAAAAAACTGTTCCATCCTTTAAAAAACCGTCCATCGGCATGTGGCTCGTAGAAATCATTGCCGCTGGGTTCATAACCAACCAAGAATCCTGCCCACCATAGATTTTTTAATTGCCCGTTTATATTAATATTGAAATTAGCATTTTGATATACAGATGGTTTTAGCCGGCGGGAATAACTGGAGTTAACATTTAAACGTAACTGATTATACCAATTGCCGGGTTTTGTCCAGCTGTATCCCATCCAAAGATTGCTCTCCAAAAAATTATTAAATGTAAAATAGCCAAGATCATTGATCTGGTATTTTGAATCAGTCAGTGTCTGGGATACATTAAAGTTGAAGTGGCCGCTTGTTTTCCCAAAATAGATGTTCCCGGTGTATCCTCTTTTGGTCTTGCCATCAGGTAAATAATTCATCAGGTTGCTGGTACCCACTTTGCCGCCAACATTCCAGGTATTTGTTTTATCATTAAAATCAAAAAGCGCTGCCGTTACATTCGCATCATAATCCTTTCCGCTGCGCCAGACATTGGTATTAATCAAACTTATGCTGCTGTTATGTTTTAATGTCTGATCCAGCACTATGATACTATAATTGCTCAGCGGGTTTGTTTTAATTTTCCGCTGTACTTTATTGTCGTCTTCCACTATAGCATAGGTGTCGGGTGTAACTGCATTAAAAATACCGATACCCAAACCGTTTTGCAGCCTTCCTGAAATTTTTGTGGCGTTAACCAGTTTTGTTTCCTGTGGGTTTGAAATTATTTGTTCATTAGCTCCGAGATTATTATATACATCATAATAATGCAAAGGTCTGCCGCCAACCCTTCTTGAATAGAACAGGTTGCCTTTATTAAACAGCTCGGTACCTTCTGTAAAGAATGAGCGGTTCTCATTATACTTCACTTCGAACGGCGTCAGGTTCAGTACTGTGTTATCACTTTTCACTTGCCCGAAATCAGGAATCAGCGTCATGTCCAGTGTAATGGCCTGGCTGATGCCATACTTTACATCCATTCCACCGTTTACTGAGGAGGTCCAGTTACTTTGCCCCGATGTGTTTGAAGGATAATGATTGGCGTAAGTGGAAAAATAAGGGGAGAACTGCAAGCGAAGAGGCGGTTTAATATTTTCTAAACCTGTCCAGGTTCCTTCCTGTGTAAGAAAGCCATTTACATTGGGATCAACGGGGTTCCAGGCCACCTGTTGCCCGGTTTTTTGGCGACGACGGGTAATATTCAATCCCCAGTCCTGCACATTTTTTTTGCTGAAGCGAATGGCAGAAAAAGGAAGAAAGATTTCAAACGACCATCCGTCATTATGAATAACTGCTGAACTTTTCCATACCGCATTCCAGCTAAAATCTTCGCTGTTGCCATTTTGGTTGGGCGACATTTTAGAATCCATTTGCTCCCCCAGCGGCGTAATGAAATACTCAAACCCGTTTATTTTGTCATTGTAAGTGTCAAAAATAAAACCAATGAAATCGTTGTTGCCAAAGCCATCCCGGCCACTTAATTCGGTGGAGATGCTGTCTTTTGTTCTTTCATAGCAATAGCCGCCGAGGTAAATGCCTTCATCATTATAAAGCATATATACTTTTGTCCGGTTGGCGGGGTCTTCTGCCCGGAAAGGGGTTGGCCTGAATTCCGTATAGCCCAATGCTGCCGGTGCATCTTTCCAGGCGACTTCATTGATCAGGCCGTCCAGTTTAATAGGGGTGGTTACACGTTTGGCGGCTAATTGTTTGGGGGCGGGAGCCTGTTTAGAAGCCGTTGATTGGGCGCTGCTGTTCAGGCAAAGCAATAGCATTGCCCCGAGGGTTGTATTGGTTTTGATTTTCATGGCTATACTTTATTATTTGTTATGACGCTGAAAATGCATGGCTGTTACATGA
Organism: uncultured Chitinophaga sp.; assembly: GCA_964525285.1. Classification (GTDB taxonomy): domain Bacteria; phylum Bacteroidota; class Bacteroidia; order Chitinophagales; family Chitinophagaceae; genus JJ008. Next base: position 10,972 of record CAZGGQ010000004.1, read on the forward strand.
TCAGTTGCTGTGCGGCATAACTACAAACATTTTCGTAGAATAAAAATAAGGACAGGCATCAGCATTTTTATTTGTTTTCGCTGAGTGGCAGTAAGCACTTGACGAGTGGTTAAAAAAGTGGGGCGTTAACTTTTTATTGGGAGAAGCAACTATGACTTTCTTAATCGGTGGGTCATTTTTACTTTATCTGATATTTCCTACTTTAGCATTTTATAATCTCTTTATTCTAATTCAACTATTATGTCACCAACCCCCGCCATATTCTGGCCCCACAGCGAACACTGGTCAGTGAAAATTCCTTTAAAAACACCTCATTACCGTATGCCTGTATTGGAAGAGAAAGGTTATGCTATTATGAAAACACTGGACATTTCTCATATTCCTTCTTCTGAATGGGAGAACCTGACTTATATGGACTGGAAAAGCGGAGGTGATACCAATTTTGCACCACTTGCTTCCTGTGATGGTACGATTGAGTGTAAAGGTTTTTGGGAAAATGGAAAAACGGATAAGAATGCAAAGTTTACTCCCAATGCGGATTTAGCGCCTAACCTGATGAAATATATCAGGTCTATCCCGGCCAACTTTGGAAGGGTTAGAATAATTAAGTTAGAACCACAAACACATGATCAGGCATTGCGTTCCGTACATAGAGATGATAACAATCGCCTCAACCCTGATGATGAAGGCTGGGTAGTAAGAATGTGGATTGAACTAACTGACAATCCTGATAGCTACATGCTGCTGTATGACAGTGATGAAAACAATTTACCTATTAAAGAATCAGAAGCAAGGGTGCCGATGCCCAAAGGGGCTCACTTCGTTGTGGATTCACAAAGATTGTGGCATGTAGGTGTGCACAATGGAGATAAACCAAGATATGCTGTGATTATTAGCGGTGAAAGTTTTCCGAAATTGAATGATTGGATTAAGAGTAAGACGTGACCACAGATTACACAGATTTGCACAGATGAATACAGGTTAGCTACGAATGGCAGTAATGTCAAGAAAAATCAGGCAGAAATATTTTATAATTAATTGTATTTATACAAAGCCAAAAAAATAGCTGCGTCTGCAGCTAATCTGTGTAAATCTGTGGCTAATCCTAATTCAGCATACTTGTTTCTTTCACTATCTCTGCTTTCTCCTGTACTTTAATTTTATCCCACCCACCCACTACATTCCTTAAATTATGAATACCCTGTTTTTTTAATAAAGAAGCGGCAATAACACTGCGGTAGCCACCGGCGCAATGAACATATAAGTTTTGTTCTTCTTCCAGGTTGGCCATAGTGGCTGGGTCAATCATATCATTCAGCGAAAGATTAAGTGCATTTTTCAGGTGCCCGTCAGCAAATTCAGTTGTACGACGAACATCTACCACTACTAAATTATTATCATGGGGTATGTCCATCATCAGTTCGTCAGCTTCCACATCTATGATCATATCAATTTCTTCGCCCGAATTTTTCCAGGTATCATAACCGCCATCAAGGAACCCTTTTACTTTGTCAAATCCAACTCTGGCCATGCGGACAATGGTTTCTTTTTCTTTTCCGGGTTCGGTGACCAGCAGCATCGGTACATCAAAGGGCAACAGGCTGCCAGCCCATTCTGCAAAGCGGCCTTCTAAGCCAATAAAGATGGAACCAGGTATAAATCCTTGTTTAAACAATTCGGCATTGCGGGTATCAAGGATAATCATGTCATCCTTGATCAATTGCCTGAACTCATCTATTGACAAAGCTTTTAATCCCTGTACCAGCACATCGTCAAGGCTGTCGTATCCTTCCTTATTAATTTTAGCATTGATGGGAAAATATAAAGGCGGTGCCGCTATGCCATCGGTCACTTCTTTTATAAACTCTTCTTTCGTTACCGCTTTCATAGCGTAATTGAATTGTTTTTCTTCACCAATGGTGCTATGCGTGCTTGGGCCAAGATTTTTTCCGCAGGAACTGCCGGGACCATGTGCGGGGTAAACAATCACATCATCAGCCAACGGAAAAAGTTTTGAATGAATACTCTCATACATCATGCCTGCCAGGTCGTTCATGGTGATCTCATTGCCTTTTTGAGCCAGGTCAGGACGACCTACATCGCCAACAAATAATGTATCGCCGGTGAAGACACAGTGATTTTTCCCGGATGGATCTTTTAATAAATAACAGCTTGATTCCAGGGTATGCCCGGGTGTGTGCAATACTTCGATTGTAAGATCACCAACTTTAAATGTTTCTCCGTCTTTGGCAATATGAACGGGAAATTTTGTTTCGGTGCCTGGTCCGTAAACGATTGGTGCGCCGGTTGCCTGCGCCAGGTCCAGGTGGCCGCTTACAAAGTCTGCATGAAAATGCGTTTCAAAAATGTATTTGATACGGGATTTTCTTTCGTTGGCCAGTTGGAGATAGGCATCAATATCTCTCAGGGGGTCAATCACCACAGCTTCGCCGTTACTCTCAATGTAGTAAGCCGCTTCGCTCAGGCACCCTGTATATAATTGTTTAATGAACATAACCGGAATGTTTGAAAGGTAAAATTAACCGTTTATAAATAAAAAAAATTCCGCGGAAGACAGAAGAGTTACTCAAAAGGAAAAATTCAGCTAATTCAACAGGTTATTTACAAATTCGTTGAGCTCTTCCAGTCGCTCTGTATTTATTGAATAGTAAATGAATTTGCCATTTCTGACAGTTTTAACAAGAGCTGCCTTGCGTAAAATAGCCAAATGTTGCGAAGCAACAGATTGCTCCAGCCTTAATTTCAGGTAAAGTTGGGTTACTGTCATTTTCCCCTGTTCATCTATCAGTCTCAGCATCTGCTGCCGCAGTTTATGATTAACAGCCCGGAGGATCAGGGCTGCCTTTTTTGTACTCAGCAGATCAACTTTAACGGATGTGCCGTTTCCGCTAGCATTATTTAGTATCAGGGAATAGTTGATCATAGCTCAGGGTTTAAAAATCGAGGGGCAAAAATAACCCTGCTTTACTGTTTTTTGAAATATTAATTGTTAAGAACCAGTTTTTTTATGAGTTCTTTCGGCTGGCAGAATAGAATTCCTTTATATACAAAGGTTCGGCATAAGCCAGGTCGGCAAATTCTTTGTTCTTATAACAATTAAATGACAATCGGGCAAGATGGGAGGCATCAGCCATTGTATTACTGAAAAGGGCATTGCTGTTTGAAATGAGAGGCTGCAATTTTTTAACCCCATTGCCACAAAAAAGAACCTTGCCTGCTGAAAGAAAAGAGGCAAAGCTTTTTTCATCCACAACCAGTGCATGTGGAGAAATTTTTTCCCTCAGTTCTTTATCATATGCAGCTGTAAAAACTTCCATCCGGCGGGCATCAATTAAGGGGCAAATAATATCAATCGCCTCTTCCTTTACTGCAAAGGCAAGTATCTTAAGACTGCTTACTGTAATCAATGGAATTTTTAAGGCATAGCAAAATCCTTTGGCTGCAGCCAATCCAACCCTGAGGCCTGTATATGAACCCGGCCCAATACTTACAGACAGGCCCTGCAGATCTTTTATCATATAACCGCTTTTTTGCAACAATTCAGCTATGGCAATATGCAGCCAGGATGCATGGTCTTTTTGATTTTCACTGGATGAAAGTTGCAGCACATTCCCTTTTTCAGACAGGCAAACAGAAGCTGTGTCAAGCGCAGTGTCAATATTTAGAATCAGGCTCATGAAAAACGTGCTTCTTTTATTAATACAGGGGCTGGTTCATAACGGGAACTGCTGTTGGAAAGCGTTGTTAGTAGTTCATACACTTTCTGCAAGCCAATTTTTTCACTCCATTCAAACGGGCCGTAAGGATAATTAGTGCCAAGCTTCATGGCAGTGTCAATCTCATTTTTGCTGCTTACTTTTTCATCAAGAGCAAAATAAGCTTCGTTGATGATCATGCTGATGACCCGGGCCGTAATAAATCCCGCCACATCGGGCACCCATTCAGCTGTTCTGTTAAACTGGGAAAATATTTTTTCTGCCGGCGCTTTCAGATCATCATTGCTACAGCTTGATTCAACAACAGTCCTTTTTAAAAAAGTAGGCCAGCCGTTTATGCGGATAAAATTTTCCGGCAGGCTGCCCAGCGTCGCAATTACTGAATTGACAAAAATAATGGCAGGCTGTAATTTTTTCAATTGGTCTATTCTTTCAGCACCGGGATAAAACAACAGGTCAATATAACAACCAGCATCTTCAACAGCAATTGGTTCTGAAAGCCATTCAATCCGTATTGTTTTCTGCATGCCCTGAGACATCCATTCTTCTTTTAAAGCATCATCTGTTATGACTGCGATCTTCATAATACTTTTTGCAAAGAAAACGTTTAAAGCTAAATTCGTCCTTTAGAATTTATAAAAACAAGCGAATGAGCAAAACCATCATTACTACACCCAATGCCCCCTCACCCATAGGCCCTTACAACCAGGCAGTAGTAACCGGTAATCCTGATAATCCGGGACAAGCTATGCTTTTTATTTCCGGGCAGATCTGTATTGACCCGGCCAGCGGTGATTTAAAAAATAAGGACATACAGGAAGAAACCCACCAGGTAATGCACAACCTGAAAGCTATTTTACAACAGGCAGCAATGGATTTCAGTAATGTGGTCAAGACCACCATCTTCATTACCGATATGCATCAGTTCGGCGCGGTTAACGAGGTGTATGGAAAATATTTTGAGGCCGACCTGCCTGCCGGCAAGGCAGGTTTCCCGGCCAGGGAAACGGTACAAGTATCTGCTTTACCTAAATTTGTGAATGTGGAGATAAGTATGATTGCAGTGAGAGGATAGATGATAACTGAGCGAAAATGCCACCAAACTATCATCTATCATCTGTACGTTATCCTCTAAAACGCTTTCTTCTTCCAGGTATTATTATCCCGGTTCCATTCAGGTAATTTATTATCCGGATCCAGTATCACTTCTTTTATTTCACTGGCAGTGGATACAGCAAAGGTCCATTCACTTTGACGTTGCCATATTTCCACCGGCAGTTCAATCCTTTGCTCTTTACCATTGGTTTCTTTTACAAGTACAGTGACCGGCATCGGCATTTTTTCCAGGTTCTCAATGGTAATTTTGGCGCCTTTCTCTGGTTTGCCATCTTTATAGGTTACTTCTTTTACAGCCTGATCCAGTTTCCAGGTATTCAATACCCAAGCTCTCCAGAACCAACTTAAATCTTCACCGGATACATTTTCCATGCTGTGAAAGAAATCCCATGGCGTAGGATGCTTGAAGGCCCAGCGATGGATATATTCCCGGAACGCTGCATCAAAACGTTCTTTACCCAGTACAACATCTCGCAATGCAGTCAGCATCTGCGATGGTTTCAGGTAAGCCGCCATTCCTAAATTACCCTGCTGTATCACTTCGGGAATCGTATAAAGTCCGTCCATCCTATCACCAAACGTCATATTTACCATGAAATCGGAATTAGGATCGCTGAAGAAACTTGCTTCTTTAAATTCACCATTATTGAAAGCCTCAGTAGAACCATCGTTGATAAATGTATTGAAGCCCTCATCCATCCAGGCATATTTTCTTTCGTTGCTGCCCACAATCATCGGGAACCAGGTGTGACCAAATTCATGATCAGTTACCCCCCACAAACCACCACCGGTGGAACCGGAACTGCAAAATACTATACCAGGGTATTCCATACCACCCACAATGCCTGCTACGTTGGTAGCACAAGGATAAGGAAACTCAAACCATTTATTAGAGTAAAACTCAATAGAGCCCTTCACCATTTCAGTAGATCGCTGCCAGCCATTTTTTGCAATACTCTCCACAGGGTAAGCACTGGCAGCCATTGATTTTTTGCCACCGGGTAAATTAATCCTGGCTGCATCCCAAACAAATGCCCTGGATGCTCCCCATGCCACATCCCTTGCATTTTGAATTTTAAATTTCCAGGTACAGTTGGCCTGTTTGGGTCTTGAGTTGGGATCAGTAACTTCTTTATCGCTGCGGATAACAACGGTCTTATCACTGTTCTTTGCCAGGTTCCATCTGGTTTGTTGTTGAGCAGTCAAACATTCCTGGGGGTTTAATAATTCACCGGAACCAACAACAATTAAATTGGATGGAGCAGTAATGGTAAAATCAATATCGCCATACTCTAAATAAAACTCACCCTGCCCGAGGTAAGGCAATGTATTCCATCCCTGGATGTCGTCATAGACAGCCATGCGGGGAAACCACTGCGCCACTTCATAGATCCACCCATTCTTTGTTTTCAAACGGCCCATACGGTCAGAACCATATTCCGGAACGGTGAATTCAAATGTTATCGATATTTTCACCTTGCCCCCAGCGGATTTCACTGCTTCTTGCAGCCACACCTGCATCCTTGTATCTGTGATAGTAGTTTGCCTTGGAGCAATTTTTTTCCCATTATATTCAACAGAGATTGATTTAATGACATCTCCTTCTGTGAATTTTGAATTGGCCCATCTGCCACCAGCTTCGGTGGTAGTGGCGGTTGCACGTGAATCTTTTTTATAAATATTCTGGTCGAGCTGCAGCCACAGAAATTTTAAATTATCCGGGCTGTTGTTAGTGTAATAAATCTCCACATCACCGCTAACACTATGTTTGGCTGTATCCAGCGTGCAATTGATTTTATAATCTGCACGGTTTTGCCAGTATTTTGGACCCGGTTCGCCGCTGGCACTCCGGTAATCATTACCCGGGTAGGGATAAAACTGCGGGTTGAATGCTTCTTTGTGATCATAGGTTGATTGGGCAAACAAGCCGCTAAAGAAAAACAAGCTAAAAAAACTTAAAACAAATTTCTTCATATAAAATGTGTGTTTGTCCGAAGGACCCCTTCGGGGAGGGCCGTAAGATAGGGCAAAAGCCTGCAATGGAGGTTACCGTTAAAAAGGTATTTGCAATACTTTATAAAAAATGTGAGTAGTGAATAAAATATCCCTGTTTGTGCAACTCTCTGCCAGACGAAGCTATTGACTATTCACAATTCACTACTGAAACAGCGCTTCAGCCACAGTTAGGGATTCCGGTTTGCCTACATCCACCAAACGGTCGCCGCTATGGTCATAACCCATGATGAGATGTTGTGAGGCCAGGGCCAGGTATACATCAATCAGGGAAAATTTGCCCGTAAATTTTTTTTCTTCCATTAAGTTGAAGATATCATATTCAAAAACAACAACGCAACTATAAGCTTTTTCAATTAGTGGAGTGATCTTTCTCTCCCCTTTAGGGGTTGAGGAATTTTCATCTTTAATATTCTCTCCGGGGGTTCTTTCTTCACCTGTTTTTGTATTTCTCCAGCCGCAGAGCCGGTTGTTTTCATCAAATAAAAGATAACGGGATGTTTTACGATTGGTAATGGTAACAGTGATTAAAGGCTTATGATGTTCATGGAAGGCGAGCAGTTTATTTATATTAAGGTCAGTAAGAATATCAACATTGCAGGTGATGAATCGCTGACCGGGTGTGAACAACTCTTTTGCTTTTAATAAGCCACCACCGGTATCCAGCAATTCATCTCTCTCATCACTGACCAATATATTACTTCCCCATCCGTCATTTTCTACAATGACAGTTTCAATTTGCTCTGCAAAATGATGCACGTTGACAATAATATCTTTAATGCCGTATTGCTGCAGGTATTCAATGTTTCGTTGCAGCAGTGATTTTCCATTGACTTGCGCCAATGCTTTAGGATGTGAATCTGTCCAGGGTTTAAACCGGGTTCCAAGCCCGGCAGAAAAGATCATTGCACCCCCGACCCCTGAAGGGGAGTTGTTAACGTTTCTTATCATCAATCATTTTTTGAATTAAGATGTTCAGGTCTTCTAAAATTTTTTCATAAGCATGTATTAATTCATCATTGGTAAACCTGACAACACTCAGTCCATCTTTTTCAAGCAACCTTTGTCTTTCAGCATCATTTTTTTTCACTTCTTCCAGGATATGAACGCTTCCATCAACTTCAATAACCAACTTTAATGAATGACAATAAAAATCAAGTATATAAACCGAATATGGATGTTGCCTTCTGAATTTAATGCCAAATGGTTTTGTTTTAAGATAGTTCCATAAAATTTCTTCGGCAGGAGTGGCATTATTCCTGTTCTCTCTTGCCATTTGAAATAAAGGCTTCTGCGCCCCTCCATGCATTTTACTTTCCATAGTGAAATATTTAAACGAAATGCTCATTGCTCCCCTTTAGGGGCCGGGGGTGGATTTTGCCAGTTTTTTAATTCTTGCACCAGATGCCTTAGTTCAATCTTCACTTTAAACTTATTTTTTAAATGTCTTGCCAGTGCATCAGCAGCGTATACACTGCGGTGTTGACCGCCGGTGCAACCAAAACTTATCATCAGGCTTTCAAAGTCCCGTTTAATATATTCTTCTACCGAGATATCAACTATATCAAAGATACTGTTGAGAAACTCGGGCATTTGTGTTTGTTGTTCCAGGAAATCTTTTACTTCTTTATCACGACCGCTTTGTGTTTTCATGCTTTCAATCCGGCCGGGATTTAAAATACCCCGGCAATCAAATACAAATCCACCACCATTCCCGCTTGTATCTTCTGGAATTATATTACGGTAAGAAAAACTATTGATGTTGATCACTAACGGAGTTTGTTCAGTAGCCTGGGTAGGTGTAAACTGCTGAATGATCTCATCTGCCAGGCACATGTCCAGAACTTTACGGAATTCCGGTACAGATATGCCAATACTTTGATTTTGAAAAAACTCTTTCAGGTTTCTTAATGCCAATGGAATACTGGTTAAAAACTGTGCTTTTCGTTCGAACAGCCCGCGGAAACCATAAGCACCCAGTACCTGCATCAATCGTATCAATACATAGCCATTGTACTGACTGCTGAAAACATTCCTGTCAATGGTTTGCCCGATGATTGTTTCTAAGCTATTTATATATTCATCCAAGAGTTTGTTCTTCCATTCAACGGGAAGATTCGCCCTTGCCTGCCAGAGCATGGATGCCACGTCATATTGAGGCGCCCCTTTCATGCCGCCCTGGTAATCTATAAAATGAACGGTGTCGTTTGTTGAATCGCAAGATTTTGCGTCTCGACAAACCATAATGTTCCGGCTCTGGAAATCACGGAACATAAAATATTTGTACTCAGTATGGGTCAGGTAATTGCTCAGTGCTTCAAAATCTTCAATCAGTTTTTGTTTATCGTACGGTTTGCGGAGTGCATCCAAAAAATAATATTTGAAATAAAGAAGATCGGCCATGATGGCCTGCTTGCCAAATTCTGTAGTGGTCAGACAATTATTATAGTCTAACCCTTCATCTCCTTTTACATGAAGCAGGGCCAAAGCTTCCAGGCTTTTTTTAAAAAGCTCATACACTTCTATGGAGAAACCTTCAGTCTCCAGCCGGTTTAATAAGGAAACATCTCCCAGGTCTTCCTGCAGGTAAAATAATAAGTCATCACTGCTGGCCAGTATTTCAGGAATGGCGAGATTTTTTTCTTTAAAGTGCCTGGAGAAATAAATGAAGGTTTCATTTTCTTTTATATTGGCGCCATATGTGCCAATAACCGGCCCATTTTTTCCATGTAGCCTGAAATAACGGCGTTCGCTGCCGCTTTGCGGTAATACATCTATGCGGGTTGCCTCAGTGCCTTTCCACTTTTTATATAATTCTGCTATAGACTTAACCAGGTGTTGCATCAGCAAATGTAATTAACCCGTTACAATCCTGTTTATTAGTAAGGCTTACAAACAGTAGATTTTTGGTTAAATTTGAGGATTCTTGCCAATATGAGTTATACTCCCTCTAATAAAGTTCGTATTGTTACTGCGGCCAGCCTGTTCGATGGACATGATGCTGCCATTAATATTATGCGGCGCATCATGCAGAGTAAAGGCGCCGAGATCATCCATCTCGGTCACAACCGGTCTGTGCAGGAAATTGTAGAAACGGCTATTGAAGAAGATGTGCAGGGCATTGCCATCACCAGTTACCAGGGAGGGCATGTGGAGTTTTTTAAATACATGAAAGATCTGCTCGGGGAAAATGGTTGTGGTCATATTAAAATATTCGGCGGCGGAGGCGGTACTATTTTGCCTAAAGAAATAGAAGAACTGCATAAATATGGTATCACAAGAATTTACAGCCCGGATGATGGAAGAAAAATGGGATTGGAGGGAATGATAGAAGATGTAATAAAACAAGCAGCCTCCCCCGAACTACGTTCCTTTCCTTCGCAAGGCTCGGGAACCTCCGAAGAAGGGGCATTTGAAAACCCGAATTGGAACGGGAAACTTCCTTTGAATGAAGTGAAAGATGTAAGAAGGATTGCAAGAATTATAAGTATAGCAGAAGCAGGAGGAGATTACTCTGGTCAATTAAAAGAACTTATTAAACTATCAGAGTCTGAGAACCCCCCTTCGGGGGGCAGGGGGGCCGTATTAGGTATTACAGGTACCGGTGGCGCCGGAAAGAGTAGCGTTACCGATGAAATAGTAAGAAGATTCCTGAACAACTTTACCAATAAAACCATTGCTGTTATTTCTGTTGACCCATCCAAGAAAAAAACTGGCGGCGCATTGCTGGGCGACAGGATAAGGATGAATGCAATTTCTCATCCCAGGGCCTACATGAGAAGTTTGGCCACGAGGGAAGATAACACCGCTTTGAGCGGAGCAGTACAGGAAGCTATTGATATTTGTAAGTCAGCCGGGTTTGATTTTATTATTCTCGAATCGGCTGGCGTGGGACAAAGCGATGCCAGTATCCTGGATTATTGCGATGTGAGTATGTACGTGATGACGCCGGAGTATGGAGCGGCGTCCCAGTTAGAGAAGATCAATATGCTTGACTATGCTGATCTGGTTTGCATCAATAAATTTGACAAGGCCGGTGCCCTGGACGCATTGGCGGATGTCAGAAAACAATTCAAAAGAAATCACCAGTTATTTAAAGCAAAAGATGAAGACCTCCCGATCATCGGCACCATGGCCAGCAAGTTTAATGATGATGGAGTGAATCGCCTGTTTGAATTACTGCTGAAAAAAGTAGAAGAAAAAACAAAGATCGCATTTGGAAAATATCATTTTGCCGAGACGGCTAAAGTATCACAGGCAATCATTCCCTCCAACCGGGTAAGGTACCTGTCCGAAATTTCGGAAAATAACCGGGGTTATGATAGGTTGGTAGAAGAGCAATCTGCTATTGCATCCAAATTATACCAATTGCATGGAGCTTTAGAAACTTTGAAACTATCGGGTTCTAAAACCCCTCCTTCGGAGGGGCTTGGGGAGGCTATTGGTTTTTATACCGACCAGCTTACACCCGTCAGCCGTAAACTCATTCAGAACTGGGATGAAAAAATAAAAGCGTATCAGAAAGATTTCTATGAGTACACTGTCAGGGATAAAGTGATTAAGCAACCTATGACAACAAAAAGTTTGAGTGGTACAAGAATTCCGAAGGTCGTATTACCCAAATACAAAGATTGGGGTGATTTACTAAAATGGCAGGCACAAGAGAATGTGCCGGGTAGTTTTCCTTTTACAGCGGGTGTGTTTCCGTTAAAAAGAGAAGGCGAAGATCCGACCAGGATGTTTGCCGGTGAAGGCGGCCCGGAAAGAACCAACAAACGGTTTCATTATGTGAGCATGGACCAACCAGCCATAAGATTGTCAACTGCATTTGACAGTGTAACATTATATGGAGAAGATCCGGATCATCGGCCGGATATTTATGGTAAAGTAGGCAACAGCGGTGTAAGTATTGCTACAGTGGATGACGCAAAAAAATTATACAGCGGGTTTGATCTATGCGATCCTAAAACTTCTGTATCAATGACCATCAACGGTCCTGCACCGATGCTACTGGCATTTTTTATGAATGCAGCCATTGACCAGCAATGTGAAAAATGGATAGAAGTGAATGGTCAGTGGTCAATGGTGAATGATGTTTTAAAGAAGAAATACCCTGATGGCAAAAGACCGGTATACTTCAATCCGTCGGAGTCATCGAAAACCCCTCCTTCGGAGTTCCCGGGCAAAGCGAAGGGAAGGAACGAAGTTCATGGGATGGCCTTACCTGCAGGTAATGATGGTTTAGGATTACGGATATTGGGCTTATCCGGGGCGGAGGTATTGCCGGAAGATATATATGAGAAAATAAAAGCAAATGCCTTGTCGCAGGTCAGGGGCACCGTACAGGCCGATATCTTAAAAGAAGACCAGGCACAGAATACCTGCATCTTTTCTACAGAGTTTGCTTTGAAACTGATGGGTGATGTGCAGGAATATTTTATTCAGCAAAAGATCCGCAATTTTTACAGCGTAAGCATTTCAGGATATCATATTGCAGAAGCAGGGGCTAATCCCATTACACAACTTGCATTTACCTTGTCCAATGGATTTACTTATGTAGAATATTATTTAAGCCGGGGAATGAGTATTGATGATTTTGCCCCGAATCTTTCTTTCTTTTTCAGTAATGGAATGGATGCTGAATATAGTGTGATCGGCCGTGTCGCAAGAAGGATCTGGGCCAAGGCGATGAAATATAAATACAAGGCCAATAAACGCAGCCAGATGCTGAAGTATCATATACAGACTTCCGGCAGAAGCTTGCATGCACAGGAAATTGATTTCAATGATATCAGGACCACGCTGCAGGCTCTCTATGCGATTTATGACAATTGTAATTCACTTCATACTAATGCATATGATGAAGCGATCACAACGCCTACGGAAGAAAGTGTTCGCCGGGCCATGGCCATTCAATTAATAATAAACAGGGAACTGGGTACTGCTAAAAATGAAAACCCCAACCAGGGCTCTTTCCTAATTGAAGAGTTAACTGATTTAGTTGAAGAAGCGGTATTAACGGAGTTTGACCGCATCACGGAAAGAGGTGGCGTATTGGGAGCTATGGAAAGAATGTACCAGCGCAATAAGATACAGGAAGAGAGTTTGTATTACGAACATCAGAAACATTCCGGGGAATTGCCATTGGTGGGGGTCAATACATTCCTGAATAAAAAAGGAAGCCCGACTATTTTGCCAACCGAAGTGATCCGCAGCACGAGGGAAGAAAAGGAACAGCAGATACTTAACCTGCAGGCGTTCTGGGAAAGAAATAAAGCTAAGAGTGAAAATGAGTTAAAGATGTTAAAAGAGGTAGCGATAAATAATGGCAACCTCTTTGCTCAGTTAATGGAAACAGTAAAGTATTGCTCACTCGGGCAAATCACCCATGCACTTTACGAAGTAGGTGGACAATACCGTAGAAATATGTAATTCATTCAGGGTCTTCGTCCCCTCCCTGGAGGGGTGGCAGGTTTTTCTTATAATAGACTTATCAAATTGGGTGGGTTAAAAGAGACGATAAAAATTAACTATGGCCCGTATAAAAGTTGACCTCCACGATATCTATAATAACAGCCGGGCTATTGACAATGCCTTGCAACAGGCATTTGATGATGCGATAGATAAAAAGATACGGGAAGTAGAGATCATTCCCGGTAAGGGCAGCGGGCAACTCCGCAAAAAAGTGGAACGGTTTTTACAGCAACCGCATATAAAAAAGCAATACCATCGTATTGAAAACGACAGCAAGAATTTCGGAAGGTTGTTTGTTTATTTTAAGTTTTGATGTCAGGTAAAAAAACGGCTCAATCCGCATCGCTTACTTTCTTACCGGCCTTATCAATGATTATCCATTTGCTGTCCTTCAGAACTTTTGCATTTCCTTCCTGGAAACTTCCGGCAAATCCATATTTAAAACCAATGACTTCTTTTCCTTCCGAATTAATGTAACCCCATAAACCGTTTTTGTTTACTGCCGCAAGATCTTCGGAGAAACCAAGCGCATTTTCAAATCCAAAAGGAATTTTTGTTTTACCGGTTCTGTCAATGAAACCGTAAAGATTTCCATTACTGACAACTGCAATATCAGCATGGAACGACATGGCATCGGTGTATTGTACCGGGATCACCAGTTTGCCGGTGCTGTCTAAGAACCCCCATTTTCCATTGTCTTTTACAGCTGCCAGACCTTCCGAAAAGGCCATAGCTTCGTCATAAATGAGCGGTACAACCAGTTTTCCGTCTTTGTCTGCATAACCATGTTTATCTCCTTTTCCTACCACAGACAACCCGCATACACATTGGTCCACATGATCATATTGTTTTGCCCATTCCTGGCATCTGGCAGAAATGCTGCCTCCTAATGCCATCAATAGAAAATAATATTTCATAACCATAATTTTTTAGGTGATGAAAAAAACTGTCTCTGCTAAAATATATCTGTTTAAAAAGGAAAAAGCTGATTTCTGACAGTAGTCATGGTGATTTTGAGCAAGCCGCCGGTTTCTAAAACCATTCTCTCCTTTTCGCCGGATTAATAGGATGGGTAGCCTTTAAAACGCATACCTTCGCATATTTCTTAAAAGAAACCATTTTGCGTTTTAAAGAGTTTAATTTTCACCCCAGCCTCCTTGAAGGCATTGAAACTTTCAATTACGAAACAGCTACCCCTGTACAGGAACAGGTGATACCTCCGATTATGGCGGGCAGGGATGTGATCGCATCGGCACAAACAGGAACGGGCAAGACGGCTGCATTTTTATTGCCGGTTATGAATCGTCTGCTGCAAAATCATGTGGACGGCCAGGTAGGGGCACTGATCATTGTTCCTACCCGTGAACTCGCCATCCAGATTTCTCAACATATGGAGGGCCTTTCTTATTTTACTCATCTCAGTTCGATCGCAATCTATGGCGGGAACGATGCTCAGAATTTCGTCGCGGAAAAAAAAGCGCTTCAGATGGGCGCCGATATTATTGTTTGCACACCCGGGCGAATGATCGCTCACATGAATATGGGTTATGTCAACCTGAAAGGATTGCAGTTTTTAATACTGGATGAAGCCGACCGCATGCTGGATATGGGATTCCAGGATGATATTAATAAAATGATCAAAGCCCTGCCCGCCCGGCGGCAGAATTTATTGTTCTCGGCAACGATGCCGGGGAAGATCAGGCAACTGGCAAAAAAGATTTTACATGAGCCGGTGGAAATTAATATTGCGATTTCCAGGCCTCCGGAGAAGATCATCCAAAAGGCTTTTGTGGTTTATGAAGCCCAGAAGCTTCCTTTGATAAAAAAGTTGCTGAAAGAAATTTCTTATAAGAATGCATTGATTTTTTGCGGCCGTAAACAAACGGTGAAACAATTGACAAGAGAACTTAAGCATGGCGGGATCAATGTGTCAGAAATTCACAGTGACCTGGAACAGGCAGAACGGGAAAATACCCTGAGTGCTTTTGCCAGCGGCCGTATCCCGGTGCTGGTAGCTACTGATATACTGAGCCGGGGTATTGATATTGACACGATAGATGTGGTGATTAATTATGATGTGCCGGGTGATGGAGAAGACTATGTCCATCGTATTGGCCGTACGGCCAGGGCTGAAGCGGATGGAATGGCTTTTACACTGATCAGCGAAAAAGAGCAAAATAAATTTGCCGTAATAGAACAACTGCTGGGTAAAGAAGTTGAGAAAGCAAAATTGCCCGGGGAATTTGGCTCAGCACCATTATACAATCCCCGCACCCGTAACAACAGCGGGAAAAGACCCCAGCGCAGATCCTTTCGTCCATCACATGATAGGAAAAGAAAATAATTTTTCTTATATTAGAGGGTCGTTTAAGAATGATCCATGCAGAAAACCCAACCCCATTTGTTAAACAAACCTTGAAAAATAACACATGAAAACAGGATGGCTTTTCTTGGGTTTATTCGTACTATTGTTAAGTGCTGGCTGCGCCAGGAAAATAATAGCTACAAATACGGAAACATTGCCAAGGGTGAATACAGAATCAAACACCCATGGCCCGGCTGTATCATTTAAGGAAAATTCAGTGAAGGATACAATTATACAGGCTGAGATAAATAATGTACAAACTGAGATAAACAAGGAACCCGTTGCCAGGATTGTTTATACACCTGCTGGAAAATATACAAAAGCCAACCAGCTTTATTTTGAAATGATCGATTCATTGACCAAAGTTATTTCAGAATATCCTGTACAGGATTCCTCCGGACTGTCTTATGCCCCTGATTGGGTAGGCACTCCCAATATGGGATTGCGCCGTCCTAATTATGTTATCATACATCATACTGCAACAAATAACTGTGGTGAAACGCTTCATGAATTTACCACAGCAGGCGGAAGAGAAGCCAGTGCCCATTATGTTATTTGTGAGGACGGCACCGTATATCATATGTTGAATGATCTGCTGCGGTCACATCATGCAGGTGAGAGCAAATGGGGTAATACTACTGATCTGAATTCAAGCAGCATTGGTATTGAATTAAATAATAATGGTTATGAGCCTTTTACAGAACCACAGATCAGGAGTTTAACCATATTGCTTGACCGTTTGAAAACTGCTTACAAAATACCTGGTGCAAACTTTATCGGGCATGGCGATGTGGCACCAACAAGAAAAGAGGATCCGAATTGGCGGTTTCCCTGGCAAGAACTGAGCGAAAAAGGATTTGGCCTCTGGTGGGATGACACTTCGAACATTAAAGTACCGGAGAATTTTGATTATATGATGGCATTACGTATCGTAGGGTATGACGTATCAACACCGGCTTCTGCAATCAGTGCTTTTAAGAGGCATTTCTTGAAAGATCCTAAAAACGGCATGACCCCTGCTGCCATTAAGATACTTTTTGCATTGTATAGAAAATATTATGACTAAGCAGCAGAATTGCAGAAAACTGACTTGAAGTAAACCTACCTGGATCTGTTTCATCAGCGTTCCCATTTTCAGTTATCTTTAATGTTATATGAAATATTGTTTGTCCATATTTTTATCCGCAGCTATCCTATTTTATAGTTGTTCTCATAATAAATATGCTGTAACCAACAAAACCTACAAACAACAAATAAAGCAGTATTCAAAGCTCTTACTTGAATATCCTATGAAAGATTCTGCCGGCCTGCCTTATGCAGCTGATTGGGCCGGTACAACGAATCTATCTATGCGCCGGCCCAACTTTGTGATCATTCATCATACTGCCCAAAATAGCTGCGAACAAACATTACAGACTTTTACATTGCCCCGCACACAGGTAAGTTCTCATTATGTTATTTGCAGGGACGGAACAGTACAGCATATGCTGAATGACCTGTTACGGGCACATCATGCGGGGGTGAGTAAATGGGGAAATACAACTGACCTGAATTCTTCCAGCATTGGCATTGAGTTGGACAATAATGGGTTTGAATCTTTTTCTGAAACACAGATAAACAGTTTACTGATACTGCTTGACCGTTTGAAAAAAGCATACTTAATTCCCACCTCTAATTTTATTGGTCATGGTGATATAGCGCCAACAAGAAAGAATGATCCTAACTGGCGGTTTCCCTGGAAACTGTTAGCTGAAAAGGCCTTTGGTTATTGGTTTGATGATGCAACGAATGTGGAGTTGCCGGCCAACTTTGATCACCTGCAGGCTTTGCGGATTGTTGGTTATGATCTGAAAGATACCAATGCCGCCATTGTTGGATTTAAGAGACACTGGTTGCAGGATACAACAAGGGGATTGAATGCAGAGCAATTAAAAGTATTATACCAGCTCAGTAAAAAATATCAGTGAAGTTCCCCGGCTGCTTCATGGTCATCATATTGATTTCTCAACTTCAATAGCTCTTCTTTCATTTTCAGAAACACTGTTTGATGTGCGGCCAATTTAATAAGATTCTTTTGTTCCTGCGGATCCATTTTTAAATCATATAATTCCCATTCATTCACCGGGTAGAAATAAATGAGTTTGTATCGTTCACCTCTTACCCCGAGGTGCTGTAATACAGAATGATCAGCTTTGTATTCATAAAAACGATAATAGAGGTTGTGCCGGGGTATAATTTTTTGTTTACCGGTAATGGTGGGCACCAAACTTAACCCCTGCATGAAACCAGGAACTTTTACACCGGCGGCATCCAGTATTGTAGGTGCATAATCGATCGTCTGTGTCATGTTGCTGTTTACGGAATTCGGTTTGATGCGACCCGGCCAGCGCATCAGCATGGGAGCCTGCATGGATACATCGTACATCCATCGTTTGTCAAACCAGCCATTTTCGCCAAGATACATTCCCTGGTCGCCGGTATAAATGAGCAATGTATTTTTTGCAAGATTGTTTTTATCCATATACTCCAGCAGTCTTCCTACATTTTCATCAATAGATGCAACACAGGCAAGGTAGTCCTGCATATACCACTGGTATTTGTATTTAAGCAATTCTTTGCCTTTTGGCCTTAGTTGCTGTAATAGTTTTCCCCTTTCTTCATATATCTTTTTGATATGGCTGCGGTCTGGCTCAGGAATACGGTTGAGAATGGAGTTGTAATAAACAATATCTATTGAGTCGGGTTTCAGTTCCGGAATATCCATAAGATATTTAGGGTCAACTTTCAGGTCGCTGCATAGCTTCATGTTATGCAGGATGCTCATCGTTTGTAAATGCCAGGCTGTGCCATGACCGGCCGTATCAATATATAAGGTAGCAGGTTCGGGAAATGTTTTGCTGCGGAACTGTTCAATATATTTCAGCGGGGCTAAAAAATAACGGTGCGGGGCTTTGTGATGAATGTGTAATAAAAAGGGTTTGCTCCTATCCCGGTTATCAAGCCATTTGATGGCTTCATCGGTGATAACATCAGTAGCATAACCATGATAAGTAGTTGTATCGCCCTGCATGGAAATAAATCTTGGCTCAACGTATAGTCCTTGCCCGGGTAAAATTTTCCAGTAATCAAAACCTGTTGGATAAGATTGTAAATGCCATTTTCCTACAATAGCTGTTTGGTAACCGCCCTGTTGCATCAGCTTCGGCATATTGATCTTTGACGAATCGAATCTTGTGCGGTTATCCTTTATCCCGTTTTTGTGGGAATGCTGACCTGTGATCAACGTAGCCCGTACCGGTCCGCAGATCGAATTAGCTACAAAATTCCGGGTGAACAATACCCCTTCTTTTGCAATCCGGTCAATATTCGGTGTTTGGATAAATTTTTTATTATAGGCACTGATAGCATCTGCATCATGATCATCACTCATGATGTAGATGATATTTGGTCTTTGTTGTGCAAAGGAGCCAACAGAAAATAGCAATAATAGTATTAGCAGTCGCATGGTAAAATGTATGGCGACAAGGTACAAAATTTTACCCTCGGCTTACCACTATTAAAAAATGAATTTTATGGAGTCTGGACGGGTGACGGGGAATGAATTGAACCCTACTGATTTCACTTGGCCTGTGGAACCCGTTTTATATTGCCGGGAGATTCTCATATTTTTTTTCTTCTATTACTTTTTCATCATCGTTCTTTCTTACCCGGATGGAGTTAACCGGCCATGCTTCCAGCCGGGAGGAAGGATATTCAAATTTCAATATTCCATTGATCTCCTCGTCAGATAAATTATCATTCAACCACTTCGGGGCTGATTCTCTGGTCAGTATAAGGGGCATACGGTGACTATTCGGACCAGCATTATGAATTTTTTCCATTAAAATATTTGCAGGCCGGGTGATGATAGAAAATGTGCCAACTACTTCTCCGGTTTCTTTATCAGGAACAGGAGAATAATTATATAAACCGGCAAAACAAAATACCGGTTCCTCTTTTGTATGGATAAAATAAGGCACTTTCTTTTTCAGCCCTGCTTCATGATGTTCAAAAAAGCCGGTTGTAAAAACCAGGCACCTGTTTTTTCTTATCCTGTGCCAGACAGATCTTTTATCATCAATGATCTTTTCACTCCGTGCATTTGCCATGCTATTTCTGTATTCTTTTATCTTTTCAGGAGTATTCATATAATCTGCAATTACACCCCATTCAAATAACCTCAGCTTATAGCCATCTTCGTTGATGACAACAGGCCATTTGCAGAAAGATTGGGCCACTTTATGATAAGTTGGATCAAACGATATGAGGTTTTCCGGCTTTATATTCAGGTAGTCAGTAATCAATTTGATATTACTGAAGAAACTCATGTCATAGCACATGGGATAAAATTTTCTATTTCATCCAAATGTAATTCAGTCTGCTGACCTTTCCATAGCAAGGCTAAATACAATTCCCCATATCTTTCTTTCAATGCCACATTTAATTTGTCTGCAGGAGAATACTTCCACCAGGGGAGTTTATGAAGCATATAACTGCTGATTTTATTCTTTAACCTGTCGTGGGCCTTCCATTTTTTTGGCAACAGGTTAATATAGATGCTGTAGCCCTGGGGTTGTGAGGCCGCGAATCTTAGTTTTTGAAGATGTTCCTCATTTGTGCTGTCATATAAAAACCTGTAGTTATCTCTCATCAGTAACCTCATATGCCGCTGTGCTCTTTCTTTATCCGCTTCATGGTGCGCATAATGTGTAAACAACAAGGAACAATTCCCTGCTTTATCACTGTTAACTATTCCCCTTTTATAATGTTGCCGGACAAAATACATGGGTTGCTTCAGCATTGCTGTAAGTATCACCGGGGTTAATAGGGTGTAGGGATTAAGCACAGCATTATTTTATTTCATACAATTCGTTCCATCGGGTGGTAAATCGTTTACTTCTTAGCTCTTGTCGCATTTTCCAGTTTCGTTTTAACCCGGACGCAACATATTTAATAATATCGTCCCGGTTGCTGAAATTGATATTGTCAACAGCTTCCATTAAGAAGCGTTTGTGATTTTGATTATCATTCAGGAACAAATTAGCCTGTATTGAATGATCAGGTACAAGTCCTCCAAGTATAACCCCCGCTTTCAGGTATTTCAACCCCGGTTCATAAAGTTTATCTACTAATGGCAATGCGTGATAAATCAACTCGGCAGTATCAGCAGTGGCTTTTGGAAAGTTTGTGTATTGATATCTTGATTGAGGATTGTATTCATACTTTTCCTTTCTATAACCATTTGTAACGACAAATACCTTGATGGATTTTGCGGCGTAATATTGCCGGCGCAGTTTTTCAGCGGCCCTGGAGACATACGTGGCTACAGCTTCTTTTATTTCATCCAGGTCAAAAACAGGTGTGCCAAACATTCTTGTAGTAGCAATCATTTTTTTTACCTCAAGAGGATCCTTCATCGGTATACAGGGAATGCCCCGGAGTTCTTTGATCAGCCTTGTTCCTACCACGCCACCCATATTTTTCCTGGCCCATTCTTCCGGCATATTTCGCAATTGCCAGCCATTATCAATACCCAGGTTATGAAGTTTTACGGCATATTGGCGGCCCACCCCCCATAAATCGTCAACACAGGTTCGTTCCAGGGCTTCTTTTATTTCATGAACAGATTGTAGTACCATTACACCCTGTGATTCTTTCTTATTCTTTTTAGATAGCCGGTTCGCCACTTTAGATAAAACTTTGGTTGGGGCAGCCCCGATAGATACTTTAATGCCCGTCCATTGTTCAACTGTTTCTTTGATTTCTTTACAGGCTGCATGCATACGGCTTTCAGCGATCATATCCAGGTTTAGAAATGCTTCATCCACTGAATAGACCTCCACCTGTTGTTCCCCGGCAAGACAACGAAGGGTATCCATTACCCTCATGCTGAGATCGCCATACAGGTTATAATTACTGGAAAAGACGGCCACGTTATTTTTCTCTATGACTTCTTTATTCTGATAATAAGGAGCTGCCATACCCACACCAATTTTCTTTGCTTCATCTGTTCTGGAGATGATACAACCATCATTGTTGCTTAATACCACAACAGGCTTACTCTCAAGGTCGGGGCGGAAAAGCCGTTCGCATGAGCAATAAAAGCTATTACAATCCACAATCGCAATCATACCTGATGAATAACAAACGTTACTACTCCCCACATGACAAAATCACTAAATTCTGCAAGGTTGATAGATTTGTACCTGTTGTTTTCCGGGATTAAAAATGCGGATGAAAAATTTTTATGAAATCTTCTCACCAGCAATTCTCCGTTCAATACAGCTACGATGATTTTCCCATTCACCAATTTTACCGAACGGTCAACGATCAGTACATCCTTATCAAAAATGCCGGCTTCCCGCATGGCATCCCCCTTCATACGGAAGAAGTAAGTGGCTGGTTTATTCTTTACCAGTTGCTCATTCAGATCAATACCCCGTTCCATATAATCATCTGCCGCAGCGCCAAAACCGGTGGAATTGGCTGTTTTCACTTCCTGCTGGGTGAATTGCTTTGTGCCCTTGTAGGCCGCCCCGTAAAACTCCTCCTTCTCCATAAAAAATAATTTACCTCATCCCCAGCCCCTCTCCCCTTGGGGAGAGGGGAGTACGAAGAGTCATTACAGAATAAATTTTCTGACATAAAGGTGGTAAAATAATTTGGAATAACTAAATAATTTAGTAAATTAGCGCTAAGAAAATGAGGAATATTTTTTAAATAATAAATGGGGGCTATGAAAACTATTATGAACACTATTCCCGGTTACCGGGTGTATGAGTATTTGCTGGTGCTGAGCCCGCATGAAGAATTGTGGAACCGGGTCATGAAAGTAAAAGAAGAATTTTCAACGGAATACAAATCTGACCATGCAAGATGGGGAAGGCCACAAATAGCACTGGTAACTTTTACTCAATATGAAATGATGGAAGAGCGGATCATCAACCGGTTGCGAACGGTGGCGATGGGTTATCCGCCATTCAAAGTGGAGTTGAAAGATTTCGGCAGTTTCTCCACTCATACCATATATATTAATGTAACCAGCAAACTGCCGGTACAGAACCTGGTAAAAGAAATCCGTACAGACGGCCAACGATTGATGAAACTGAATGATGATAATAAACCTCATTTCATAATGGAGCCGCACCTTACTATTGCCCGGAAACTAAAACCATGGCAATATGAAAAGGGCTGGCTGGAGTACAGCAATAAACATTTTACCAGCCGATTCATTGCTGATGGAATGACCTTATTAAAAAGACCGGAAGGCGAAATGAAATATCATCTTGTGGAAAAATTTGAATTTCAGAATCTCCCTGTTACAACCAAACAGGGAGAATTGTTCGGATAAATAAAATATAGATAAAATGTTTAAACCATTAACTGAAAGAAAAAACTGGTTGACAGGGCAGGTAGTAGATATTGCCATATACATTCATAAAGCATTAGGACCCGGATTGCTGGAAAGCATTTATGGAAAATGCTTCTGTTATGAGTTATCGAAAAGAAATATTCCTTTTGAGCAACAGAAAATAGTTCAATTGCAGTATGATAAATTAGTATTTGATGAAGGACTGCGTATTGATATATTAATCGATAAGCTAGTGGTTGTGGAGTTGAAGGCACGGGATTATTATCATCCGGTCTGGGAGGTACAGTAACTGAACAATATGAAACTGAGCAATAAAAGGCTGGGCTTTATCATAAATTTTAATGTGCCATTGATGAAAGAAGGAATTAAAAGAATGGTGGTATAAAAGGTATTGAAACACAAAGACACGGAGGCACAAAGAGGAATTTAAAAATAGTAGATAATTTTCTTCGTGTCTCTGTGTCTTTGTGCCTCCGTGGTTCAAAAAATTTTCTGATAGATATTGGGACGAGAAGGATTAAAAGTGGTATGCTAGCCTGACGGCAGGCAGGGGTAATGTGAGTAAGGAGAATAAAGAGTAAAGAAATGTGCAGAGTGAATAGGAAGAGACAACTCTTTGTTCTCCTTTTTTTTTGCGAGGCTAAGCCGAAGCAATCTAAAAATAAAACCAACATAGTTTATGTTAGAGAAATTACAGCAGGACCACTTTAAAGTGGCAGCGAAACAACAAGATGAAAGCCATCAATACTTAGCCGGCCGGGGCGCCCAGTTCAACACTAAAAACCGTTTTCTGAAATATGAAAATATCCGGGAACATATCGAAAGCATTGATGATTGGGAAGAATCCAATCTGCAAACACAGTACCTGGAACAGGAATCGAAAACCATTGTCAACAAAGTGGAAAGCCCGGATGTGGGCATGGGCTACAGCATGAACCCCTATGCCGGTTGTGAACATGGCTGTATTTACTGCTATGCCCGAAATGTGCATGAATACTGGGGATATAGTGCCGGGCTTGATTTTGAAAGAAAGATCATTGTAAAGAAAAATGCTCCGCAACTGTTGCGAAAATTTTTAATGCACAAGAAATGGGATGCAACCCCTATTATGCTCAGCGGTAACACGGATTGTTATCAACCTGCCGAGCAGATTTACAGGCTGACAAGAGGTTTACTGGAAGTGTGTAACGAATTCAACCAGCCGGTTGGTATCCTTACAAAAAACTCCTGGATACTGAAAGATAAAGATGTGCTGCAGGAAATGGCAAAGAAGAAAATTGTTTCGGCCATGGTCTCTATTACTTCCTTTAATGAGGATCTGAGAAGAATAATGGAGCCAAGAACCACTACAGCCAAACAAAAATTAAAAGTTATAAATGAATTAAGTAGTGCCGGTATACGCATGGGTATTATGATGGGGCCAATGATCCCGGGATTGAATGAACATGAAATGCAACGGATCATGAAAGCCGCAAGAGATAATGGCGCAACATTTACGGCTTATACTTTTATACGCCTGAATGGCGCCATTAAATTCCTGTTTCATGACTGGCTGTATAAAAATTTTCCGAACAGGGCCGACAGGGTCTGGCACCTTGTAGAACAAAGCCATAATGGAAAAGTAAATGATACCCGCTGGGGTGTTCGTATGCGGGGTGAAGGCAATATTGCACAGATGGTGGCGCAGCAATATAAAAAATATGGAAAACTATATGGGATGAATGCGGAGGAGTGGAGTTTGGACAGGAGTGTTTTCAGGAGACCGGGAGGACAAGGAAAATTATTCTGACTCAAACTCCAGCAACACCTCTTTATCCCTGTACAACAATAACGCTTTGCCCGTTATCACAAACCTGTTTACTCTCTCCAATTGTTTGAAAAAAGCATCTTCAGTTTGCTGTACGCCTTCGCAATACATTTTGGTGGAGAAAATATCTTTAAAACCGACTTTATTACCTGAAACAGTTATGCTGCTTCCAAAAGCATTACAACTGCCGTTGCCGCCGGAGCTTTTTGTTGACTGGTTGAATTTAATAAAGGCGTTGCCTGTTACTAATTCCACGGTATCTGCTGTGTGAATTTTCTTTAACGACCATTTGGTATCATACAGGGATGTTAGCTGTTTATCCGCTTCTTTTTTCATTACAAATGCAGTGAAAAAGATAAAAGCCCCTGTACTTACAAAATTGATGAGTTTCATAATAAATTATTTAGAACAAATAACAGATGAGATGGATACCTTATTTGCATAGCCCAAAAAATATTTATGCAATTCTTTAACATTTTGCATCCGGTTATCAAATCACTGTTTATGCGAAAGTTATATATACTGATTCCCGGGCTTTGTGCCTGCTTGTTTGTTACTGCTCAAAATAATGGCCGCTTACTCGATTGGCCCATGAAGCTGACCAATGTTTCAATAAAAGTGAATGCTGATGCATTTACAGCAACAACATTTATTGAAATGGAGTTTTGCAACCCCAATGAGAAAGAGATAGAAGGGCTTTACCGGTTTGAGCTGGAACCCGGACAGGTTATCACTTCTTTTCAACTCGAGCTCAATGGCAAATACCGTGATGGCTCCATAGAAGAGAAGTGGAAAGCAAGAAACGCATATAATACCATTGTAGGCAAAAGAGTTGACCCGGCCCTGTTGCAGATGGAGTATTACAATCATTATAGCCTGAACATATATCCCATACCTGCAAAAGGCTGCCGCAGAATATCAATGACCATTCAGCAAATGCTGAAAGTTGCTGACGGAAAACTTGTTTATAAACTTCCGCTTTATTCAAAGGATACAATTAAACAACTAAATGTAAACCTCAGGGCAGGCGGCTACGGCGCTTCTCCTTCAGTAATAAAGGGATTGCTTACTGATCAGTCATTCAGCCATGCTGGTAATATCTGGCAGCTCCACTGGACTGCAAAAGTTACACGGGCAGAGAAACCACTCGCTTTTTCATTACCCGTCACATTAGAAAAACCATCTTTATGCATTAAACAGGCAGGGGAGAAGAGTTTTTTTGCTTTGAGGTTTATCCCCCGGATCAATCGTGAGTACCACTTTCATCCTGATAAAGTGATTGTGTTCTGGGATATATCGGCCGGTGGCCTGGCAAGGGATACAGAAAAGGAAATGGAATTTTTAAAGGAGTATATCTCAAAGCACAGCATTTCACAAATTAGCATCATTACATTCAACCAGAAAATTCAGGATACAGCCATTTTCTTTTTAAACAACAATTTTCACCGATGGAAAGGTTACCTGCAGGCCCTGAAATATGAAGGGGCAACACAGTATGGCAGCCTTGATTTTTCAAGTGTACAGTCCGATGCCATACTGCTCTTCAGTGATGGGAGAAATAGTTTTGGAAAAAATTTACCGGTGCCCGGAAAAGTGCATACCTGGTGCATCAGCTCAGCAAGGGCTGATGACAGTGCACATCTTGAAAAAATAATTGGTCTCACCGGGGGTAAGTACATTGACCTTGTATTAAAAAAGCTTGACGAGGCTCTGGCAATGACCGGTACCACAGAAAATGTTTTATTAAAAGTGAAAGCCGGCAGCACAGAAGTAGCGTTGAATGAAAAGATAAGTAGTATAAAGGATGACACACTTCTTTTATCAGGAACCATACCAGCGGGTGTGCAATCACTCACACTTCAGTATGGGAATAATGGAAAAGCAAGGGAAGAAGAGACGCTGGAGATATCAGCAAACGGGCTGTGTGAGGAATCGGCTATTGACAGGCTTGATATGCTCAATACTTTTGACTTGTATGTACGCAATGGTTCTTACTGGTATGATTTATTGAATTTTGGTAAAGCGGAAAAGGTGGTTACCACCAGCACATCCTACATTGTGCTGGAGAGGATAGAAGACTACGTCAAATTCAATATCATGCCCCCGGCAGAATTGCAGCCCGAGTGCGATATGAGCTCTTTCGTAAAAGCTGATGAGGAAAGAAGAAAGCAGTTTAGGCAAATGAATGAGTTGGATATACTCAAATCCGTTGTATCTGCTTATAACGAGCGGATAAGAAAAAATGACAAATATGGCCAATCAATTATATTAACGGAAAATAAAAATGAACAGGAGACAGCTGTCACTAAAGAGAAGGCGGTAAGCCAGCCAATAAAAGATAATATGACTTCTGCAAACGGTGGTTTGACAGGTCAGGTTTCCGGGTTAGCTGTAACAGGAACAGAAAATGTTATGGCCATGAGCGAAGTGGTGGTAACAGCCCTTGGGCAAACTCGACAAGCAAAGGAATTAGGTTATTCTGTTGCCAATGTGAGATCAGCAGAGCTTACACAGGCAAAATCAGTAAACCTGCAAAATGGCCTTACAGGAAAAGTTTCCGGTTTGAATCTGCAGACAGTTAATAACGGTGTGTTTGGCGATACAAGAATTACACTGCGGGGCATAAGATCACTTACAGGAAACAACCAGCCGATGCTGGTATTAGATGGGGTGCCTATTTCACTTACTTATTTAAGTGCAATCAATCCAAATGATATATTGAATGTGACTATTTTAAAGTCTGCATCCGCAACCGCCATTTATGGCCCCGATGGTGCTAATGGAGCATTAATGGTCAACACCAAAAAAGGAAGCAGGAGCAACTATGGATATTATTGGGGCAGCTACCGGCTGAAGGACCGGCCGGATGTGGAGTACATGCAGGAATTGAGGAGCACATCATCCAAAAACCTGATGGTAAGGTATGATGAGTTAAGAAGGGAGTTTGGAAATGAAACGGCCTTCTATTTTGATGCAGCCCAGGTTTTTTATAAATCAGGCTTACTGAAAGAGGCATTTGATATTCTTTTTACTGCTGCCGATGTAAGCGATGGCAACAAGCAGGTGGTTGAAGCAATAGCGTATACGCTTGAATCCTGGAAAAAATTTGATGAAGCCATCAATGTATATACGAACCTGCAGGAAGATAATCCCAATGAGTTAATGTATTACAGGAACAAGGCGCTGGCTTATTATCAGAAAAGAGAATATACCCGTGCAGTAAATATTTATTACGAAGCTATTATTTCCAACCAGGGCGAAAATGAAGCGTCTTTCAGAAACTATAAAGCTATGTTGTTGCAGGAAATGAATGCCATGATAGCAGCACATAAGGATTCTGTTGACATTTCGGGAATAAACATTCAACTGATCCGCCCTTTAAACTATGATCTGCGGATTACACTTGACTGTAACAACAGAAGCCTTGGCGGTAAAGTAACAGTGACGGAACCAGGAGGGAAAAAATGCAGCTATTATGGCCAGCAAAAAGCTGTCGGACGGCTTTCGGGTGGATATTATTATTCTGATTATTATCACAACGGCACTGAGGAGTACCAGTTGCAAAATGCAAAACCGGGGAAATATAAAATAAGTGTACAGTATTATGGTTACTACAACACTACAGTGCCTTCTATTATCCGGGTAATTACTTTCAGGAATTCGGTAAACGGTCCGGTACTTGAAATTGAAAACGCCATGATGGATAATCAGTATGGTGATGTGGAGATAGCAGGGGTAAAATGGTGATCACAGCTTCACATAGATCTTCTTCTTATCCATCCAGTAACAAATAACCCACATCAATGTGATGACACTGAGGGCATAGAGAAGGGAGCCGGCTTTTGGATCACCGGGAACATGAATTAATACTTTTTGATATAACCAGTTCCAGGGATTCGTATAAACCATGACTCCTTTATCGTTCAGGTGATCGGGTATCCTGATAAGCGCAAGCCCCTTGGGAAGAAAAGCGCTGAGTGCAAAAACAAACAGCGCATTTTTTCCAAACACATCAAAGAACCTGGACAAACCACCTTTAATATTTTTGAATTCTATCATATAGATCATCGTGGCAATAGTAATGATGGCAAGCCCGGTTGTATAAACCACATAAGAGCTGGTCCATATTTTTTTATTGATAGGGAAGACCATATCCCAGCAAAAGCCGGTGAGCAGAAGGGCAACCCCTGCAACAAACAAACCGCTCAGCATTTCAAAATTCTTCCCCTTTTTCTGAATATAATCGCCAACCAGGTAGCCAAAAATTACCTGTACAATAGCCGGTAAAGTGCTCATGATACCTTCGGGGTCGAAGGGAATTCCTTCTCCTTTGTACATATGTGGTAAATGAAGAACTGCTTTGTCCACATCGTTTCCAAACCATCCGGTCATGCTATAGGGGTCTCTATTATCGCCCAGTAAAAAACAGAGTGTCCAGTATAAAAGGAGTAATACAAGACCAACAAAAAATGCCATCCTTGCCTTCAGGTAATAAATAATGATGGAAGCAAAAAAGTAACAAATAGCAATGCGGGCCAATACACCCGGGATTCGAATACCTGTTTCATGATTTTTGGGATCTACCCAGTATTTGAATACAAGAAGATCTCCACTCCATTTTACAAATGGCCACCAGGTCAGAAAAAGACCAATTAAAAAAATAAGAAGGCTTCTTTTGATTATTTTTTTCCAGAAAATGACATTACCCCCTGCTTCCAGTTTTGGCATTACAAATGATAAAGCGTTGCCTACTGCGAAAAGAAAAAAAGGAAAGACCAGGTCTGTTGGGGTGAGGCCATGCCAGGAAGCATGACCCAAAGGAGCATAAATATGTGACCAGCTGCCCGGATTGTTGACCAGAATCATCAGGCAAACAGTGGCGCCGCGAAAAACATCAAGAGAATAAAAACGTTGGTTCATGTCTGGATTTATAAAACTAAATGTATGAATTTGATAAGGAATTAATGCCGGATCGTATTGAAGAATAATTAAATCCTCCAGGTTGATTATTGGCCTTTCCGATTGAACTTAAAATGTAAACAATGGCCTGGTAATTTTACCTGATAAGTTATCAACCTTTGGGGGTAAAACCCTCAAAATCTGCACATTTTATTCTCTTTCCACTCACATCTTCCCATATATTTGCAAGCAAAAATCAGGTTATACTGGTATTGATTGTTCTGCTTTATCCTAATTCAATGAAAACCAGTCATATAATTTTTTTTATGTGATTGAGATGGCGAAGCTTTTCTTAAAATATTCTGAATTTGAGCCGTAAATGGTTAGCCGTGTACACACGGCCAAGGTGGGAAAAGAAAGTAAACCAACTTCTAACTGAAAAGGGACTCGAAAGCTATTGTCCTTTAAACAAAATAAGGAGAAAATGGAGTGACCGGGTGAAAATTGTTGAAGAGCCCTTGTTCAAGTCTTATGTATTTGTAAAAGTAAATGACGATGACAGAACTGCTGTGCGGATGACGAACGGAGCCATCAATTTTGTGTATTGGGACGGTAAACCTGCTGTGATAAAAGAAAAAGAAATTATTGCTATCAAAAGATTTTTGAATGAGTATGAAAATGTGGAGGCCATGCCAATAGACCTGAAAGTTAATCAGCGGGTACGGGTCACCAATGGCACCCTGATGGACCAGGAAGGTAAAGTACTTGATATACGCCGCAAAACAGCAAGGGTAGCTATTGACAGTCTTGGGTATATTTTGGTGGCATATATTGACAGAAGTAAATTAACTTCGGCACAGGCCAGGTAAACCAAACCATATTTTGCAGCCTTGGCTGCGCCTTATAATAAAAGTCGTATCAATGAAATTCCTGAGAATTCCGGCATTGCTTGTTCTGTCTGTATATTTTTTTTCCTGTGGCACCCAGCAAAAACTCCCCGGTTATCTTGAAAATGTAGTGGATACCAGTAGTAAAGAAGAAGTGAAAATTCCAGATCTGCGAATTCAGAAAAACGACCTCCTTTCCATACAGGTGTATAGTCTCAGTACCAGGCCAGAGCTTTCAGATGCGATATATAACCTGCCTTGCAATAACAGTTCGGGGGGACAAAGCGCCGCCAGTATTTGTGGTTTTATGGTTGATGTAAATGGAAATATTGAATACCCCAGGTTAGGGATATTTCATGCAGAAGGACTTACAAAACAAGAGTTGGCTGCGGAGATAAAGAAAAAACTTACTGAGCCAAAGGTATTACTGGAAAACCCCAATGTTATCATCAGGCTCTTAAATTATAAAATAACTGTATTGGGAGAAGTGGCCCACCCGCAAACTATCAATGTTCCGGGTGAAAGAATTACCATCCTTGAAGCTATTGGTCTTTCAGGTGATATTACTATACATGGGAGAAAGAATACCGTGAAAGTGATCAGGGAAGTAAATAATAAAAGAGAAATCGGTGTGATTGATTTGTCCTCAAAAAATCTTTTTGCTTCTCCTTATTATAACCTGATGCAGAATGATGTCGTAATGGTGGAGCCCAGCAAACAAAGGATCAAGTCCACTGACCAGGCCCTTGTACAACAGAAAATCGGCTTTGCTGTCAGTATTATTTCAGCCGTTGCCGTCATTTACAGCATTATAAAAAATTAATGAAGCGTATCCCTTATTTCATCAATGCAACTAATTAATTATTGAATGCAGGAAACGGTTAACAACAGCAGAAGCGAACTCTGGAACCTGAGTTTCCGTGATTTGTTTTATAAGTACGTTCGTTTTCTGCCTCTCTTTGTCTTATCAGTGGCGCTTACGCTTTTTGGGGCCTATATTTATTTGCGGTATAGCATACCTATTTACAAGGTTGGCGGTTCTATGGTTATTAAAAGCGAACAGGGTGGTGGAGGAAGGTCGGATAAATTTGAGGATGTATTCGTAAATGATAAGGCCCAGAATATCCAGAATGAGATCGAAATACTGAAATCAAAACCGCTGATGCAAAGAGTGATAGACAGCCTGCATCTTCAGTTTACCTATTATGCCAAAGGCAAAATAAAGACGGTTAATATTTACAAGCAAAGACCTTTCACTGTTAATGTGGCCGGGATTACAGATTCCTTAAGTACATTTTCAATAAAAGTGAAATTTTTAAATAGTCGTGAATTCCGGATCAACAGCGATAAACAAACATATACTTTCGGACAAACTTTTAAAAATGCAAACGGATCATTCAACCTGAGCAGTAATCCATATTTCCCTGCAAGCGGCGAACATAGTGTTGTCTGGCTGCCAACTTCATCAGCGGCAAGAGCGTATGCAGGAGCCCTTCAGATAACTCCCAAAACTCCCGGTACCGGCATCCTTAATATCAGCATGATGACAACCAATTCGCAGATGGGGGCTGATATTGTGAATAAGCTAATGGAAGAATATGCAGTATTCTCCATTGAACAAAAAAAAGAACAATCAGATAAAATCCTGTCATTTATAGACGATCGGCTTACTGTAACAGGCCATGAATTGGATAGTGTTCAGCGGGTTTTACTTGATTTCAAAGAACGAAACAATCTTATAGACGCAGAGAAACAGTCCGGCAACTATTTCAGCAACATCAGCGAATCGGACAAACTTATCAATGAGCAAATTCTTGAGCAGAATAAAGCTGAAATGGTAAATGATTACCTGCTGGATAAGAGAAATGAATTCAGCAAGGTTCCGTCTACCCTTAGTTTGCAGGATGCCACTTTTAATCTGCTTGTAGCTGAATATAACAAAGCACAGATTGAAAGGCAGCAATTACTGGATGCCAATATTCCGGAAGACAACCCGGGTGTTCAGGAAGCTAACGGGCAGATTGAAAAATTGAGAACAAGCATACTTGAAAACCTGAAAAATATAAAAGCATCTATTTCTTCTACGATCAGCGAGACCAGGAGAAAAAGCAACGAGAACCAGGCGCAATTGCAAAGAATGCCCGGAAAAGTAAAAGAACAAATGGCAATTGAACAACGTGCTGAGGCCCTCCAGAACCTTTACAAATACCTGCAGGAAAAAAGCGAAGAAACCGCTATAACAAGAGCATCCACTATTTCCAATTCCAGGATTATTGACAAAGCTTATCCTGCAGGAACTCCTGTAAAACCTAATCGCAGGGCCATACAAATACTGGCAGTTTTGCTCGGTCTCGGTTTGCCTGCCCTTTTTATTTTCGTTAAAGAAGTATTGAATGATAAAGTAAGTACAAGGTTTGATATCGAAAGGCTCACCGCTGCCCCGATACTGGGTGAAATAGGACACTCGTATGCTAAGAGTGTACTTGTTGTAAACAAAACTACCCGGAGTATGGTGGCAGAACAGTTCCGGATCATCCGTTCCAACCTTCAGTATATTCTGAACA
Organism: uncultured Chitinophaga sp.; assembly: GCA_964525285.1. Taxonomy (GTDB): domain Bacteria; phylum Bacteroidota; class Bacteroidia; order Chitinophagales; family Chitinophagaceae; genus JJ008. The sequence continues at coordinate 44,245 of CAZGGQ010000004.1, forward strand.
AATCAGAAAAATCAACCATCCTTGTTACTTCTTCCTTCAGCGGTGAAGGAAAATCCTATGTAACAACCAACATGGGAGCCGTGCTGGCATTGGCAGGTAAAAAAACATTGATACTTGAATTTGATATCCGCAAGCCAAAGCTCCTTAGTGGTCTTGGTATTCAGAAAGCCCAGGGCATTACCAATTTTTTGGTGGGAAAAGCCAACCTGGCGGATTTAATAAAACCGGTTCCGGACCAGGAAAATCTTTTTGTTTTGGGATGCGGGCCCGTTCCTCCCAACCCGGCAGAACTGCTGCTGAGTCAAAAAGTGGAAGAAATGTTTGCATGGCTGAAGGATAACTTTGACGTCCTGTTGGTTGATACGGCCCCGATAGGGATGGTAAGTGATGCAATGACCCTTAGCAAATTTGCTGATTCCACCCTTTATCTTGTAAGGCAGGGTCATACTTTCAAAAAACAAATAGCGCTGATTGATGAATTTTATGTGGGAAACAAATTGCCTAAAATCTCCATTGTCATCAATGATGTTAAGATAAAACCGGGATATGGCTATTACGGCTATGGCCGCTATGGCTATGGATACGGCTATGGTTATGGCAGCTATTATGAAGAAGAAAAGCCGCCGCTTAATTTTTTTGAAAGAATATTTACACGATTTGATCTCCGGAAAATATTCCGCGGTTCAAAAAGAAAATAAAATTATCCTGCACATTCATGCGAATCTTGCTTACCGGGGGCGCTGGCTTTATTGGCTCTAATCTTGCCGAACAATTATTAAAGGATAAAAGGGTATCAACTGTAAGAGTACTGGATAACCTGGCCACTGGGTCCATGGAGAATATCTCGTCTTTTATTACCGATTCAAAATTTGAGTTTATGGAAGGCGATATCCGGGATTTTAAAACCTGCCTGGAAGCCTGCCAAAATATTGACCTTATTTCTCACCAGGCGGCGCTGGGTTCAGTTCCCCGGTCCATTCATGATCCGCTTACCACCAACGAGGTAAACATTACCGGCACACTGAACATTTTTACAGCAGCAAAAGATAAGAACATTAAAAGAATTGTTTATGCCGCCAGTTCTTCTACCTATGGCGATCATCCCGGCCTGCCGAAGTCAGAAGACAATATCGGTAGCCCTCTTTCCCCCTATGCAGTTACCAAGTATGTTAATGAATTATATGCTGTTGTGTTTGCCAATCTCTATGGAATGGAATTTATCGGGTTAAGGTATTTCAACATATTTGGCCCCAGGCAGGATCCGCATGGCCCCTATGCAGCAGTAATTCCTCTTTTTGCTGAAGCATTGTTGAATAATAAGCCGCCAACTATTAATGGCGATGGTAGCCATAGCCGTGATTTTACTTATGTTGATAATGCAGTTCAGGCAAACCTTCTTTCTTTATTTACCACCCGTGCAGAAGCCATAAACCAGGTGTATAATATTGCCTGCGGAGAACGGACATCTTTAAATGAATTGTTTGAAGCATTAAGAAAAGAGGCAGGAGGTAATTTGAAATCAATTTATGGCTCCGAAAGAACCGGAGACGTAAAACATAGCGTAGCTGATATTTCAAAGGCGAAACGGTTATTGGGCTATTTGCCTGCAGTAACTGTTGAAGAAGGATTAAAAAAAACAATGGCCTGGTACAGGGAAATGCAGCGTAAAAAATAATGAACCGCCGTGTTCCCGGTGGATAAAAAAAACCACAGCGTTCACTGCGAAGCACAGTGAAAACCACTGTGTAACGCTGCGATCGCCGTGGTTAAAAAAAACATGAACAGGACAATCATCATAACGGGAGGAGCCGGGTTTATTGGTTCTCACACGGTAAGGCTCTTTGTAAATAAATACCCGGAGTACCGGATCATCAACCTGGATGCATTGACCTATGCCGGCAACCTGGAAAATCTGCGGGATATTGAAAAGGCCCCCAATTATGTTTTTGAAAGAGTAAACATATTAGATACGGCAGAGCTGGAAAGAATCTTCAATCAATATGAACCTGACGGGGTCATCCACCTCGCAGCCGAGTCGCATGTTGACCGGTCCATCTTATCACCTATGGACTTTGTATACACGAATGTGATCGGCACTGTGAATCTTTTGAACGCTGCCAAAAAAGCATGGTCACGACTCACGACTCACAACTCACGACTATTTTATCATATTTCAACGGATGAAGTATATGGCGCATTGGGTGAAACGGGTTTCTTTACGGAACAAACACCCTATGCTCCCAACTCACCTTATTCAGCTTCAAAGGCATCCTCCGATCATTTTGTAAGGGCCTATGGGGAAACTTATAACCTGCCGGTAATTATTACCAACTGTTCCAATAACTACGGACCCAATCATTTCCCGGAAAAACTCATTCCGCTTTTTATCAATAATATCATTAATAAAAAACCATTACCGGTGTATGGGGATGGTTTATATACAAGAGACTGGTTGTATGTAAAAGATCATGCCATGGCTATCGATCTTGTTTTTCACCAGGGTAAAAAAGCTGCTACTTATAATATTGGCGGTTTTAATGAATGGAAAAACATTGAGCTGGTAAAACTGCTTTGTAAACTGGTGGATGAAAAATCGGGTAACCCTGCCGGCACCAGTGAACAACTGATCACTTATGTAAAAGACAGGCCGGGCCATGACCGGCGTTATGCTATTGATGCCACAAAGATCAATAAAGAATTGGGCTGGAAGCCTTCCGTCACTTTTGAAGAAGGTTTAAGCCAGACCATTGACTGGTACCTGCAAAACCAGGAATGGTTGAGTCATGTAACAAGCGGAGAGTATCAACAATATTATAAAAAACAATATCAATCATAAATCAGTCGTATGCCTAAATCATTAATTACGGGTGGTGCCGGGTTCATTGGTTCGCATGTAGCCAGGCATTGTTTGCAATCAGGACATGAAGTAGTGGTGGTAGATGACCTGAGCGGAGGTTTTGAAGATCATGTTCCGGCAGGAGTTATTTTTCTGAAAGGAAGTGTAACAGATGAGAAATTCATCAGCAACCTGTTTGCTTCCCATCAATTTGATTATGTGTATCACCTGGGAGCTTACGCAGCCGAAGGGCTTTCACATTTCATCCGCCGGTATAATTATAATACCAATCTTATCGGCAGTGTGAATCTTATCAATGAAGCCGTAAAGCAAAAGCTGAAATGCTTTGTTTTTACTTCTTCCATTGCAGTATATGGAAAAGGACAGTTGCCCATGACGGAAGAAATGACACCGGTGCCTGAAGATCCTTACGGGGTTTCCAAATATGCAGTGGAACTTGACCTGAAAGCAGCACATGAAATGTTCGGATTGAATTATGTTATATTCCGGCCGCATAATGTTTATGGAGAAAATCAAAACATCGGCGATAAATACAGGAATGTGATCGGCATCTTTATGAACCAGATCATGCAGGGAAAACAACTAACGGTTTTTGGAGATGGAACGCAAACAAGAGCTTTCAGCTATATTGATGATGTCGCCATTCCCATTTCAAAAGCTGTTGATATACCTGCTGCTTACAACGAGGTATTCAATATTGGCGCTGATAAACCTTACACCGTGAATGAACTGGCAGAAGTAGTTTGCCGTGATTTCGGTGTAGAACCAGCTATCCGCCACCTGGAGGCCCGTAATGAAGTGTTGCATGCTTATGCTGATCACAGCAAAGCACATAAAGTATTTGGTGAACCATCACGAATTACTTTACAGGAAGGTATTGCCCGTATGGCTGCCTGGGCCAAAAAAGTAGGAGCAAGAAAAGGACAGGAGTTTGAAAATATAGAAATTACTGAAAAGCTTCCTGAAGGCTGGAACCTCGTGAAAAAAATTAAATACCTCAGGTAATTCTAGTGCAAAATTCTGGCTTTCTCTGTGTATCGCTGTGTGCGCCGTGGTTTATTTTTTAATCTAACCACAGCGACCACGGCAACTCACAGTGATTTACTTATATGCAAATAGTCACTAAAGTTCAATCAACATTTTGTTGCTTTAGCCAAGCATGAAAAAAATTTTAATTATCTGTTTGCACAGAAAAGACAGGTCGCCGGGTCAGCGGTTCAGGTATGAACAATATCTTTCTTTCCTGGAAGAGAACGGGTACAGGTTTCACATTTCCATCCTGCTGAATGAAAAAGACGATAAAGCTTTTTATTCTAAAGGGAATTATTTCAGAAAAATAATGATCTACATAAAGACTTTATTGATAAGGACCAAAGACTGGTTCCGAATGAACAGGTACGATATTATTTTTATTTTCAGGGATGCACTGATGACCGGCTCCACATTTTTCGAAAAAAGATTTGCACGGTCAAAAGCAAAAATCATTTTTGATTTTGACGATGCGATATGGCTGCAGAATGTTTCTGAAGCCAATAAGAAGCTTGCTTTTATGAAGAATGCTTCAAAGACCGGGAAAATAATCGGACTGTCTGATTTAATATTTGCCGGTAATCAATACCTCGCTGATTATGCAGGGCAGTTTAATAAAAATATTTCAATCATTCCCACCACTATTGATACATTGCTGTATGTACCGCAAAAAAAAGCCAGAGAAAACAAGGTGACCTGCATAGGATGGAGCGGCAGTTTTTCAACTATTCAGCATTTTGCCACGGCCATCCCCGCACTGAAACGGATAAAAGAAAAGTTTGGCGCAGCAGTTTCATTTAAAATTATTGGTGACAAAAATTATTATTGTGCTGAACTGGACACAAGCGGTGATGCATGGGTAGCTGCCACTGAAATTGAAGACCTTTCTCAAATTGACATTGGCATTATGCCATTGCCCGATGATGAGTGGGCAAAAGGAAAATGCGGTCTGAAGGGGTTGCAATACATGGCGCTGGAAATTCCCACATTAATGTCGCCGGTCGGGGTGAATACTGAAATTATACAACCCGGAATAAATGGCTACCTTCCTGATAAAGAAGATGAATGGGTAGAGTCCTTGTCAAAATTGATAGAAAACAAAGAGCTGAGGGAAAAAATTGGCAAAGCAGGCCGGCAAACAGTTATAGATAAATATTCTGTGCAGGCATGGAAGCAAAAATATCTTGATAACTTTAATAAGTTAACAGCGACAAATTAAAACAATGAAAGGCATTATCCTGGCAGGGGGATCCGGCACAAGGCTTTATCCAATTACCAAAGCAGTTTCCAAACAACTAATGCCGGTATATGATAAGCCAATGATATATTACCCCCTGTCGATACTGATGATGGCTGGAATTAAGGAAGTACTGATTATCACTACACGAGAGGATAATTCACAGTTTAAAAGATTACTGGGCGATGGCAGCCAGCTGGGTTGCCGGTTTGAATATGCAGTACAGGAAGTGCCCAATGGACTGGCACAGGCTTTTGTGATCGGCGCTGATTTTATCGGAGCTGATAAAGTGGCGCTGATCCTGGGAGATAATATTTTTCATGGAACAGGATTGGATAAACAATTGCACACATTGACAAATGTGGAAGGTGGTTATGTATTTGCCTACCAGGTATCCGATCCGGACAGATATGGTGTAGTTGAGTTTGACTCAGATATGAAAGCCATATCTATTGAAGAAAAACCCACATCACCCAAATCAAACTACGCCGTTCCGGGATTATATTTTTATGATAATGAAGTGGTGAAGATCGCCAAAGGTTTAAAACCATCTTCAAGGGGTGAATATGAAATTACAGATGTCAATAAATCCTACCTGCAAAAAGGCAAATTGAAAGTGGCTGTACTGGACAGGGGCACCGCCTGGCTCGATACAGGAACATTTGATTCATTAAGCGATGCCAGTGAATTTGTGAGGGTAATAGAAAAAAGACAGGGAACTAAAATTGGTTGTGTGGAAGAAGTGGCCTATAAACATGGATTTATTAGCAGGGACCAGTTAATGAAACTGGCAGGAGAACTGGCTAAAAGTGGTTATGGGGAATATTTAAAAAGGATTGGCGCTGTCTGATCAAAGCTGGTGAAAGTAAATGCAGGTTTAAATATTTCGGACCAAACCTGCTAAAATAAAAATCCCTAAAAAGCTCGCAATATAGCAGTGAGAAAACCGGCCCAAAAAATTTCTTCCTTATTATTAAAGACGCATTTGTATATCAATCGTCATATTGTGGAGAAAAACTCTATTCCTCCACGCCAATTGAAATACCAGCCCGGGCAGGGAAAGATTAAAATTTTCCATATCAATGGGAACTTTGTTACAGGAGGTACCAGCCAGTTGATAGCAGATATTGTTGAAAGAACATCCGGTAAATATGCTCATCATATTATTGTTCCAAACCATCCCAAACCGTTGCCCTACCAGCCTCTTTCTATATCAGAATTCTCCATTTCACAACTGCCGGCATTATTTGACTTCCTGGAAAAAGAAAGACCGGCGTTGGTGCATATTCATTATTGGGTAAGGCCCATTCACCGTTATTATGATTTTGGATTATGGTATGAAGCAATTTTTAAGATGTGCGGGGATCTGAAGTTAAAAGTGATCCAGAATATTAATGTACCAACAGTGCCCTTTGACAACCCGGCAGTTCTTCATAACGTATTTGTGAGCAGCTATGTAAGGGATGGATTTAATAAAAACAGCCATGTCGTCTCATCTGTGATATATCCCGGATCCGATCTAACACATTTTACCTGTTCGGCAGGTCATACTTTTCCTGGTAATACAGTTGGCATGGTATACCGGCTTGACAAGGACAAACTAAATGAAGCTGCAATAGAAGTTTTTATCATGGTTGTGAAGAAAAACCCCGGAGTACTTTGTTATATAATAGGCGGTGGATATTATCTGAATTATTATAAGAGACGGGTAAAAGAAGAAGGGCTAAAAAAGAATTTTATATTCACGGGTTTTGTCAGCTATGAATCGTTACCGGATCATTATAAAAAGATCGGCGTGATCGTTGCACCGGTGCATGATGAGAGTTTCGGTCAGGTTACCCCCTTTGCAATGAGTATGGGATTGCCGGTGGTTGGTTATGATACCGGGGCTTTGTGTGAAATTCTGGGTTCCAAAGATACATTGGTAAAATACGGTGATACAGAGGCATTATCCAACCTGGTGATCGGGATGGTAAACAATCCTCAAAAAAGAAAACATTTGGGGCAGGTAAATAAAGATAGGGCACATGCTTGCTTTTCTGTTGAAAAAATGATCACTGCGTATGATGAAATATATAGTTTAAATACAGTTAACACTTTGCCAAAGTAGCTGTATAGTATGTACAGAATTAAAATGATAAAATCCCGGTTTAACTAAGATGGAAGAATTGCGGTTAGCCTACCTGGAGCTTCTGAAAAAGACAATTTTAGATTTGCAACGGTCAGGTCTTAAAGAATACAGGCCCGTGGTTTACAGGCGGAAACTCAACCTGTTTGTAAAGCCTGCTTTGGCCGCAATAAGTAAAATCGAGCACAGGAAACTTATCGTTTGTGAGGAAGTAAGTTTTAATCATGAAGCAAGGATGAACGGGAAAGACTGGCCGTTGTATGCTGACAGTATGATCGGCTATAAAAGACTTTCAAATGTTCAGCAATGTGTTACAGATATAATAAAGAACAATATCGAAGGCGACATGATAGAAACAGGCGTATGGAGGGGCGGAACTGTTATTTTTATGAGGGGGATATTAAAAGCGTATAATATAACGGACCGTATTGTTTGGGCGGCAGACTCTTTTGAAGGATTACCAAAGCCCGATGTTACTAAATATGAGGCAGACAAGAACGACAACCTTTATACGTTCAATGAACTAAAAGTATCATTAGATACTGTTAAAAGTAATTTTGAAAAATATGGTTTATTAGACCAACAGGTTCAATTTTTAAAAGGCTGGTTTAAAGATACATTACCGGCTGCCCCCATTAAGAAATTAGCTGTCATCCGACTGGATGGCGATATGTATGAATCTACCATGGACAGCCTTGTCAATTTATATCCCAAACTATCACATAACGGGTATGTCATTATTGACGACTGGGGTTCTGTCGAAGGCTGCCGCCTGGCGGTACTTGACTATCGCAAAAAAAACAATATTGTTGAAGAAATAATCCCGATAGACAGTGACGGTGTGTATTGGAAAAAGACACAGTGATTTACTGCTAAAAAAGGTTCGCTTTCACTTATGATCATTGCATTCTCCATTTGCAGCAATAATTACCTCGCACAGGCTAAAACTTTATTGGATTCGTTGGTTATCCATCATCCTGAGATAAAGACTGTTATTTTCCTGGTAGATGAACTACAGGAAAACATTGATTATAATTTTTTCAATCCCGCTAAAGTAATTGTCGTAGATGAAAAAATAGTAACGGCTTATAAAAAGCTGGTACAGCGTTATAGTATTCTCGAACTGAACTCTGCGGTCCGGCCTTTTCTTTTTCAATACCTGGCCATGCAGTATCCGCTGGCAAACAGGCTTTATTATCTGGATCCGGATATATATGTATACGACAGGCTCGATTACTTAGACAAACTGCTGGAAACTGAGGATATATTGCTAACACCTCATTTTTTAACAGCAATTCCTTTAGATGGGCTTACTCCTTCTGAAAACCTGGCGCTTAACTACGGCACATATAACCTTGGTTTCCTGGCCATTAATCCAACCAGCGAAAATGTAAAAAATTTTTTGATATGGTGGGGCGAACGAACAAGCACGTTCGGTTATGTAGATGTAGCTAATGGTTACTTTGTTGACCAGATCTGGTTTAATCTTGTTCCTGTTCTTTTTAAGAAAGTACATACTCTTATGCATCCCGGGTATAATATGGCCTGCTGGAATTTACATGAACGGGCAATCAGCAATTACGGGGATGATGGAAAAATATTGCTGAAGTCGGGAGACCATCTTGCTTTTTATCATTTCAGTTTGTGGAGTTATTTCAGGCCCAAAGAGCTTTCACGAAAACTTACCCGTTTCAACTTTAATACCCGGCCTGATCTCGGCAAACTTTTTAATGATTATTACCTGCGGTTACAACAAAACAGGATGGAATACTTTAGTAAAATACCATGCCGCCTTTCTTATAAAAAGAACAAAGGCCGGAGCGGTATACAACGAATGTTATTGCCGGGTGTTAATTTAATGAAAAGGGTCTGGCAAAAATTGTAATGGATTGACCCGGTGAAAAATAACTGTACTTTTCTATACTATAGTTTCTCCCCACTTATTAAAGGAATGAGTTAGTATGAGCTCCCGTATTATTATAAAACAAGGCAGTGCTGAAAAAAATTACTGGAAAGATCTTTGGCGCTACAGGGAGTTGTTTTATATTCTAAGCTGGAGAGACGTTAAGGTACGGTATAAGCAAACCACTTTGGGAATAGTATGGGCTATTCTCCGTCCATTACTTACCATGGCAATATTTACTGTCGTGTTTGGAAATATTGCGAAAATGAATACAGCCAGTGTAGTTCCGTATAGCCTGGTCGTATTTGCCGGATTACTGCCATGGCAGTTTTTTTCCAATGCTTTAACGGATAGTACCAATAGTTTAACCAGTAATACAAATCTTATTACTAAAATATATTTTCCCCGGCTTATTATTCCTGCCAGTGCTGTTATTACCAGCTTTATTGATTTTTTTATTTCTTTCCTGCTGCTGTTGTTATTATTTATTTTTTATCAATATATGCCGCCAATACAAATGCTGGCGTTGCCTTTATTCGGGATTATGGCATTTGCAGCATCATTTGGCCCGGGCCTTTACCTTACGGCAATGAATGTAAAGTACCGGGACTTTCGCTATATCATTCCTTTCATTATCCAGATTGGGTTGTTCATATCACCCGTAGGTTTTAGCAGCAGTATGGTGCCTGAAAAATGGCAGGGGATATATGCTTTAAACCCGGTAGCAGGAGTAATTGACGGTTTTCGATGGTGTATCATAAAGGATGCGCCTAATCCTTTATTAAAATATCCCTTTTATATTTCACTGGGAGTAACTGTTTTCTTTTTAATATTATCTATCCGCCAGTTCAGGAAAATGGAAAAGAGTTTTGCAGACCTTATTTGATTTTGAAAAATGAGCAATTTTAGCATAAGGGTTGAAGAGTTGGGCAAGAAATATTTTATTTCTCATGAAGTAAGAGGAAATTATACAGCCTTACGGGATGTGATAAGCCATAAGGTCCGGAAATTATTAAGAGGCCAGGTTGCGCAAAAATTGGTAAAAGAAGAGTTCTGGGCATTAAAAGATGTGAGTTTTGAAGTGATGAAGGGCGAGGCAATGGGCATTATTGGTCATAATGGCGCCGGGAAAAGTACTTTATTGAAATTACTTGGCAGGATAACGGAGCCTTCGAGTGGCAGGATAGAAATATATGACCGGGTAGCTACATTATTGGAAGTGGGTACAGGGTTTCATCCGGAACTTACCGGCCGGGAAAATATTTATCTCAACGGGGCAATCCTGGGTATGAGCCGGGCAGAAATACGCAGGAAATTTGATGAAATAGTGGATTTCTCAGGAGTAGAGAAATTTCTTGATACCCCCGTTAAACGGTACAGCAGCGGCATGTATATGCGGCTTGCTTTTGCCGTTGCAGCACATCTGGAACCTGATATATTAATAATAGATGAAGTATTGGCAGTTGGCGATGCAGAATTCCAGGATAAGTGTTTGGGAAAAATGAATGAAGTGGCTAAAAAGGGTGGACGCACCGTTTTATTTGTCAGTCATAATTTAGCAGCAGTTCAACAATTATGTCAACGTTCTATCTGGCTGCAAAACGGAAGGATATGCAAGGTTGGTCAAACACAGGATGTTATTGAACAATATCTCAAAACACAGGAGAGAGATGGGAAATTGACTCCCCATAGTAATAAGGAAATCTACATCAGTGATTTTTGTGCTTACTCTCCTGACGGGAAATTGATCGTTCCAGGGTCGGATTGTGTTTTCAAAATAACCATATCATCTAAAATAGCCAGTTCTAAATTGCATTTTGGGATTGGCATCAATGATAAAATGGGTAACCGGATCATGACCCCTTTTACAAGATTTGATTCAGATGGGATCGCTTTACAGCCCGGTATTAACGAGATACACTGCCAGATTGATTCATTACCCCTTAAGCCGGGCTTATATGATCTGCATCTTTATGCCGGCAGTGCTTTTGAAGCATACGATTATATTGCTGGAGGAATTAATTTGAAAGTGCACCCGTTTCCGTTCTTTAAATACCAGATGCCGGATGAAGGGCATGGCCCGATTGTAGTTAAACAAAAATGGTTTTAATAAATTTCTGAGGAAAATGCAGTTTTATTTTTTTTGCCAGGCTCATTTTATCAGGACGTTATCTAAAAGTGTTCAGTTACATACAGCCTCCCCATTTATCATTGATTAAATAAAACAAGTGTTAAAGCGGGTCTATATTGCGGGTGGTGGAGGAATGCTTGGGGAAGCATTTTATAAGCGGTTTAAAGATGAGTTTGAGGTAAAGGTCACTGACATTAATGTGAATGAAACATGGATCAGTTTTCTTGATTTCAGGGATTTTCTTGCATACCGTAATGATGTTCTATCTTTTGAACCCGATTACTTATTTCATATAGGAGCACATACGGATCTTGAATATTGCGAGGAAAATATTAGAGATGCTGACACAACCAATACCCTGGCTGTTGAAAATGCAGTGAAAATTTCAAACCTGTCAGATATACCTCTCTTATATATAAGTACAGCAGGGATATTTGACGGCAAAAAAGATGTCTATGATGATTGGGACATTCCTAACCCGCAGGGGCATTATGCCAGGTCGAAATACAAGGGGGAAAGATTTGTTGTGGAAAATAAAAATAAACATCTTGTTTGCAGGGCCGGGTGGATGATGGGAGGTGGCCCGGAAAAGGATAAAAAATTTGTAGGAAAAATCCTGAAGCAAATAAAGGAAGGCAAAAAGGAATTGAATATTGTAAAGGATAAGTTTGGTACACCTACATATACACATGACTTTGCCAATAATGTGAAGTTGCTTTTTGACCAGGAACTCTGGGGTGTTTATAACATGGCCTGTGAAGGAGAGGCCAGCCGGCTTGAAATGACGAAAGAAATCGTGAAATTGCTTCATTTGGAAAATGAGATTAAACTCAATGAGGTAAACTCCGATCATTTTAAAGATGAATATTTTGCTCCAAGACCTGCCTCTGAAAGATTGATTAATACAAAACTGAATTTACGCAGTCTGAATGTAATGAGAGACTGGAGGGTGTGTCTGAAGGAATACCTGGACAATTATTATTATAATTATTTTGACTAAATAATTAAATTGAAATTCGCAATACGGTTACCGGGTATAATTAGATATCCCTGATATGATTGAAACAATAAGTGTGGTGATTCCTACATATAACCGGGCATCATTTATTTGCAGGGCTGTTGAGAGTGTATTTTACCAGACGTTTAGAAATTTTGAAGTCATTGTGGTGGACGATGGCTCCACGGACAATACAAGCCAGGTACTTGAAAAATTTAAAAGACTTCCGAATTTTCAATACCTGTACCAGGTCAACAGGGGTCGTTCAGTTGCGAGGAATGAAGGCTCCAGGATCACGACCGGCGACTGGATCATGTACCTGGATTCTGATGACTACCTCGAAAAAAATGCACTTCAAATCCTTTATAACCTGGCAAAAGAAGCCAGGGACTCTGTTATTGTGTATGCCAATTTCCTGTTTTTTGTGAGCGGCGGACCGGCATACAGTCATAGGCGCCCCTTTACCGGAAAGGTTTTAAACACTAATTTATTATTTGAACTGCTGGAAGCTAAATTCTGTTTGACAAAAACAGGCACTTACCTTATTCAAAAAGAACTTACTCATTATACCGGCGGGTTTTATACAGCATTTGAGCCAAGTGAAGACCTTGAATACGCTATCCGCATGTTGCCGGAGGCAAAAGTCAGTTATGTAAATGATATCGTTCTTTATGTAGAACGGCATGCTGAAAACACTGGTAATAAGGAAATGCAACTGGCAATAGTAAGAATCTGTAAGCATTACCTGGCTAAAACGGATGAATGGAAACAAATACTATCGCCTAAAGAAGTTAAGAGGGCAAGCTTTGCTTTAAAACTGAGGATTGCCAACATGTCTTATGAGATGAACGATCACAGACGGTCTTTTGTCTATTACTTCAGCCTGGTAAGGTCAAAACCGGTCATGTTATTTGATAAGTTTATTTTCAAGCAGCTATTTGCTTCTATGATTCCGTGGAAACTTAAGAAAGTAATCAAAAAAATCTGAGTTCCGGCATCTGTAAATAATAAGAGTATGTCAGCAAATTACTATTCTCATCCCAGCGCCATTATTGATGAAGGATGCCAGATTGGAGACGGTACCAGGATCTGGCACTTTTGTCACATCATGCCGGGATCAGTCATTGGAAATAGCTGCACCATTGGTCAGAATGTTTTCATCGCCAGCAATGTGAAACTGGGTAATAATGTGAAAGTTCAGAACAATGTTTCCATTTATGAAGGAGTGATCTGTGAAGACGATGTATTCCTCGGGCCTTCAATGGTATTTACTAATGTAATTAATCCCCGTAGTGCTATCAGCCGTAAGAACGAGTATAAGCAAACCGTAGTAAGAAGAGGCGCCAGCATTGGGGCTAATGCCAGCATTATCTGCGGCAACGAAATTGGGGAGTATGCATTTATTGGCGCTGGAGCAGTCATAACTAAACCTGTTTTACCTTATGCGTTGGTGATTGGCAACCCGGCCTGCCAAACTGGTTGGGTAAGCGAGATGGGGCATAAACTTGAATTTGATATTAGTGGTTTGGCGATATGTCCTGAAAGCGGGCAAGAGTATTTTTTGGAGAATAATCTTGTAAAAAAAAATAATAACCACAGCGGACACAGAGAAACACAGTGAAAAAGTGCAGTGAACCGCTGTGCTCTCTGTGGTTAACATTAAATTATGCATGAAAATGAAATAGGCACTTTGATTCTTGATGCTGCATTTCAGGTGCATAAAGAACTGGGACCCGGATTGCTGGAAAGTACTTATGAAGCATGCCTGAGTTTTGAAGCAAAGCAAAGAGGGTTGTTTATTGAAACACAGCTACCACTGCCCGTTGTTTACAAAGAGGTAAAGTTGGATTGTGGATACAGGATTGACTTTCGGGCAGAAAGAAAAGTTATCGTAGAGATAAAAGCGGTAGAGTCACTAAATGATGTGCACCTGGCCCAGGTACTGACTTATATGAAATTATCAGGATGTAAATTGGGATACCTGATAAATTTCAATGTAAAACAATTGAAAAACGGGATAAAAAGGGTTGTTTTGGGTAAATTATAAGAAAATAAACCACAGCGTGCACGGAGAAACACGGCGAAAGAGCGCAGTGTATCGCCGTGTTCGCCGTGGTTAAATAATAATGAAAAATTTTGTTCTCATAGGAGCTGCCGGATACATTGCTCCCAAACACCTGAAAGCGATAAAGGATACAGGCAATAACCTTTTAGCGGCGCTGGATAAACATGACTCAGTAGGAATACTTGACACGTATTTTCCACAAGCCGATTTTTTTACCGAGTTTGAACGGTTTGACAGGCATTGTGAAAAATTGCGGCGCAGCAATACAGCTATTCATTATGTGAGCGTATGCAGCCCTAATTACCTGCATGATGCACATGTACGATTCGGTTTACGCATCGGGGCTGATGTGATTTGTGAAAAGCCCGTTGTACTGAACCCGTGGAATGTGGACGCTTTGATGGAAATTGAAAAAGAAACAAACCGGAAGGTTTATACTATCCTTCAGTTGAGACTGCATCCGGCTATCATTTCTTTAAGAGAAAAAATTTTAAACGGACCTGTTGGGAAGAAATATAAAGTTGATCTGAAATACATTACGGCAAGGGGAAACTGGTACCAGTCAAGCTGGAAGGGGGATATTCATAAAAGCGGCGGCATTACCACCAATATCGGCATACATTTTTTTGATGCGCTGTTGTGGATTTTTGGTGATGCAAAGGAAAACATCGTTTATCAGCATGGGATTGACACAGCTTCCGGAAAACTTGAACTTGCTAAAGCTGAAGTGAACTGGATGCTGAGTATAGACCGGAATAAGTTGCCTGATGAGATTAAAATAACAGGCAGCCACACATATCGTTCCCTTGTTATTGATGATGAAAAATTTGAGTTCAGCGATAGTTTCGCCGAACTGCATACAAAGTCGTATGAAGAAATATTAGCAGGAAAAGGGATTGATTTAAGTGAATCAAAAAGAGTTATTCAGCTACTTCATGATATCAGGAATGCAGGAAGATAGTATAGCCAAATACCCCAAAAAAATAATCCGTGCGGCTGCATAAACAGGTTTACATTTATTTTTTATCCTATTTCATTAATGCTGCGCTTTCATTTGCGATCGTTTCTTTACTGACTCACTATTTAACAACCTATGATTATGGTATCATTAACCTGTACAGTTCATTTCTCATTTTACTGATGCCATTTATCAGTGGGGGCATTTTATATCCTTTATCAGTAGAATATTTCAAACGGCCACGGGAATCATATGGTGCTTATTTTTCCAATGCACAGGCCATACCTTTAATAAGCCTCGCTTTATTTACAGTTCTTTGCATTGCTTTTCAACAACCGCTCAGCCAGTTTTTGAGAGTCTCCGCGGTTTGGATATGGATTATGCCGGTAACAGCCTGGTGGATCATGCTCAATGAAACCGCCATGATGATAACCAGGAATAAAAACAGGCCGTTTCATTTTGCTTTTTTTTCGATTGGAAAAAATCTTGCAGAGATAGCATTAACAGCAGGGTTGGTTATCGGCTTACATTGGGCCTGGCAGGGCCGGTTATTGTCTGCCGCCCTGGCGCCTGTTTTAGTCGGTGTAATTTCAATTTATCTTTTCTATCGCTGGCAACTGGTGGCCAAAAAGGTTGACTGGCTAACTACCCGCCGGATTTTTTTATTATGTCTTCCTTTTGTATTTGAACGACTGGCTGTTTTTGTTTTGGGCTATTCTGATAAATATTTTATTGACCGGTATGACCTGAACGGTACAAAAGAAGTTGGGTTATATGGCCTGGGCAGCCAGCTGGCAACTATTATTTATGTTGTCGTTATTTCGATGAGCAGTGCTTACCAACCACATTTGTTTAAAAAATTGGCAGAGGGATTTAAAGGAAAAATCCATAAAACAACTATCTGGTATATAGCCGCCTGTTTAGTTACTGTAGCAGGCATGTATATAGCCATTCCTCTTTTATTCCGTTTTTTTATTGGTAGCCGGTTCCAGGACGCAAAGCCCTATGCGTATATTTTATGTTCCGGATATTTTATGTGGGGAATTTATAATGCCTTTCAGGCGTACCTGATATACCTGGAAAAGAGCAGGCAAATATTACTAATTTCCGTTCTTGGAATGATAAGTAGCCTCTCGTTAAACATATTTATGGTGCCCCGCTATGGCGCTCAGGGTGCTGCTGTTGCAAGTGTTATCACCTATTCTGTGATGGCGATAGTCTGTTTTTTATTAGTTCGTAAATATTTTATTTTAAAAGCATGAGCAATTCTTTAATAAGAAACCTTGCTTACTCGGTTCTTGATTTGATAACCCTGGGAAGAGGAGTTACCAGGAGGATCAACAATATGAAAGTTCGGTTCCCTGCAAAATGGAGCCGGTATTATCCGGATAAGTATGAAGTTGAGAATTATATCTTCCTGCAGCAACAAGTAAAACCAGGAATGCATATTATTGATATAGGCGCCCATATCGGGCTATTTAGTGTCTGTAGTTCTCAGTTAACTGGCCCACATGGAAAAATAATTTGCTTTGAACCAACACCCGGCACATTTTCGATTTTAAAGAACACACTCCGCTTAAATCATTGTGACAACGTAACAGCTCTGCAGGCAGCCGTAAGTGATAAGGAAGGAACAGCAACATTTTTTGTCAGCCATGTGGAAGGAAGTAACAGTAACAGCCTTGTAAAGAATATGCTGAAAGGCGAGTCAGTTGGATATGAGGCAAAAATTGTAACCATTGACAGCAGTGTAAAGAAATACTCAATAATACCTTCGATAATTAAAATTGATGCTGAAGGTGCAGAATTTGATGTACTAAAGGGAGGGGGTGAAACTTTTAAGGAGCATAAGCCAATCCTGATTCTCGGATTGCACCCTGCTTTTATCATACAAAAAGGAGATTCGTTAGAAGCCATATGGGAGTTACTGTCAGATGCAGGGTATCAGGTTAAAAGAGGGGAAATAATTTTTTCAAAATCTGATTTCTGTAATCAAACACAGTTATTTGAAGTTCACTGTCTTACTTCTTAAACTTGCGCATCAATAAAAATATTCATCCTGATTTGGAAAAATAGTATTTAAATATTCGTATTGTATGGGTAAAAAATGGAGGTTGAAAATAACAAAGACATGGAATGTAGGAATATTTAAGGAACAAGAACCATTCGGGATTCTTCTGGGAGCAAAACTTAGCAACCTGATTTTTACTCTATCCGGGAGAAGACTCAGAACCAGTTATGATCATATTGCCACATATGCAGACCCTTTTCTTTTTCAAAATGACGGAAAATTATATTTGTTTGCTGAAGTGCAGCCCATCGGTAAACCTGGCCATATCAATTGCTGGCAATATAACCAGGATGCCCATTGGCAAGATATTGGACAAGTATTAAAAGAAAACTGTCATCATTCGTATCCGTTTATTTTTAGAGATATAGATGGAAAGCTATATATGATTCCTGAGTCAGCCCAGACAAAAGAAATCAGCATATGGGAATTTTGCAACTTCCCCGTTGGTCTTAAAAAAGTAAAGACAATACTGGAAGGTGTCTTTTATGATTCCAATATTATATTTCACAACGGTATTTATTATTTGTTTACTACAACCAATAAAGGTGACTTGTTGATTTTTTTCGCCGATAAATTATTATCAGATTCATGGATGCCGCATCTTTCTAATCCAATCACCAATAATATGCAATACAGCAGGAATGGCGGCGGGGTAATAATGTACGGCGGTAAGCTCTTGAGGATAGCGCAAAATTGTGCTAATAATTATGGCGGAGGGATAATAATTTTGGAGGTATTAAAACTTTGTAAAAACAGCTACGAAGAATCAGTGATTATAGACGATTACCATCCGCAGAAGAACTATATCTGGCAGCGAAGGGGACGACATCATTTGAGCCTTTGCAATTTTAATGGCAATACTTTTGTAGCTATGGATGGATTGGCCGACAATTTAATTGTAAACAATTTTATTAACGGGATTTATAAATTTTTGAAAAAATGACTTATACAATAGAGGTCATAGATATAACGAAGAAAAACTTGGAAGATGAAATCAGGACACTTTATAAAGAGGCATTTAATATGAAGGAATTGCCGGCGGAGGGTCATTTTTTTAAGAATATGAATACAAAAGCCTCTAGTCCCTCTTTTTTTCTTGCAGCCATCGAAGATGGAGTAATAATTGGTTGCAATGGTTTTATTGCAATTGATTTTTTTATTGGTGACAGGGAATACACCTGTTATCAAAGTTGCCACACTGCTACGCACCCAAAACACCAGGGCAGGAAAGTATTCGCCAACCTGATTAATTATGCAAAAGAATATTTAAAAGCGAAAGGAGCAGGTTTTATTTTTGGGGTGCCAAATGATAATTCATATCCAATATTCATAAAAAAGCTTGCGTTTACAGAAACGCCTCAATTAGTAGTAAGAATTCCAAATATTCCAATTATTAAAAATTTATTTTTTAACAGGCAATCTTCATCACTTGTAACACAGCTGGCAGGCAAGTCACTGATGGTCAGGGAGGAGCAGGTGATAGCGCTAAAGCAGCAGGAAAACCGGGAACCTGTAGAGGTAATAGGAATTAATGGAAGTTTTGGATGGGGAAAAATTAAAAGGGTAAAAAAGTTTGGCATTAATTTTACCTATTTCTATATAGGAGGAGTCTATTTAAAGAATCCGGATGATTATAAAAGGATAATTAAAAAAATATTTTCGCTATTTCCGGTGTCATATGTACAAATAGTATCATCAGCATCTAACTCTTCAAACCTGATGCTCAAAAAATGGAAGAAGGCAAAAATGAATGGATTCATATTCTTTGATTTGAACGCCGGTGTTTTACAGCATATCAATATCATGTCGGGTATTGTTGATGTGTATTAGACTATTTATTTTATCTGGCTGGCAAATAAAAAACTTTAAAAATCTCACATTTACTTACAAGTGGGAAAGAATTATAGGCAACGCTATATAAAATTTTGCTTTTTGGATTATAAACTTAATCAAAAAATCACGGGAGATTGTTAGGGAGTCATTAGGTACTTAATATCCGGGGAATCCCCTTTTTTAAATTTATATATGCGGGCACTTATACTTTTTTTAAGCAGAATAGGTATTAGCCTTTTAGTTAAGTGAATAAAAGGGTTTTATTATATTATCCGCCCAATAAACGCTCCATTGCTATTGAAACACTCTGTAAATCAGTAATAGAAGCAGGTCATGAGATGCTAGTGCTTACATTATCAGAGCGGGGGGCTTTTCATGAGGCAGTTGAGAAAATGGGCATCGAAACACATTTTTATGTTTTGCCGCGTAAACCATCCTGGAAATATTTTTTGCGGCATAGCCGTAACCTGGTAAGGTTTTGCAGACAGCACCGTATTGATGCTGTCTGGAGCCATTTACAGGATGCCAATTTTGCTGCCTTACTTGCACAACCTTTTATTAAGGCAAGGGTAACTGTTTTCAGGCATCACGCTGAATCCGCCTTTTATGCAGAATATGGCAAACAGTTTAATATGCAGCGAAGCAAAAATGAAGAGAGGTTTGACAAGCTTACTAATAAATTGGCAAAAAGAATCGTCATTCCTTCATCCGGAGTGTGGCACTGTATGGAAAAGTATGAAGGCTGTGATATGCGAAAAGTAAAACTGGTGCCTTATATATATGATTTTACAACTTACCAGCAGCCGGATCCGGCAAAAGTCAAAGCATTAAGGAATCAGTATGCGTGCAACCTGTTGCTGATTATGGTAAGCCGTATGGTAGTCTCCAAACAACATATGCCGGTTTTTGAAGTTGTAGGAAAATTAGTGAATGAAGGACTGTCAGTAAAAATGTTTGTGATGGATGACGGCCCGCTCCGCTTACAGCTGGAGGAATTTATACAAATAAACAAACTCAGTGACCATATTTTTCTGACAGGATTCCGCGAAGACTTTGTGAATTATATGGCTGCGGCAGACCTGCTGATGCATCCATCGGTTACTGAAGCAAGCAGTAATGTGGTGAAGGAAATGGGGTTATTAAAAAAGGGAGTGGCTGTTTGTGAACATGTTGGTGATTTTGATGATTACATAAAAGACCGGGTGAATGGTTATATCCTTAAGCCTTCAACACTTAAAGATTCAATTGAAAGGGTTGTCCGGGATGCTTATAGCCGGAAGGAAGCCCTTGATACGATGGGAGCAAATTTAAATCTGGCCGTTTTTCAGTTATTCTCAGATATACCGGAAAACCGGGGCCGGTTTCTGAAGCTGATCTAGAAATTACTACCATATATGGGACTAAAATTACAGAGAAACAAAAAGCCTCTTTTAATAGTCAGATTTTTTTATGCTTTTAGCAGGATTTTACCAATTTCAAAAAAAGGGAAATTTAAACTATTTCTAAACCTGGAATGGATTTTTGACCGGTTCTCACATGAATATTCATTTAAGAATTATTCACCCGGCGAACACCCTGTAAGATTACATACCAGGCAAACACTTTTAAATTTTATTAAAGAAGATCAGTCTGTGCTTGATCTGGGTTGCAACAGGGGTGATATGTCAATATATCTAGCCGGGAAAGCTAAATTAGTGGTGGGGGTTGACTATGATCAGAAAGCGATTGATCTTGCCCAAAGCCGTTATAGAAAAGACAATCTGACATTTGTCTGCGCAGATGCCTATGGATTTCTTAGCAGGACAGATATTACTTTTGATATATTGATCTTATCGCATATTCTTGAACATCTTGATGATCCTGGATCTTTTATAAAACAATATGCACCCTTCTTTAAATTTATTTATATTGAATTGCCTGATTTTGATAAAACCTTACTCAATCACTACCGGAAAAATATGAACATGCCACTAATCTATACAGACGGAGATCATATTTCTGAATTTGACAGGGTAGAGCTAAAAGAATTAATTGAAAAATGTGATTTGCAGATCGTCAGCGCCGAATATATTTACGGGCTTCAAAAGATCTGGTGCAAGGTATAAAAAAAACGATATGTCTTCTGAAAGGCAATTATTGAATCAAAATGACCCCTGGTGGGGTGAACATGTTCACCGGTATCATGAAGCACTTCAGTTTGTTAATGGCGAAGATATTATCCTTGACATTGCCTGCGGAACAGGATTTGGTTCAGATATCCTTGCGCAGCATACAAGTGGAATGGTGATAGGAGGAGATATTTCAGCAGATACGATACAGGAATGTAATGCCAATTGGAAAAGAGAAAACCTGAAGTTTGAAGTATTGGACGGAACAGCACTTTCATACAATGATAATTATTTTGACAAAATAGTTTCTTTTGAAACAATTGAGCATACTGCAAAGTATAAAGAAATGTTACAGGAATTTCACCGGGTATTAAAACCCGGTGGAATTGCGTTTATCTCCACACCGAATTTCCCGGTTAACAGTCCGACAGGAAAAGTGCTGAACCCTTACCATACACAGGAATTTACATATGCAGAACTGAAGCTTTTGTTAGGTGAAAATTTTAGTAATACAAAAATAACCGGCCAGAAATATTCGAGATTCGATAAAGGAAAAGTTAATAGATCAGGAAAAATTATTTATTCGTTCTTCAACATAATAGGTATTCGAAAGTTTACACCGTTCAGTATCAAGAACCGGGTTTCAAATTTTTTTACAGGAAAACCATTTTATCCGGTTCCGGAAGACTTTTCTTTGGTAACTGATGAGAAGATGATGTTGAAATGTAAGACCTTCTTTTGTATATGCCGAAAATAGACATCCTGGTATCAATTATTATTCCTGCTTATAATGCGGAAAAATATTTAAAAGAAACTATCGACTCTATCAAGCAACAAACGTATTCTTCCTGGGAAATTATTGTAGTAAACGACGGGTCAAATGATAGTACAGTTGACATCGTTAATAAAGACCTGTCTGAAAAAATTAAATTAATAAATCAGCATAACGCAGGGGTGTCTGCTGCCAGGAACAAAGGCATTTTAACTGCAAAAGGGGAATATCTTGTTTTTTTCGATGCGGATGATCTGATGACACCTGGTTTCTTATTTGAAAGGGTTAAAGCCCTTGATGAAAACCCGCATCTTGGGTTTGTTGGGGGCATTATTGAAACATTCCCCGAAAAGCACCTGCGAAAAGCGGCAGCAGAAGATCCGGTAAATGAAATATTTTTTTTCAAAAATAACCTGGGTACCGGACCTTCAAATTATATGATACGAAAAGAAATTCTGCTGGTTAATAATATAAAGTTTAACCCGGCCCTTAGTAGTACGGCCGATAGGTTCTTTATTTTGCAAATCGCAAAAGTTTCAAAAGGAAAATTGCTTGAAACAGATAATGGCAGAATGCTCTATAGGATAAATGATCAAAGCATGTCTCATAAGGTAAGCCCTGCATTGATCAGGGATAATGAAAGATTTTATTATGAATCGTTGAAAGCCGGGTTGTTGCCGGTTAATCGAAAGCTTGAGTTCAGGGGAATATTTTTCTTTTCATTGGCCATGGGGTTCAGGCAAATAGGATACTGGGGTTCTTTTATGAAATACTGCTTAAAATCATTTTTAGCGTCACCCTTTCAGTTTATAAAACTGGTATTTAAAAAAAGATAATCAATATTATGAAAATACTTATAACAGGTGGGGCTGGTTTTATCCCCTCATCATTGGCAGATGCATTATTGGGCACAACAGATGCTGAAGTAGTGCTGGTTGATAATTTCCTTACCGGCAGGAAAGAAAATATCCCATTGCATCCGCGTTGCCGGTTTATTAAAAACGATGTAAATAATTATAATGATATTGCTCCTGTCTTTCTTGCCTTCAGTTTTGATTTCGTATTTCATTATGCAGCGGTAGTAGGGGTAAAACGGACCCTCGAAAACCCCGTGATGGTGCTGGAAGATATCCAGGGTATCCGGAATGTTCTGGATCTTTGTAAAAACACAGGAGTGAAAAGAGTATTCTTTTCTTCTTCCTCTGAGGTGTATGGAGAACCGGTACACCTTCCCCAGCATGAACATACTACCCCTTTGAATTCAAGGCTGCCTTATGCTGTTGTCAAAAACGTAGGCGAGTCATTTTGCCGTTCTTACCAGCAGGAATATGATCTGGACTTTACCATTTTTCGCTTCTTTAATACGTATGGCCCCAAACAAAGCCCGGATTTTGTGGTATCAAGATTTATTGATGCGGCATTGAAAAACCAGGATATTACAATTTATGGCGATGGATCCCAAACAAGAACATTTTGTTATATAGATGATAATGCGGAAGCCTGTATCAATGCCCTCCGGCAAAATTTATTTGTCAACGATGTTGTAAATATTGGTAATGATAAGGCCTATACGGTTCTTGAACTTGCAAAAATGATCATCCGGCTTACGGATTCAAAATCAAAAATGGTTCACCTGCCTCCTTTGCCGGAAGGAGATATGACACGCCGCCAACCCGATATTGGCAATATGAACCAGTTGTTAAAAAGAGATTTTATAACACTGGAAGAAGGACTATCAAGGATCATCAGCCTTAAGAAATAAAGGCGGATCCATAAATTTTTGTATGATCATTTCGGTATCACGGAGTTGTTTTTACTAAGGCAACATTAGCACAGTAAAAATACCATGTTAATCGGAGAAGCCCGATTCCGGTAGAGGGTAGAATTGCCCGATTTACCTTGTTTGCTAACCAGTTGTTTTGTTCCCAACTTCTTTTGCTTCACCTTAGTGGTAGCTAAGACAATATCCTTAAAAACGTTACTATGAAAAGGCTGCTATATTCGTCGCAGGTCATTTTATTCGGGTTATTCAATTTTTTTTTATTTGTGACTTGCCTCCAGGTATTTGGGGATTCAAATCCATTGACGAAACTCGATAATAGGGCCCCGGTTTACAATAATCTTGAAGAATATGATCTTTCTCTTTCGAGACTAAATTCCATAGATAAACTTGTAAAATATTGTGATAGCCTTTACCTGGTAACTGTTTCCACAAATAACCAGGATGAGATCAAAAGAGATTATACGGATATCGTTTCTTCAGTTGTACGAAAGAGATTTTATCATGGATATTCTTATTATGGGTTCAGCAGTAACTATATGGCACTGCTTATGTCAAAGGCAACGGTCCCGGGGTTAGGGGCGATTGTGGTGCCCGATGACATATTGAAATATCCTTATGCAGCCTGTAGCCAGCAAGCTATTGTAATGATGGAAGTGATGCAATCAAAGGGTTTTGAGACAAGAAAAGTCAGCTTCCGGGGAAAGACATCCGGACATTTTTGTTTTGAAGTATTCTTCGGGAACGAATGGCATTTTTATGATACCAACATGGAACCTGATATTAATGTCCTGAATAGTTATGGCAGACCCAGTATATCCTTTTTAGTAAGTCACCCGGAAATCCTGCTTAAGGCATATAAACAGTATCCCCCAAACGAAGTATTAGACATATTTCCTACTTATACATACGGGGAAATAAACAAATTTCCCGCCGCCAGGGCTATTATTTTTCAAAAACTTACCAAATTCTTATCTTATATAGCCTGGTTCTTTTTTCTTTTCTTTTATTTGATCGTTCGGCATAAATATTTACGGATAAGTGGTAAAACAAATGCGGGGAGTCACAGCCCTTATTTTCCCCGCCCTGAAGCAGGAACATCTCCATCTTATTACCCAGGAATTGCAGCGCCGGGAGCCTGATAAAGCAGGGTTTGAAATCAATAGCAATCCCGGCCAGCGTACTGCTGATCAGCTTCTGAAAAGAATCAGGAAAAATGTTTACACGCTTTTGCTGTTTAAAATTTATAATGAACCCGGGAAGCAACCCGGCAAAAAACTGTTTATGATAAACGTTGAAAAAAATTATAACAGGCAATATATCAATGTTTAAAAAAATCGGGTTCAATATTTTCAATGCGGCAGGGATAACCAGGATTCTCAGGGGTCAAAAGAAACATAAAATAACGGTTTTGAACCTGCATAGAGTTACGCCGGAGCAGGATTTTTTTTTTAAACCTATAATCCCTGCCCATTTTGAATCACTTCTCAAATATGTAGCAAAGCATTATCATGTAATCACTATTGGAGAGATTAATTCATTGCAATATTTCCGGAAGGAAAATCGCAAACCATTTTTAATATTAAGTTTTGATGATGGATATTACGATTTTATGGAGTATGCCTTACCGCTTTTAATTAAATACAATCTGCCAAGCAATCATAACATAGTTAATTCTTGTGCTGATCATAATGAGATAATCTGGACACACAGGCTGAACAATATCTTTAACCATGCAAGGGAAAATAATATAACCCTTCAATACCATACGGGAAGCGGATTGAATCTTTCATTGCCGGCAGATAAGAAAAACCAGATGCAGGTATATTATGCAGTATTCAACATACTGCTAAATACGCCGTATAAAAAAAGAATGCAATGGATTATAGAAAAGGAAAAAGAACTGGCCACCAGCGTAAACTGTGCTATGATGAACTGGGGACAGATAGCCGAGTGTACGAAATACAGGGTTGAAATTGGCAGTCATACTTACAACCATGACACACTCTCTACCATAACGGATTACAATTGTTTATTAAACGAAATACAGCAATCTAAAATCGAAATCGAAAAAAATATACAAAAACCCGTGGATATTTTAGCGCTGCCTAACGGGCAAACTAATGCAGATATTGAAAAGGCATGCATACAGGCAGGTATATCAAATGTTTTATTCGTTGATGATAGGGTGAATAACCGGAGTAATTTTGGCACAAATAAAGTAAACCTCATCAGCAGAATTAATATAATAGAAGAAACCCCGCCCGAAATGTTCCTGAGAACCGAATTGTTTCATTCGAAATTCCGGAAATATGTCTGATACCGGATTTTTCATCCAACAACTGGATCATTCTAATTATTCGCTTTTAGTTCCACTGATGAAAGATTGTTTTGGAATGGATGTAAGCGATGATTACTTTAAGTGGAAGTATTTTGATAACCCGTCAGGTCCTTGTATTGGTTTTATTGCCAGGGAAGGAAAAACGAATAAGGTCATTTCATTTTATGGAGCTATTCCGCAAAAGTATATGGTTGACGGCAGGGAAACTATTATCTACCAGGCCTGCGATACCATGACGCATACGCAATTCCGGAAAAAAGGTCTTTACCCGATATTAGCCCGGGAGTGTTATGCGTATTTAAAAAAACGGAATAATTTTTTTATGATCGGGATCGGGGGCTCCGCCCAGTCATTTCCCGTGTTAAAACATTTTGGATGGCGGGTTATTTTTCATTTCAGAAGTTATTTTAAACCAAAGTTTTTTTGCAGTTTTTATTTTTTAAGAAAATATGCGTCAGAACGTTTTGTCGCAGAAGATTCATTGGACCCGCTAAAGGTTCTGATAACTGATCAGGTTTCATCTTCAGCGATCATGTCACCCCGTAACCTTGATCATTTCAAATGGCGGATAAGCAATCCTAATTTTCAGTACAAGATTGTTTCCTGCCGGAAAAAAGACATTATCCGGGGCTTTATTGTTTTTTATGTGCAGAATAACAAGATACTTCTGTTTGATTTTAACTTTGCTGACAGATCGGCACAAAAGGCATTATCATGGTATTTGTCCCGGGTCGTGGTAAAGAATAATTATAAAGGAATTGTATCTTTTTGCCAGGAAGGTAGTTTTCACAGCCGGCTGCTTAAAAAAAGTTTTTTTTTGTCAAACCCATTCAAAATAGGTCCCCTGTCAGAGAAGCCGCCATTTTTGATCTATGCGGATGAGGCTATAATGACGAAATATGCTGACCCCGGGAAATGGCATATCACCGCCTACGATTATGATGCGATGTGAATTTTTACTATTGAAGGATTAATACGATGGATTTTTTGCAACTGAAAAAAAACTTAAAGAATGATTTTTCAGGGTTGCCCCTGCAGAAAATAGCAGTGCTGGCAGATTCTGCATCACAATTCCTTTGCCAGGCCTTAAAGGGGTATGGATACACCCGGGGCATACATTTGGATATCTGGGAAGCGGATTATGACCGGATCTATCAGACGGTATTGGATGAAAATTCAAAACTATATACCAGCAAACCCGAGTTTGTTTTGATTTTCCAGTCTGCAAAAAAATTATTGTCCAATTTTTATGAAACATCAGGTGAGAGGAAGAAGAACTGGGCTGAAGACCAGGCAAACCATATTGAGACAGTCATAAATGCCATCAATAAGAATAGTAGTTGCAATATCATTTATTTGAATTTTCCGGAGATCAACGATGCTGTATTTGGTAATTTTTCAAATAAAATAAGTTTTTCCTTTCCGTTTCAGTTGAGATTGCTTAATATGGAACTGATGAAAATGGCCGCCGGAAAAAAGAACCTGAACATCTGCGACCTGTCTTCCATACAAAATACTTACGGCAGCCTTTCTGCTATAAGTGAAAAAATGTATATCACCACAGGCAGCGTCTTAAGCTTTGATGTATTGCCGGCAGTTGCAAAAAATATTACTGATATAGTTTTGGCTTATTCCGGAAAGTTTAAGAAATGTTTGATCCTGGATCTTGATAATACCCTGTGGGGAGGCATCATTGGCGATGATGGTATCGAAGGCATTGAGATTGGCGATCTGGGCGTTGGTAAGGCATTTTCTAAATTCCAGTCATGGATAAAACAATTGAAAGATCGGGGAATAATTTTGGCAGTATGCAGTAAGAATACTGAGCATATTGCCAAAGAACCTTTTGAAAAACATCCGGACATGGTTTTAAAGCTGACGGATCTTGCGCTCTTTGTAGCCAATTGGAATAATAAGCCGGACAACATCAGGTACATACAATCGGTGCTGAACATTGGATTCGATTCAATGGTTTTTTTAGATGACAATCCTTTTGAAAGGGAAATGGTAAAGAAAGAAATCCCGGAAATTGTTGTACCAGACCTGCCTGAAGATATTGCAGATTACCTGCCTTTTTTATACCAGCAAAATTTGTTCGAAACAGCTTCTTTTACTGAAGAGGATGCCATGAGGAATGACCAGTACAGGGAAGAGGCCGAGAGAGCAAAAGCCCAGTATCATTTTACAAACGAAAATGAATTTTTAGAAAGCCTGGAGATGGTTGCTGAAGTAAAACCAATTGATAAATTTACTTTACCCCGGTCAGCACAACTGACACAACGAAGCAACCAGTTCAATTTGCGGACTATCCGTTACACGGAGGAAAAGCTAAAAGAACTTATTGGGGGCGATAATAAATTTACTATAACAGTATCTTTGAAAGATAAATTTGGGGAATATGGCCTGATCAGCCTGCTGATACTTGAAAAGAAAAATGACACGAGCCTGTTCATTGATACATGGATAATGAGTTGCAGGGTCTTAAAAAGAAATGTGGAAGAGTTTGTATTAAATGAGGTAGTGGAAATTGCCCGGCATAACAGGTGCAGTAAAATTTCAGGAGAGTTTATCTCTACTGCCAAAAACGAACTGGTGAAAGATCATTACAAAGGACTTGGTTTCTCAGCGAACGGAGCATATTGGGAATTATCAATCGCCGGTTATACTTTTAAGAAAACATTCATTACGAAAAAAGAAATATAGCATGTACAGCAAAAACGAAATTTTGTCACAGGTAAATACGATTTTCAGGGATGTACTGGAAAATGAGAAGCTGGTAATAAAAGAAGAGACCACCGGGGATGATGTGGAAGAATGGGATTCACTGACTCACCTGCAATTAGTGGTGGCTATTGAGAAACACTTTACTATCAGGTTTACGTCTTCAGAGATAATTAACTTAAACAATGTGGGTGAAATGTGTGATGGTATTTTAACGAAACTATCATGAATAGCATAGAGATCAAAAAAGGAGATAACTTCGAAGTGGAGTACCGGGTTACGGAAAAGATTTACAATGGATTCATTGACTTGTTTAATGACAGGAATCCCTTGCATACAGACGAGAAATTTGCCAGGGATAAAAATTTTTCAGGCAGGGTGATGCATGGGGCTATACTAAATGGGTTTTTGTCAAATTTTATCGGGGAACAGTTGCCGGTTAAAAATGTAATAGTGCTGACGTATACTATAGCATTCATAAAACCGGTTTACCTGGAGGATAATTTAAAGCTGGCGGCAACAGTAACAGAAGTATTTGACTCGGTTAATTGCATTGACATTAAATACCAATTCAGGAATTCCCAGGGCAATGCCGTTAGCAAAGGAAATATTTCCATTAAAATAATTTAAGCCGGAAAACCATGAATTTTTTAATTACAGGGGGGGCTTCAGGTTTGGGATATGCCATTACTAAAGCAATAGCAAGCAGCTTTCCTGACGCACATATATATTTTACTTTTCATTCCTCTGCGGCAAATGCTGAAGCGTTGATGGCCGGTTCCAAAAACCTGCATGCTATAAAGTGTAATTTCAAAGAAGCAAGTGAGGTGGAGAGCCTTTGCAGGCTCATACAAAGTTCGGAGATTGATGTCCTGGTGAACAATGCTTTTACAAAACTTACGAAACATCATTTTCATAAGACCGTCAGAGCTGAAATTAATGAAAGTTTTAACTCAGATATTCTTTCAACAGTAGAGATCACCAGGTCATTCATATTAAAAGCAAGGGAAAGAAGATCGGGTAAGATCATAACCATTCTTTCATCGGGCCTGGCGGGTGTGCCGCCAACAGGTTGGAGTGTTTACCTGGCCGGGAAGGCATATTTACTGGCTATGCACAAATCATGGGCTGCAGAGAATAAAGCGTTTAATATTTCGTCCAACTGTATATCTCCCGACTTTATGGCTACTGCGCTTCACAAAGACATGGATGAAAGAATGATAGAGAATTTAATTGAGAAGCATCCTTTAAAAAAACTTCTTACTGTTGAAGAGGTCGCCCAGGTAGTTTTGTTTCTGTGTAATTCTTCTGCACAACTAAATGGTCAGCATATTTTCCTTAATTCAGCAATGAACTTCTGATCAATTTGATTAATTAACAACCTTTGGTTGTTGTTTCCTCTGAAAAAATCAAGTATAATAATTTAATCATGTGTGGAATAGCAGGATTTATTTCGCCCACCCTGAAACAGGAGCATCTCCATCTTATTACGCGGGCCTTACAGCACCGGGGGCCTGATGCAGAAGGTTTTTATTTTGATGCTGCCGCTCATGTAGGTCTTGGTCATCGCCGGCTGAGTATAATTGATCTATCCGAAGCGGCCAATCAACCCTTTTATTCTCAGGATGGCCGCTATATAATGATATACAACGGCGAGATGTATAACTTTAAAGAACTTGCAGCTAAGTATCATATTCAACCCCGCACTTCTTCTGACTCGGAAATTATTCTTGAAGCATTTGCCAAAAAAGGAATAGAATGTGTCAATGATTTCAATGGCATGTTTGCCCTTGCTATCTGGGATAAAAAAGAAGAGGAACTTTTCCTGCTACGGGACAGGTTCGGCGTTAAGCCAATTGTTTATTATCATAAAGGAACGGATTTTGTTTTTGCATCAGAACTAAAGGCACTTTTAAAGCTTCCAGTTGAGAAGAAAATAAATTTGGATGCGCTTCAGGATTATTTTTTCCTTGAATATATTCCTGATGCAAAATGCATACTGGACAATTTTTACAAGCTTCCCAAAGGACATTACCTGACCGTTAAGAAAGGCATGGTATCAGTCAGGCCATATTACCGGTTTACAGACAAAATTACCCCAAGACCATTGGCTTTGCGAAAGGAAAATGAGGTACTGGATGAATTTGAAGATCTGCTTGGTTCAGCAGTAAAATACCGGCAAATAAGCGATGTCCCGATCGGTGCTTTTTTAAGCGGTGGAACAGATTCATCATTGATTTGTGCATTATTTCAAAAGCAAAACACAAATCCTGTTAATACGTTTACGATTGGATTCGATATTGCGGGATATGATGAATCTTCTTATGCTTCGCAAGTTGCCCATATTCTGAAAACAAATCACAGCGAAACACATCTCTCCGGGAAAAGCTCTTTATCCTTTGTAGACAATTTGGTTAATCATTTTGATGAGCCATTTGCAGTGCCATCTACCATTCCCAGTTATCTTGTCTGTAATGTGGCGAGAAAAAATGTGACAGTTGCCATGAGCGGCGACGGTGGGGATGAATTGTTCATGGGATATGGGTATTATAATGTTTACCGGAAGATCAAGAGATTATTCAGGATGGATGCAGGCCTGGGCCGGTATATGATAAAAGCAGTTTTCAATACGATGGGAAACCGCTATACAAGGGCTGCACGGTTATTTGATCTTCCGTCAGCAGACCTGATGGCTCACTTGTGGTCGGAGCAGCAATATATGTTTTCAGAAAAAGAAATTGGTTCTTTATTGAATCTATCGGAAACCCATTTATCCATTAAAGACAGTTGGAGGAAAATTGATTGTTTAAAATTATCCGATTTTGAAAAAATATCCTTGTTTGATATTGAACAATACCTGGCCTACAACCTGTTATATAAAATGGATATAGCTTCTATGGCAAACAGCCTGGAAGTCAGGAACCCCTACCTGGATTATAGGGTGATGGAGTATTGCTTTAATATGCCGCAGGAGTTGAAGGTAAAAGACGGCACACAAAAATATTTGATGAAAAAATTGCTGGAGCGATACCTGCCCAACAAACTGGTGTACAGAAAAAAATGGGGATTCCCCGCGCCGGTAGGAGACTGGCTGTCAAAAGAACTGGCCTACCTTATAGACAAATGGCTGGATCCCGGGCATATTAAATTACAGGGTCTATTTAATGAGAAGAGGGTAAGCTATTATGTTAATGAATTTCGCAGTGGGAAAAAATACCACGACAAACGGCTTTGGTCTATGATCATTTTCCAGATGTGGCACTCAAAATATATGGAAGGGAATGGTAATTAGGAATTTTTTATTTCATAGGGTACATGAAGAAAAAGACGCCATTTGGCCACCCATGAAGCCCTCATTATTTTTCAGTATTATAAAACAACTTACAAAGAAATTTACGGTTGTTTCATTGGAACAATATCTTAATGACCCCGGTTCTTTTCAAACCAGGAGAAGATTAGCGACGGTTTCCTTTGATGATGGCTATAAAGATAATATTGAATTTGCAGCACCCATTCTGAAAAAATTTAACTGCCCCGCCTCTTTTTATGTTGTTTCAGGCTGCATTGAAAATAATATCCCTACCTGGACCTATATACTGGATAATATTTTTCAAAAAACCAAACAAGCAGGTATTGATCTTCATTATGATTTTGTGCCCGAAAAATTTAAAAATATCTCGCTTGAATTAATTACTCCGGGCAACCAGATTATTAAAGACATAAAGATCTGGCTTAAAAAAATATCCAATCAACAGCGTTTGCTTATACTCAGGGAAATCAGTGAGCAATGCAATGATGTGCCTTTGCCCGTTAATAAAATGATGAGCTGGAATGATGTCCGGGAACTGGATCTGGATGGTTTTGTTATTGGTTCTCATTCTCATACTCATCCTTTGCTTGCTTCCCTGGAACAGGAAGAAGAAATTTCGGCAGAACTTAAAGTTTCTGCTCAACTGATTAAGCAGGAAACCGGGAAATGGCCACAAACAATATCATACCCGGTTGGTAATTATGATGAAAGGGTTGTTCGCCTGTCTAAGGAAACAGGATATAAATACGGATTGGCGGTTGGTCAGCAGTTTTTTAAAACGGGTAAAGACGATCATTTCAAAATACCCCGTGCCGAATTACACCAGGAACCGGGATGGAAAGTGCAAATGCGGATAAGCGGTATTTATAGTTTGGCAAAAAGAATATGGCCGTAAAAAAGATAAAAATTGTTATCTGGTGCGGATCGGCAGCTAATCAAAAAGCATTGGCCAATAAAATTGCTGCTGAATTTGATATTGCCGGGATTGTCATTGACACTCATTCCGGCCCACCAAAGAAAAAAAAACTGACCCGGCTTCCGGCAGATCTTTGGGATCGTTTCCGGTTTCGTATAATTTATAATGCATGGGGAGGGCTGATGAACTATTATGACAGGAAATTTCCCGGGTGGCCGGATGTGCCACAAATTAAAGTACCGGGTATTAATGCAAAAGAAACAGAGATTTTTACGAGCGAATTACAGCCTGACCTTATCGTCGTTTCAGGTACTGCACTTATTAAAGAACCATTATTAAACCTTCCTGTTCATATTGGGATCATTAATCTGCATACCGGGCTGTCGCCCTATGTAAAAGGAGGTCCTAATTGCACCAATTGCTGTATTGCCAACAATGAATTTCAACTGGTGGGCAATACCATTATGTGGCTGAATGCCGGCATTGATACAGGAAATATCATCACTACCGAAACAATCAATATTCAGAACGCTGACAATTTAAATACAGCTCATCAAATAGTAATGGATCATGCTCATGATTTATATCTGAGAGCAATCCGTTATTTGTCTGAAACGGAGCCACCTTACAATGCTGTCCCGCAAAGTTCGGTTGATAAGGGAAAGTTATACCTCACAAGAATGTGGACGACCGCAAAGAAAAACGATTTGCTCAGGAACTGGGAAAAAAGAAAATCATTTATTGGCAATGAAATTCCCAAAACAATTTCTTTAAAGACCGATAAAAATACATGAGCCGGAAAGTTCTTTACATATCTTATGATGGCCTGACTGATCCATTGGGCCAGTCACAGGTGTTGCCGTATATCATTGAATTATCAAAACTGGGCTACCGTTTTACCATATTGAGTTTTGAAAAGAAAAAACGTTATTCAGCAGAAAGAAGAATAATTGAAAAAATTACGGGGGAGGCTTCCATTAAATGGGTGCCTTTATTTTTTACTGCGAGACCCCCAATACTTTCAAAAATGTACGACCGTTGGCAGTTGATGAGAAAAGCATTTCAGCTTCAGCGGCAGGAAAAATTTGACATTGTTCATTGCCGCAGTTATATAGCTGCTGAAGCCGGCCTCCGGTTAAAGAAAAAAAAGGGAGTTAAATTTTTATTTGATATGCGGGGCTTCTGGGCTGATGAGCGGGTGGATAACGGGCAGTGGGATCTTAAAAAACCTTTTTACAAAAGTATATATACGCATTATAAAAAAAAAGAAAAAGACTTTTTGCTGAATGCCGATGGCATTGTTTCATTAACAAAGGCGGCAAAAGACTTTTTGCTGGCCAGACCGGAGTATAAAGATATTTCTGTAGTAGTGATTCCCTGTTGTGCAGACCTTGACCATTTCAATTTTAATAGAATATCAAAGCAGCGTTCTGATGACCTGAGAAATGAACTGGGAATTTTGCCCGGAAAAAAAATAATCCTTTATCTCGGTTCTATTGGTGGATGGTATATGACCCATGAAATGTTTGCTTTTTATAAACGGCTTTTATTGAAACACCCGGATTTTATCATGCTGATTCTCACTAAAGATGAGAAAACAACAGTTATAAAGGAGGCTGCTGCTGAAGGCATCCCGGCTGGTCAGGTATTTGTAAGATATGCAAGGAGGGATGAAGTACCTGCTTACCTTGGTTTAAGCAACTGCAGTATATTTTTTATACGTCCCAGCTTTTCCAAAACAGCCTCTTCACCCACCAAACATGCTGAACTGATGGGAATGGGTATTCCTGTTATCTGCAATAATATTGGCGATACCGGGAATATTATCGAAGCAACCCGGACGGGAGTAATCGTACATGCTTTTTCTGACAAGGACTATGATCAGGCAGTGGAAAAGCTTCCGCAACTGCTTACTATTTCTAAAGATATTATCCGAAAAGCAGCTTTTGAGTTTTTTGATCTGAAAGAGGGAGCCAAAAAATATGCGGTGTTATATTCTAAAATTCTAAATTGACCTGGAAATAATGAGTAGTATTACTGAAGTTAAAACAGGTAACCGGGTTATCAGGTGTTATGATATTGAAGGGAAAAATATTGATCCCAAAACAGTTTCATCTTTTGGTGATGAATGGAAAGCTTTTCACGGCTTTGATGAAAAAGACCTGAGAATTACAGGGGATATGTATTTTGATATTGTAACAGATAAAATGCTGAATGAGCAGTGCACCGTAATTGATATAGGATGCGGCAGCGGAAGGTTTATTAAATACCTGGAAGGCAGGTATAAAAAAATAATTGGATTGGATCCCAGCCAGGCAATTTTTGCCGCAGATAGCTTAGTGGGAAAAAACGATAAGGTTGAGATGCTGATGGCATCAACTGATAATATCCCATTCCCTGACAATAGTTTTGATTTTGGGTATTCACTTGGAGTGCTGCACCACATACCCGATACAAAAAAAGCATTGAATGATTGTGTGAAAAAAATAAGATCAGGGGGCTTTTTTTTGATTTACCTGTACTATAAACTGGAAAACAGGCCTTTTTATTTCAAAATCTTTTACTGGCTTTCAAATATTATCCGTCTCGGGGTTTCAAAGCTGCCGGCACCTTTAAAAAGAGGGGTTTGCAATTTTTTAGCTGTATTATTCTATATGCCCTTTGTATTATTATGCAGGTTTTTACGCTTTACCGGTGTGCCGGAAAAAATCCGGAAACAGGTCCCTTTGCAGGCTTACGAACGGCAGTCATTCTATATAATCCGGAACGATAGCCTGGATCGTTTTGGCACACCACTGGAGCAACGTTTTTCCCGCAAACAAATACAGGCAATGATGGAGGAATCCGGGTTGACCGATATTGTTTTTTCTGAAAAAATACCTTACTGGCATGCCGTAGGCAGAAAGGCTTAGGGTAATTATTGGAATCTAATTTAGCCCGTCTTTTTTATTTGCAAAGAATATTTTCAAAATGATTTTAGCATTACGTTTTTTTTCTGTTAATGATCTTGTGCTGGCGCCCATATGCCTTCTGATCCTTTATGCTATTATCCGGAGCAGGGCTGAGAAAAATAAAGATCCGCAGATCAGAAAAATATATTACCGGGGATTTTATTTTAAAATAATTTGTGTACTGGCTTACACCTTTGTTTCAGAATTTATTTTCAAAGGAGGCGACACAAACCTTTATTTTCAGGGCGTTAAAGATTTACGGGCGGCATTAAATGATGACATTAATAACATCGGCCCGATTGTTAAGAGTTTGAAGCTGACAATGGATAGCCCATTGACGCCTTTTTTTTATTATGATAACTATGCGGATGATTTCACTTATAATTACATGACGAATGTGAGTAATTTCTTTATACCGAAGCTGGGGTTAATTCCGGCCATTCTTTTTTTTAACAATTACCTGTGCATCAATTTCGTTTTTGGTTTTTTTGCTTTGGGTGGGGCCATTAGGATCTTCAAAACTTTTCATCGTTATTATCCCGGCTATACCCCTGAGTTGGCTCTTGCCACCATATTTCTTCCCAGTGTTGGTTTCTGGAGTGCGGGTCTTCTCAAAGATGCAGTCTGCTTTGGCAGTATTGGATTCATTTTATATGCCGTACTGAACATTTTTGTAAAAAAAACAAAGATCAGGGCATCCGTGATATGGATATTGGTTTGTGGTCTTTTGATTTATTATATCAAAGTGTATATCCTGCTTGTTCTGATATTGGCGATATTGATCTGGTTATTCGCAGAAACCAATAAATTCATTGAAGATAAAACCCTCAGAAATATTTTCTCATTTCTTACACTGGCAGTTTCATTCATAATCGGGTATTTTCTACTGAATTATTTTACTTCACAGGAAGCTGCTCAAAACTATAAGCTGGAGACCTTAATGGAAAAAGCAGACTACCAGCGAAGGGTGATTCAGAATCTTTCCGAAAAAGCTACACTGGGATCTAATTTTTCAATTAATACATCTAACCCCGTGACCCTTGTTCCCAATAGTCTAGTTGCAACTTTTTTTCGTCCTTTTCTATGGGAGGTTAATTCACCAGTCGCATTATTTTCGGCTATTGAATCCGCCATTTTTCTTTTTTTTACTCTTTTCTTTTTTTTCAAACGGGGTGTAAGTAAATATTTCAAACTTGCTTTTGCAGATCCGAGGCTGCTTATGTGTTTTGTTTTCTCGATGGTATTCGCTGTGGCAATAGGAGCATCAACCAGTAATTTTGGTGCATTGTCCAGGTATAAAATACCCTGTATGCCATTTTATTTTATTATGCTTTTAGTACTTTACAAAAAAGCTTCTTTGGCTTACCCACGGTGGTTCAACAGAATATTAAACTGGTTTAAGTAATTATCTATGTGCGGCATTGCCGGATCGATTCATTTCCCCCTTAATATTACCCAACTTACCCGTGACCTTTGGCACCGCGGGCCTGATGAGCAAAATACCTTTGAAACAGGGAGTTTGCAATTGCATCATCACAGGTTAGCCATTCTTGATATTGCCGGGGGGCAGCAACCGATGGAATACGGGCCCTTCACTATTATTTTCAACGGCGAGATCTATAACCACCGCGATATAAGAAAAAAATATAATTTCAATTGTAATACTAATTCCGATACGGAGACTATCCTGCATGCATATGAAAAGCTGGGTGCTGCATGCCTGCATGATTTTGATGGCATGTTTGCGCTGGTTATTTATGATAGTAAGAAACAGGAATTGTTTTTAGCAAGGGACCGGGCAGGTAAAAAGCCGTTGTATTATTTTACAGACGGAAAGAAATTTTTATTTGCCAGCGAACTAAATGCTTTGCAGGGGCAATTACCAGTCGTGATTGATGAAGATCATATCAGGCAATACCTCCGAATGGGTTATTTCTATAAATCATCCACCCCGTATAAAAATGTATTTGAATTACCCGCAGGGAGTTACGCATATGTTTCTTTGCAAAAACCTGGGGTAAAAGTTTCAAAATACTGGGATATCCATCAGTTTTATAAAAAACAGGCGACAGACGATTTTCAGACAGCTTCGGAAAAAATTGACAGCATATTACATGAAGCGGTTAAAAACAGGGTAGAGTCATCAGACCTGGAGGTTGGATCTTTTTTAAGCGGCGGTATTGACAGCGGATTGGTAACAGCCATTGCCAAACAATATAATTCAGCATTAAAAACCTTCACTGTTTCATTTGATGGTGAATATAACGAAGCGCCGCTGGCTAAATTGGTGGCTGACCGCTACAAAACTGATCATCATGAAATAAAAATCTCGTTTGGCAACCTCGTAAATGATATTGAAAAGATCCTGTCAAACTATGGCGAACCTTTTTTCGACAGCTCCGCTATTCCCAGTTATTATGTGAGCCAGGCAGCCAAAAAACATCTTACAGTTATTTTGAACGGGGATGGTGGTGATGAAATATTTGCGGGCTACCGGCGCCATGTTCCTTTTGCAAAATATGATTTTTTTAAAGCCGGAAGTTTTACCAGGGGGATGGCTTCTTTTTTACATGCTTTAATGCCCCCATCCAATAATAAAAAAAGCAAATACAATTATTTTTACCGCCTTGCAGATCTTGCCAGGAAAAATAACCTGGGTATTTATCTTTCTTCAACTATTGACAGTTTTGACGGATTCGAAAAATTCCTGGAAGGAGGCGATTCATGTCTTGGGCAGGTAAAAAATGATTTTGAGGAAATGAATTTATCGGGTCTTTCAGGCCTGCAAAAAATAATGAATCTTGATTTTGATAATATACTGGCGGGTAACCTGCTGGTAAAGATGGATATTGCTACTATGGCGCATTCACTGGAAGGGAGAAGTCCCTTGCTGTGTAAAGGATTGCTGGAGTATGTGCCTTCAATAAATGATTCATTTAAAATAAAAGGAACACAGACAAAATATATCCTGCGCAAACTGGCCGAAAAATATCTGCCATCCGAATTAATCAATCAACCCAAACGGGGTTTTGAAATTCCGCTTAAAAAATGGATTGATGGTGAATTAAAGGACCTGATCGCATCTTATATCTTTTCCCCGGATGCATACAGTAATAATTTTATTGCCCCGGGTTTTATTAAAGAGCTATGGGACAAAAAAGTGAAGACCGGGGATGAAAAAAGAGCGAAAATGATCTGGACTTTGTTTGCACTGGAAGTTTGGCATAAAAAAGTATATGCACGAAAGCTGTAACCATGAATACTGAAAAGAAGAGGATAGCTATCATAGAAAACCATGAACTGGGGATCTACTCCATCCGTCATGACCTGGTGAAAGCTATTGCGGAAAGATATGAAACAACCGTACTTACTGAGATAGATGATAGTTTTAAAAATGGTGATTTGGAAACAATGGTTCATTTTATAGATGTCGGGAAAAGCGTATTAAACCCTGTTACGGCGGTAAAATATAATTCCCGTTTGCGCAAAGCGCTGAAAGAAGCCAAACCGGATCTTTGCCTTACGTTTACCATCCGCCCTGCTATTTATGGTAATATGGTTACCGGGAAACTTAAGATCCCTACTATTTCCACCATTACCGGAACCGGCCCTTTATTTGAAAGCAAAAGTTTATCCTACACGATTGCAAGACAACTTTATAAAAGAGTGCTGAGGAAAACAAAATTTGTTTTTTTTCCTAATTATGATGACCTGGATGCTTTTGTAGAGAGAGGATATATTAAAAAAGAGCAGGCAAGACGGGTTCCGGGATCGGGGATCAATTACGAACAATTTGCCCCGCAACCATCCTCAAGAGGCAATGATGGCAAATTTATTTTTCTATATGTAAGCCGGCTGATAAAGGATAAAGGTATAATGGAGTTTGTGAAAGCGGCTTCTTTACTTAAAGATCATTTTCCTGCTGCCGAATTCCATATTGTTGGCCCCCTATGGACCGGGAATAAAAGATCCTTAACGGTAACAGAAAAGGAGTTGAATGGATGGATTGAAAGAAAATGGATAGTTTACCATGACAAACAAAAAGATGTGCGACCATTCATGGCTGATGCCGACTGTATAGTAATGCCATCTTACCGGGAAGGCATGAGCAATGTATTGCTGGAAGCAGCCAGCATGGCCAGGCCATTGATCGCAACGGATGTTACCGGCTGCCGCGATATAGTGGAGGATGCTGTGAACGGGTTACTCTGTAAAGTAAAAAGCGGAACAGACCTGGCAGCAAAAATGATAACGATGATGAATTTGCCGGCATCGGAAAGAGAAAAGATGGGGCAGAAAGGAAGAGAAAAAATGATCAGGGAGTTTGATAAGAAAATAGTTATTCAAATGTATTTACAGGCGATAGAGGAAGTCATATATGGAAAATAATGCGCAACATGCATTCACCCTGTCCATTGACTGGGAAGATTTCGGGCAACTGTTAGGCAGGGACCGTTCGGGAGTTTTGACTCCTCCATTACCCAATACCATTGACCGGCAAACAGACATTATGCTGGAAATGCTGAACGAAACAGGTAAGAAGGCTACTTTTTTTATTCTCGGTATGTTGGCTCAACACCGGGCTGACCTTGTCAGAAAAATTGCCGCAGAAGGTCATGAGATCGGCTTGCACGGCCAGTATCATATTAACATGCGGAAGCTAAACAGGGAACAGGCTTATAATGATATTAATGATTCAAAGAAACTGGTTACCGATATTATTGGCGGTCCTGTATTTGGATACAGGGCTCCCTATTTTTCAATAGATGAAACTAACCTGTACGTGCTGGAGGTTTTAACTGAACTGGGATTGGTGTATGACAGCAGCATTTTCCCGATCAAATTAAAAAGATACGGAATTGCAAACTTTAATAAGGAAGATGCGTTATACCTCCTGCCGAATGGAAAAGAAATAGTGGAATTGCCCCTGACCGTGGCGCCATTTAACGGCAAGGATATTCCCATTGCAGGAGGAGGTTATATGCGGGCCTTTCCGGAATTCTTTTTGAACAGGATGTTCAGGAAATTGAACAGCAACAACCAGAATGTGATGCTGTATATGCATCCTTATGAATTTGACAACAAACGAATTGATTGCTCAACGAATTACCCCGATAATAAAAGCTACTCAGGGGCAAAAACCTTTTTAATTAATTTGCGCTGGAATTTATTCCGGGGAACTATCCACCATAAAATAAAATCAATTTTAAAGCAATACGAATTTATTACTTGTTTAAAAAAAGCAGAATATGTCAAAAGCAACTCACACGGCACAGCAATATTGGGACGTTCGCAGTGACCTGTTTGCCAATTATTACAAAAAACCTTCTTTATTCGATAAGTTATTACGAAAAGCAGTTTATACAAGAACAGCTGTAGCGTTGAAAGTTATTAAAGAGTTTGGTAAATGTACTGTGCTGGACATTGGCTCCGGGCCGGGTGTAAATAGTGTGACCTGGCTGAAAAATTCTGAAGCCACACAATTGCTGGGTATTGACTTTGCAGAAAACATGAATGAATATGCCAGGAAAAATGCAGAGCACGAAGGGGTGGGCACCCGTTGCAAATTTGTAGAAGGTGATTTCCTGACCTATAACTTCAATGATAAATATGATGTATCTGCTGCCATGGGAGTATCAGATTATGTGAAAGAAATGTATTTGTTCCTTAAAAAAATGGATGCCGTGTCCAATAAAGCATTTGTAGTGTCCTGGCCGCTCAATGGAATAAGAATGGCTTTACGCCGCTACCGTTATACCTGCCCGGTCTATCATTATAATGAAGCCGATGTACGCCGCCTGCATGAAGGTCTCAATATCAAAAGCCTTGAAATAATTCCTATGCAGGGTGGAATGGTAAGTGTAGCCAGGAAATAGCGTTGTTGTAATTTATTTGAATAAATTCTTCTGATTGCCTGCTTTATAGCAGGCATTTTCATTTTATGGAGGGTTCACCCCTGTCTTAGGATATCTTATAAGGGGCCTGACCTGCAAATACTTACAAAAAACTCCGTTACCAGGTTTAGCACTACTGGATTTTCCCCAGTTCCCCATCGGAAATTTACTTTTTCGCCTCGGGTACTATCACTCATTTCTTCTTTTCTTCTGCTTGATTTCTTGCAGCCCGGTTAAATGACTTCTACTTTTAAGCCAGAAATCCAATAAATCCAAACAGATGAAAACCACCTTGAAAAAACCAGTGGCTATTGTCGGCTATTCAGGCCACGCTTATGTCATTATTGACATTCTTTTAAGCGCCGGGCGGCTGGTCACTGCTTACTGCGACAATGAAGAAAAAGAATTTAATCCCTATCATCTTACTTATCTCGGAAAAGAATCTGATGTCATCAAACAGCTTAAGAAGTTTGATTTTTTTGCCTGTGTGGCTCATAATGGAATAAGGGAAAAGATCCATAACAACATGAGCCAGTTATTGGGCAATCCTATTAATGCCATACATCCAAGCGCTGTTATTTCTTCCTCGGTAAAAATGGGCGATGGAATAATGATCGCAGCCAATGCCACTCTAAACCCGTTGGTTCAGCTTGGTCGTGGAGTGATCTGCAATACTTCGACCAGCATCGATCATGAATGTATCATTGGCGATTTCTGCCATATAGCCCCGGGAGCAGTATTATGTGGAAGCGTTACCATTGGAAAGGGAACATTCATTGGAGCGAATTCTGTGATCCGACAAGGGATCCATATAGGAAATAATGTTATTATCGGCGCCGGCACCGTGGTGGTTAAAGATGTGCCTGATAATGCAACCCTGATCGGCAACCCGGCCCGTTCATTGGTGAAGAAGCCTGCCCGTAAACTGGTAGCTGCGTAAAAAATATTTTATTGCTAAACTCCAATTATAAAACCTGCAGACTTCAAATCCGCAGGTTTTTTCTTTGACATTCTTTGAGTCGGTTAATAAAGCAGGTAGTGGGTCAGTTTGTTTTTTTTTATTGAAATTTCAATTTACCAGGGTG
Source organism: uncultured Chitinophaga sp. (assembly GCA_964525285.1). Taxonomy (GTDB): domain Bacteria; phylum Bacteroidota; class Bacteroidia; order Chitinophagales; family Chitinophagaceae; genus JJ008. The sequence goes on from CAZGGQ010000004.1 coordinate 87,332, forward strand.
TTGTCATGCTGGGCCTGACCCAGCATCTTTCTCTTAGAAAAATACAATAAGAAAGACACCGGGGCCTGCCCAGCACTCGATGCGGGGTCAAGCCCGGCGTGACAGAATTCCAAATGAAACTGACACACTATCGTAAAGCAGAAGCATTCAGAAGTATCAGTAAATCTTAATACCTTCACAACCGCTTATTAGCAGTATAATTAACCCATTGTGAAACCAAAAGACCCGAAGGATCTCCGGATCTTATTTTTAAGAAAAAAAGATAATCAATATGCCCAACGGGCGGAAGATTTTGTCCGCAGGCATTTTCAACAGCCTTTGATCTTTGCCGGGGGTAGAAAAGACAAACTTCCGGAGGAGGTGCTGAACTGGAAAGGTGACCTGATGATCTCTTTTATCTCTTCCTGGATATTTCCCGGGAATTTGTTATCAAATGCTGCGGTTGCGGCCATTAACTTTCACCCGGGCAGCCCGGAATACCCCGGAACCGGTTGCACCAATTTTGCCATTTATAACGGAACAAAAGAATATGGCGTTACCTGTCATCATATGAATGAAGGGGTTGATTCGGGAAAGATCATTGCAGTCAAAAAATTTCCTGTGAAAGAAATGGATACGGTTTACAGCGTTACCCAGCACTGCTACAAACTGATCGAAGAAATTTTTTACGACATTATGAACCACATTTTACAAGACGAACCACTGCCGGTAACTGACGAACAGTGGAAAAGAAAACCTTATACAAGAAAACAATTAGATGAGCTTTGTACCATTACTCTGGGTATGACCGAAGAGGAGATCAGGAAGAGAATAAAAGCAACAACTTACAAAACACCCTGGGCCTTTACTAAAATTGGCGACCATATTTTTAAACTACAAGCTGAAAATAAGTGATGACCACCGATACGATCAATACGTTTTCAAAAAGTCCTTTGACCGGCAAAGAATATGAAATTCCGATCATACTGGATGATAAGGCCGGTATTGATGCCTTTTTAGTATTACACCCGGGAAAGAAAGTGGTAGTGGTGCAGGGTCTTGGTTTTGTTGGTTCGGTAATGGGATTGGTGGTTGCTAATGCATTGACGGAGGAATATGCTGTGATCGGGATCGATCTGCCAACTGCTGCTTCTTATTGGAAGATCCGTTCTATCAATGAAGGGGTTTTTCCTGTTATTGCCAGCGACCCGAAGATTGAACTGTATTATCGGAATGCACAGAAAAAAAAGAATTACTACGCCACTTATGACGCTTATGCCTACAGCAGAGCTGCTGTAGTGGTGGTGGACATTAACCTTGATGTAAAAAAACAATCTTCGGCAAAGAATGATCCCGGGGATTACAGTGTTGACCTGGCGCCCTTTAAAAAAGCAATTGAAGCTATCGGCAATAATTGCAAAGAAGATGTATTGGTGCTGGTAGAAACAACAGTTCCGCCCGGGACATCCCAAAAAATAGTAAGACCGATCCTGGAAGAATGTTTAACAAAAAGGGGACTATCAGCCGATAAAATAAAAGTTGGCCATTCGTATGAAAGAGTGATGCCCGGTCCGAAGTATATTGATTCTATTCAGAATTTCTACAGGGTATTTGCCGGAACGGATAAAAAAAGCACAGAAGCAGTAGAAACATTTTTAAGAACCATTATCCGGACAGACGAATATGAATTGACCAGGTTGGGAAATACCAATGCGACAGAGATGGCCAAGGTGCTGGAGAACTCATTCCGGGCCATGAATATTGCCTTTATGGTGGAATGGAGCCGGTTTGCAGAAGAAGCAGGTGTAGATATTTATGAAGTTGTAAATGCCATACGAATGAGGCCAACGCATAAAAATATTATGCTGCCCGGTTTAGGTGTTGGCGGATATTGCCTGACAAAAGACCCGTTGCTGGCCAGCTGGGCAAGAATGAATTTATTTGGCAGTGAAGAGCGATTGCAGCAAAGTGAAATAGGGGTCCAGATCAATGATAAAATGCCTTTGTATGCTTTTGAATACCTGCTGTCGCAATACAATGGATCTATGGAAGGAAAAAAAGTGTTGCTGCTCGGGGTCAGCTATCTGAATGATGTGGGTGATACCCGCCACACACCTGTTGAGGGATTCTATGATCATCTGGACATGGAAGGAAGCGAAATTGTACTGCATGACCCGCATGTAAAATACTGGGAAGAGAAAGATGTATGGGTAAACCAGGACCTGAATGAATTGCTGAAAGATCCTTATGACATTATTGTTATAACGACCGGGCATAAGGATTACAGAAGTAATGAATCATTGATCAATAAATTATTGGATCAACCGGCTTCATTTATATATGACACGATCGGCGTGTTAACTAATGAGGAAATAAAGAAATTATCGGAAAAACACAGGGTGAAAGTGATCGGCAGAGGGGATCTTTGACCCACCCCTTTCGATGTATTCTTTATGGGAAATGTTTGCCTCCCCTCCAAGGAGGGGATGGGGAACCTGAAATTTTGAATAAAGAAATAAGAAGCAATAATGAATTTAGGGTTCATCCCCTCCTGGGAGGGGCGAATTTAGTAACCAAATAGTATAGGATAATGGGGTGGGTTGATGAGTAGCGAACATAACGATGAAGAGTCCCGCCGTGGCGGGAACAGGCGATGCCATGAAAAACTAAAGCTGTCAAACAAATTTTTTTTTGAACAACGGATATGAGTAAAAATGTATTGTTATTAGGCGGAGCCGGATTCATTGGCTTTAATATTGCAAAATACCTGGCGGAGAACCGGGATTACAAATTGACCATTGCTGACAACTTTGCCAGGGGCAAGCAGGATAGTTATTTTACAGAACTGGTCACTGCAAATAATATTAAAGTGGTGGCCGGTGACTTCACCGACCCTGGAACATTCAATCAATTAGAATCTTCCTACGACCAGGTATATATGCTGGCCTCCGTTGTGGGAGTGGATAATGCCAATTCTATTCCGCATGAAATTATCCGCATAAACACCGCCTTAATTCATAATACACTGGAATGGATACGCCGTTCAAAGATCGGTAAGGCATTATTCACATCTACCAGCGAATGTTATGCAGGGACTATTGAGGCATTTGGATATATAACACCAACCCCGGAAGAAGTGCCGTTGTGTATACAGGATATTGGTCATCCAAGATTTACTTATGCTGTGACCAAAATGCTGGGAGAATCAGGATTCCTGAACTATGCGAGGATACTCGGCTTTGAAACAACCATTGTCCGTTATCATAATGTATATGGCCCGAGGATGGGTTTCAAACATGTTATTCCGCACCTGGTTGTTAGGTACAGAAAAAACGAAGATCCGTTTAAAGTTTATGGCCACGACCAGACAAGGGCTTTCTGTTATATATCAGATGCTGTTCAGGGAACCGTGCTGGCAATGGAACAACCCGGTACTAATGGTGAAATATATCATATCGGCACACAGGAGGAGATAAGTATTGACGAGTTGATTCATTATGCAGGAGAGCTAATGAACTTTAAAGGAATATTTGAAAATGCACCCACTTATCCTGGTTCAGTTTCCCGCCGCTGCCCTGATATTACAAAAGCAAGAACACAGTTAGGTTTTGAACCAAAAGTAAGCTGGAAGCAGGGTTTGAAAGAAACAGTAGAATGGTATAACCAATATCTTGAATCCGGAAAATTAGTTTATGAGTAATGAAAAACTGATCCCGTTAAGCGTTCCCAATATTGCCGGTAATGAATGGAAGTATGTGAAAGATTGTCTTGACACAGGCTGGATCTCATCTGTCGGTTCCTATGTTACACAGTTTGAACAAATGGTAGCCAATTTTGCAGGAGCAAAATATGGAGTAGCTGCCGTGAACGGAACAGCTGCTTTGCATATTGCCCTTCTGTTAAGCGGGGTAAAACAAAATGATTATGTCATTCTTCCCAATCTCACATTTGTGGCATCGGCCAATTCAATAAAATATTTAGGAGCCGATCCCTTACTGATCGATGCCGATCCGGATCTATGGCAAATGGACCTTGATTTGCTGGAAGAGTTTTTAGAAAATGAAACGGATGAAAAGAACGGGGAACTGATTTATATCCGGGATGGACGCCGTATCGGCGCCATTATGCCGGTGCATATACTCGGTAATATGTGTGATATGGATCGCTTTGTTTCTATTGTAAAAAAATATCCATTGCCGGTTGTGGAAGATGCCACGGAAGCCCTGGGCACCAGCTACAAAGGAAAAAGTGCAGGCACATTCAGCCCGATGGCCTGTTTTAGCTTTAATGGCAATAAAATTATTTCCACAGGAGGTGGCGGTGTGATCGTAACTGATGATGAACAATTAGCCAGACATGCAAAGCATTTAACTACCACGGCCAAGGCCAGTTCCGATGAATACTATCATGATGAAGTAGGTTATAACTATCGCCTGGTAAATGTACTGGCAGCCATCGGTGTAGGACAAATGGAGTTGCTGCCTTCTTTCATTAAAAGGAAAAAAGAATGTGTGGCTTTTTATAAAAAGGAATTGACCGGCATTGCTGATATACGTTTTCAGCAGGAACTGACAGAGGTGGAAACCAATGGTTGGTTATTTACCATTCAAACCCACAAGCAACAGCAACTGCTTGACCATCTGAACGCGAATAAAATTCTAAGCCGCCGTTTCTGGATGCCGATGAATAAATTGCCGATGTATAAAGATGCTGTGTACATTCAGAAAAAAGACAATGCCAATTATATTTACAACACTTGTCTCAGCATTCCCTGTTCAACAAATATTACGGATGTAGAGTTGGGTATTGTAGTGAGGGAAATTAAAAATGCTTTAGTCTAAAATAATTATGTCGCCAACAGTAGTATTGCTATCAGCTTTGGTTGCGTCGCACACTTCATCGTCCGGTTCGCTATTCAGCAACCCAACCCGGTTTGTCAAAGAAATGAGTGTCTTAAATTCGCTCCGCCAACTGGCGGAAGGGGAAGAATTCCAAAGAATATTATTAACATTAAATAAGTCAGGGCTGTGCTCTGATGGCTTCCTCCTTGAGAGGAGGTCGGGAGGAGGCCATGTATAAGTTCATCAAACGTTTTTTCGATATCCTTTTCTCCTTGGTTGCAATAATTATATTGCTCCCCATATTTATTCCTGTTATTATTTTATTATTGCTTACCGGTGAACATGAGGTTTTTTTCCGGCAGGAAAGGGTTGGTTATAAGAATAAGATCTTCCGGATCTGGAAATTTGCCACCATGCTGAAAAACAGTCCCAATATGGGACATGGCGATGTGACGATGAGAAAGGATCCCCGTATCACCCGGGTTGGCCGGTTTTTGCGACAAAGCAAATTCAATGAACTGCCCCAGGTAATAAATATACTGACCGGGGATATGTCTTTTGTGGGCCCGCGGCCATTAATGAAAGTCGGTTTTGACCGTTATTCAGATGAAATGAAAGACAAAGTGTACAACACCCGCCCGGGGCTGACAGGTATTGGGTCCATCGTATTCAGGGATGAGGAGTTGATATTAACAAACAGCAATTTGCCTCCGCATGAATGTTACCGCACGATCATTTTACCATACAAGGGAGCTTTGGAAGTCTGGTACCAGCAGCATCAGGATTTTTATACCGATTTTATGATTATTTTTCTTACAGCCTGGTATGTTGTTTTCCCCAACAGTAAATTGGTGTATAAAATTTTTCCATCGCTGCCCAAAAGAAACATTTAGCCTCGTATTCACTGGCCCGTTATAATAAGTAATTTTGCCTTTTAACTAAAAACATTGAAACTATTTTCCAGATCGAAACCTGCAACCGCAAAAGTTGATTTCAGCGTATTGAAGACAGATATGCATTCTCATCTGCTTCCGGGCATAGATGATGGCTCACCGGATATGATGACTTCTATCAGCCTTATTAAAGGCATGATGGAGTTGGGTTATACAAAACTTATTACTACTCCGCATATCATGTGGGATATGTATAAAAATACCCCGGAAATTATTCTTGACAAACTTGAAGAGTTGAAGGCAGTGGTAAGAGCCGAAGGATTGGCTATTGAGGTTTATGCCGCTGCCGAATATTTTTTGGATGATCATGTTGCCGGACTTTTGAAAAAGAATGCAGCTCTGCTTACAGTTAGCGGCAAGATGCTGTTGGTGGAATTCTCCCTGGCACAACCATCCATGAGTCTGAAAGATATTTTGTTTGAAATGCAGATGCAGGGATATCAACCCATCATCGCACATCCTGAACGCTATATTTACCTGGAACGGAATAAGGAATTCTACGAAGAGCTGAAAGATATCGGGTGCCTTTTCCAGCTCAACCTGCTTTCATTAAGTAATCACTACGGAAAATCTGTGCATGATTTGGCTCAACACCTTATTAAAAAAGGATATTACGATCTGGTAGGTACTGACCTGCATAATGCCCGTCATCTTGAGGCTTTATCCAATCCTGCCATGCTGCCGTTTCTGCAAAAACTGCTTGAATCGGGGAAAATCCTTAATTCCCAATTATAAATAATTCTACCCGGGATTCAGTACAATAAAAAGGCATATCTATTTTGCCCGTAAATTGCTGAAAGAGCAGATTCAATCACAATAAATACATTCATGTATTGCGTAAAACAGTTGTTGTAATCGGAAGCGGTTTCGCAGGTTTACCGGGGCAACAGCCTGAACCCGATACTGAACAGCTTTTAGAGAACTGTGTATCAATACAACATTGATCTGAAACAGGTAGATGCTTTTTTTCAGAGCATGGAGATTGACATAGCTTAAAAAATATATACGCCAAAGGAATACACAGAATATATTTATGGATCCCCTGAAACGGTTGGACTGATGTGTTTACATGTTTTTTGTGAAGGGAACAGGGATTTATACAGCCAATTGGCACCGGCAGCAAGAGCGTTAGGTGCTGCATTTCAGAAGGTCAATTTTTTAAGGGATTTAAATTTCAGAAACAAAGGCATTGGTAGAGTATACTTTGTTTAGTGAAAAATTGCTGGAGCCCATTCAATATGAGGAAGGGTTGAAGAAATATATTACTGAACATCTCCGGGTTGATTCATACAAAATAACAGAAACAGAGTTTGGCATTATCCCGATGTCCAATCACCGGTTTCCTGTCAATGAGTGTAACATTATTCATATAAGCAGCGCTGGCGGACAAACCAAGGAATCAAGAGGCTATACCTTCTGTTTTATTCAGAAACATTCAGCGGTCATTGTGCAACAACTGGTTTCAGGAAAAAACCAATCCATCAGCAAACAAAGGGAAGATCTCATTTTTATGACAGTATTCTGCTACATATACTTCAGCACAAAAGACTTTCAGGGGAAAAATATTTTCGGCCTTGTTCAAAAAAAATAAACCCCGGCAGGTGCTGAGGTTCTTAGATAATGAAAGTTCTTTAAGCGATGAGTTGAAAATCATTTCGTCATTACCCACATGGACTTTCCTGAAAGTGGCACTCAAACAAATATAATTTGCCCTTATCCCCTAAAGGGGGATGGGAGCTTCTTAATTGTCGGGATCCATTTGCATAAACTCTCTTTTCACGGCTTTCAGCATACTGAAAAGCTGGGCCACTTGTATCATCAGCAATACCAACAGCGCCAGCATGACATACCAGGGCAGGTTTATTGTTTTTACCGGAACGGCCACCTTTTGAAACTTCATAATATGCCAGCCGGTAATTGCAGAACCAAAAGCCATACCAACCATCAGGAAAGACAATAGAGAAAAAACCACTTTCAGGAACATGATCCTCATGGTGGAATAACCCACTTTGAAATTTTCGAGAATGGCAGCCGGGATGATCAGCACCATAGCGATCCAACTCCAGTTTTTATTGAACCAGGCATCGTTGAGTGTCAGGTTTAATATTATTAAAATTACAATGGATGCTAATCCCCAGGGAAATAAAAGAAATGTAGAAGGCTTGCGTGATTGTTGAGTTGCCATAGCAGAATGGTTTATTGTGACTGGAAGGTAGAAAATATCCGGGATAAAATAAAAAAAGCCGTTCCGCCGCAGGCAGGATTGCTTTTGGAAGCCTCGACAGGTACCAAAAGTTTAAGAACGGAAACAATCTGGGTTTCTGTAAATCGTGTCTTTTTCATGCTTTCTGTTTAAAATTAATAGATTTCTCTAATTATAAACTGTTTGCTTTTTAGGTGCACTTACATTACGAGGAAAGCAAAAGATCCGGTTCGCTATATCAGTGACCATTCATCAGGTGAAATGTGGTACTCAATAGCGGCCGAAATTTTTGAGGTAGGGTGAAAAGGTAATATTTCTTGGGGGAATAGTAAACTTTCACCCCAAACACCGGATTTAAAATTAATATCAGTCACTGCTGCTTTTTAGGGGTACTTAACAAACCCAAATACTAATTGGTAACGAATCCCTTCATGACTCGAATGGGTACAAATGATGAGTTTGAATTCAAAAGCCATATTCCATTTGAAATCACATGGCAATTAACAAGCATCCCCACAACTCAAAACTCCCATTTTTGTTGAATCTGGTAATTATTACATTTCTGATACCTTTACAAAACATACAATGTTTTTCTGATGGAAGATATCATGGACATATCAAAGCCTGAAACAACAGTTAAGTGCTGGGTGGATTTGTATTCCGATAAGATGTATACCTGGGCTTTGCACAAAACCAGCAGTATAGAAATTGCAGAAGACCTGGTGCAGGATACTTTTTTAGCATCCTTTCAGTCCATCAGCAAATTTGAAGGCAAAAGTGAACCTAAGACCTGGCTCTTTGCTATTCTCAACAATAAAATTGCTGAACATTTCAGGAAGCAATTCCGCAACCCAACGATTACAGAAAGCCAGGCGATCACCAACTCAGGCACATCATTATTTGATACATTGTTTGATGCCAATGATCAATGGATAAAAGAACAACGACCAAAAGAATGGCAGGAAGAGCAAGACAATTTGCTGGATAATCCGGCATTTATAAGAATTTTGCAGGCTTGTATGGGTAAATTACCTGCCAACTGGATGGCTGCTATTCAATTAAAATATCTTGAAGAAAAAAAGGGGGAGCTAATATGTCAGGAATTGGGAATTGCCCCTACTAATTTCTGGCAGATACTTCATAGGGCAAAATTGCAGTTAAGAAAATGTTTAGAGTTAAACTGGTTCAAAAAATAATAGGATGAAAAAGCTGATGAATTACCTGATGCTGTCATGCAGAAAGGCGACAGAACTGATAGAAAAGAGGACATTGGTAAGGCTTTCTTTCAAAGAGAAAGTACAGTTGCGGATGCATAAAAGCATGTGTGATGCATGTACTGCCTACGAAAAGCAAAGCAGGAAAATAGATGAATTGCTGCACAAACATATCCATGATGGCAGCATTGACAATACGGCTATTTTGCATAATGAGGCCCTCAAAGAAAAAATTATTAATAACATCTCCAATAATTGAAAAGATTGTATGTCATTGTAGCTTTACCCCTCATCTTTATTGCCACCTGGTGGTTAGGGGCTTTGCCGGCCACTACCATGTCAGGAGCACCCCTTGACCAAACTATTCTCAAACTTTCAGAGAAATTATTATATGCTGTTAAAACGGAATCTGCAACTGATAGCCTGGAAAAGGAATTAGCAACCTTGAAAATGGATAATGTTATCACTGGTTTAAGCAACGATGCAGCAAGAAAGACTTTTTGGATAAACATCTACAATTCATACTACCAGGTTCTTGCCATCCGGGAAAAGAAAACCAATCCCGGGATATTTAAAGAAAAGTTGATCCCTGTCGCAGGGCATTCCTTTAGCCTCGATGATATTGAGCATGGTATATTGCGAAAATACCGGTGGAAATACAGCATGGGTTATTTGCCACAGTTCATGCCTTCAAAACTCATTAAACGATTAGCTGTTTCAAAAATAGACTACCGCATTCATTTTACCCTTAACTGCGGAGCCAAAAGCTGTCCACCGATTGCGTTTTACAGATACGAAAATCTTGAAAAGCAATTAGACCTGGCTACAATAGTCTTTTTAAAAAGTGAAACAGATATAGACACAGTAAAGAAAGTAGTATCCACAAGTAAAATACTTCAATGGTTTAAAGGGGATTTTGGTGGCAGGAAAGGAATTCGTTCTTTACTTTCAAAAGTATTGAATCGGGATTTTTCCGGCTACAGCATTAAGTTTAAAGACTACGATTGGTCTGCTCTGTTAAGAAATTACGGTTCTTAATAAATTACTATGAAATCAAACAGCAAAATTATCGGTGCAGGCATTTTAACAGTCACAGCTGCTTCATTGTGCTGCATTACACCTGTGGTTGCATTGATTAGTGGAACAAGTGGTATCGCTTCCGCCCTTTCGTGGATGGAACCTTTTCGTCCTTATTTGATTGGGTTGACTATTGCAGTTTTAGGTTTTGCCTGGTATCAAAAATTGAAGCTCCGAAAAAAAGGTGAGATAGTTTGCGATTGCCCCTAAGACAAACCATCGTTCTGGCAAGGGAAAACATTTCTGGCAATTGTTACGGCACTTTCTTTTCTGCTGATGGCTTTTCCAAAATATTCCCACATTTTTTATCCCAAAGCTGAAAGGAAAGAAATAGTAATAATGGATAAAAGTAATATTCAGCAAATGAAGTTTAAGATTAAAGGTATGACCTGCGAAGCATATACAGAACATATCAACCTGGCTCTGTCAAAAATACCGGGTATTCTTGAATACAATACTGAATACAAAGCCGGCAGCAGCACCGTAAAATTTGATAACTCAAAAATCAATCAGGACTCTATTGCTAATGCCATAAACGAATCAGGTTATAAAGTAGCGAACATCCAAAACTAAAAATGAATATTGTATTAAATTCAATAATCACCTGCCCGCACTGTGGCTATTCCAAAGAAGAAATAATGCCGACTGATGCCTGTAAATATTTCTATCAATGTGAGAATTGTAAGAAGGTTCTAAAACCACAACAAGGCGACTGCTGTGTTTTTTGCAGCTATGGTACAGTAAAGTGTCCATTTGTCCAGCAAAAAAATAGTTGCTGCTGAACTATACTACAACATAATATTATTTCCCTCTTCAAAAATAATTTGAAACAGATGTCAGGTTGCACGACTTGCCACGACTGTTTATTTGTAAATCATTTAAAAAATTTAAAAACAGGCAAAATGAAAAAAATTAAAAACAAAAAGATCACATTCCCATTAATGCTGGCATTTACCGTAATGTCATTCTTTAGTGCTGGCACAGCACAAGCCCAACAAGCAAAACTCATTACAGTGAAATCAGCTAAAAGCTTTGAAGCTACTGTAGAAGGAATCAAAAAGGGAGTTGCCGACGCAGGTATGATGGTTCTTGCAGAAATTAATCACGGCAAGATTTTATCCATGACCGGATTATCTGTACATGCCGAATCAATTTTTATTGGCAATCCCAATGTTGGAAAGGAGGCCTTTTCTGAGAACACGGCTGTTGGATTAGCTATTCCTTTAAGGGTGAATGTATATGAGGAAAAAGGAGTTGCTTATATAAACTACTTTACCCCTTCCAGTGAACTTGGGTATTTTAATGGATCCAAAGTGAAAATGATTGGCCAGGAATTGGACAAAAAGATTGCAATGCTGACCGGCATGTTTGCGAAGTAATCAGAAATTGGAAAAAACAAAGGGTGGACTTTCGGTATCGTCCATCCTTTCATTTTTTTATAATGTAATCATGAACATCCAAATAAAAAAATTGCTTATCACTTTTATTTTGCTGGGCTTAGCAGCAATATCACCTAATCTCTTCCCGGCGGCGCAGAAAGGCTTGGCCTCATTTCCATGGCTGGTTAGTAAATTCCTTTTCCCATCTGCTGCATTGATTTTCATAATAATAATTATTGCTAAAATTTTGAAATACACTGATATTACCCGTCTTGCTATCAATGGGATTTTGGCGGGAATTATTTCCACAGTTGCCCTTGAAATTTTCAGGATATCTGGATTCAAATTGGGGTGGATGCCAGGAGATTTGCCGAGATTAATGGGAGTTTTAATATTAAATCAGTTTGCTTCAGGCCCCGATATATGGTCTGATTTGGCAGGATGGACTTATCATTTTTGGAATGGGGCTGCATTTGGTTTGATATTTAGTTTGCTATTAGGGCAGGGCAAATTATGGAAGGGCATATTATATGGGTTGTTGATTGGCGTTGGATTTATGATCAGCCCGGTTGTAAAATCATTAGGCATCGGGCTTTTTGGAGTAGATTTTAAAAATAGGTATGAATTTGCGACGACTGTTACCATTGCGCATGTTGCGTATGGATTTACTTTATCACTTCTATTGATGAGGCTAAGCAAAGGATTACCAAACATTTGGGTGAGACTCAAGCCCCTGCTGAGAAAGAATAGGGCTTGATTCAATTTCCTCTCAAAAATATTTTTCATTCCCTGTCAGGTTTCAAAACTTGTTGCAACTATTCGTTTGTGGCTCAAATTTCATAAACAATACAATTATCAGACAATGAATAAAATATTTTTTGCTTTGGTTATCGTCCTGGGCATTTCAGTTGCAGCAAATGCTCAGAAACCGGCTAAATTGAAATTGAAAGATGGCGTAATGATGGTGGACAATAAACCCATGCTGTGCAAAAAAGGTAAGTGCACCACATTAACCGAAACTTACAGCTGTAGTGATGGATGCAGGATTTCAACAGATGGTACTATCACAAAGCCAGACGGCTCTGCCATGAAACTGATGAACGGGTATGCAATAGATAAGAATGGTAAGGTAGCCATGATTCCTCATGGCAAGACAGGGCATGTTTGTGGTACTGATTGCCCGATGCATGAACAAATGTAGTTGATTTGATCGGGGGGCAACCAACCCCTGGTTAAAAATTGAAACAATTTAAAATTAAAAAATGTCAGACAAAAAAAGACAATCACTTATCGGTGGAATAATAGGAACAGCTGCAATGACCCTCATAACGCTGATGGCCCCCTTAATGGGTTTTCCCAAAATGTCACCTCCCGATATGCTTGCAGGCATGTTGAGGTTACCCATTTTTGCAGGTTGGCTGATGCACTTTATGATTGGAGTAATATTTGCCTTGGCCTATATTTTTTTACTTCAAAAGAAATTGCAGAAAATTTCAAACCGTTATGTAAAAGGAACAGTGTTTGGTATAATTGTTTTTGTTTTTGCTCAGGTAATGATGTTGTTAATGGGTGCTATGTTTACATCCATGCCTTCTCCTGCCGGAAGCTTGGCTTTAATGGTATTAGGCAGCGCTATTGGGCATGTTGTATATGGTATTACTGTAGTATTATTTTCAAAAGACTGATCGTAGTCCTTCATTTCATTATTAATTGAAATTATAGGATAAGAAAGTGGCGCATTAAAAATTAAACTACTAATTTATGAAGCAGCTTATCGCATTTTTCTTTTTTATGGATTTTTTCTTTAACGATGCAAGAGGCCAGTTAACAGGAGATACTTCAATAGGAATAAGAATTAATACATTTAATGCCAGCAAACAGAATAATGATGTAAAGCTGAATTGGAAAGTTGCCTGTCACATCAGCTATGCCCGGTTTGAAGTGCAACGTTCAACTGACGGCATGAATTTTTCTACTATCTACAGCTTCCAGGCAGATTATTTACGATGCCAGCAGCCTTTTGATTATACCGATCTTTCAGCCGCAGGGCAGATATTTTACCAGATAAAAGTTGGAGATACTGATGGCAGGTTCTCTACGGAGAAAGTGGTCAAAATATCTGGCAGGAAAATAACTGATACCGAAATAAAAGTAGTTTCTCCTGTAACTGGAGGTTTTCTTCAATTGATTGTTGCAGCCAGCAGCAATGAGGAAATTAGATTGCAAATTCTGAATATATCAGGTATAATAATCCAACATCTCACTATAATCCCTGATAAGGGAGTAAGCCAGTTAGAAATTCCATTTGATAATTTGCAGTCCGGGATCTATATTCTCCATTATCAAACAATGGGGAGAGACGAGTCTGTCCGGTTTGTAAAAAATTAATAACAAAATATATAGGGAATATTTAAAGACCGTTTAAAAAATAGTATGAAAAAAATCTTTATGATACTATCTGTAGCATTATTAATTGTTGCTTTTGTCTCAAAAACACCGGCATCAAGTACTGCTGTTGAAATCGATTTTTTCAAAGGCACATGGAGCGAAGCCATTGCAAAAGCTAAAAAAGAAAACAAACCTGTTTTCCTTGATGTCTATGCTGCCTGGTGTGGCCCTTGCAAACTGCTTAAAAGGCAGACCTTTGTTGATAAAGATGTAGTGAAGTTTTATAATGAAAATTTCATAAACATATCACTGGATGGCGAAAAAAGTGATGGTGCAATACTGGCACAAAAGTATCAGATACCCGGATACCCGACCTTAATCATTTTGGATAATAAGGAGAACCCATTGTATGCTACAGCCGGATTCATGCAGCCTAAAGATTTTTTGAAGTTCGGGAAGGAAGGTTTGCAGAAATTTAGAAAACAATAATTGAACTACTATTGATGGCGATAGCAGCGGGGCACTTATTATTTACTTTGTTCGCTGTAGAATTCCAGTGATCAGGATGAACTCTTTTTGCAGTGGAAAATTGGGTTCGATTCCCATCAAGAGTAGTTCTGCAATAGATTGGAGCTTTGCCTGAATCGTCTATATTCTGCGTGTAGAGCCAGAAGAGGATTGACATGAATTGATTTTCTTTCATTTTGTGGTGACTTAAAAGGTTACCGAATTTTGTTTCATTTTGATGCTTTTTGCATCATTTTTCAAGGTTGAAAATCAATGAAACTCAGTACTGGTAAAGCTTTTAAGAGTTCGAAGGTAGGTTACCGATGAGGACACCGAAAAGGTGACCTCGAGAATGGATTATTTTGATTAATCTTTTTTGGTGTAAAATGCGAAAGCCGCTTCCACAGTGCATTTGAAGCGGCTTTGTTTTTAGATGATGTTGGGGTAGTAGCCTCGACAGGGCTAAATACTCTATTGGGAATCAATACTCTTACAGAAAACCGTAAACAAATCCGTAAACTGGCCGTTTTTTTCTTGTTTTACGTGTCAAATACTCTCGCATAAAGGTACAATTTTTCAATATTACAACTTGATCATTTTCCTGAATTTTGTCCAACAATAAATCTCGGAAAATGGCAGCAGGAAAAGATGATTTCTCTAAACGAGAGGATATGAACAGTGAAAAATTTGCTGTTGTCTTTGACACGAATAGTTACCGGAAATTAATTCGTGAGACTGCGATTGAGGATATAGAAGCTACTATTGCTCAAATCAAAGAAAAAGAAGGCACGAAGAATATTATGGCGAAAGCCACCGCGGTGGTTGCCTCGGAAATGCTTGCTAATTTAGCGGGACCAGGGAAAAGTCCACATTATGACGAGTGCCTTAAAGGTCTAATTGCGATGGCCAATCATTGTTGTGAAGAGGCTGAGAATACAATGCACATTATACCCCTACCTTATTTACACCTAGCGATCAATTTTTTCGAGGTCTCGCCACCTGCCGTGGAATTGATAACAAGAAATATGGCCGGCGTCATTGGGGATTTCAAAATTGACTATTTGAAAGCGATTGAAGGTCACCAGTTTGCTGACACGTTTGCTAAATTTAGAGACTATATAGATGGTGAAGAACCAAGATGGATTAGAGAAGTGGAAAGCTTTGTTGAATTATCGCGACGCGAAGCACTGAAATCGGACCCGTCAATTAGCGCAAAAGACCTGCGTGACAAAATGCTGGAGTTTATCGACAGTGGGCTTTTTGTACCAAGGATTTCGATGGCCATCATCTACTCTCTTGCAAAGTCTTTACAAATTAGAATGACCGGAGAAGAACATGCTACCAAAGGATATATATTGCCTCAGATGTTTCCCCTCTCCGTTGCATTTTACCAATGGATTTGCCACCGAGTTGTGGCTGACAATATCGATTTGAAAAATAAAAGATCCCGGCAAACGCGGTGGAACTGGAGATGGGATTATGAAGTATCGTTTTTGATGAATGATCATCTGCTAAATGGACGAATAGTTTTACTCGTTACATCGGATAAGGAGGTGACCAAGATGTTACGGAAATATGGGTATGGTGGAAGGGTTATGGATCTCAATAAATATTTAGGGTTCCTGGATAGTTAGTATTTAATTCGTGTGGAGCATAAGGTCGTAACTCAAATCGGCAAAAAGGTTTGCATTTCCTGCTCAATGTATTCGAGAAGATTTTCTTTTTCTAAGACTAATAGTCGACGCCTCTTTTCGAGCAATAATTTGACAGCAGCTTTCTGACTCTCTGTAGTGGCCAAATTTTGTAATTCTCGACTGACCTGGAAAAACATGCTTTTAAGATCAGATTTTTCATAGCTTTTATCAAAAATGAATTTTTCAAGAAGATATGACAAAAATGCATGGTTGTTTAAGCTGTTCCAGTACTTAAATATTAAGATTATGGGTAGCAGATTACCTTTTAATGTAGTGTTTTTCTTATCCAACCGTGCTTTAAACTCTGCTGGGTTTGTTGGTATCCACTTAACATCTTTACTTGGGCTCCCTGGTATATAGAGCTTATCGCCATCGAAGGCTGAATTTTTCCAATATGCCGGTACTAATTCGAATTTTAAATTCTTTAATTCAATTACCATTGTTGGAAAGTCGGGAAATATTTCAGACCTAGAATATGCTTTCTCAGAGAACTTCCTCAGTTTCTCCAGATAGGTTTGAGGTTTAAATTCATTGGTCTTGAATATAACCATTACATCTACATCCGCTTCTTTATCCACATCTGGTGGCAGAATTGTTTGTCGGTCAAATGATCCAAACACTGAAACGTCTTTCAATTGGTTTTGAAAAGTTCCCCAAAGACTTTGCTTTAAGTATGATATTGAGGTCTCAGCCGATTCTCTATAATCTTCAAAGCTTAACCTTTTTATTAATTGTAAAAGATAGGAATTAACGTCGGTCATTACTTGTCTTTTCTATTTCGTAATTTGTTGATCCTTCGGAAACTTGCTGATCGACACTTTTCCACGCCCATCGTGGAATTTGAGGTGATTCTTGATTTATGTTAGTCATTGTCTCCCGATAATCCTGGACTGTTTTTTTTGCGAGATCAAGCTTAGTATCATCCGGGAAATCAGTATCCCAGTTTTTACATTTTCGCCACACTTCTTGATATCTAAGTGCTGCTTTTCTATGTTGTGCAGCGTACGCGTTAAAATTCAAAAAGGTGCTGACTCCAGTAGACACAGCTACGATAAGGCTAAGAATGATTTTAATAGCAAACAATAAATCCTCATTTGCGGAAATATTTTTCTGTGCAACTAACCAGGATAATAACAAAGCGGCAATAGTTGTTGGAAGTCCAATATAATATTTATGGATCCTCTCATATCGTTGAGCTGCATAAAAATGAGATAATTTGGAAGTTTCGGCGTCCTCCAAATGTCGGCCTACTTCTTTTAGAATTATCTCACGAAATTGTTCATTATCTATTTGTCCCATAAGCGATAGGTTTGTTTTGGGGAGCTTTAACGCAAAGATGACAAATAAAAAGCAGGAACTAATCAAATGCCGGGGTTTCGCAGAAATGAGAGTTATTTAACTATATGATTATTAGCATAATATGGTTTGATCTTCTGTGCAATTCAATACAGGTGAGTAACGAGAAGCTGTCGGTATCTTTGCATAAAATGATGAGGTTAAATGAGTGTTGCCACCAACTTTGAACAGTTCTGTACAAGTCTTTTGATCGGGTCCGATACTAGGGCAACAATATCCGACCGTTATCTTGCAATCTGCAAACGCCTTAATTTGGATTTTTGGAATATGGATTCCACAACGGGTGGTAGGTATGTTGGATCATATGGTCGTAATACGGCAAATAGCTGGGTAAGTGATATTGATATGCTTTTTGAGATGCCTTGGTCAACGTACAATACTTATAACTCATATTCAAGTAACGGGCAATCCGCACTTTTGCAAGTTGTCAAAAATTCTATTGGCAAAACCTATTCTTCTACGAGTTTAAAAGGAGATGGTCAAATTATAGAAGTAGCCTTCACAGACAAAATGAAATTTGAGGTGCTTCCTGCGTTTAAGAACAGTGATGGTACTTATACATTTGCTAACTCGAATGGAGGTGGATCCTGGAAAAGCACTAACCCAGTACCAGAAATAGAAGCAGTTTCTTCTGGTGATAGCGTTACTAATAATAACTTACGACCGCTGTGCCGAATGGCAAGAGCATGGAAACATTTTAACTCAGTTCCAATTTCTGGGTTGCTTATTGATACCCTTGCCTATAGGTTTCTTACATCTTGGTCCGAAAGAGACAAGTCCTATCTATACTACGATTGGATGAGTCGTGATTTCTTTAGTTACCTAAGAAATCAGCCCGAGTCCCAGACAACATGGTACGCAATTGGAAGCAACCAAAATATTTACAATCCTGACAATTTCAGGTATAAAGCAACTGTTGCTTATAATAAAACGCTTACAGCGATTCAACAAGAAAAAGACGGCTATCTTTCAAGTTCAAAAAAAACATGGAGAGAAATTTATGGCTACAGATTCCCAGAATAACGATTTCTCTGCTCTTGAAGCTCAGGTAAGAGAAAATTATGGCAAAGTTGTGTATTCACACAAAACGCAAGAAAAGTGTGCCGACATTTTGTCGAACCGCCACAGGTGGATAAAAAATATTCAAGTATTGCTTGCAGCATTGATAACAACAGGGCTATTGCTGCGTGTGTTTCAGGGACAAAACTGGGCTTTGGTAGTTAGTACTATTTTATCAACGATTCAGTTTGCATTCATGAGCTTTCTTAAGGAATACAATTGGGGAGAAACAATACAAAAGCATTCAACCGCAGCTTTAGAACTTTTTGATATACGCGAGAAATATTTATCTTTGCTAACAGATATGAAATCAGGAAGTTTAACCAAAGAAGAAGTCATAGATAAAAGGGATGCCTTGCTAGAACAATTGTCAAAAACATACAAAGGATCACCAAGAACATTCAGCAAGGGTTATAAATCTGCTCAAAGAGCCTTACAATTAAGTGAAGAATTAACCTTTTCCGATACTGAGATAGACAAGTTTTTGCCGCCCTCATTGAGGAAATCATAACTTGGTTTGTGAATGTCAAATTTTTTCCAATCCAGGGGTATTTAGTATCCTTTCAATTTCTAGTTCGATTATTTCAGCAACTTCCTGTTTTATTTGCTTAAAGTTTTCATTAACCATTTGCGGGCTTATTTGTTCCCTCGTGGGCAATTGGTTGTATGAATTTTCCTCTTGGCTTAATTTCACATGATCATTAACTATCTCGCAGTGAAATGTCTTTAACTTGATTTTGTTTGTAGGATCGTCAGCGACCATTCCAACAAACTCTCCTGACGAAAGACCCGAAATCTTTGACTGCGGTACAGCAAAATCCAACTGGCTAGATTTGCTTATAGAAGTGTCGGTACGGTTAATGGACACACTTTCCTTTATCTGGTTAATTTTTCCAAACCGCTCTGAAAGAAATTTTGAGGTTTCTCCTGTGACCTGCCCGCTGATAATATTCCCGGTGATATTCATGATTACGGCTGATTGATCAGCGCCATAATCCTTTTTAAGCTGGCTAAAATCCTGTATGCCTAGACAAGTAGCCACTTTATTGGATCTTGCGGTCGCAATCAGGCTATCTACATCATTGAAAAAGATTGTTGGGAATTCATCGAAAATGAGGCTGGACTTAAGCCGGTTCTTTTGGTTGACCAGCTTGATAAGCCGGGTTATATAGAGTGATAATACGGCACCATAAATTTGCTGTTTCTGAGGGTTATTGGCCAAGCAAACGATTTTTGGTTTCTCAGGATCATTAATGTCCAATGTAAAGTCATTAGCTGACAATACCCAGTATAACTGCGGAGACGAAAGCCTAGCCATACCGATCTTTGCGCTTGCCACTTGGCCTTCTAATTGTTCCATAGCATCATTCTGGTAGGCGGATATAAACGGATTAATTAACACTTCTATTTCGGGTTCTGTTCGGAGTACTGAAAACAGTTTTTCATAATCAACCTGCATCAGTTCAATCATATGAGGAAGCGTGCAATATTTACCATTCTGGTATTTCTTCAAAAACCAGATGATGGCAGTTAGAAAATTGATGGGAGATTCCACGAAAAAGTCACCCTGTTTGGTAATCCAATCCCTGTTTAATCCCATCATTATTGACCGGGATGCTTCTGTCGCATCAGTGATGTCGAACATGGTTGAGGCATCAAGTGGATTGCAGCGGTGGCTTTTTGAGAGATCATCAAAATTTATTGAATAAAACTTTGGAACTACTTTGTAACTATCCCGATTTTTCAATAAAGTGTTATAGGCAATTTTGGTCAGGTCGTCATACTTAAAATCATATACCAGCATGGTGAAGCCTTTCTTGATGTGTTGCTTAATGATATGCTGAATGACGAAGTATGATTTTCCGGAACCGGGTGACCCGCAAACCAACAATCCTCTGAAGGGATTGATAATATTTATCCAGCTTTTGCGGATTTTTCCTTTCAAATTGTACTGGGCAGGAAGGTTGATTGAGTATTGATTTTCTAACAGCCGTTCCTCCTGGGGAAAGGTTTCGTTCAATTCATTGAAGATGTCCCTGCCCAGATTCAGTTTGATGTAGCGGCTTAATTGAGTTCCTCCGGAGAGGATCAGCAAAAAACCGATTCCGCTGATCAGCATATAAGAAATACCAGCAGTTAGTAAATCGGTCTTTAATTGAAGCAAAAATATGCTTGGAAAGTAAAATGCTACTCCTGTTACGAGGTAGATAATAATTCCCCTAATATTCACCTTTTCGTCTTTCTTTCCCTTACTTCCGATAAGTGAAATCACAAGTAGTGCAAGCGCTAGCAGTTTTGATTTTACAGGCGAATCTAATAATCCTGTCCGGCTGATATTCTGGAGAAAACGATCACCTAATTCCGCTGTTAATTCCCAGTACTTAAAACAGCCGTAGCAACAGTAATAAAGGTGGATCAGCAGGAATACCATACTGCCCAGTCTTGTAAAGTCAAGAATCTTCCTTAGCCCTATTTCGTTCTCACCGGTTCCAGACATCTCTATAGGTTTTTATTTCGTTTCTTTTTTTTCTTTTTTAGCAAATCACCTGGCACCCTGTTAAAATTCCTTTCAATGTCCATTAGATCTTTTAATAGGTCATTCTTTTTGTTCCCTATCTCATGCGCTTGATCATTTTGCAGTCCAACGGATCTTTCTTCTCTGTCCAGCACTCGTGCCAATTCTGCAGGCTTTTGAGCCGCGCTCTGTGCGGATTTGCCATTTAGTTTTGACTCGATGCCTTCAATGCTGTATTGCTTTCCAATATCACTCCCGTTGAAAACTGCTTTTGTTCTGAAGTCGATGAAAGTGATCCCGTATATCAGGCCATCTTTATTTTGGCGCAGGACGGTATGAATCTTTTCTTTTTGTAAAGCGGCTACAAAGTCTTTTAAGCTTGCAGGAGATTTTGAAAGAGTCCAGTCGATGGCCACTTTTAGTTTCTTTTTATCCGGCTCACGCAGTTCTTTGTTCTCCCTAAATTTTTGTTCCAAGGTTTTCAGCGTCGGTTTGTTATGGAACAGGCTTGCTTTTATGGGTACACCAATCTTTTTACCCTCACTGTCCAGCAACCGGTATAGAAGTCCCCCATGCTTGTGGATGCGGCCATTCTCAATGCCTTTATCCGCAACAACATTGTATTGTTTCAGAATGGCATTCAATTCCGCAATCGACGTGTATTTGAAACGATCAATCACACGATCCAGCACATTGGAAATGGATCTGCGTGTTTCTGATTTTCCATATTGTACTTTCTGTACGTCAATTGGTTTAATGCCGGTAACTTGTGTCTGCTTTTTATCCTGCGCCCTGATAAGCCCGAACTCCTTTTCAATCTCTTTCCTGGCTTTTTCAGATTGATTGCGCCCGATGTTATAAGTGTCGATCCGTTTACCATCTGACTGGATATTTGTAGTAATAATATGTATGTGCGGATGCCCTGCGTCGGTATGCTGATATACGAGGTATGGCTGGTTGCCGAATCCTATCTTATCCATGTATGTCTGTGCAATTTGAGACAGCTTTTTTATATCATGTTTTTCCGAAGGGTCAAAGTTGAGGGAGATATGAAGGGTGTTCGTCTTTTTAGTTCGTTCATTCCTTTGGATCAGGTCCTGCATCCGGTCCATTTTCTGGTGAAAATTCATTTGCTCAGGCTGCAGTAGATAATTTCCTGCATAAATGCATTTAGCCTGATTTTTCTGACACTTTTTCTCATTGTAGTTGAGCGTCTTTTGCAGGCTATAAGGGCTTGTTATTCTGACGACCATTGCCGGTGGATTTCGTTTAGCTTTTGAAAAATGTTATCCGTCAGTTCTTGAAAATGTTTGTGAATAGATTCGTGCCTTGCCAGCCACCATTTTACATCTTCAATATGATTTAGCGTATGTAGTTTTTTTACCACCTGGTTGTAGTTGTGACCGATAGCATTTTGTTCTTTTTTGAGGAGAAGCATTTCTGCCAGAAACTGATCGGCAGATTCATTCCTTGTCCGGAGGATAACAGGCTTTTTAAGGAGCACATTCCGGGCGTACTCGCTCAGTTTTCTATGAGCACTTTTTGAAAAATGTCCAAAGATAATTTCATACTCTTTGGGCTTGACCCGAAAAGATATCCAGGAAGGAATTTTATTCTCATTCATCACGAATCATTTTCATTTCTCCCGCCTAAAGACAAGCACTGTTTTTTGTCGCAATGCCATTTAGACGCTCTGCCGCAATAGTCCCGCCGACTCCGGAGGCACAGGACCAAGATGCAATTGTGCAACAATTGAACATCTTGCCGGTTGCAGACATGGCAACCTGTAACCTGATAAAGATATTCAGTTCCTCGATTATTGTAAGCACATGATCAAATACTGATTAAGCGGTTGCAAATATTCTAAAATAGATTTGTTTCGCAACGAAAGTTTAAATCTAAAAATGTGAAGCATGACTACAAGTGGTACAAGTGGAAAGAAGGAAAAATCAAAAGTATTTGAAATGATTTTGTGTAGCCCTGGAATGGCTGAGCATTGCAAAATTAATTTCAAGGTGACAAGACAGAATGTGCTCGTATTGGCTCGACTAATTGAAGCCGGAATACTCGATTCAAAAAGCACTTTTGATGATGAACTTTTGGGTGGTCTTCCAGTGGATGCGACTACCGAGTTTAAGGCGATTCATGAAGAGATTTTAAGGAAGGCAGGACTCAGTGATTTCTATGAAAAATTGAAATCCTTATAATCTAAAAAACAACAATTTCTTTCCCATCTTCAAAAAAGTTGAAGCGTTGTTTAAGTAGTTTGAGAATGGCTTTCCCATTTGGCGTTTGAGAATGTTGCTGCAAGCCAAACCCAGGTAGTAATGCAAGAACAAATATCATTGTGAGATCTTGTTCCAAGCGTTCTTCTGTCAATAAATCCATTGGTATTTCCTTGTACCATTCTTTTTCATCCTTTTGAAAATATTTAAAGAAAGTTTGCTGCAAATCCATTTCAGACATTGAGCCTGACGTAAACCTTGCTTTATAGTTTACAATTATTGTGGCCAGGCTATGAAGTATTTGCCAATCTAAATAGCCCTTTTGCCTCAGATTTTTTACTATACCCATAAACTCCGGTGATTTTTTGAGAATAGGCAGTGTAACAGATACCGGCATTTGGAGATTTTTCATCCTATTGGAAATGGCTTGCTGCTCCTTTTTACGATCATATTTCGGGGCTTGGGTATCGTTCCATTTCAATTCCTTATTTTCTTGTGGAATATAACCTGAGGGGTATAGATTGTTTTCGATAAGGTATCTTTTCGAATTTTCGAAATCAGTCTCCGAAATAAAATGCTGGTAAAGCTCTGCATAAGGTCTTCCAAAGGTTGCTTTGGCGATCATATGTTCCGCGAATTTCTTACCTAAATGCTTCTTGTATTCTTCTATTGGCAAAAGGGAAATTTCATGTATAGCTGATTGGATGGTAACAAAATAATGAAACTCGTGATCCTGCAATTCTTTTATCGTCTTCCCTTTAAATTCAGGTAGTGAAACCTCATAAGTAATCTCATCATTTGATGGCATTCTTTTCAGATTGGGTTTATTTGTTTTTGAGACTGAAATATGTATCCTGACTTCGGTTTGAATCACGTATAATTCATCCTGACTAATATCTGCCAGGATTATCTGAAGCATAGAAATAAATTCTTCTGCTATGCTGTTTGTCAGGTAATTATTTTCAAATTCAAAGTGCCAGTTGCACCCAATGGCATTAAAATCTATTTCACGTTTAGCGCCAACATCATTGAATAATTTTCCCCAGATTTGAGTGGTCAGGTTCTCGAAAAAATCTTCCTGGGACTTAAAATTCATTTTGTCTGTGATTTCCTTCTTTATTTCCGTCACCTCTGTCCTGATGAAGCCCCAATTGACCATTCTTTTTTCTATCATTTCTTTAGCCTCCGGCAGGAGCATTTCACAAGATTTCTCAACTACACTTGGATAAAACAATATTTTATAAGTATCATCATGGTCAAAAACGTCAAAGTCTTTTGTTATTCTATAGTGCAGCATTATTAGAAAGTCAGTTAGGTCCATGAAATTTAGCCATGAACCCGACACGTAATCAACATCGGCAGCGATTGAAATTCCATCTGCCATGCGGTGATATAATGATTCATCTTTTGATTGAAAAGCGAGGTAGGCGGCAATAAGAGCGTAGTACTTCGACGCAAAGAATAGATTAAGCTTTCTATAACTGTCAGCTAATAATAAGCAAGTTAGAATCGCCCCATCAAGAGAATCATGCTTGAACCATTTTATTTTTAGCTCATGCAGGGCGTTAATCGCCTTAAGATACTCTTTATTATTCATGTAGGCAATCGACCTCGTACGCAATTTGTCAGCGACAATGTCTCTTCCTCCCTTCTTGTTAAGGATTTCATCTAATTTACTCGCAAATGTTTCCAGCTTGGAAATATCAATTCTGAATTTAAGGAACCGTTCAATTATCTCATTGGTTCGGTCTGATAGCCGCGAAAGAGAATAGTAGTGAGTTTTGGGAAGTAATTTGAGAAGTTCAGTCAGCTTTTCAAAATACGAATTTAGTTGTGTTAGAAAATCTGTTGATGACCTGATATTATTCAAAATAAGTCCCGCCTGAATTTCGATTAGCCCACATTTGGTATCAATGGATTCGTTTGTTTTCAGTTTTTTTGAGACAATAGCATTCAGCCTATCCCATGTTTCGGCTAAGTACTCCTCTGATAAATTGTGCCCAATGAGTCGTTTCGAGTTTACGCAAAATGACAAAAGTATTTGTGCGTCTTCAAGTTCAGAATTGTGTGTGTATTCTTCTACATTTGAAAAATATATCTTGATATTTTCTTCCTGGCCTTCAATGTTATTTAATCCCACAAGTGAGGCAACGTATTTTTCATAAATAGATTTTCTTTGGAGACTTTCAGAAACTCTCTTGCTATTAATTAGTAAATCTAATTTGGGTAGCCAAAAGGACAAATCGCTTTTTAATTCTTTACTTTTATAAATATGACGAACCGCACTTTTAATCTCCGTAAATTCTTCAAAGGTCTCCGGGACCTGATCTCGTTTTTTGTATTCATCTAAAAGCTTCGTATACCATCCTTTCTCATCACGCGCCGGATAATACTCTGAGGGTATTTTCAAGTACTGGATGGCGATCCAAAATAAGTCGCCATCAGTGAGGTGTAGGGAAAGGGCTTGCGCATCGATTATTTCTAACTCTACCTTAAATTGTTTTTTAATTGCAGCCTGTGTTTTATGTCGTTTAGCAACTGGAATATCATGCCCGCTAAAAAAATAGATTCGCTCAACTTGACTGCCAGACTCCATAATAGTTTTTACATCTTGAAATATTTTACCACCGGCCTTAATGGGTTCTTTTTCCAAGGAACAGGCGAAAGCAACGGGATTCTTTGAAAAATTGCCCAAGAAATAAGAATTGGAATCTGGTCGTGTTGACAGGTATGAATGGAAGGTTTCAAAGTCCCTCCCCTGATCTCCTCCGGCCTGAACCGGGCCTGTGGCAGGTAAAATATTTAAATGTATTCTCGCTCTAGCATAATACAGACTTAGCTTTTCAAAATCGGCCTGACCGTTAAGCGCCGAGAGTTGAGATATCTGAAACCTAATGGCTTGCTGAAGTTCATTTTTATACATGCCGAAGCAGAATTCTATCTAATTGAATATCTGCACAATAAAGTTAATCAGAATGAAGCGTGTAGTAGATTTTTGGGTAATTTTTTTAAAAGGTCTTTCCATCGAAATGAATAAAAAAAGGGCTATAGCAGCCCTTCATCAGCAAAGGAATAATACCCTTCTTTAGTTACAATAATATGATCGAGTACTGAAATATCAAGCCACTTTGAAGCTTCTTTAATTTTTATAGTTAATTCTTCATCTGCCCGGCTTGGTTTAAGGCTTCCTGACGGATGGTTGTGAGCCAGAATGATATTGACGGCACAGCATTTTAGCGCCGCTGCCAGGATAATTCGAGGATCTGCAACGGTTCCCGTAATTCCTCCCGATGATGCGTCCATGACTCCAATTATCCTATTTGCTCTGTTTAAGAATAAAACTTTGAATTGCTCGACTAATTCGATCTTGCCATCATCCCAAAGCTGTAGTAATAGGTCGTTGATGTCTGAACTGCTTTTGACAAGGGGTCGTAATGAAGCTTTTACCTTGCTTTTGTAAACCAGTTCAACTTCTGCCAACTGATACCATTCGGGTTTGTTTGTTTCTTTTTCCATAAAAAGTTTTTAAGCGTTCAAAAATTTATTATGGAACTGCACCCGGTTTTGGGCGATAAAGGCCAAGATGGCAACGGAATAAATGATGGCCTTGTGCGCTGGCGTTTGTGTTTATGCCGGAAGCTCTTGGCCGCTTCAGAAGACCAAAACCGTTCTTCGTGAAATGATGAATAACACACAATGACAATTTTAAATCGACTCATTATTGCAAACAATATTAATTCGCAAGCTGCCCCGCCATTTTATGTGTCTTCCAAAATGCTGCGGGGCAGCTTTTTTAAAGAAAAGGGGGCAGCTTGCGCCGCCCCCGATTGATTTTAATTGACCAGTCCAACTAATTCACCTTTGAAAAAATCTGAACACAGGTTAAATGCTTTCTGTGTCCTGGCCTGGGCAGTACCACCATAAAGGATGGATTTCAGTTTGGCTTCATCATTCTTGTAAGTCCGTACGTTCTGAAAATATCCGGTAACGGCATTGTAAGCCCCAAACAGATTTCCTTTCGTGGTTTCCGTTTGCTGCGTGTCGCTGCTGTGTGCATACTCATACACTGAATTACACATATTATTAAAGCAGGTGGACAGTTCATCCCATTTCCCGGTATTGATATTGTCCAATACTTCCTTATTCGGCACAAGCGCCAAACGGATTAATTGCTGTAAATCCGGGTCAGTGACTTTAACTTTTGTCCACTGGTTAAAAATCTGCTCCAGTTACCCCGACAGTTGATTGGATATACCCATCACCTTATGCGCCTGTTCCAACCTGTCCTTTGCGTTGGCGGTGTGCCGGATTTTAATACTGTTTGAATGATTGCGAAGGGCTGCATTCAGGGTATTATTACAAACTATCCTCACCGGTGTAAAGGCCGCTGTAATACTGCCATAACCATCATGGGAAGTGGTCAGGAATAAATACTGCTCGATTAAATCCTCCCGGCCAACTTTGATATAGTTGGGAAGTTTAGCGGTAATAAAAATCCGTTCCCCATTTCCCAAAGCCCCGGCGGTTTCATATTGGATGCCGTCACCACCCACAATGGAATCAAAGAAGGTGAACGCATCCACATTCTGTACGATTTGATAATCCTTACCAACTACTCCCAAAACATCTCCCGTATCCTTGCGGATAGTGGCGAAATGGGTCTTAATCCGCTTGGTAAAATCCATTGCCTGACCATCCGAATTAAAGGAAGTAGTATAGATATCCTCTTTGATTACTTCATAATCCAGCCCGGCGAATTTCAGGGCTTCGGCGCTTGATGGATAATCCTGTACAATCTGCCCAAATCCGTGCCATGCCTTTTCTTTAACTGAAAAGAAACTGTGTTTCCCGGTTTGTTCGTCTAAATGAATATTGTGTGCCATAAAAGAGTGCGCACCTTTTCCGGCTGCGCCCCCGGTTTAATGACTAAAATGGTAAATCCTCCAACGGCTCGGTAATATCCGCAGGGGCGGGAATAGATTTTTCAGCTGCACCTGCTTTACCATGCAGTTTCAAATTGTTTACGTGGAAATTCAGCGTTCCTTTTGGTTCGCCTTTGGCGTTCATCCATGCACTAACTGAGATACGCCCGGACAATTCCACCAGCCCCCCTTTTTTGATAATGGCTGCAATGGCTTCGCTTCGCCAGTAGGAACAACTCACAAACGTGGTGAACTGCTTCCACTCATCGGAGTCTTTGGGTTTGTAACGGTCATTGATTGCAATTGAGAAATTCACGACTTTACGGCCGTTCTTCGTTGTTGTAACCGTTGCATCTCCGGTCACTCTTCCTGTCATTTCCATAACATTTAATTTTTAATGATGAAAAAAAATTGTTTTGTAAAAGAAAAAGGGAAAAAAGAAAGTCTTCCCCCCGGGCCTGCTCCCTCATCGCCAAAAAGCAACGGAATAAATGAAAGGGCTGTGAGTGGAGTTGTGTTTATGCCGGAATTTTTTGGCGTACTTAATACAATCCGGATAATACAGGCACGAACTTGACTTTCGCATTGCCCCCGATTCGTTACAAAACACTGCTTAATGTATCACTGATGCACAATGAACAGGATGATGAATGGAGCGTCGCAAGGAACGATGCCATGAAATACAAATGATGACCAAATGAAATTAACCGGAGTTAAAAAGAGAATACTGCCGGCGGCCGAACATGACGAACTTGATACTGCTATTAGATGGAACCGTCGAAATAAAATTGGGAGCGCTTCGATCAAAGCGACGATTGTATTCCTGAAACCATATCTTCCAGGAAGACTTCGACTTTAGTTTGCAGCACTGCTCAAATTCTTCCAATTGTTCCGCATTCAAAATAATTTCGTCGTCAAAAACCACCTTGTATTTCCAGTCATATTTCTTCCATGTAATGTAATTTTCAGCGACTTCTTTACGCAAGAGAAGTTGAGGATCATTCTGGAAGGCGCGGGGCTTGATCTCAACCAGAAACGCTTGACCGGTTTCCTTGTGGCGAATTAGAAAATCCGGGGTATAGCGCCGGTGACATTCTCTGATGTAGTCAATAGGCTTTCTTGTGCCGGGATGAAAGAAAATGGAGACACGGGCCCGTAAAAATTCATACTCCTCCAAAATGGAGATTGCATACTTGAGTTCAGTAAGCGAGTCAAAGCCGCAACCCCAGTTAATGATCTTATGCGACTTGCCGTATTTGAATTTTTTTCTTTGTGGTGTCATTTTTACTTGTTTTAAATATCATCGATCCAAATTCATCAGACCATGCGCTCTGATCTGTGTGAAGTACCGGATATGGCCTGTCTTATCAGGATAAGTCCTGTATTCGATCGAGCCTTCGACCATGATCTTGCTGCCCTTCAGAAAATTCTTTTCGGCATATTCGGCGACTCCATTCCAGGCCGCTACTTCATGCCAGGTAGTGTGATATATTTTGTCACCATTTTGATCCAGTGTCGAATAATGCGTAGCTACGCGAAGACCTATTCTTTTAGCACCATCCGGCATCCTAGTCGGGGTCAGATCTTTACCGACATACCCGATCAGCATTACCCGATTGTTTTTCATAAATTCATTTTTTGTGACTCAATTGATTTGACGGAACGAATGTATGGCTGCGGAAAAGCGATAGCAGAATATTACATGCGTATCTCCGGGAGATACCCGTGTATACACGGGTAAGGAAAAACATTGTAAATTCATACTCCAATACTAAACCCAATTGATCTTTTATGAAAATTAAGTCTGACAATTACCTTTCGAAACAATCGAGTTGCTACACTCTAGACATCAGGAATTCAACGTCAATTATTCGAAGTATCACTTATGGAGGTAAAGGAATTCATAAGGATAAAACACGGTTAGTCATTCATGCGGAACTTATGATGAGAATCCATGAGTTCCTATTTTCAAAACTTGCGAAATTAAAAGTTAATGATTATTACTTTGACAATACCGGTGATGGACATATGTGCCTTTTGTGGAACAAAACGCATGCATGGAGCCTTATGGATGTGGTTTGTTCGATATCTATTTTTATAGACAGTGAATTAAAAGAGTATAAAGCAAATTATTTGGACAAGTGGTCGAAAGAGATTGAAAAGCCTTTAAACATAGCTTTCGGAATTGGAATTCATTCAGCAGGAAGTCTAGTTTATCATCATGAGTCAATAGGAAGGCAATTTGGGTTTGGTACAGTTCTAAATTCTTCAGCTAGAGTTGAGTCTTTTACAAAAAACTTTAACAGTCTAAATGTTCTTTTCACAGGTAATTTCAAGAGTTTCTTATCAAAGCAATATAAGATGTTGGATAAGAGCAGGCAAGAAAAGCTGAGGGACTATGAGTCGAAGCTGAGAACTGTTACTAACTTTCGGAGTGATGTGAAAGACAATAGAGGTAATGGACATTTACTTTATACAATAAACAGTAAGGATTGGTCGTATTTTACTATCAAATAATTTAAGGCTGTAGTTTTCTTATTCTTATGAATGGATGTTACAGGGTCAAATTTATTGTATGGGCGTGAAATATAACAATTGTTTGAATTGCGGAAAACCGATCACAAAGGGAAGGTTGGATAAGAAGTTTTGCGATTCAGCCTGCAAGGATGCCTGTAACAATGAGATCAAAGAAGCTGAAAGAGGGGAAATCAATAAGATCGAACTTATACTTAAAAGAAACAGACGGGTGTTAAAGAAGCTGTATGATCCCAAGACAGTGGAAAAGAAAGTAACCAGGGAAATGCTGATAAGAGAAGGATTTGAATTTGGGTTTCTTACCCATATTGCTGTAACAAGGACAAAATCGAATGAGATTACATTTTGCTATGATTATGGATATAGAGAAATCTCAAAGGATCAGTTTCAGATATATGCATCGTTTTCAAGTGTTCAAGTTAAGAACGGGTATAGAATAAAAATTAGCTAATCACTTCATATCAGCTTGGGGACGGATAAGAATAAATAAGAGTTCTATTTTTTGCTTGAAGAGAATAATGCCACGATGGCCAACAATGCAGCTCCAGCTAATATCCAACCGGCAGCTTCCTCGTTATCCTTTTTACTTGACATTCTTTGTTGAATTTTATCGATCGCTGGTTGTGGATCGTGTCGGTTAAATCTAATATACGAGTTTCGATCTGCGCCTGGAGCAATTTGTACATTTTCCTCTATTAACAATACAGCCGGAATTTTGTTGTTGGTTGCATATTGCCATTCTTGCAATACCCGATTCCTCTGTAGACCGTTATAGGAAATAATTCCAATAAATAGTTGGGATGACGAAATCTTCTGCCTTGTATTGAAATCTAAGGTATGACTATGAAGGTCTAACCTGCTTTGAAGATCGTAGCCATCATTTCTAAGCTTTTTGGAAAGCAAGCTAATTATGTATAGCTCACGATCCACCAATGAATATGAAATGAACGCTCTCATTTTGTTTTCTTCTTTGTTGTTTTCTTATTTTCGAGCAACTTTTCCTTATGGTAATAGACAGGGAAAAATTGCTTTTTTATTTTTTCGTCTGCTATCAATAACTGACCCAATAGCATATTACCTGACCAAACTTCATACCGGTATTTAAAGGTGCAATTTTGATTTAAGCGGTCGAACATGGCTGTCAGCTTCGAAGTCGGATTTTTGCGGCAAACCAGTAAGTACCCATGTGCATTATACGAGTGGATTAAGGTTGGTATATTATTATCATTTAAAGTTGCAGGCGAAATATTGCTGTTGTGGAATTTGCATTGTACAACCCATCGCCTGTTAAAGCCACCAATGCCATCGGAAAACTGAAGATCTACAAGAATGTCCTTGCCGCCGTCCGGGCCAACCCCGGAATGATTTACCTCGACCTTATCGATATTTGATGATTTTTTTGATCTCCTTGATCGAAAATAGGCTGCGACCAGCTCTTCGAATTGCTTATCGGACTTAATTTCATCAAGACTTAGAATCGGTGGCTTCATACGGGTTGCTGCAGGATCTTATTCGGGTTTACACCAACTGCAGTTTCATAAATCTTAGCAGTTACATGCGCAGAATTTAATGGTCGGCGAATTGATTCCAATGAAATACCAGCTTTTAGTGCGGCGATTATACCTGCAACTTCCAGATAATTTTCTGCATGAAATAATTGATTGGAATTCCAAGGCAAGGCTGCAAGATCGTTCTCAACTATGTTTTTTTTGTCTTTTACGGCAATAACGGGAATATTCTGTTCTAGCGCCGCTAATGTTGGTAACCCAACACAGCCATCTGGAATTATTAGGCAGGAGATGTTTTCGGCAGAAATTACACCATTGTTTGCAAAAGAAGTTTCGTCTGTGATAATCTTTGGACTTCTCTGAAGTCCTTTTAGTATACATTGTAAAAAAGTAACCGATACTGCTTCTGCTGCCATTCTTGAATCTACGATTCCTGGGTCCATATTTGCTATTTCCTCCAATTCAAACATCGGGGAGTGGGCGGAAGGAACATTATAATAATGAGAGATCGCATGCGTTAACATTGCTTCCACCCCACCCCAAGGATTAAGCATTTCCCCTTCACTTAGGAAATAGTCCATATGGTAATGTCGCGGTACCTTTATCACGGACGAAAGGGCAACTGCGTCAAACTTACCCTTATATTCATCCAATAGATGAAAGAGATTCTCGAGGCCGTCGATTCTACCGACAGCCCTTCCAGATTCGGAATAAGCTGCACTCATCCGCACAGGGGGTTCGAGTTTAATGATCTCTGGGCAATCCAAGCCGTAGGTAGCTCGGGCTGCATTCACTGAATTAATTGCCGCGTTCACAAAAATGTCCAGCTTATGATTGTCTAATACCATAAGTAGTCGGTTGGCACGAACTTTTTGTAAGCCAACTGTCCCAAGCAATAGTCGTGATAAAACACTTCCTTCTACATAGAGCGTGTTTTCCGTCATTTCATTAATATCGGATGCATTTACAACGTTTGGATGAAGGATCAGGCTGTCGCACAATCCAGCTATCATTCTCGCCACAGGTCCCGCATCACCTGCATGTCCGCCGATCTCCGCGCCAATGCCAGTCGGAACGACCAGCAATGCATTAAAAGAGTCATTGTTTATAACATTTCTCTTTCGAAACTTAAAAATGCTCTCATCATGGCGTGCCAGTATAGGAGAGTTAGCGTTCAAGCAACCCGTTTCGCAATGGTAGAAATTATCGTCAGTTTTGGTTACAACAAACCTTAAGGGAATGCCATTATCAGGATTATTCTCAAAAAAATGAGAAAAGTAACGCAGTAGGCTTTTGTGCCCCGGCAATACAGGCAGTTGAATGGACCATTCTTTCATTAAATTCTATCTATTTCCAGTGAATTTACAATATTTCCTTTAAACCAATCAGCAGTAAATTTCTTGACAATTTCCGCATCGAAATCCTTACAAGAGAAGACGTTAACGTAAACAGCGTCCATCAAGTCCAATGTATGAATTGTGATATTGCTAGTCATTATGAATTGAACAGCAGATGTGCCTTTGAGATGAGGTTCTGTTTGCCTTTCTTCCACCGGTACATTGTAATCGTCCCACCACGTAAGTTTCGACCTTTTCATGTCGATCTGCCTGCATAACGCCTTAAAGTACTTTTTGAGACTTTTTCTGTTGAAGGTGGAGGGATCGCAGTTGTGAAGATCTAGAATTAATTCTTTTCCAAAATTTTTCATCCTTCAATTTGTTTATGCTACGGCTTGATTTGTTAATAAGAATTTAATTACAGAGCCATAAGAACTATGCCCATTTGCTTTCTTCCTTAACTCAGACAGAACTATTGCATTACCAGGGTTACCAGGATTTGCCTTTATTGCTATTATCTGGTTTAATACTTCTTTAAAAACTGACAATCGGGCCTTTGCAAGTTCGCTCCTGTTTAGATCAGTATGCTTTAATGTTGTATTTGCTCTATGAGATGTAGGATACCATAACAAATCAGAATCAACGCCCAATTGATATATAAAATGAGTTTCAATATTAGTATCAGCTATTGCATCTAAGATTGGATTTGTTGAATCAAATTTATCTCCTTTGCTGACATTGCATCTTGTGCATGATAAATGCAAATTATCCCAATCAAAACAAAATTGAGGAAAATTATTAGGTGGTGTTCCTCGTTTGGGCTTTCTGTGTTCAATATGGGAATAATCTACGATGCCTAATTTGGATTCGCAATAACAACAGCAGTTGTCGTACATTTTGTTAAGTGCATCTCTAATATCTTTTTTATTGTATTTCGAATAGAATTTTTCTAAAACCCTTTCTCCACATTTATTGCAGCGAATAATTTCAGCTAACAAAGTTTTGGTCCAGTTTAATGAATTTTTGGATAGTGAGGATGGTTTAGGAAGTCGCTTTACGTTTCGCATTAGCTTTTTTTAAAAATTCTGAAATGTTTTTTAACTCAGATGTTTCTACGATTGGATCATTAGGCGGCAATAAATTTATTAATTTCTTTTTTAAAAAATTTATTCTTAATAAATCTTCTTTTGCCGCTTTGCCATCGAGTTTTTTGAGATGTAGATCCTTATATTCATTTATTAATACCTTTACTTGAGAGCCTCTTGAAGACTTTAAACCCATGACTTCTCTGTACACATCTTCAGCTAACCACCCACTCACAAATTTGGGTATAGGGTTAGGGTTGTTTAAAACAAGAACAGGAACGTTCATTTCACTTGATATGACCAAAGGTGAATGAGTAGTGGCGATGAATTGTATATTCGGAAATGCAGATTTCAACAGCGTTATGATCTTTGTCTGCCATATAGGATGCAAATGCTGTTCAATTTCATCAATAAGCACAATGCCTTTTATTGATTTATTTGACAGGACACTCTTGTGATCAAGTTTGAGATGTAGCATCCACCAGGAAAACAGATCCAATATCCAAGTAGTTGTTGAAATATAGCCATCGCCGAGAGTACTAAGCTCTTGCTTACCCCATTTGCTTTTTATTTCGATACTTGTAGAGGTTAGCTTAACATAATCTTTTGTATCTAAATTTAAAACTTGCTTTAAAATTCCTGTAACATGGTTTTCCATTTTAAGAGCATAAGTATCCCCCTTTTTTTTGCCTCCCCTAACTCTGGCACTTTGTATTATTCTTCTGATAGACAACTCAGGGTTTTGTAGCGGAACATCGTAAACAAATAAAGAGTATAATGCATCAATAGGTACATAATACTGATAATCTGCAGTGCCTAAATTTCGAACTCCGGCGCCATATCCAGCTATAAAAATATTTTCCCAGGGAAATTTTTCCTGATCAATCTCATTGTAGCGGCCTCCAGCATACTTATAAATTGTCTGGTACACTTTTTCAAATGCAGCTAAAGATTTTACTTTAGTTTGAATGAGGAATTTTGAAGTTTTATTTTCGAGATATACTTTGATATATCCTTCCTTTGACCCTTTTTTTACGAATTCACCCGGAAGATCTCTTAAGACAGAAGCGGCACTATCCTCATCACTTATCCCCATCGCTATGCATCTTAAAATGGTTGATTTGCCTGATCCATTATCACCCGAAAGAATAAGTGAATTAGAGTCTTTGCTGAAATTGACTAACAGACTGGTTATTGTCCTTATCTGGTTTATTTCTATTTGTGTTATGTACATTTTGTGGGGGTAATATCCCGTTCAATAATATCAAATATAGAAAAGTCAATTCGAACATGGAGAACTTACTTAAAACAAGGGAAACCGGTGAAAATAGGTGTTTACACGGATGGCTAGGTTCCAAACTTTTCCGACCTTTCCAGTGAACCAAAACCATTAAGCCCATATGACCACCACCTCTAACAGGATTGGCATTGCCTTGTCCGGCGGCGGCTACCGTGCCACTGCATTCCATCTCGGCACATTAAAGAAACTGGATGAAATGGCGATCTTACATGATGTAGATGTTATATCCACGATCTCGGGTGGCTCGATCACAGGCGCCTGTTATTGTTCCCGCACCGGTGATTTCGCCAGCTTTTATATTGAATTGTACTTGGGGCTGCAAAAAAAGAATGTGATCAAAAATATCCTGCTGTCGTGGCTCGGATTTCGGTTCCTACTTTTTGCTATCCTTTTCCTCGGATCGTTCTATTTCCTGTTTACCGGTAATGCGTGGTTGTGTCCTGTGATTATTATTTTGTTGATCGTTTTATTATTGAAGTTTCAATTTTCGCTATTTCCGATCAGTAAAAGAATCGAAAGTATATATGATGATTTTTTTTATAAAAAGAAAACGCTTGGAGAATTACCGGTGAAGCCTGTATTGGTGATAGGCTCGACCAACCTGCAGACAGCAAAACCATTTTCCTTTTCCAAATACTGGATGCAGGATTCTACCTACCAGTTTATGGATGATCCTATTAAATTCAAGGCAGGCGGCTTCCCCTTGGCCCGTGCCGTCATGGCATCGAGTTGCGTGCCGTTCGCCTTCACACCTGTTACCATTGATAAAAAATTCTTCGAAGATCAATCGGAAGCTGACAAGGTACACCCGGTATTGGTCGATGGCGGGGTTTATGATAACCAGGGGATT